>NZ_JBHEZX010000019.1:151281-155632 GCF_042511045.1 Streptacidiphilus alkalitolerans
GGGACCACCGGCGGCTCCGGCTCGCTGGTCAACGGGAACTTCGAGACCGGCAGCCTCAGCCCGTGGACCTGCCAGTCCGGCGGCGCGATCGTCAGCACCCCGGTGCACGGCGGCTCGCACGCCCTGCTGGTCGCGCCCAGCTCCTCGCAGACCGGCGAGTGCGACCAGACCCTCACCCTCAGCCCCAACCACAGCTACACGCTCAGCGGCTGGGTCCAGGGCAACTACTCCTACCTCGGCGTCAGCGGCGGGGCCACGGCCAGCACCTGGACCAGCGGCAGTGGCTGGACCAAGCTGACCGTCCCGTTCACCACCGGCGCCAGCGGCACCGTCACCGTGTACGTCCACGGCTGGTACGCCCAGGGCAACGTCTACGCCGACGACCTGTCGGTGAGCTGAACCACCCGTGAGTAGTCAGTAGCAGTCAGGCCGCACGCACCGGAAGGTCGAGGTGCACCAGGCCGGCGATGCCGAACATCAGCATCACCGACTCGGTGCCCCCGGCCTTCCGGCTCGTGTCCGCCGGCAGCAGGATCGAAGGGTTCTTCGGCCCGGAGTCGAAGCCGGTGCTGCTGCCCGAGTCGAGCAGGATCCCGGCCGTGGTCAGCGGCCCGGTCGCGGCGGCGCCGCCCTTGAGCGTCGCCTGGCCGCCGCCGACCACCGACACCAGCGACAGGTGCTCGGCCACCGGCCCCAGGTTGCGGACCGTCAGATCCAGATGGGCCGTGCCGGACGGGTCGAGCCGGACCGACGCCGCGTCCAGCTGCAGATCGACGTTGCGGGCCTTCATGCTGAGCGACACCCCGTCCGGGCCGCTGCTGAGCGTGGTCTGCGCCGCACCGGGCACGGTCCGCTGGACGCCCGCGTCGCTCCCGGCGGAGCAGCCGACGGCGAGGAACGGAAGCGTGGCCGCGAGCAGCGCCACGGTCGTGGCGCGCAGGACGCGGACCGGGCGGGACGGGCCGGCGGAGCGGGAGGCAGGGTCTCGGCTAGGCATATCCCCATTGTCGTCCCGGCCCTCCGGCGCATTCACAGCGCCCCCGATGGTCCATACGCATGAACACTCCGTGTGGCAACCAGAACTTCTCCGGACGAGCGCCAAGGATCACTCGTAGGACAACACCATGGGCGGACGTTCATATCGGTCCGGCCGTGGTGCACCGTCACCTCGAAGGAGATTCATATGCGTTCCGTCAGCAAGGCCGGATTCCTGCTGAGCGCCGCCGGCGCCCTTTTGATCGCCGGCGCCGGAGCAGCCAGCGCGGACAGTAGCGCCTACGGTGCCGCTTTCGATTCGCCCGGCGTCCTGTCCGGCAACGTGATCCAGATCCCGGTGGACGTTCCGGTCAACATCTGCGGCAACTCGGTCAATGTGGTCGGCGCGCTGAACCCGGCGTTCGGCAACAGCTGCAGCAACGGCGGCGGCGACCAGCAGACCGCCCCGATGCACACCTGGCACGTCACCGGCTGGGACCACCACCACGGCTGGCTGCTGCAGGGCTGGCACCACGAGCACCAGGACAACACCGCGGACTGCGACGGTTCCTGAACCGTCCGGAACGACGTGGGCCCTCCGCGCACTGCGCGGAGGGCCCACGTCGTTCCTTGGGGAGAATCAGGTGAAGAGCACTCCGTTGCCGCCTTCGACCGCGTCGGCGTGCTCGTCGTTGAACCAGTAGTCGCCGTGGGCCAGGTAGCGGAAGGCCACCCGGTCCTTGGTGGACAGGGTGACGGTGACCGCGCGGTTGCCGTCGGCCCGCTCGACCAGGGGGTGCGCTCCCGGCTGCCAGCCGTTGAAGTCGCCCACCACGCTCACCGGACCGGTGGGGTGCTCCGCGGGGAGGACGAATGTGACCAGTGTCGTCGCCTTGCGCGGCTTTCGTTCCAGCATCGCCTTGTGCTCCAGGTTCGCCAAATTCTGAGGTGGAGACAGGAATTGAACCTGTGTACATGGCTCTGCAAGCCATTGCCTAACCGCTCGGCCACTCCACCGGGAAACATCCTCATTGTACGAAGTGTTTGCCTATCCCGGCGGTCGCGGCGCGCCGCGCTCAGCCCACCAGCTCATTGACTCCGGCGACGGCGTCGGTGCCGGCCTTCACGGTTTTCTGCACCGCTTCCACTTTCTGGCCCACCTTGTCGCCGAGGACGCCCTCGGCGACCGGAACGGCGGTCCTGGCGGCCACCCCGGTGGTCTTCGCGGCGCCTCCGAGGGCCTGGGTGTAGTCGAGGGCGTGGGCGGCCGGGGCCGCGGCGGTGAGCAGCGCCGTACCGGCGGCGGCGGCGGTGACAAGTCGAATGACGTTCATGTCCCCTGTAACGGGGCCGGGGCGGCGGAGGGCACGGCCGACCGCGGGACCCGATCGCGGAATGACAATCGGCGCGGGTGGGCCGTACGGATGAACCCGCTTGCGTCGGCGGCCGGGTCACCACCAGGGTGGAAGGCATGCACCGGACAGCCCTGGGCGGGGCCCCGGTGCCCAGCTGGGAGATCGTTTCCTTCCCTGCGCAACGGAAGCCCCCGACCGACACCGGGGGCTTCCGCATGTCCTGGCGCGGCACTGCGGCCCGCCCCGGTGTTCGGGCGGGCCGCAGTGCGGCGGGCGGGTGTCAGCCCGCGTTGTGGCAGGTGTTGCCGAAGGCCGGGTTCACCAGGCCGATGACGTTGACGCTGTTGCCGCAGAGGTTGACCGGCACGTGGACCGGCACCTGGATCGCGTTGCCCGAGCCGACCCCGGGGGACGCGAACGCGCCGCCGGCGGCGTCGCTGCTGGCGGAGGCCGCGCCCGCACCGGCGGCGAGCAGGCCCGCGGCAGCGGCGGTGACGAACAGGATGCTGTGCTTGCTGGTGCTCAAGGTGGTGCTCCTTCAGGAACGACAAGGGTGCTGCACGCGTCCGGGAACAGGACGACTGCCCGCTCCAACGCGCCCGCCCTGCTCTCGGCAACGCACGGCGGGTGATCCTCACCCAAACGCGTGACCAGTCGGCCCCGGTGTGGCTAGCGCCAGCTCTGACGGACCACCAGTTCGACCCACTCCCGGTCCCGCTGGCCCGGCAGCATCAGCCCGCGCGACTGCCACTCGCGCACCAGCTGGCTGTAGACGGGCTCGTCGGGACTGGGGGACGCGTGCCGGCCGCGGTCGGAGTACTCGGCCGCGGCGGGGAACAGTTCGGCGGGACTGATGCGGGACCAGCGGGGCTCGGGCATGCCTGGGGGAACGATTCACCGGCCGTGCGGGCACCGTTCGTTGGGCCGCACGGATGAACCCGGCCCGCGTTCGGGTGAACACCCCGCACCCGCCGTGGCCGTCGGCGCCGCCGCCACGTTTCGATGGACACCCACCGGGACACCTGATCCTTCCCGGTCTTTGAGAGGACCCACTGTGAACAGCAAGCGCAGCATCTTCGTCGCCGCCGCCGCGGTCAGCCTGCTCGCCGGCGGCGCCGGTGTCGCCGCCGCCAGCAGCGACGCGGCCGGTGCCGCCGTCGGCTCCCCCGGCGTGCTCTCCGGCAACGACATCGCCGTCCCGGTGCACGTGCCGGTGAACGTCTGCGGCAACACGGTCGACGTCATCGGCCTGCTCAACCCGGCCTTCGGCAACAGCTGCCACAACGCCGGCTGACACCGGCTCAGCAGGTAGGCACCACTCGCGGGGCACGGTCCGCGCCGGTTCACTCCGGCGGGCCGTGTCCCGCTCCGTCGTACGGCCATGACGGTGGCCCCTGGGTCACGGGTCCGGCGCCGAACACTGAGACCCCGTCGCCAGGGGCGCCCGGGGAGCGCCGGCCCGGCGGCGAGGAGGAATCGCCGCCGGGTCGGGACCGCCGGGGTGGAGTCGGCTCCACCGCCGCCACGCGTCTGCAACGACCCCGCGGGCGCCGGGGACACGGAACCGGCCTCCGGACTAGGCCGGACGAGTTGCCCCGGCTACGGGGAGTGACGCGTTTGAGTGACGATCACCGCCAGGGCGTTGCCGGACGCCCGGTCGGCGCGTTGTGCAGTCAGTCGTCCCACCGCGGATGTACGCACCACCTCTCATCCCATCAAGGAGCACGGTCTTGAACAGCAGCAAGCGCAGCATCTTCGTCGCCGCCGCAGCAGTGAGCCTGATCGCCGCCGGTGCGGGTGCCGCTTCCGCCAGCAGCGACGCTGCCGGTGCGGCCACGCACTCCCCCGGCGTGCTGTCCGGCAACCTGATCCAGGTCCCGGTCCACGTCCCGGTCAACGCGTGCGGCAACACCGTCAACGTCATCGGCCTGCTCAACCCGGCCTTCGGCAACCACTGCGAGAACTGGGGCTGATCCCTCCCTCCGCGGCGCTGCGGCCTGCCCCGTTCCTCCGGGCAGGCC
>NZ_JBHEZX010000002.1:0-333203 GCF_042511045.1 Streptacidiphilus alkalitolerans
GAACGAGACGACCAGGACCCCGTTGCGAGGCCGCCCGCAAAGCCCACCGCGACACGGCCGGGACCCGCCCGCTCATCGAGGTCCTACCGCTGCACCGGCACATGCACCACAACCACGTCGCCGCCGGCACCGCCGCAGCCCTGCGGGCCCGGGCCCCGACCCCGGACGCGGTCGCCCTGCAAGCACGCCGGGCCGCGGAACAAGAGACCCCTCCCCGGCCGGACCGGACACCGCGCTGGGCCGGATCACCTCCCCGGTCGTGTCACTGACCGCGCGCCGACCGGGGGCGCTCACCGGGCGGGCGATCAGAGCGCGGTGATGGTCCAGGCGTTGTTGGTGCTGGCGTTGGGTGACCACAGCACCGCCGTCGCACCGACGGTGGTGCTTCCCGCGCCGTCGAGTGCGGTGCCGGTGCCGCGGTTGACGATCTGGTACCGGCCGCCGCCGAGGCTGTTCAGGCTCCACTGCTGGTTGTTGCCGCCGTTCCAGGCCGCCTGCCGGGCGGGCGCGCCGTTGGCGGTGTCGCCCCAGCTGTCCGCGACCATGCCGTTGGTGTTGTTGACGATCCGGTAGTAGCCGGAGCCGAGGCTGATGAGCTGCCACTGCAGGTTGGTGCTGCCGTCGTAGGTCCACTGCTTGAGGTTCGATCCGGAGGCGACGCCCCCTCCGCTGTCGAGCACCAGGCCGGTGGTCACGTTGGCGATCTTCGCCCATCCCGTCGGGACACCGCCTCCACCGCCCGATCCGAGGGCCGGTATCTGGCCCGAGAAGGTGAGCTTGACCGTGTAGGCCAGGGCACTGAACGGCGCGTTCGAGGAGGGCATGGCCAGGTGCAGGCCGGAGGCGTCCTGGGTGGGCCTGGGCAGGGCGGTGTAACTGCCGGTGGCGTTGTTCAGGAGTTGCGCGGAGGTCAGCGAGCCGATGTTGAACTGATTGGCGTTCAGGGTGGTGACGGTCATGGTGCTGCCCTGCCAGCCCAGCGCGGTGGCGTAGAGCACGGTGTTGGCCTGGTTCCGGGTGAAGCGCACGTCCTGGGGTGTGCCCGCCTTCGGCCCGGTGAAGGAGCCGCCGCCCATGGCGGTGGGGCCCTCGCCGTAGGTGCTCCAGGAGCGGGTGGCGTAGATCGCCTCGCCGAAGCGCCCGAGCCAGTCGCCGATGCCGAGCAGGATGGTCTGCTGCTGCGAGGGGATGGTGCCGTCGGCCATCGGGGAGATGTTGAGCAGCATGTTCCCGCCCTTGGCGACCCGGTCGATCAGTGCGTGCAGCAGGGCCTGGGTGGTGTAGTAGCCCAGGCCGACCGTGTAGCACCAACTGGAGGAGGAGATGGCGTCGTCGGTCAGCCAGTACGGGGTGAGCAGGCCGCCGGGGCCGCCCCGCTCGTAGTCGAAGACCTCGCCGAGGGTGTCGAACCCGTCCTTGTAGGTCGCGACCACGTCCTTGTTCCAGGCCACGGCCTGGTTGTAGTAGGAGGACAGGAAGCTGAGCCGGGCGGATTCCTGGACCAGGCCCAGGTCGAAGTCCTGCCAGATCAGATCGGGCTGGTACCCGTTGACCACCTCCATGAGCTTGCTCAGCCACAGCTGGTTCTCCGCGGTGGTGCCCAGTTGGCCGTAGAGCTTCTTCAGGGTCGCGGTGGACTGCGCGGGAACGTGGTCGTAGTAGCCGTTGAAGTGGTAGGCGTGGTGCAGGGACGTCATGAACTTCAGGCCCTGTCCGCGGATCGCCTGGGCGTGCAACCCCACCAGGTCCAGTCGGGGGCCGTGGCCGACCGAGTTCCACTCGTTCGCGGTGCTGTTCCACATCGAGTAGCCGTCATGGTGCTCGGCGACCGGGCCGGCGAACCGGGCGCCGGCGTTCTTGAACAGCTGTGCCCAGGCGTTCGGGTCCCAGTTGCCGCCCGCGCTCGTCAGCTTCGGAGCGAACTGGACGACGTTGCCGGCCTTGTCCCGGGCGCCGTCGATGAAGTTGTTGTACGGCCACACCGAAGGGTCGCCGTAGGTGGCGATGTGGTGCTGGTTCTCCGCCGATCCGCCGATGTACATGTTGCGCGGGTACCACTCGTTGCCGAACGCGGGCACGCTGAACACGCCCCAGTGGTAGTAGATGCCGAACTTCGCGTCCTGGAACCAGGCCGGCGCCGGCGGGTGCTGGTCGACCGAGGCCCAACTCGCGGTGTAGCCGCCCGGACCGGCCGTGGCATCGGCTTCGGGAGCGAAACGCAGCAGGCCGAACGCCGAGGCGGCTGCGGCAGCCGAAGCCAGCAGAGTGCGGCGGCTGACCGGGCGCGGGGAGGACGTGGTCATGGCAGGGGGCCTTTCCGGAAGTTGGTGGTGGGCGTGTGAACGGCGGCGGCGGTGGGTGCGTCCTGGCCGCGCCGCGTGCCACCGGACGGGAGGGTGTGCGGTGGCACGCGGGCGGTCAGGGGGTCAGCTGCGGGTCCACTTCTGGTTGCTGCCGCCGTTGCAGGTCCACAGTTCGAGCTTGGTGCCGTTCACGGTCCCGGCACCGGTCGCGTCCAGGCACAGCCCGGACGGGACGCTGGTGATGGTGCCGTCGGCGTTCACCGACCATTTCTGGTTGGTGCCGCCGCTGCAGGTCCAGATGTCGACCTTGGTGCCGGGGCTGGTGCCCTGGCCGTTGGCGTCGAGGCAGTCGGAGCCGTAGACGCGCAGTTCGCCGGCAGAGGTGGAGGTCCACTGCTGGTTGGCGCCACCGTTGCAGTCCCACAGCTCCAGCTGGGTTCCGTTGGTCTGCGACGCGTTGGGCACGTCCATGCACCGGCCGGAACCGGAGCCGACCACGGTGCCCGAGGTTCCGCCGCCGCCTGCGCTGCCGGGGGTGATCGACAGGTTGTCGAACTGCGCGGTCTCCCCCTGGCTGGTGGCGTAGCCGACCTGGCCGACGGCCCAGGTGGAGTCGTTCGCCGCCCCGACCGTGGCCCCGTCGATCACAGCGGTGACGGTGCTGCCGGCGAAGGTCAGGGCCAGGCTGTGCCAGCGGCCGGTCCCCAGCGCGGCGACGGTGCCGCCGGCCAGGGTGGTGACGGTGTTGCTGGTGTTGGTGCGGATGATCGACCAGGCTCCGGTGTTGCTGACCCGCAGGAGGTAGGCGTTCAGCCCCGAGGGCCCGGAGTAGGACTGCGTGGTGGCCCGGCCGATCAGCTCGGCGTACCCGGCCTGTTCGAGCAGCACATCGGAGGAGACGGTGTAGTTGCTCCAACTCAGGTCGCCGAGCAGGGCGTGCGGGTCGACGAGGGTGTCCCAGGTGATCGGCGCCTGTGCGCTCATCTGCCGCACGCACCGGCCGGTGCGCCCGCCGCCGCAGCCGACGACCTCGAAGGCTCCTTGCCAGTCCATCAGGTACTTGGCCTCGGTGCCCGTGGCGTAGCTGTCGAAGGAGTCGCTGTAGGGCAGGCCCAGGGCGCCCTGCGCGGGTGAGGTGGCGCTGCCCTTGCCCTGACCGGTGGTGGTGGTCAGGGTGTAGACGTACCCCGGTTGGACGGTGAGAGAGTAGCTGCCGCCGCTGGGGGTCAGGTCGGCCGCGTGGACCAGGTAGTCGGCGGAGTTGCCCGAATTGACGTTGGTGGACCACACATGGACCTGCCCGGTGGACAGTCCCCCGGTGACGTTGAACGTCAGGGTCTGCGCAGCGGTCGCGTCCATGGTCTCGACGACCGTGGAGTAGTCGGTGTTGTCGGTGGACTTGAGGGAGACGTAGCTGCCGTTGCTGCGGTTGCCGCCGATGTAGCCGCTGGAGGAGTCCAGGTACTGCCATCCGGGGGCGGTGAACTGGGTGGTCTGCGCCATGACCCAGGCGTTCTTGCCGATCGCGTAGTAGCCGGACCAGGGCTGCGGGGCGAGCGCGACGCCCATAGTGGGATAGGGCAGGTTGGGCGTGATCGAGGCGACGATCGGCCAGTTCAGATAGGCCGTCATCTTCCCGTCGATGTAGCCGCGGTTGATGCCGCGGGCCAGTGCCGGCGATCCAGCGTTGTAGTCGTCCGAGCCGTTCTCACTGGCCCACAGCGTCTTGCCGGACGACGTGGCCGCTGCCGGCACGGAACAGGTGGACTGGGCGGAACGGTAGCCGCAGGGGTAGTGGGTGCCGATGACGCCCACGGCGGCGGCGAACGCCGAATTGGAGTCGACGTCGTTGGCGACGGTCCAGTCCGAGTCGGCTGCGACCAGTTTGACGTTGGTGTATCCGGCGGTGTTGAGCGCGCCGCGCAGTTGCTCGTACCAGGAGATGTTGTAACCGCGCTCGTTCCATCCGCCGAGGTAGTCGATGCTCAGCCCGTGCTGTTTGGCGCAGCCGAGCCAGGAGAGCAGGTAGTTGGTCATGTCGGTGGACCAGAAGTTCCCGTTGCCGATCCAGCCCGGGGCGCCCCACGCCAACCCGTAGAGCTTGATGTTCGGGTTGCGGGCCTTGGCCTGCTCCATCAGCCACCACTCGTAGCCGGTATTGCAGTCGACCACGCCGCGGACGTGCTCGATGCTCGGTTCGGCTCCGGAGGTGGAGTTGGTGTCGCCGCCGATCTCGGCCTTGAGGATCTGGACGGCGGCGCCGTAGCCCGGCTTGAAGAGGTAGTCCAGCACCTGGCTGCGCTGCGGTTCGGGATAGTCGATCAGCAGCCTGCTGTTGCCGCCACCGCCACTGATCGCGCCGACTCCGTCGAAGGTGCGTCCGGCCGACGCTCCGTTGATCGTGATCGCGGTGGCGGCCTGCGCGGGTGCGGCGACCACCGCCGTCAGCCCGCCGGCCATCAGGGCCAGACCCAGGAGCAGGGCTGCCCGCGCCCGCCAGCTTCGCAGTAACCGACTCGATAGGGACATGGGTTTCCTTTCCGGCAGAGGGTGCCCGTCACGCGCCGCAACCGCGACCGCGACCACGGGCACCCGTCCACTGCGGGGGCCGTCGCTGACTGCGACGGATCAGCGGAGGTTGAAGTCCTGGTTCGTCCCGGCGGCGTTCTTGCAGGTCCACTGGTCCAGCTGCTGGCCAGTGTTGCTGCCGGCACCGTACACGTCCAGGCACAGGCCGCTGTTCTGGTTCTTGAACTGCCAGGACCCGTCGGACTGCTGCTGGGCCAACCAGAGACTGTTGGCAGCGCCGTTGACCGGCTGCTGGACGATATCGGGGGAACCCTGGGCCGTCGAACTGTTCGCCACCGCCACGTCCTGACCGGAGTTGTCGGCCTGCAACTCGCCGTAGCCACCGCCGACCGGGACGAACTGGAACTGCTGGTTGCTCTGTCCGTTGCAGGTCCACTGGTCCACGGCCGCGCCGGAGGCACCGGAGGCGCCGTACACGTCCAGGCACAGGCTGTCGTTCGCGACGACCAACTGGTGGTAGCCGCCCGGGATCCCCCCGCCCCCGCCCGACCCGGCCGGTGTCAGGTAGAGCGCGAAGGCGTCGTGCGCGGCCTGGAAGGTCAGCGGGACGGTGATCGAGCCGCCGGACGCGCTCACGGTCTGGTTGTAGACCACCTGCGGAGCACTCAGCGGCGCCTGGTCCGGGATACGGTCCACCCGCACGTTGACGCTACCGCCGCCCGACAGCCACGACTGCGAGGCCAGGCCGTTGAAGGTCACCGACGCCGCGCCCGTGTACCCGTTGGAATCCCCCACGACGGCCACCGCACGTTTGGCCGTGCTGTCCTCGGACGCGGAGATCGCCGTGGAGCCGACCTGCCCGGAGGTGGCGACCAGCGTGCCGGTCATATCCGCGTAGTCACGCAACGCCCACCAGTTGCCGGTCGGCTGCCAGGCCCCGTTGACCTGGGTGAGCACACCGGTCAGGTTCGGGGTCACACAGCACACCCAGTTGCCGCGCATCGCGTTGGTGTATCCCGACTGCGCGAACCGCGCCAGATACCACGCCGTCACCCCCGCGGTCTGCCGGTCCGCCGGCTGGTACTCGTTGGCCGACAACGGCCGCGACCCGATCCCGGCAGCGGACAGGGAACTGTTCAGGGACTGCGAGACCGCGACCGGGTCGTCGACGTCGCCCTCGTCATGGTTGCTGATCATGTCCGGCACGGTTCCGGCGGCCTTGACGTGCGACAGCCAGGTCGACCACTGCCCCGGATTGCTCTGCGGCGTGTAGGCGAAGGACGGCCCGACGATCTGAGCACCGGGGGCGACCTTGCGGATCTCCCGGTAGGCGGTGTCCCACATCTGGAAGTACTGGGTGCTGTTGACCCCTGCCTTCCAGAACACGGAGATGTCCGGCTCGTTGTCGATGTCGTAGGAAAGTTTCAGGCCCGAGGCCTGCAGGGCGCCCACGGTCGCGTCGATGAAGGAGGCCCAGTTCGAGCAGTCGCCGTTGTCGCAGGGATACTTCGTGTTCGAGGGCTGACCGCCGTTCAGACCGTAGAGGTCGGTGAGCAGCACCTGGTACTGCGCGTGGTAGGGCGGCCGGGTCAGCCGTCCTGCCTCGGCGAGGATGGAGTTGATGTCGGCCTGGACGGCCGGGCCCGACTGGTAGTTGTCCTTGATCCAGCCCCCCGAGAACCAGCCGCCGCCGCGGAACGCATTGATGCCCAGCGGCTGCAGGTACTGGTCCGCCGGCTGCGTACCGTCCTCGCTGAAGCCGTAGAGAAACCCCTCGCCGACTCCGGTCGCCAGCCCTCGGGTCGAGGCCAGATTCACGCTCAGCGACTCGGTTCCTGCCGCATGACCGGTACCGGGCATGAGCAGCGCGGCACACAGCGCCAGCGTCGTTGCGGAGGCCAGGGCGAGCAGCCCCGGCCTCGAGTGAGACTTCGTCAGCATTCTTCCTCCGGTTCGGCACCACGACACCGTGGCGCACAAGGGTGGACACCGGGTGCGGACATGGCCGAGAGAAGCCTCGGCAGCCGAGAGGAGCCTCGGTGGCCATGAGAACGGCTGGTACGGATTTCCGGCAGACACACGGTGGGCCGAGGCGGGAATCGCCCCGTGCCATCTGCCGGTTGGAGCGCAGGACCGGGCTGTCCACGGCTGCCGCACATGCGCAGGTCGCGGCGAGTTCCGCAGGGACCGCCGGGAGTGTGCACGTCAGAAAGGTTGGCGAACCGGTTCGCGGAATCGGTTCGAACGGATATTACGACCGGGGCCAGGAGCGGTCAATACAACGGGACGCACGAACCGCGCGAGGCCCCCGCGGCCACCGAGGAGTCACCGCAGGCCCGTACCAGCAGCGGCAAATCGTACTTCGAATCACACAACCGCAGCTCAAGAGAGCCAACGCACGGTGCCGGAAAGTTGGCCCGGGACCTACCACCCCACCGCCACCCAACACCTTGGGGGACACTGCCCTGCAGGCCCACACCGACTCCCGGAGGGAAGCCGGCGTCACCGCCACCGCCAACCCGCGAACCGATTCACCTTCCCGACAGGACAATGCGCGCGATGTCTTGACTGTGCATCATCCATACGGCAACGTCACTGACTTGAACCCCCCGACGCAGAATCGCGGCTGCGCACCACACAATGTTAACGCTAACAATCCTCCCCGCACCACCCCGACGATCGAGGGACACACAGCATGAGGACGACCACACCCGAACGAGACCCGCCCCGGAGCGGTGAACTCGTCGTGTGCCGCAGCACGCCGGTGTCGTCGATCGGGGTAGGGAAGCCCGGGACGTCCAGCAGGGTGGGGAAGAGGTTCTCCGCGAAGACGTCGCGGGAGGGCAGGACCTCCTCGATCCTGCTCCGGGACGGGGGCGTGACCCCTGCTGCGGTGGCCCAGGCCAGAGCGGCTTCGGCGGATTGCGGGACTTCTTCCACGAGTTCCGCCCGATGGTGTCCATACCCGCAGCCGCCTTCGCGAGGAACGCGTCAGCTACTACCTGGCAGCACCGTAACAGCACGGCTGCAGGAACAGCTCGTCCGGGTAGCACCAGGCCCAGTCCTCGCCGGGCTCGATGGAGCGGGCCAGGTCGTGGCCGCTCCGGGCATGGGCGTGAGCGTGCTTCTTCGGGGAACTGTCACAGCACCCGACGTGGCCGCAGGCGAGGCACTGCCGCAGGTGCACCCAGGTCCCGCCTTCCCTCAGGCAGTCCTCGCAGCCCCGGGCCGTGGTCGCGGGGAGGCCCTGCGCCTGGTCGAGGTGACTGCACTCGCCCTGCACAGTCCGTCCCGCCACAGGCGTGACCCGCCAGGCATAGCCGTCGCTCATACAGTCACGATAGGGCAGTCCCCGCCACGTTCAGCGGCGCCGCCCTGGGGCGACCACGGGCGATGCGAGGCCACGCGCAGGTCACCACGACCGGCGGGACCAGCACTACCAGCTGCCGGCAACCGCTGCACCTACGCCGTGACCCCCGTCCCGTCATCAGTCCGTCCTGCAGCGCACCGCTGTTCAGCGCCACCACCCACCCACCGCGGCCAGCACCGTCACCAGCGCACAGAGCAGCAGGTTCACCAGCCAGTGCGCGTACAGCACGGCGACGAACTCGCGGATGGTGGCGCTGGGCCAGTAGTAGGCGGCCGTCGGCGCGCCCACCACCTGCCCGTTGACACCGGCCCGGCGGGCGAAGACCGCGGCGCGGAAAGCGTGGTAGTTGCTGGTCACCACCACGCAGCGGTAGTCGGGTCGGCGCTCGGCCATCAGTGCCCGGCTGTTCTCCAGGTTCTCCAGGGTGGTCCGGGACCGGTCCTCGCGGATGATCCGTTCGGCCGGGACGCCGCGCTCGACAAGGTGGTCGGCCATGGCGTCCGCCTCGGGCAGCTTCTCGTCCGGGCCCTGACCGCCCGAGGTCACCAGCAACGGCTCGGCCCCGCGCGCCTCGGCGGCCAGGTAGAGGCGTCGGCCGCGTTCCAGCCGCCCGGCGAGCAGCGGCGGCACCCGGTCCCCGCCGATCAGCCCGGACCCCAGCACCACCACGAAGTCGACCTTGCGCCGGGGCCGGATCCGCCCGTAGGCGAAGGCGTAGCTGACGAAGCAGAAGAAGAGGAAGCCCAGGTAGCCCACCGGGGCGACCAGCAGCGCCGAGATCCGGCCCAGGGTGTGGGAACCGGTGGCGAGCCCGATACCGAGGAAGAGCTCCAGGCAGAGCAGGCCGATCCCGGCCAGCAACGACAACAGGTTGCCCAGCCCGCGGCCCTCCTTGCGGACCATCTCGACGCCGTTGGCGATCAGGAACAGCGGCAGCAGCCCCAGCGCCACCACCGGCACCAGGACCAGGACCAGCAGCGCCTCGTCGGTCAGCGGCGCGTCCGAGCGACGCAGCCAGACCGCCGCCCCCAGGCCCAACGCCGCCAGCACCAGCCCCAGCAGCACGGCATTGCCCAGCCGCCGCCTGTCCCGCAGCACACCGATGGCCAGGAACAACAGGAACACCGCAGCCGGCGCGAAGGCGATCATCCCGCCATCGTAGGAGAGGACAGCCGCCGGGCCCGCCACCGCGACCACTCGTCGCCCGGCCGCCGGCACCCGACGGTGTCCGGCTCGTCGGACACCGTCGACGGACTGCCGAGCACCGCCGAGGGGCAGACCGTCAAGTGTCGGTGTTCACGGTTCCGTTGTGATGGCGCGGCATTCCGACCCCGTAGCGCCGCGATGGAGGCGAAGCTCCCGGCGATGAACGCGGGGCCGACGTTCTGTCCCTGCGGGGCCTGGCGCACAGGGCGGGCGTCAGCCACGGCGCCCCCGCAGCCACTTCACTCCTTTCTGCGACGCGGGGTCAGCACGCGACCGGTGGTGACCGTCAGTACGCCTTGCTGGTCGCGCACTTCACGGTGTCCTGAAGGTTCTCGGTCCAGGCCGTGACATGAGCGATATAGGTCCAGTTGCTGGAGCTGCCGCCGGCACAACCGGGGACGTCGGCCGTGCCGGTGGTGCTCGCCGACGCGATGCCGACGTCGAGTCCCAGGCTGGCGGCGGCGATGCATGGGCTTCTCCCCACGGGCCGCGGGGAAGCGCTGGGCCGCGGGCACCGTCAGCGCCCGATCGTGAAGACTGCTGGATGTTCGGTCACGGTCGCCGCCGCCAGGGGACGTCCGGCTTGCCGCTGGAGATGTGGCTGTTGATCCGATGGACGAATCCGGGGTTCTCGATCAGCATGTGCTCGGTGATCGGGACCGTGATCGTCCAATGGGGGCGGGAGTTGCTGGTGAAGCGCAGGGCTGCGGGCCGGCGGCGGAGCCACCTGCCGCTCCTGGGGATGATCTCGACCGGTCGCATATCGTTGAGATAGAAGATCCTGCCGCGCGGGCGGCGCCAGTAACGCTGTCGTATCGCCCGGCGCAGGTGCAGCGGCCACTGACCGTCCACACGGAAGACATGGTCGTACTGGGTGAACCCCCAGCGCTGGGGGACCACAGTCACGGTCTCCGGTGTGTAGACGATCCTGCAGTATCTGCAGCCGAGCATGACGACCTGTTTCCCGTACATGATCCCCCCGTAGTCCCTTGCGGTGCGGGCACACCGGCATGATGGCGTCCATCGACGAGTGGACGTGGAGCGCCGACCCGAACGGGGGCCCAAGGTGGGCGGGCGTCCCCGACGCCGCACAGGAAGGCCTGGGTGGTGCCGAGCATCACGACGGCCTGGGGAGTCGGCAGGGCGAGCGCCACGGTGAGCGGCAGCACCCCGGTGGCAGGGCCGTGATCGCGGTCCTGGCCTGGACGTGCCTGGCCGGGCCGGACTCCTCGCGGTCGGACTCTCCTGGGCGGTCACGGTGTGGCGCTGGGGTTTCCGGGTTCGGCGGCGCGGCGGTATTCGGCGTTGAGGCGCTGAGCCTCTTCCAGCTGGTCCTCGAGGATGACGATCCGGCAGGCGGCCTCGATCGGGGTCCCCTGGTCGACGAGCTCGCGGGCGCGGGCAGCGATGCGCAGCTGGTAGCGGGAGTAGCGGCGATGGCCGCCGGCCGAGCGCAGCGGGGTGATCAGTCGGGCATCGCCGATGGCGCGCAGGAAGCCCTGGGTGGTGCCGAGCATCTCGGCGGCCCGGCCCATGGTGTAGGCGGGGTAGTCGTCGTCGTCCAGACGACCGAACGAAGCGTCTGCTGTCATGTGTACCTCTCTTTTGGAACGCGTGGAGGGGCCCTGGTGCCATGTGGCACCAGGGCCCCGAAGGAACTGCTACACCATCTGCCGGCCTCGGAACGGCGCCGGCCCTCTGTATCCGCTGACCCGTCCGGGGGAGAACGGGTGATGCGGGGATCGCGGTTGCTTGACCTCAGACCACCTCACTATCGATGTCCTGCGGTACCCGGGCTCACGATTTCCGCCCGGGCGATCCTGATGATGCCTCGCTCCTCCGTTCTTCCCTCTGGCGATCATTCACTGACGTACTGCTGCCGAACCTCCCGGTGCGCGCGCCCGCAGCCGACGCCTTCACCGAGGTACCACTCACCTGCTCCGCTGCTGGGTACCGCACCTCTGCTCACGGCGGCCCCTGGTCACTGCGGGCCACCCGGTGCGATTGCCAGCCCCGTCGCCATCGTGCAACCGCTCGGCTCCGGAACTCCACCACCGCACCGCTCTACCACCTGCAACTGCGCACTGCTGCCCGGCAGTTCATGTCTGCCAGGCCCTGTGGCCCTCTTGGCTACGAGAGAAACAATAACCACACCACCGCTCAATGTCTACTCCAGCTGGCATAGATTTTTCTGTGTCGCGGCTGGAGGAAATATCCGCGCGATGAGGGGTCACCCCGGGGATCCCCATGCACGACGGCCTTGCCGGCAAGCCGACCGGACCTGGTGACGACGGTCCGGCCCTCGACCGATGTGCACCGCTCCTGCGGGGGTAGGCGCGGGACCCGACTGTGCAAGGAGAACCATGGACCAGAACCTGCCCGACAACAGCACACTGCGCCCACCCGCGGCCAAACTGCTGGGGATCTACCTCAACGACCACCTGGCCGGGGCGTCCGGCGGCATCGAACTGGCCCACCGCCTCGCCGACGCCGAACACGGCACCGACTTGGGCGAGCAGGTCACCGCACTGGCCAAGGAGATCACCGAGGACCGCGCCGCCCTCCTGCGGATCATGCGGAGCCTGGACGTCACCCCCCACCACCGCTTCAGCACCCTGGGCTGGACGGTGGAGAAGGTCGCCCGTCTGAAGCTCAACGGCCGCCTGCTGCACCGCTCACCCTTGAGCACCCTGGTCGAACTCGAAGCACTGCGCCTGGGCGTCCTGGGCAAACACCAACTGTGGACCACCTTGGCCCACACCCACGCCGAGGACCCCCGCCTGCACACTGACCGGCTCCACGAACTGCAGCGCCGCGCCGAGCAGCAGGCCACCACCCTCGAAACCCTGCGCCAAGCCGCCGCCTACGACGCCCTGGCCACCGTGGACTCCTGACCTGCGAGAGCCGTTGAGGCCTGCGGTCCAGGGCGCCGGACCACCGCCAGGGCGGCCGGGGGGGGTCGCGCCGCGGGCACAACCCGCTCATCCCAGACCGATGCCCTCCGCCCCAGTGGCCGGGGCCGCCGTGCCGGCCGTCTCCCCGTGCCGGCCGTCTCCCCGCGCAGGGTGTCCGCGTCGGGCGTGGGCGGGCGCCGCCGGCCGAGCACCGTCGCCACGCAGAGTGCGGCGGCGAGCAGGCAGCCGAGAAAGAGGATGCCGACGTAGGGGTCCTCGATCTCGTTGCGGCTCTGCGCCAGATCGGCGGCAGGGGTGAGCGCGGCCGACGCCAGGTCGGGGATCATCGAAGCCGGGCCGTAGGTGGAAAGGACCGCCAGTGCCTCGACGATCAGCAGTGCGGCGGCGGTTCCCGTGTACAGGGCCACGGACACGGCCTCGCCGCTGGTCGCGGTTCCCCGGCCGGTCAGCACGAGCGCTGCGGCCGCGAAGCCCATTGCCGCAGCGATGAGGACCACGACCGGCGTGACGGTCGTGGGCATGGGCCGGGAGGTGACGAGCACCGCTGCCCAGATCCCGGCGAACCCCGCACCCACCGTCGTACCGAGGACCAGCGCCCGGGTGCCGACCGCGCCCCGGTGCCCGGTCGCGCCTGCGGTCAGTACCAGGAAGGCGAGCAGGTACTAGCCTGGCGCCATGGCCCGCTTCGAGTTGTACCGCACCGTGCACCGCACTCCGGCGGAATGCTGGGACCGGCTCACGGACTGGCCCCGGCACGGGGAGCGGGTGCCGCTGACGCGTGTCTTCGTATCGAAGGGCTCCGGGCGCGAGGTGGGAGACGTGGTCACGGCCAGGACCTCGGTCGGACCGCTCGGCTTCGACGACCCGATGGAGATCCTGCTGTTCCAGGCGCCCGAGCCTGGCCGCCCGGGCCTGGGCCGCCTGGTCAAGCACGGCTCCGTGGTGCGGGGCTGGGCCGAGCTCAGCATCGTCGCCTCCGAAACCGACGCGGCGAAAACGGTGGTCGGCTGGCGTGAGGAGATCGCCGTGCTGGGGATCCCGCGTCTCGCCGACCCTCTGCTGGCACGAGCCGGACGCGTCGTCTTCGGCCGTGTGGTGGAGCGACTCGTGCGCTGACGCGATCCGTCGGGCCTGCCCGCCGACGCGGACCACTCCATGCCGGGCGAGTGCTTCACAAGCGGTCGATGACGTCGGGGAGGGTCCTCGCGACTTCGTCACCGAGGCGTTCGAACTCACCCCGCAGGAACGGCGCGGCCAGCTTGGCCAAGCCGTGGAAGGTCACGTCTGCCCGGTAAGTGATCGACGTGCCGCCATCGACCTCACGGAAGGTCAGGTCGTCCGTCGACGTCGCGGTCCGATTCGTGCCGACGAAGGTCAGCCGGGCGGGCTCGAGGCGTGTCAGACGGTAGGTCAGTTCGGTTTCCCGGCCCCGGAAGACCGAGGTGTTGCGCCAGGTGGACCCCTCCGCCACCGGCCCGGGTTCCAGCGGGACGCAGCGGACGGTGCCCGGGTCCCATGCCTCGGTCCGGGCGAAGTCCTTGAGGTAGTCGACGACAACCTCAAGGGGGCGGCCCACCACAAAGGTACGTTCCACACTGACCACGGCAATGCCTTCCACAGAGAACACAGACGATCCATCCCTACCACGCAGGCCCGGCCCACCGCAGCGTTCGCTGCGAAGCAATGCAAGAACGATGCAGGTTGCCCGCACCCTCGGGGGCGGTGGAGGGTTGCCCGTGTTCGGGACCGCCGGTTGATCGACCGACGAAGCCGCCCGTACAGCGACGACAACCGACACCCTGCGAAGACGCAGGTGACTGCGACAACACGACGGTGAGACGCGCATGACGAGCGGTACGGGCGGGACAGCCGACGACGCGCCCACGCTCTCCGCATCGACGGCGTGATCGGCGCATGAACACCCGGCCCCCGTGTTCCGCCTCCGAGGCATGGCCCCAGTTCCTGCACGGCCGCCCGGTGCTCGTCTACCCCCGCGCCACTGGCCTGGCCGAGGAGGGATGGACCAGCGTCTTCGAGCTCCCGGACACCCCGGTCCCCTCCCGTCAGTGGTTCGCCGTACTGGAGGACATCGAGTTCCTGCTGGTGCAGAGACCCGGTGGTCGGCACTGGTTCGCGGGCCCCTTGCAGTCGACCCGGGAATGGCGGCGGGCGGCCCGCTCCTTCAGGTCCGTGCTGCAGCTCACCGGGCCGTTCACCAGCCCCGGCGAATTCGCCGCCTCCGCGGCAGCCGGTGAAGTCCGCGCCGTCACCGTGCCCTTTGTCCTGGTAGGACGGTTGTGGTGAGTGGCATCGGTCACGGTACGGGAAGGTGTGGGGAGTGTCGCAGGCTCTGACCGGTTCCCGGACGGCATACGACGTCGACGTCGCGGTCATCGGCGCGGGCGCGGCCGGCCTCTCCCTGGTGCACGCGCTTGTCCGCGAGCCCGAAGCCCGGCATCTGCGGGTGGTCCTGGTCTCGCCGGCCCCCTCGGCACCAGGGGCGGCCCCGGAGCGGACCTGGTGCTGGTGGGAGCACCCACAGGGGTCCCTCGACGCCGCGGTGCAGCACGGCTGGGACCGTCTGGCGATCTACGGGCGCGACGGTGGGCGCGCCGACTTCCCCCTGGGCGGCCTGCGTTACAAGATGCTCCGCTCCAGCGCGATGGACGCGCTGGTCACCGAGGAGATCAGGAGTCTGCCGGCCTACCGTCGGGTCGACGGCTCCGTCGTCGCGGTCCAGGACGGTGCGGCATCGGCGGAGGTCTCCCTGCGGACAGCGGGCGGAGCCGCCGCGCTGCGCGCACGATGGGTGTTCGACTCTCGTCCTCGGGCATCGCTCCCGCCGGCGCGTACGACACTTCTGCAGCACTTCCGCGGCTGGTTCGTTCGCTGCAGCGTCCCGGTCTTCGACCCCTCCGCCGCCGTCCTCATGGACTTCCGGGTGGCCCAGCCTGCCAGGGGGACGGCCTTCGGCTACGTCCTCCCGCTGACCCCGCGTAACGCGCTGGTGGAGTACACCCAGTTCTCCCGCACCCCCTTGGACCGGGCCCAGTACGAGGCAGCCCTGGAGCACTACACCAGCACGGTGCTCGATCTGGGCAGCCTCCGGGCGGGGTCGTTCGAGATCGTCGGCGTCGAGGAGGGAGTGATCCCGATGACGGACGCGCACTTCCCCCGCCGCGTCGGCCGACGGGTGTTCCGGATCGGGACGTCCGGCGGAGCCACCCGCCCTTCCACGGGATACACCTTCGCTGCCGTGCAGCACCAGAGCAGGGCCGTCGCCCGCGCCCTCGCCAGGGGTGCGGTGCCCGTTCCACCCCGCTCGCACCGGCCCCGGCACCTGGCCATGGACGCCGCCCTGCTCCGGGCCCTGGACACCGGCCGCATCGACGGGGCCGACTTCTTCGACCGGCTCTTCCGCCGCAACCCCCCGGAGCGGCTCCTGCGCTTCCTCGACGGGCGCTCCGGTCTGCGCGACGAGCTCGCCGTCGGGCTCACCTCGCCGGTCGTGCCGATGGCGCTCAGCTGCCTGGAGCTCCCCTTCCGCCGGCGGACCGCAGTCGGCGAGTGAGACACACGCACACCACTGTCAACGGGTCGCACTGACCCGGTGACCAGAGAGGACGTTGATGACACTTCTGCAGGGAGCCGAACTCTCCCAGGCCTTCGACCGGGGCGCCTCCGCCTATGACCGTCTGATCGCGATCAACCCGGGCTACCACCGGGCGCTGCGCCGCTCGGCACGCCGCCTGGCGCTGCCCGACCTGGGCGCCGGCCTACGGCTCCTGGACCTGGGCTGCGGCACCGGGTCCTCGACCGCGGCGCTGCTCCGGTCGTATCCGCGGGCGAGGATCACCGCCGTGGACGCATCCGCCGGGATGCTGGCACAGGCCGCGGAGAAGCGTTGGCCGAGCACGGTGCGCTTCGTGCACTCCCCGGTCGAGGAGCTCTCCGGCACCGGAGAGGCCGGCCCCTACGACGCGGTGTTCGCCGCCTACCTGGTCCGCAACGCCGCCGACCCGGGCGCGGTACTCGACGCCGTGCACCGCATGCTCAGGCCCGGAGGCCGCCTGGCCGTCCACGAGTACGCCCTGTCCGGCCGCGCCGTGCACCGGGCGGTGTGGTCCGCGGTGTGCGGGGGCGTCGTCCTTCCGCTGGGCGCGGTCTCCGGCGGCGGGACGGCGTTGTACCGGCACCTGTGGCGCAGCGTGCTGGACTTCGACACGGCCGGGCGGTTCACCGAGCGGCTTGCCCGGCACGGCTTCGCCGGTGCCCGCAGCTCCCCGATGACCGGGTGGCAGCACGGGGTCGTGCACACCTTCACCGCCCGCCGCCCCGGTGGGGAGTTCTGATGGCGATTCAGCAGCGGCGGCGCCGCGGCCGCGACCGGCGCGCCGTTCACCATCCGGCCCCGCCGGGGCTGGCCAGGGTGCCGGGCACGGCGCCGCGGGTGGCGGTGATCGGCGCGGGGATCGCGGGTCTGGCGGCGGCCACCGGACTCGCGGAGCGCGGCGTGGCGGTCGACCTGCTCGAACAGCAGGACGCGCTGGGGGGCCGGCTGGCCGGATGGTCCACCACCCTGGCGGACGGCTCGAACGTCACCATGAGCCGGGGATTCCACGCGTTCTTCCGCCAGTACTACAACCTGCGGGGCCTGCTGCGGCGCGTCGATCCCGGCCTCGATGCGCTGACCGGCCTGCCCGACTACCCGCTGCAGCGGGCGGGCGGGGCGACCGACAGCTTCCGGCACGTGCCCCGCACTCCTCCGTGGAGCGCCCTGGGATTCGCCGCCCTCAGCCCCACGTTCGGCTGGCGCGACCTGCTGCGGATCGACGCACGCGCCGCGCTGCCGCTGATGGACGTGGGCACCCCGCAGATCTACCGGAAGCTGGACCACGTCAGCGCGGTCGAGTTCCTGCGCTCGGTCCGCTTCCCCGAGGCATCCCAGCACTTGGCCTTCGAGGTGTTCTCCAGAAGCTTCTTCGCCGACCCGGCCCAGTTGTCGGCGGCCGAACTGGCACTGATGTTCCACATCTACTTCCTCGGCTCCTCCGAGGGCCTGCTCTTCGACGTCCCGGCCGAGCCCTTCCCGCAGGCACTGTGGGAGCCGCTGGCGGAGTACCTGCGCGGCCACGGCGTCCGGGTCCGCACCGGTACCCGGGTGACCGGGGTACGGCCGCGCGGCGAGGGGTTCGCCGTGGCCTGCGGCGCCGACGGCGAGCAGAACCGGTACGACGGCGTGGTGCTGGCACTGGACAGCGGCGGCCTGCGCAGCCTGGTGGGCGACTCCCCCGCGTTGGGGGACGCGCTGTGGCGGCGCCGGATCGAGGGCCTGCGCCAGGCCCCGCCGTTCCTGGTGTCCCGATTGTGGCTGGACCGCCCGGTGGCACCGCACCGCCCCGGGTTCCTGGGCACCAGCGGGTACGGGCCGCTGGACAACGTCAGCGTGCTGGAGCGCTGGGAGGGCGAGGCGGCACGCTGGGCCGCGGAGCACGGCGGCTCGGTCGTCGAACTGCACGCCTACGCCGTGGACCCGGCCGCGGACCGGACGGAGGTGCAGCGGCGGGCGCTGACCGAACTGCACCGGATCTACCCGGAGACCACCGCTGCCCGTGTGGTCGACCAGCGCCACGTCTGGCGCGCGGACTGCCCCATGTTCCCGGTCGGCGGCTACCTGGAGCGGCCCACCGTCGGCACCGACCACCCGCAGTTGGTGCTCGCCGGCGACTGCGTGCGCAGCGACCTGCCGGTGGCGCTGATGGAGCGTGCCGCGACCACCGGTTTCCTCGCCTCCAACGCCCTGCTGGCGCAGTGGGGCGTTCGCGGGCAGGACCTGTGGACCGTGCCGAACGGCGGGCGGTCCCGAGCACTGCGCGCCCTGGCACGGCTCGGATGACCGGTGAGGAGGGAAGCACCGGTCGCGCTCAGCCCGGGAAGCGACCGGTGCTGCGCAGCTGCCAGCGTCGCTCCGCGTACGCGATGTCGTCCCGCCACAGGCGCGCGGCGGAACGCCGCACCAGCGGGCGCAGCAGCGGTGCCGCCTTCCGGGCCAGGGCGAAGCCGGGCCGCCCGGAGTAGGCGGCCACGAGTTCGGTCACCGCGGTGCGCGGCCGTCCCCGGTCGTCCGGGGCCATCGGGGTGGCATGGGTCTCCACCACACTGGTGACCCCCTCGCCCTCGATGATGTGCATCACCACGGTGCGCGGCTCCGGTGCGGTGAAGGCGGCGCGGACCGGTACGCCCAGGCGGCCCCGGAGCCGGAACGCCACCTCGACGACGAAGCGGTCGGCCGCCGCGTCGGCCTGCGGCGGCGCTCCGGCCGGTGACTCGACGACGGCCAGGTCGGCGAACGCGTACGGGTGGAACCATGCGCCGTGCCAGGGGTCGAGACGGTTGGCGATGATGTCCTCCGGCTCGCAGTGACCGACGGCGGTGGCGACGACGGGCAGCGAACGGTCCGGGTCCGGACGTGCGGGGATGAGGGGCCGGGGCGTGGGCTCCTCGCCCCCGACGGAGTCGAGGCGCACCCAGGCCAGCGCGCCGTCGTCGTAGGTCGGGTAGGGCTGCCAGCCGGGGAACCCCTCCGCTCCCAGGCACAGGCCGTGCCAGTGGCACACCAGGCGGTCGTCGATCTGCGGGCTTCGGGCGAGGGGCGCGCCCAGGTGGGGGCAGGCGCCGGGGGCGGCGTGCAGGGCGCCGTCACCGTCGCGCCAGGCCACCACCTCCACGCCGGCGACGGTGCGGCCCAGCGGGGTCCCGTGCCGTACGCGGTGCGAGGCGGCCAGGACGTACCAGTTGCCGGAGGGGCGGGCGAGGGCCCGTTTCAGGGCGGCCTCGATGACAGCGGGCCGGGCCGCCTGCCAGGTCGGGGCCTGCTCGGACCAGCGGCCGGCGCCGATCAGCCCCAGCGGCGTGCGCCGCGCGGAGGCCGTGCGGCGTCGTGGCTGACCGGTCATCGCGGGTCCTGCTCGGCCACGGCGCCCCGTGCCGCTGCGGCGGTCGCGGTGACGGGGGGCGCGACGGGGGTAGCGGCGGGTGGGTGCCCGCCCGCGGGGCGGGGTGTCGAGGCGCTGAGGCGGTGCTGTGCGCGGGCGCCGGCCACCCGGGCCGCCCCGGCCAGGGCCACCGCCGCGCGTCTGCGCCGGGGCACGGACACCCGGCGGTGCAGCACCGCGTGGTACCCGGCCTCCTCGATGCGGTCCAGGATGCCGCGGTACAGCACCAGGGCGGTGCTGACGCACGGACGGGAGACCGCGGCGAGCATCGGGATGCCGAGTTCGGCGTCCCGGTAGACGGTGCGGTTGAACGCGACCAGGTCCGCCAGGGCGGCGGAGATCCGACGGTCGTCGCGGCCGGTGCCGCGTGACCAGTCGAGCAGGTCGTGGTCGACGCCGTGGGCGGCCAGCCGGTCGGCGGGGAGGTAGACCCGGCCGCGTTCCAGGTCCTCCCCCACGTCGCGCAGGAAGTTGGTCAGCTGGAAGGCCACGCCCAGCGACGCCGCGTGGGGGGCGGCCTGGGCACGCGGCACGGCGGTGCCGAGCACCGGCAGGACCTGCAGGCCGATCACGGCCGCCGAACCGTGGACGTAGCGCGACAGCTCCTCCCAGGTGGCGTAGTCCGTGGTGTCGAGGTCCATCCGCATCGAGGCCATGAAGTCGCTGAAGTGGTCCGCATCGATGCGGTAGCGCCGGGCGGTGTCCGCCACGGCGGTGACCACCGGATTGCGGCCGTGCCCACCGGCCAGTGCGTCCTGCAGTTCGGCGCCGAGGTCGGCCAGCACGGCGCCCCGGTCGGCTGCGGTCGCGTCGGCGCCCAGGTCGTCGACGACGTCGTCGGCCCACCGGGCGAACCCGTACAGGGCGTGGACGGCGGGGCGGCGGTCAGGGGTGAGCAGCCGGGTGGCCAGGAAGTAGGTCCTGCCGTGGGCGGCGTTCAGTGCGCGGCAGTGCCGGTAGGCCGCCTGCAGACGGGGGTCGGTGATCCCGGCCGCGGCGAGCTCGTGTGCGGTCATGACGGGGCTCCAGGGCTGACGGCGGCGGTCTGCGGGCGCGGCACGCGGGCAGCGGGACGGTTTCCGCCGCGCCGGGCGGGACCGGTGCCGGTGATCCGGGCGGCGGCCAGCTTCCCGGAGAGCAGGACGGTGGGAACACCGACCCCGGGGGTCGTGCCGCAGCCCGCGAGAACGGCGTTGGGCGCTCCGGACAGCAGGTTGCGCGAACGGAAGGGCCCGGTCTGGGCGAAGGTGTGCGCAGCCGAGAAGGGTGTCCCGGCGGCATGGCCCTGAGCGGCCCAGTCGGCCGGGGTCACGATGCGTTCGGCCTCCACGGCGGCGTCGAAGCCGCTCAGCCCCCGGCGGTCCAGCTCGGCGGCGATGCGGTCGCGGTAGCGCGGGCCCAGCTGGGACCAGTCGGCCGGTCCGGTGTCCAGGTTGGGGCACGGTGCCAGGACGTAGTGCAGATGGCGTCCGGGCGGGGCCAGCGAGGGATCGGTGGCCGTGGGCCTGGTGATCAGCAGCGAGGGGTCGCTCATCAGCTGCCCGGAGCGGGTGAGTTCGTCGAAGGTGCTTTCCCATGCCTGGCCGAAGGAGATGGAGTGGTGCGCGAGGCCGGGCCAGGTGCGGGTGGTCCCGGCATGCAGCACGAAGGCGGACGGGGACCAGGTCATCGCCACCGGACGGCGTGGCGCGCGGCCCAGCAGCCCGTACACCACCGGGAGGTCCGGGGTCAGCACGATCGCGTCACAGGCGATCCGCCTGCCGTCCGCGGTGTGCACAGCGCTGACCCGGCCGGCGCTGCCGCGCTCCAGGCGCCGCACCGCGGTGTTCAGGTGCAGCTCCGCCCCGGCCTCGACGGCCGCGGCAGCCAGGGCCCGCGGCACCGCGTGCATGCCGCCGCGCGGGAAGTAGACGCCGGCCACCGTGTCCATGTAGGCGATGACCGCGTAGGCGGCCAGTGCTCTGGCCGGCGGCACGCCCGCATAGAGGGACTGGAAGGAGAAGACCCGCTGCAGCCGCTCGTCGTGCAGGAAGCTGCCGATCCTGGGGCCCAGCCGCCCGAAACCGCCGAGCGCTGCCAACCGGGCCAGATCAGGGCCCAGCAGGCCCAGCGGCGAGTCGAAGTTGACGTCGATGAAGCTGCGCATCTGGATCCGGTAGAGGTCACCGAGCCAGGCGCGCAGGCGCCGGTAGCCGGCTGCCTCGCGGCCTCCGGCGAACCGCCTGATCTCGGCTTCCATCGCGTCGGGGTCGGTGTGCACGTCCAGGCCGCTGCCGTCGGCGAACAGGGCCCGGTAGGCGGGGTGCAGCGGCACCAGGTCCAGGCGCTCGGCGACGCTGCTGCCCACCGCCGCGAACGCCTCGTCCAGCAGGTCGGGCATGGTCAGCACGGTGGGCCCGGTGTCGATGCGGTAGCCGTCCATCGTGGCGGTCCCGGCCCGCCCGCCGACGTGGTCCGCGCGTTCCAGCACGGTGACCCGGCGACCGGCACCCAGCAGGTGCAGCGTCGCCGCCAGGCCGGACAGGCCGGCCCCCACCACCACGACGTGCTCAGTGGGTCCAGGGATGGTCCTCATCGGTCTCCTTCTCCGGGGCGGAGGTTCGGCGGTGCGGTCGTGGGGGTCCGTCATCCGGCGGCGACCTGCCGGGCGAGATCGGCCAGGGCCAGGGACACGTCGTGCGGAACGGCAGCCGTGGACAGGTGCGCGACACCCTCGTCCACGAGCCGCATGATCCGTTGTTCGACTGCCTGCGGGGCGCCCAGCGAGGTGAGCGCCTCGCGGACCCGGTCGATGTCACGGTCCGTCATACCGGGGCTGCCGACGCACTCGTGGAGCACCTTCCGGGCCTTCTCGTCGCCGCGCAGCGAGGCCCGTTGGACCGCGAGGTTGAGCAGGAACGTGCGTTTGCCCTCGCGGAGGTCGTCGCCACAGGGTTTGCCGGTCCGCGCGGGGTCGCCGAAGACCCCAGCAGGTCGTCGCGCAGTTGGAAGGCCACACCGACACGTCGCCCGAAGGCCCGCAGGGCGAGGACCGCCTCGGCATCGGCGCCGGCGGCGGTCGCGCCCAGATGCAGCGGGCGCTCGATGCTGTAGCGGGCCGTCTTCAGCTCGGCGACCCTCAGCGCCGCCGCCGTGGAGCTGGACTGCTCCGCCTGCAGCACCAGGTCCAGGTTCTGGCCGGCGACCATCTCGGTGCGCATCGCGCGCCAGACCGCGTCGGTGGCCGCCCGGCCCGCGAGGTCGGACGACGCCTGTCGGTACAGGTCCTCGGCCCACAGCAGCGCGAGGTCTCCGGCGAGCAGCGCACGGGCCTGCCCGTAGCGCACCGGGTCGCCACTCAACGCGTGCGCGCGGTGGTGGGCCGCGAACTGCTCGTGCAGGGAGAGGGCGCCGCGCCGGGTCCGGGAGGCGTCCATGATGTCGTCGTGGACCAAAGCGCAGAGCTGCAGCAGCTCGACCGCGGCGGCCAGCGCGGCCGGTTCGGCCCGCTCAGGCGGTGAACCGGCCGCGAGCCAGCCCAGCCACACGAAGCAGGCCCTGATCCGGCGACCGCCGCGCAGCGCCAGCGCCGCCAGCGGCTCACCCAGCAGGGCGTCGGCCTCGGCATCGAGCGCGGCCAGCTCTGCCCGCCGTTCGGACAGGTAGCGGCCGAGCCGGACCTCCGTGGCAGCCGCCGCACCGAACGGGCCCTGCGGCAGCGACACCCCGGCTTGGTGGCCGGGCACGCCGCTCACGAGGTCGTCCGAGCGCGGGCACGCCTGTGGGGGCCATGCGGGGGCGGCGCGCTCGGCGAGCTTCTCGGCACCGCTCGTGGACAAGGCTTCCCCCACCGATGGCACTCCTCGGGACGACAGGCCGCTGCACGGATGCGCGCGGGATTCAGGACCGCCCCGGCCGACCCGAAAGGTACTTCTCGGCCCACCTCACCATCCGAGGGGGTGCCAAGGCGTTCAACCCGCAGCACCGTGCCGCGTGAAGCTCAAACATCACCCATCTCACTCGTGGGGACTACTCGCATCGTTTTCGCATTGGATTCAGGCCGGCCCGCACAACAGGGCCGTCGCCTCGCCCAGGCTGGTCAGGCGGTTCACATGAGCGGGCAGCGCCCTGCCCTGCCATCCCGGCCCGGCAGCGAAGACCCGCGTCCCGGTCCGTGCCCCCATGGGCCCCCAGGAGAGACCGGACATGACGCTCAGCAGGGACGTGTCAGCGGTGGGCGGGCTCTGACTCCACAGCACCACCGCACCCGACCCCGTCCGCGTGCACGCGGAGACCAGCCCCTCCGCCGGCACGGCGGCCCCCAGCATGAGGGTGCGGATTCCCAACTGCGCCAGCGCCGCGTCCAGGGCCTCCAGAGGAAGGGTGTGCAGCTCACCCGGCGTGCCCGCGAGCATGACCAACCCCGGACGCGGCTGTGCCCGGCCCGGATCCCTGGCCACCGGGGCGGGCATGCGGTGCAGACTGCGGCTGACCGCGCATGAGAGCAAGTGCTCGACCTCCACATAGCGGCCGTTCGCTCCGGCCCACTTGCGGCCCACCGCGCGCAGCACGGGTGCCGCCAGGGCGTCCCAGGTCTCCACCACCCCGAACCGGCGCAGGCTCGCATCGAGGAGCTCCTCGATCGCCTCGCCGTCCATGCGGACCGCCGCCTTGGCCAGGCCGTGGCATGCCGCGCCGGCGCGACCCACCGGGAGCGCGTTCCCACCGCCGGCCCGCGGCCGAACCGCAGGCACGGCCCGGGCCGGCGGTTCGGACGCCGCCTCGCGGTCAGTGCCGAGCCGTGCACACTGCCTGGCGGCCTCGGCCGGGGCGATGCCCTGCGCGGTCAGTCGGCACATGTACTCCAGCCGGGCCACGTCCTGGGGCAGATAGCGCCGGTGGCGGCCGGGCTCACGCTCGATGCCGAGCCCGTAACGGCGCTCCCAGCTGCGCACAGTCGTTGCGGACACACCCAGGAGCCGGGCGACAGCACCCGTGCTCAGACCGGGGGCCGGGGGTTCGGACGCAGACATCGGATCCACTCCTGGCCTTTCCCTGCGAAAACGTTGCAACTCGCTGCACCAAGGATATACGTCGCGCGGAAACGGCTGTGACGGGTGGTGCCCCGGCCCACGCAGTGGTGGGGCACGATCCCATCGGGGATCGCGCTCAATCAGTGCAGGATCGATGCATCATGCGCCCATCCACGAACGAGGTGACGCTGGGCGTAAGGAGTTTCCGCACGACGAAGGGAAAGGCCATGTTGTCAGCAGCGGATTCCATCGGTACCTCCACCTTCACTCCCTTGGAGGCGCTCGCCGCCGGCGCCGCCATCGGCTCCCTGATCGTCATCGTTCTCATCCTCGCCTTCGTCCTCGGCTCGCGCCGCAAGGAGCGGGAGCCCGAGCCTGAAGCGATGCCCCTGTCGGCCACCCGGGACGCCTGGGCGACACCGGCCTCCACGCCGGGACATGCTCCCCGCGGCGACGCAACCGCCGCCCAGCACGTCCTCTACCTGCGGCCCTGACCTGCAGTGCGTCGACCGTCCCGACCCGGCTCGGGGCACCCCGACCTGCCGGCGGCCACCTACCGCGAGACATCGGTCGGCTGCTGGGTCTGACCAGGGCCGGGCTCGTCTCGCGATCCTGGGCCGACGCCCAGGCGGCCCGCTGTCCGACCCATGCCCTGCTGCCGGAACACTTACGTGCGCGGGCACTGGATCCGCGCCCGACGCCGGACGGCTGGCTCGACCTCCGGACCGCACGGGACGCGCGAGCAACCGTCGGCACGGCGTTCACCTCGACCGAGCGCGCCCACCGCCGATTCTCCCGTCCCGGCCGACCCGGCGGGCCGGGGCCGGAGAAGGGCCTGGCCCGCCTGTGCTGGATCCTCGAAGCCTGACCCTGCAGCCTCCCCCGCTGGTCCGCCCCTATCTGCTCGCGGCGTTGTGGGGCGGCGGAGCGGTGGAGCCGCGCGGCACCAGACTGGGGACCTGCGTCGCGTGCGACGACACCTCCTGGTGCCTCATGACATCGAAGAGCGTCTCGGTGACGTCGGCGCCGAAGGAGAAGATGTCGTGCTGCATGGCCGACAGCGTGGGCCGGGTCAACTGGCACAGCTGCGAGTCGTCCCAGGCCAGCAGGGACAGGTCGTGGGGCACGGCCAGCCCGAACTCCGCGGCGACACCCAGCGCTGTCACCGCCATGAGGTCGTTGTCGAACACGATCGCCGTCGGGCGTTCGGCCGACAGCAGCAGCGAGCGGCAGGCACGACTGCCCTGGTCCGCGGAGAAGTCCGCGACCACGGTGCGGAAGGTCAGCCCCAGTTCCTGCGCGGTGGCGGCGAAGGCCGCGGTGCGGATGGCGCTGTGGCCGAGCTCCGCCGGTCCGCTGACGCGGGCGATCGAACGGTGGCCCAGCGCCGCCAGGTACTGGACGGCCTCCGCCGTCGCGGCGGCGTCGTCGGTCCACACGGAGACGAAGGGACCCGCCAGCGAGGGGTGACCGACCGCGACGGCGGGGAGGCCGATCTCGGACAGCGCTGCGATGCGCGGATCGTCCACCCGCAGGTCGACCAGGATGCTGCCGTTGATCCTGTTGCCCTGCCACCATTCCCGGTGGACCTCGATCTCCTCCTCCGGCTCCACCAGCCGCAGCAGGAGCGAACAGGAATGCCGACCCAGCACGCTCTCGATCCCCGAGATGAACTCCATGTAGAACGGTTCGAGGCCGAGCATCCGCGCCGGCCGGGCGATCGCAAGACCGACGGTGTGGAGGGCCCGCCCGGACAGGGACTGCGCCGCCTGGTTGGGGCTCCAGCCCAGGTCGCGGGCCGCCTGGAGGATCCGCTCCTTGGTCTTCGGAGAGACACCTGGTTTGTCGTGGACGGCGATGGTCACCGCCGAGGGCGACACCCCCGCCAGCTTCGCCACATCCCTGATCGTGGTCTTGCGGCCGCCCTCCGGCGCTGTCGTCCGAACCACCAGGATGTCCGCCTTCGAGTCGTCGCCGAGATACCGGGCACCGCACAGTGAGTGGAGCGCGCGAGTTGCCGCACAACCCTCCTCGGCGTACCGCCGGCCTGTGGCTGCGCCGAGACGGTGAAGTGCGTACATACCATAGCGCTGAACAGGTATACAGCACCATCGCCCGAATGCGGACCGTCGGCGCGGGCGCTCCTGGGCTGCTTTCCCGCAACAGCATCCCGCACTTCACTTGAACGTTTTAGCTAGGCGTTCTAGGGTGGGGGTGCTTCGCCGACGGCACGGCCGCACCGGCGTCGGCCTCCCGTGTTCTGAGCCGAGGAATCCACCGTGTCCGATTTCCCGCACTCCCTCGTCGCGCACAGTGCCGTCCGGGCTGGGCGAACCGGTCTGCCGTTCGCCGTTGACGCAACACCCGCTTTGTATTCGTAAAACGTTCGAGGAGGCGTCGGCCGGTGCACCCTGCCGTCGCACCGTCACGGGAGGAGCGACGATGCAGCTCACCGCACACAGCTGGGGTACCGGTGATCGCGTGGCGCTGCTGGTGCACGGCCTGATGGCCGACCACAGCACCTGGCGCCGGGTCGGGCCGGCGCTCGCCGACCGGGGTTACCGGGTCCTCGCCGTCGATCTGCCCGGCCACGGCGGCAGTCCCCGCGCAGCCGGCGCCTCCGGCGTCAGACGGTACTCCCTGACGGACATGGCGCTCGCCGTGACCGCGACCTGCCCGTACAAACCGGACCTGGCGGTCGGCCACTCCTTGGGCGCGATGGTCCTGGAACGCGCGATCCAGCGCGGTCTGACGGTCCACAGGGCTGTCTACAGCGACCCTTCCTGGGGAGGCCCGCCCCGCGACCGCGCCGCCACCCGCGCCTACAAGCAAGCGACATACGAGCAGATCGAGGCGGCCAACCCGCGCTGGGGTGCCGCGGCCGTGGGCGACGAGGTGCTGAGCCTGGAGCGGTGGGACCCCGAGACGGTGACAGCTCTGGAACCACTGCCCGCGCTGCCCGCCTCGGCGCTCGTGCCGTCCCTGGTGCTGCTCGCGGATCCGAGTGAGCGGATCCTGCCCGAGCAGCAGGGCCGCCTGCGTGCGCGGGGATTCGAGCTGCGCAGCGTGGCCGGCGCGGGTCATTCGATCCATCGGGACGACTTCCACGGCTTCATGGAGGGGATGGCAGGGTGGATCTGACCGAGCGACAGACGCGCGTCCGCTTCATTCAGGCCTCGGCGGGGGAAGGTCTTCTGGCCGCCGTCGACATCGGTGGCACCAAGATTGCCGGTGCGGTCCTGGACGGTCGCGGAACCGTGCTCCACCGTGCGCAGTACGGCACCCCGGTGGTCGGCACGGCCCGGGAGGTGTTCGGCGCCGTCCGTGCCGTGGTGGCCGAGTTGGCCGCGCTGCCGCACTGGGGGCGGGTGACCTCGCTGGGAATCGCCAGCGCGGGTCCGGTCGACATCGCCCGGGGCGCGGTCAGTCCGGTCAACATCCCCGGGTGGCGGCAGTTCCCGATCGTCGAGAAGGTGCGGGAGTTGCCCGGGGTCGCGGGGCTGCCGATCGTCCTGTGCGGGGACGCGGTCGCGATGACGGCCGCGGAGCACCGGATCGGCGCGGCCCGTGGCTGTCGGGACGCGCTGTGCATGGTGGTCTCCACCGGTGTGGGCGCCGGACTCGTCATGGACGGCGTCGTCCGCAACGGCCCCTCGGGAAACGCCGGACACCTCGGCCACATCAGTGTCGACCTGCTCGGGGACCCGTGCGCATGCGGCTCTCGGGGCTGTCTGGAACAGCTGGCCAGCGGTACGTCGCTGCTTCGGCGCGCGGTGCGCAACGGCTGGCAGCCGGTCGGGGCCGCCGACGGCGCGGCGCTGGCTGCGGACGCCCGCGCGGGCGACGCCGTTGCGCTGGCCGCGTTCGACACTTCGGCGCGCGCCCTGGCGGCCGGGATCGCGGCGGTGGCGACGCTCGTCGAGATCGAGGTGGCTGTCATCGGCGGAGGCGTCGCCGAAGCACACGATGTGCTCTTCCCTCCGCTGCGGCGCCACCTCGCGTCCTACGCCGTGCTGCCCTTCGCCGCGGGCGTACGGGTGGAGCGCGCGGCACTGCGGGCCGACGCCGGGCTCGTCGGTGCTGCCTTCATCGCAGCCGACCGCCGACCGGCGGCAGCCACCCGCTGAAGGGAGCGCCGCGGCTCGACCGCCTGAGCGGCGCGCACCGGGGGATGGTCGCGCGCCGCTCGGACGGACTGCCTCAGCGGGACGGGCTCACTGCACCGAACCGCCGACGGGACACGCCGCAGCGCTGGCATTGACGCAGTGCAGCGCGCCCGGCAGGGCTTCCACCGCCTCACCGTTCCAGCCGGATACGGTGAACTCGACGCTCTCCCCCGGCGTCAGCGTCACCAGGCCGCGGTCGGTACGGGCGTTCGGGTGCAGCCGGTCGGCCTGGAGCAGCAGGTCGCGCACCAGGGTGTGCGCCGTCACCGTCACCCGGGCACCGCCGGGCACCGGTGTGACGTGCGTGGTCATCTCGGCGACCGGGTAGGCGAACTCGTGGTCGTCGACACCGAAGCTCATCGCCCGCAGCCCGTCCGCGTCGGCGACGAGGTACTCGCTCCGGGGATCGCCCGGCGTGACCAGTTCCTCCGGCAGGTCGGCGAGTTCGACGGAGTACGGCGCCGCCGGGAGGCTGACGTGCTGTTCGGCCAGCAGGCTTCCCCGGGCGTCGAGCCGGCGTACGACGGCGTGGACGTCCCACGGTCGGCCGCTCTGGTTGACCGCCGCCAGGACGAGCCGTCCATCGCGCCGTTGCAGGGTCAGCAGCCGGTCCGCGTAGAGCCGCTTCAGTTCGTGGTAGAGGGGTTTTTCGCGGCCGTCACCGTCGATGGCGGACCAGGAGGTCACCGGCCAGCAGTCGTTGAGCTGCCACAGGATGGTTCCGGCACAGTGGGGCCAGTGGGAGCGCCAGTGCTCGATGCCGGTGGCGACGGCGCGGGCCTGGTTGACCTGGGTGAGGTAGTGCCAGGTGTCGAAGTCGGCCGCCGGCGCGAAGTGGTGGGCGAGGCCGCGGTCCAGCTTGCCGTTGCCGTCCTCGGCCTTCTGGTGGTGCAGCATGCCCGGTGAACCCGCGGTCAGCGGTCGGTCGCTGATCGATCGTCGGAGCGTGGCGTGGTTGGGCGGCGCCTGCCAGCCGAATTCGGCGACGAACCGGGGGACGTCGGCGAGGTAGTCGGTGTAGTCGCGGCGGTTCCAGACTTCCCAGGAGTGCGTTGTCCCGTGCGCGGGGTCGTTGGGGTGGATGTCCCGGGAGCCCGACCACGGGCTGCCCGCCCAGTAGGGTCGGGTCGGGTCGGTCCGGGCCACGGTCCGCGGCAGCAGGTCCAGGTAGTAGCCCTCGCCCCAGGTGGCTCCGGCCAGGGCCGGTTCCCAGTCCCAGTCGCGGAAGCCCCACAGGTTCTCGTTGTTGCCGTTCCACAGGACGAGGGAGGGGTGCGGCATCAGCCGGACCACGTTCTCCCGGGCCTCGGCCTCGACCTCGGAGCGCAGCGGCTCTTCCTCGGGGTAGGCGGCGCAGGCGAACAGGAAGTCCTGCCACACCATCAGGCCGAGTTCGTCGCAGGCGTCGTAGAAGGCCGCGCTCTCGTAGATGCCGCCGCCCCACACCCGGACCAGGTCCACGCCGGCGGCTGCGGCCTGCTCCAAGCGGTGCCGGTAGCGCGCGGCGTCCACCCGGGTGACCAGCGCGTCGTCCGGGATCCAGTTCACGCCCCGGGCGAACAGCGGGGTGCCGTTGACCACGAGCGTGAACGCGCTGCCGTGCGCGTCCGGTGAGGTGTCCAGCCGTACGGTGCGGAACCCCACGCAGCGGCTCCAGCTGTCGAGGACCGTGCCGTCGGCGGCGTCGATGAGGACGACGTCGCAGCTGTAGAGCCGCTGGTCGCCGTAGCCCCGCGGCCACCACAGCTCGACGCCTTCGACGCTCGCCTCGACGGTGACCGTGTCCTGTCCGGCGGGCAGGTCGGCCAGGACCTCCGTCCCGGCGAGCCCGATCCTCAACCGCAGGTCACGGTCCCGGCCCGCGGCGGTACGTTCCAGGACGAGGTGGAGCCGGAGCAGGCCGGTGCTCTCCTGCACAGTGACCTCCGGGCGGACCTCGGCCAGCCGCGCCGTCGACCACCGCTCCAACCGTGGTTCCCGCCACACGCCGGCGGTGACCAGGGTCGGTCCCCAGTCCCAGCCGAAGGAGGAGGCCATTTTGCGGACGAACTGGAACGGCTCGGCGTAGGCGTTGGGCCGGTCCCCCAGCAGCGTGCGCAACCGCTCCGCCTCGGCGTAGGCCGAGGTGAAGGCCACCGTCAGCGGCGCGGGGCCGCCGGCGAGCGCCCCGGTGACGTCGAAGCGGTAGGAGCGGTGCATGTTGCGGGTCGTGCCCAGGACGGTGCCGCCGACGCGGATCTCGGCGACGGTGTCCAGGCCGTCGAAGACCAGGTCGGTGCGCTCGTGCCGGTCGGTGGAGGACGGCAGCACGGTGCGATACGTCCAGTCGGCGCGGCCGACCCAGGCCAGGTCCGACTCGTTGCGGTCCAGGTACGGGTCCGGGATCAGGCCCGCGGCCATCAGGTCGGTGTGCACACAGCCGGGCACGGTCGCCGGGATGCGCTCGTCCACCAGGATGTCCGGTGCCTGCGGGGGGCGGTGCCTGGTGGTGTCCAGGCTCAGGATCCAGCCGCGGGTGAGCGGTGTGCTGACCTTCATACGGTCTCCTTGCGGGTGGCAGGCGGATGGCGGAGCGGGCTATTTGGTCGCTCCGGCGGCGAAGCCGTTGTAGATGAAGCGCTGGAGCGCGAGGAACACGACCAGGCTGGGGAGGATGACCAGCGCGGCGCCGGCGGAGATGATCTCCCAGTGCGCGCCGTAGGGGCCCTTGAAGCGGAACAGCGAGGTGCTGATGGTGCCGAGGTTGTCATCGGGCATGTACAGGAAGGGGATGTAGAAGTCGTTGTAGATCGCGACGCCCTTGATGATGACCACGGTGGCGATGGCCGGGCGCAGCAGCGGCAGGATGATCCGCCAGTAGATGGTGAAGGAGTTCGCGCCGTCCAGTCGGGCCGCCTCGTCGAGCGAGACCGGGATGGAGCGGATGAACTGCAGGAAGATGTAGATGGACACGATGTCAGTACCCAGGTAGAGCATGATCGGCGCCCATCGGGTGTCCATCGCGCCGAGGTTGTTGACGACCTGGTAGGTGGCCACCTGGGTGGTGACGCTCGGCACCAGCGAGGCGATCAGGAACAGCGCCAGCACCAGCTTCTTGAAGCGGAACTGGAAGCGGTCGACCGCGTAGGCGGTCATGGAGCCGATCAGCACGGTGCCGATCAGCGAGAAGAACAGGATGAAGGTGGTGTTCCCCAGGGCCCGCAGCATGTGCCCGTCGGTGAACGCCACGGCGTAGTTGTGCAGGTTGAGCCAGTCGTGCGGCGCGGACAGCGGTCCTTCGACCGTCGCCTCACGGCTGGTGCGCAGACTGGTGAGCAGCACCGCCACCAGCGGGACCAGGACGACGGCGCAAGCCAGGACCAGGGACAGGTACTTCAGGGCCACTGCGGCGGCGGCTCGGGCGCGGGGCGGTTTCAGCAGTCCCGGCGCGGACAGTGCGGTCACGACTGTTCCACCCTCTCCTCCGGGAGCAGCAGGCGTTGCAGCCAGGTCACCAGGAGGACGATGACGAGCAGCACCACGGCGGCGGCCGAGGCGAGGCCGAGTTTGTCGAACTCGAACGCGAGCTTGATGGTCTGGATGACGAAGGTCTCGCTGTTGTTGGAGCCGCCGGTCATGATGTAGGGGATCTCGAAGACGGACAGTGACCCGGAGACCGCCAGGATCGCGCTGAGGCTGATGATCGGTTTGATGCTGGGCGCGATGATGTAGCGGAACTGCTGCCAGCGGTTCGCGCCGTCGATCGCGGCGGCCTCGTAGAGCTGCGGGGGGATGGACTGGATCGCGCCGAGGAACAGCACCATGTTCAGGCCCATGAAGCGCCACACCGACACCCCGGCGAGGGAGACGTTGACCAGGTGCGGGTTGCCGAGCCACAGGTGCGGGCCGACCCCGAACCAGTGCAGCACGGTGTCGAGCGTGCCGCCGGACTGGAAGAAGTACAGGAACACGAAGCCGATGGCGACCCCGTTGATGAGGTAGGGGAAAAAGAGGATCCCCTTGAAGAGGTTGCGCAGCCGGGTCCCGGAGCTGAGGACGGTGGCGAAGTACAGCGCGGCGCAGATCTGCACCACCGAGCCGACCAGGTAGAACAGGCTGACCCAGAAGACCTGGAACAGCTGCGGGCGGGTGAACAGGTCGACGTAGTTGTCCAGGCCGACGAAGTCGCGGGTGGGGCTCAGCCCGTCCCAGTCGGTGAAGCTGTAGGACAGCATCTCCGCCACCGGGAGGTAGGTGAACACGGCCAGCAGCGCCAGTGGGGCCAGCAGGTAGAGCCATGGAGTGAACCACCGGGCGCGGCGGGTGCGGCGCGGGGTGGCTCCTCCCCGTCCGGGGTCGCGGGTTTCGTCCGGTGGCGCGGTGCGGGCGCCCACCCCCAGGCCCGCGGTCTGCGGTGCGCTCATCTGCTCCTTCTTTCGGATGCCGACTCGGTCGAGCGGCGGGTCGTCTGCGGTCGCATCCGGCCGGCCGAACGGGCGGTGAGCCGCCGTGCGTGCGGCCCACCGCCGTTGCCGGCCTCGGACCGGGTCAGCCGACCGTGCCGAGGGCGTCGGACCACTTCTTGTCGAGGTCGTTGAAGTCACTGGCCAGGTCTCCGCCGGCCGCGCCGCGTGCGACGTCCACGAGGTGCTGCGGGTAGTCCTGGCCGTTGATGCCGATCTCCGAGGCCTTGTCGATCTCGTCCACCTGGGCGGTCCTGTCGTTGGTCAGGTAGATGAACTTGACGCCGTTCGCCTGGTAGGGGACGAGGTCGGCCGGAAGCGGGGCGCCCCTCACGGACGACGGGGACAGGCTGGCTGCGGCGTCGCCGGACTTGTTGATGTACCAGTCGAGCCAGGCCCTGGCGGCGTCCTTGTGCGCGGAGTGCACATTGACCGCGTACTGGTAGTCGGGCCTGACCACCGAGCAGAAGTGGCCGTCGACCTGCACCGGGAACGGCATGAAGCCGATGTCCGCCGGGTCCTGGCCGGCCTGCTTCGCCGCGGCCTGCATCTGCACCACGGCCCAGGAGGCGAGCCACATGGTGCCGACCTTGCCGGTGCCGAGCAGGGTCTTGGAGTTCTCCCAGTTGGTGGTGGTCGGGTCGGCCTCGGCGAGCTTGTCGTGGACGATGTCGTACAGCAGCTTGTCCGTGGTGTAGAGGTCCTGGCCCGGCGACCAGGGGTCCTTGGTCGTGGCCAGCTTGTCGTTCGCCTGCGGGTCGCAGCTCGGCGAGCCGAGCGCGTTGCCCCAGTTCGTCAGCGGCCAGCCGTCGTGGTAGTTGGTGTAGTACGGCGTCGCGTGCGTCTTGGACTTGATCGCGGCCAGGTCGGCGAGGAACTGGTCCGGGGTGGTGGGCCAGGTGGTGATGCCCGCCTGCTTCCAGACCGCCTTGTTGTAGACGAAGCCGTTGGCGTCGCCGATGTTCGCGATGCCGTACACCTGGCCGCCGACCGTGGCGTGGTCGGTGAAGTTGTACGTCTTGGACAGGTCGGCGGCCGAGCCCAGCGGGGCGAAGAAATTCGGGTAGTCCTTGAGCGCCACCGCGTTGGGAATGGACAGCACGTCCCCGTAGTTCTTGCTGTTCAGACGGATCTTGACGTCGTTCTCGTAGTCGGTGAGGCCCTGGAACTTCACCGTCACATGCGGGTAGATCTTGTTGAACGCCGCGGCGTACCGCGCCAGCGTGCCGTCCTGCACCTGGTCGGTGCGATTGGTCAGCACCGTAATGGTGCCGGAGACCTTTCCTGGGTCGCCGGGCGAGGTCGCCGCGTTCGAGGAGGATCCGCCGCCGGCGCCTCCGCCGCACGCCGTCAGCGTGAGAGCGAGCATCACGCCGGTTCCTGCCAGGACTGTTCTTCGCATGCCGAGCCAACTTCCTTGTCGGTGAACGGAAAACGCCGCACTGCATGCCGCGCAGCGACGGACGTCTCGTCGTCGGGGCGAAGCGGCTGATGGCTGCTTAACGTAGACGGAACGAGAGCGGGTGTCCATAGAACGGTCTAGTTTGCTATGGAGACCCGCTCTCGTGAATGTGAGCGACCGATGCTCTGACAAGCACTGACTTGACGTCACCACTGCAGGCCGCTTCAATCGTGGCAACTAAAACGCAAGAGTCACCGGAGCGACGCGGACGACGTGGCGGCGGCACCCGGCAGCGGGTGGGCCTGGAAGAACTGCCACATCAGGGTGTCCGCGCTGATCTCGTGGGTGACCGTGCCGTTGCCGTTGTCCTGAGGGGAGTCCGGCCAGGTATGGCCGCCGTTGGAGATCGTGTAGAGCCGGACCTCGGCGCCGTCGCGGCAGCCGCTGTAGACGGTATCGCTGACATGTGCGCTGACCTGGGTGGTGGCCGGTCCCGTGGTGCAGCCGTCGAGTCCGGCCCACGCCTGCTGAGCCACCGGCACGGAGTACTGCCAAGCGGTGGCGTCTCCCCCGCCGTTGTAGGGGTCGGTGTTGTCCTGCTGCCCGTGGAAGGCGATCACCGGGACCGCGCGCGAGGGTGTGCAGGTCGACAGGTCCGGCCTGCTGTGGTCGGCCGGGTCCGGCCGGCCCGCCCTGATCCCGGAGACCGGCGCGATCGCGGCGATCTTGTCGGCGAGCAGGCAGCCCAGGGCGGAGGACATGCGTCCACCGCCCGAGTAGCCGGTCGCGTACACCCGCGCGGCATCGACGCACGCCGCGGGCGTGAGCGTGTCGATCACCTGCCGCAGAAAGCCGACGTCGTCACGGGTGCCGCTCGGCGTCACATAGGGCACGTTCCAGATGAAGCCGCTTCCACTGGGGACCACGCCCGTCGGCGCGACCACGATGAAGCCGTTCGCGTCGGCGGTGGGCCCCATGTTGCTGTACGACAGCTGGCCCGCCCCGGTCATCTGACTGCCGTGCAGATCCAGCACCAGGGGCAGCCGGGTCCCCGCGGCACGTGCCGGAATGTGCACGAGCACCTGGTACGTCCGACCGCCGAAGGAGACGGGTGTGTTGTACTGGCCGCTGCCCAGGCTCGGGGCGCACGAGCCCGGGGGCGGGGTCGTGGTTCCTCCGCCGGGGAGGTGCCAGGTCTGCCAGGGGTTGGTGTTGCGGTCCCAGATCTGGAGACGGGTGCCGTTGGCCGTGCTGCCGCCGGGGACGTCGAGGTAGCGCCCGGACTGAGGGTTCCTCAGATGCCCGTCCGACTCGGAAGTCCACTGCTGGGCACCGGAGCCGTTGCAGTCCCACAACTGCACCAGCGTGCCGTTCGCCGTACCCTGACCGGTCACGTCCAGGCACTTGCCCAGAGCCCGCACAGTCCCATCAGTGCCCACCGTCCACGACTGCGCAGCCGTCCCATTGCAGTCGTACAGCTGCACCGCCGTGCCGTTGGCCGAATTCGCCGCCGCCACATCCACACACTTGCCACCCACACCCGTGATCACCCCGGTGGACACGGCGGCGGCGGAGGCCGGCGGGGCGACGAACCCGGTCAGGACAGCCGCGATGGCGGCGAGGACGGACACCACGGCGGCTGCGGCACGCCTGCCGGACGGTGGACGGCAGTGTCGGGACGAGAGGATCAACGCGGAGCGCATGGCGGAACCCTTCCTGTGAAGTGCTGCTGAGGTACTGCGGAAAGAGCGCGGCTGCGCCTCGGGGCCGTCCGGGAGTGGCCACTCGGACGGCCCCGAGGGCAGAGTCCTGGTGCGGGTGCGTCCGTCAGACCTGTTTCAGCTGGGGAGGTGCCAGGTCTGCCAGGGGTTGGTGTTGCGGTCCCAGATCTGCAGCCGGGTGCCGTTGGCGGTGCTGCCGCCGGGGACGTCGAGGTAGCGCCCGGACTGGGGGTTCCTCAGATGCCCGTCCGACTCGGAAGTCCACTGCTGGGCACCGGAACCGTTGCAGTCCCACAACTGCACCAGCGTGCCGTTCGCCGTACCCTGACCGGTCACGTCCAGGCACTTGCCCAGAGCCCGCACAGTCCCGTCGGTGCCCACCGTCCACGACTGCGCGGCCGTGCCGTTGCAGTCGTACAGCTGCACCGCCGTGCCGTTGGCCGAGTTCGCCGCCGCCACATCCACACACTTGCCACCCACACCCGTGATCACCCCGGTGTGCGACCCACCGGACGGCGGAGGACTCGTCGGCGGAGTGCCCGTCGGAATGTGGATGTCCCCGCGGCTGAGCACCCGGGCGTCGTAGTAGCCGGCCTTGACCGAGTCGTTCGAGTTGTAGGAGGTGTTGGTCAGGTAGTCCAGCCAGACGTTCCAGTAGACCCACTTGGGCTGGGCGGTCAGCTGGGCCGGCTGGGGAACACTGCCGACCTCGGCCAGGGCCATGGGCTTCTTGGTGCCTGCGATGTTCGACAGCGCGGTGTACCAGTCCGTGGACGGGAACTTGTTGACCCAGACGTCCAGGCCGACGACGTCGACGTAGTTGTCGCCCGGGTAGTAGCTCGCCGCCTGGGAGGCTCCGCCGCTGACGTCCTTCAGCGCCCAGACCCAGATGATGTTGTGCAGGCCCTGCGCCTCCAGGTAGTCATGGGTGATCTGGTACAGCTTGGCGCTCCCGTTCGGGCCGGGGCGCCCGCCCCACCAGGCCCACCCCTCGTTCATCTCGTGCAGCGGCCGGAACAGCACCGGAATACCGGCGGTCTGCAACTGCTGGAAGTACGGGACGAACTGCTGCAGCTTGTTCTTGTAGTCGGTGTTGAGCGTGGTGCCGTCGGTGATGACCTGCTGCCACTCGGCGTCGGACAGCTTGCTGCCGTTCACCGGGTTCGAGCCGCCCTGGAAGTCGCAGGTGGCCACGTCGGGCCGGCAGGCGTGCATCATCAGGCCCGGCAGTGAGCCGTTGGCCCACTCGCTCTCCGCCTCGTTGATCACTGTCTGGCGGTTGTTGATGTCGTCCTGGCTGAAGCCGAAGTCGCCGTTCCAGATGCCCGGGTACTTACCGGTGATGTCGTGGACCTTGGTGATCCACTGCGTCGGGTTGCTGTTGGCACCGCCCTGCTGACCGGACAGGACGTGACTACCGGTCAGGCCCTTGAGGTAGGCGATCTCGTCGGCCTTGGTGACGCCGGCGGGAGCCGGCGGTGCGGCGGACGCGCTGCCACCCGTGAGGGTCAGGGCGAGCACGGCGACCGCCGCCGCGGTGCCGCCTGCCAGTAGGGCGCGCGTTCTGGCGCGTATGGACATGGGTGTGTGCCTTTCAGGAGTCAGGAGAAGGACGTTGCTTCGGTCTTCTGTCAGCTGGGGAGGTGCCAGGTCTGCCAGGGGTTGGTGTTGCGGTCCCAGATCTGCAGTCGGGTGCCGTTGGCGGTGCTGCCGCCGGGGACGTCGAGGTAGCGCCCGGACTGGGGGTTCCTCAGATGCCCGTCCGACTCGGAAGTCCACTGCTGGGCACCGGAACCGTTGCAGTCCCACAACTGCACCAGCGTGCCGTTCGCCGTACCCTGACCGGTCACGTCCAGGCACTTGCCCAGAGCCCGCACAGTCCCGTCGGTGCCCACCGTCCACGACTGCGCGGCCGTGCCGTTGCAGTCGTACAGCTGCACCGCCGCGCCGTTGGCCGAACTCGCCGCCGCCACATCCACACACTTGCCACCCACACCCGTGATCACCCCGGTGTGCGAACGGCCGGACGGCGGAGGACTCGTCGGCGGAGTGCCCGTCGGGACGGTGAACTGACCTTGGCTCAGCACCCTGGCCGAGTTGAACGTCGCCTGCAGTCCCGAGGTGGTGTTCGACGACGTGATGTAGTCGGCCCAGATCATGAACCAGGTCCACAGCGGCTGCGAGGCGAGCTGCGCCGGGGTGGGGACGGTGCCGACCTCGGCCAGCGAGACCGGCTTGCCGTGCGCGACGTTGACGATGGCCTGGTACCAGTCGCCGCTGGGCCAGCCGTTCACCCAGGGGTCCAGGCTGGCGACATCGACATAGCTGTCACCGGGGTAGTAGCCGGCCACCGAGGACGCGCCGCCGGACACGTCCTTGACGTTCCACACCCAGATGATGTTGGTCAGGCCCTGCGCCTCCAGGTAGTCATGGGTGATCTGGTACAGCTTGGCGCTGCCGGTGGGGCCGGGACGCCCGCCCCACCAGGCCCAGCCCTCGTTCATCTCGTGCAGCGGCCGGAACAGCACCGGAATACCGGCGTCCTTGAGCTGCTGGAAGTACGGAACCGCCGTCTGCAGCTTGGCCTTGTAGTCGGTGTTGAGCGTGGTGCCGTCCGTGATCAACTGCTGCCACTCGGCATCCGACAGCTTTGCTCCGTTGATACCGCCGTCGAACGCGCAACTGGCCACGTCCGGGCGGCACATGTGCCAGGTCAGATTCACCAGCGAGCCGTTGGCCCACTCGGTCTTGGCCTGGTTGATCATCGTCTGCCGACTGGCGATGTCCGTCGCGGTGAAGCCCAGTTCACCACCCCACAGGCCCGGCCACTTGCCTGTGATCGAATGAGCCTGCGCGGTGTACTGCGCCGGGTTGCTCAGTGGTTCCTTGTTGTGGACACCACTGATGACGTGGTTGCCACTGATCTGGTGCAGGTAGCTGATCACCGCACCGGGGGAGGAAGCGCCCGTCGCCGAGGCCGGCGAAGGCGTCGTGGCCAACCAGGCCACCGCAGCGAGCGGAGCCGCGACGAGCACAGCCGTCACTTTCCGCGTGAAGATCTTCGGTCTCACTGAAGGACCTCTCAACCTGTAGCAGGGAGTAAAACGTTGCATGCACAAGCCCCGACGCGGTGCACCGGCTGACCGGCCGACACATACCGTTCAGGGCACTGCCAACGCCTGGAAGCTAGAACTCCGCCACGACCATGTCAATGGTTTACACCAGAGCAGCAGTAAAACGTACTAGTAGTCGCCCATCCGGCGATCTTGATGGAAGGTACTCGAGGCCGGCCGGACCGCGTCCAGGATCGCCGTCCAGCCGAGCTCACCAGGCACGTCGCGCATCCCGCGCCGATGAGTTCGCCGCGGCCGTTCCGTCTACCCGTCGACGAAGTCGTACTGGCCCACCGCCGATCCCGGCAACCCGTTCACCGAGCGGATGAACAGCATGCACAAGTACGGGGCGTCACGGACCCGGACGTCGCTCGCGCGCCAGAACTCCACTCTGCTGGCAGTCCGCGCCGGGGCATCGGGTATGTCAGTCAGGGAGGACGGCTGAGGGGGAGAAGATGCGGGCGGTACCGGTCATCTCCAGCAGGTTGAGCATGGACACGGGCAGCGGGGGGATGAAGGCCAGGCCCGGATCAGTGTGGGCGTCCAGGAACAGCGCCAGGACGTCGACGCCCACGTGCGTCACCGCCGAGAGGTCCACTGCCAGCGGCAGGCCGGCCTGGCGTGCTTGCCGGGTGATCTCACCGATGTGGGGTTCGATGCGCCAGTCCAGGTCACCGGCCAGCACCAGGACCAGGGCGGTGGCCGTGGCCCAATGGGTGGCCCTCGCCTGGCCGAACCGTTCCTCCTGAGCTCCGGGCGGCGCCGTGGTACCGGGGTCCTGGGGCGCGTTGCGGGAATGCATGACGGGCCTTCCGTTCGGGAGGACCGGCGGTCCACCCGATCTGCCCCTACCCCGCCATCGGTCCTTCACCGCGGCCGGGCCGGACCGGATCGCCGGGGTGCGGGATCCGCAGGGCGAGCAGCACGATGTCGTCGTCGGCCGGGTGCCCGGGGACCTGGTCGGCCAGGTGTTCCAACAGATCCGGTAGAGGGGTGTGCCGGCCCGCTTCGGCCAGCAGGTCGCCGGTGCGGGTTATGGCCAGGTTCAGGTCGTGGCCGCGGCGCTCGACCAGGCCGTCGGTGTAGAGCAGCAGGGTGGAGCCGACCGGCAGGTGCAGGTGGTGGTCGGTGCGGTTGGTGTCGTGCAGGCCGTGGTAGAGCAGGACGCCGTGGTCGTTCAGCCGGTGCACGGTGCCGTCGGGGGTGAGGAGCAGGGGCGGGGGGTGGCCGGCGTTGGTCCAGGACATGTTCCAGCCGCCGTTGCCACTGGGGTGCAGGTGGGCGTGGACCAGGGTGCCGGACGCCTCCAGGGGCAGGGTGCGGCAGGCGTGTTCCAGGGCGAGCAGCGCGGCGGTGGGTCCTTCGCTGTTCTTGATCAGGGCTGCTTGGCGCAGCATGCTGCGAACTTGTCCCATGAGGGTGGCGGCGTGGATGTCATGGCCGGTGATGTCGCCGACGGTCAGGGCCAGGCCCGCGCCGGCACAGCTGGTGGAGCCGGGCTGTTCCAGGGGGAAGGCGTCGTACCAGTCGCCGCCGACCTTGTCGTCGGTGGAGGCTGGGCGGTAGAGGGCCGCCAGGTCCAGGCCGGGGACGGTGGGCAGGTCGGTGAGCATGGCGTTCTGCAGTTGGTGGGCCACCTCGATGCGCTGGTCCAGGAACACCGCCCGCTCCACCGCCTGGGCGGTGTAGCCGGCGATGCTGGTCAGGACCGCGGCCTCGTTGACGCCGACCGGATGGGTCGCGTCCCAGCCCAGGACCAACACGCCGACCGGGCCGCGGGCGGCGGTCAGCGGCAGGCACACCGCCGACGCGATACCCAGCGAATCCCACGCCGCGACCGCCTCGGGGGCGTAGCGCGCGACCGCGTCCGCGCGGTCGCGGATGGTGACCATGCGGCGCTCGCGCAGCGCCACGGCCGTGGCGAAGTCCGCGTTGACGCCCGTGTACTCGTACCGGGCATCGATCCGCAGCGGGCGGACCGGGTCCGGCAGGCGCCGCAGGTACCGGCCCTCCAGCAGCTGCAACCCCACGTAGGAGGGTTTGATGTCGCCGCTGACCAGGTCCCGCACCCGCTCCCGAACCTGCGCCAGGCCTGCGGTTCCGGTGAGTTCCTCCGCCGCGCGCAGCAGCAGCTCCGCGCCGGCCTGGGCCGCGCGGGCATGGTGGGAGGCGATCCGCAGCCGCAGCTCCGCGGAACAGGCCGCGGCCAGGTCCCGCAGGTTCTCCAGCTCCCGGGGCGTCCAGGCCCGGGTCACCGTGTCGATCGCGCACAGCGAGCCCAGGACGGTCCCGTCGGCGTCGGTCAGCGGCATGCCCGCGTAGGCCACCACCCCCAGGTCCGGAATCGCCATGCTCGCGCACGTCAGAGCGTCCTCGCGGGCATCGTCGAGTACCAACGGGCTCCCCGACAGCGCCACGTGCTGGCACAGCGAGTGCGAAAGCGGGGTCCAGCGCCGGGTGGCCCAGGGCTCGGCAGCCAGACCTACCATCCCGGGGAACACCTGCCGGTCCGCCTCCACCAACGACACCAACGCCACCGGAACCGAGACGATCCGCGCCACCAGGCCCGCGAAGCGCTCCATGTCCGCGTCCGCCGAAGCCGACAACCCGGTCCGCGACAGGGCCAGCAGACGCACCGGATCTGACAAGGACCCCGGGCCGCTCCCGTTTTGCGTGCCCACCGCCCATCCTCCGCTTCCACCCGACTCCAGGGTCCAGATCGTAGAACACCCCCCTACCCCGCCAACCGGCACGCACCCGGATTGGGCCCAGGGGCGGCGGATGCCGCCGCCCCTGGCCCATCTCCACTTGTCCGGGCGGGGTGTCAGCCGCGCAGCCCCGACCACCGACCCCCGCGGTCGTTGTTCGCACACGTCAGGGGTGTGACGCCGGCCCCGCTCCGCACCCCTGATACGACGTCAGCCGTCCGCGCAGCAAGCTCCGGAAACTCCGCCTTTCACCATCCGGGCAGAGCATCGGCCCCTTCAGAGCTGTATGCAGGGACGCATGCCCCCAGCGACACGGCGGTTGCGAACCGGGCTCGTTCGGGCCGGTGTCAGCTCTGGTCGCCGGTTCCGCCCTGGGTGGGTGCGGAGGTCTGCTGGCGTCCGCCGGGGCGGGGGGCCTGCCGGGTGTCGTGGATGCTGTCGTGGGCGGCTGCGGCAACTGCCTCCGGGGTGATGCCGAACTCGGTGTAGAGGCGCTGGTAGTCGGCGGAGGCGCCGTAGTGCTCCAGGCTGACGATGCGTCCGGCGTCGCCGACCACGTCGCGCCAGCCCTGCCCGACGGCTGCTTCCACGCTGACCCGGGCGCGGACGTCGGGCGGCAGGACCTGGTCGCGGTAGGACAGGGGCTGGGCGTCGAACCACTCCCGGCAGGGCATCGAGACCACTCGTACTGCGAGGCCGTCGGCGGCCAAGAGCCCGCGGGCGTCCAGGGCGATCTGCACCTCGGAGCCGGTGGCCACGACAATGACGTCCGGTACCGCACCGTCGGGGACGTCAGCCAGGACGTATCCCCCGCGTGCCGCCCCGGCCGCGGGGGCGTACTCGCCGCTGTCGCGGTCCAGGACCGGCAGGTTCTGCCGGGACAGGACCAGCCCGGCGGGCCGGTCGGTGTGCTCCAGGATGGCGCGCCAGCAGGCGGTGGTCTCGTTGGCGTCGGCCGGGCGCACCACGTCCAGGCCGGGGATGGCGCGCAGCGCCGCGAGGTGCTCGACCGGCTGGTGGGTGGGTCCGTCCTCGCCCAGGCCGATGGAGTCGTGGGTCCAGACGTAGGTGGCGGGCAGCTTCATCAGGGCGGCCAGGCGTACGGCGGGGCGCATGTAGTCGGAGAAGGTCAGGAAGGTGCCGCCGTAGGGGCGGGTCAGGCTCTGCAGCGCGATGCCGTTGAGGATGGCGCCCATGGCGTGCTCGCGGATGCCGAAGTGCAGGGTGCGGCCGTAGGGGCCGCCCTTCCAGTCCTTGGTCTGCCGGTCGGCCGGGACGAAGGAGGGCTCGCCGCCCATGGTGGTGTTGTTGCTGCTGGCCAGGTCGGCCGAGCCGCCCCACAGCTCCGGCAGCACCGGTGCCAGGGCGGACAGCACCTTCCCCGAGGCGGCCCGGGTCGCCAGGCCCTTCGGGTCGGCGGGGAAGGTGGGCAGGACGTCGGTCCAGCCCTCCGGGAGCCGCTGCTCTTGGAGGCGGTCCAGCAGGGCGGCGCGGTCGGGGTTGGCCGCCTTCCAGGCGATGAAGTCGTCGTTCCAGGCGTCGTGGGCCTCGCTGCCCCGGTCGGAGACCTCACGGGTGCGGGCCAGGACCTCGTCCTCGACGATGAAGTGCTGGTCGGGGTCGAATCCCAGCAGGGTCTTGGTGGCGGCGATCTCGTCCTCGCCCAGCGCGGAGCCGTGGGCCTTGCCGGTGTTCTGCTTGGTGGGGGCCGGCCAGCCGATCAGGGTCCGCAGCATGATCAGGGAGGGTCGGCCGGTCTCCGCGCGGGCGGCCTCGGTCGCGGCCAGGAGCGCGTCGACGTCCTCGACGTATTCGCCGGTGCGGGTCCAGTCGACGGTCTGGACGTGCCAGCCGTAGGCGGCGAAGCGGGCCGGGACGTCCTCGCTGAAGGAGACGTCGGTGTCGTCCTCGATGGAGATGTGGTTGGAGTCGTAGAAGACGGTCAGGTTGCCCAGTTCCTGGTGCCCGGCCAGGGAAGCGGCCTCGCCGGTGATGCCCTCCATCATGTCGCCGTCGGAGGCGACGACGTAGATGTGGTGGTCGAAGGGGCTGGTGCCCGGTTCGGCCTCGGGGTCCAGCAGGCCGCGCTCGCGGCGCGCGGCCATGGCCATGCCCACCGCGCTGGCCAGGCCCTGGCCCAGCGGCCCGGTGGTGATCTCCACACCCCGGGTGTGCCGGTGCTCGGGGTGCCCCGGGGTGGCCGAGCCCCAGGTGCGCAGGGCCTGCAGGTCCGACAGTTCCAGGCCGTAACCGGCCAGGTAGAGCTGGATGTAGAGGGTCAGACTGGAATGCCCGCAGGACAGCACGAACCGGTCCCGACCCAGCCACTGGTCGTCGTTCGGATCGTGCCGCATCACGTTCTGGAACAGCAGGTACGCCAGCGGGGCCAGGCTCATCGCCGTCCCGGGATGCCCGTTGCCCACCTTCTGCACCGCGTCGGCCGCCAGCAGCCGCACGGTGTCCACCGCCCGCACGTCCACCGCGTCCCAACCCGCCCGGTCCGCCACCGGCAGTGTCAGACCCTTGTCCCGCTCGAAGCCGTTCCCCATGCCACACACCTCTCAAGCCGATCATGGACGTTCTGGCCGCATGCCCGCCTTCGGGCACACCGGTCACTCGTGGGCGCTGGGCACCTCGAGCGGGTCACGCGGGGCGCCGGGCTTGGCCGCGGCCAGTTCCTCGCCGAGCTCGGCCAGGCGCTTGCGGCCCATGGCGGAGCGGACCTGGGGGAACCACTCCTGCTCCTCCTCCTCGACGTGGTGGCGCACGTTCTCGATCAGGACCGTCATCTTGGCGTCGAAGCGCTCGTCCTTCGGGTCCAATCCGGCCAGTTCGGAGAGCATCCACAGCACCACGTGGTGCTCCTCGACGCTCTCCAGGACGTGGTCGGTGGTGTCCGGCACGGCCGCGCGGGCCGCGGGATAGAAGACCTTCTCCTCGATCCAGGTATGGACCGTCAACTCACCGATCACCTTGTCGGCGATGTCCCGCTTGGTCTTGTAGGCACTGTCGCCGGCCTTCTCGAACTCCTTGAACAGCTTCTCGACCGCCCTGTGGTCGTCCTTCAGCAGCACGATCGCATCCATACCGGCATCTCCATGTCCTGGAAGGGGGAACCCGTCGACACGTGTTCGTCCCTGCTGGCCGCCTACCCCCTTATCGGGGGAAACTCCATGACCCGCCGACGACGTCCCGGCCGCCGCGTCGATACGGCGCCGCAAAGGGGGAAGAAGCTCGGATCAAGGCCGAATCTCGTACGCGCCGACGGCGTCGGCCGGGCCGGGTGCCGGACCGTGGGTGCGCCTCGTAATCCGGTTGCGGGAAGGCCCCCGGTCCGCTTGGGTCTGTCTGTCATGACGGCGATTGAGGATCTGGTGCGCCCGGAGCGGTATCCGCTCTCGTCCACGTACGACCCGGTGTGGCTGCTCGACCTGGAGATGGGGCCGAACCCGCTGTGGATGCTGGAGGACCTGGCCCGGGAACTGGAACTCAGGCCCGGGATGCGGGTGCTGGACCTCGGGTGCGGCAAGGGCGCGACCTCGGTGTTCCTGGCCAGGGAGTTCGGGGTGCAGGTGGTGGCCGCCGACTGGTGGATCGCGGCAGAGGACACCGCGGCGGTGTTCGCCCAGGCCGGCGTCGCCGACCGGGTAACCGCCGCACACACCGAGGCACACGCCCTGCCGTTCCCCGAGGAGCACTTCGACGCGATCGTGAGCATTGACGCGTTCGAGTACTTCGGCACCGCCGACTCCTACCTGCCCTACCTTCTGCGGTTCCTGCGCCCTGGCGGACAGGTGGGGGTGGCCACACCGGCGATGGCCCGGGAGGTGCGCGAGCTCGGCGCGATCCCGGCGCACATCGAGAGGCTGTTCGGGTGGGAGGCCATGGCCTGGCACACCCCCCAGTGGTGGCGCTTCCAGTGGGAGACCACAAAGCTGGTGGACGTCACCTGCGCACGCCTGCAGGAGCACGGCTGGCGTGACTGGCTGGCCTGGGAGCTCGCCCTGGCGGAACACCGGCCGCAGAACCTGGCCGAGCACCAGGCCCGGATCGAGGTGCTCACCATCGACGGCGGCGAGCTGCTCTCCTTCGCCATCCTGGCAGCGCGCAAGCGCTGACCGGCTTGGCCGGGACCACCAGGGTGGTCCCGGCCAAGCCGGTCAGGCTGCTGTCAGCTCCTGAAGTCGCCCGAGCCGGAGACGGCGAAGCGCAGCTTGGTGGAGGCGTCGACCCCGGTGGCGTGCCACTGGCTCGGGTCGTCCCCCGTCGCTGTGACGGCGAAGCGCAGGTTCTTGCGGGTGGGGTCCGGGAAGACCTCCCCCAGCCAGGACCCCACCCAGATGGGTTCGTTGAGCAGCGGCTTGCTGACGACTAACCGGCGCAGGGACTCCACCAGCAGGCCGTTGTCTGCCTGGTACAGCGTGTCCAGGCTCTTGGCGGCGGAGGAAACGGCCTCCTCCCAGGTCAAAGCTTCGTCGGACAATCCGATCTCGGACAAGGCGACACCCTTCGTGGTAGGTAGAGAGGCCCAGCAGCTACCCAGTCACAGCCTGGACAACACAACACCGAGCATGGATACGGAAGTCGGCCCCACCACATCCGGCCATGGCCGGGTCAGGGGGCGATCAGGGGCCGGACGGCAAGGACGCTCGGGGCGCCAGGCGAGCTTGCCGTAGACGTCGGCCGGATCGTCGTCGGGGCCGACGCCTGGTCACCGAGGTGGACCCGTTCGCATGGTGTGGCTTCCCCGATCGACGGGATCCCCCGTCAGCGGCGCGTCGGATCCAGGCCTCGGCGAGCAGAAGGAGTTGGCGGCATGAGCGCGCGGGTCCGGGTGTGGTGCCTGCGGCACGGCGAGTCGGAGAACGTCACGCGCGAGGTCGCCGGGGCGGTGCCGAGCGCGCCACTGACCGAGCGCGGCCATCAGCAGGCCGCAGCGGTCGCCCGGACTCTGGCCGCCGGGGAGGCGATCGGCGCGGTCTACTGCAGCACCGCTGTGCGGGCCCGGCAGACCGCCATGCCCACGGCCGCCGCCGTCGGCGTTGACATTCAGGCCCTGCCTGACCTCGTTGAGGTCGGGGACGGAAAGACGGGATACGAGGTCACGGCTCGCATGGCCAAGGCCTTCCAAGCCATCGCGGACCAGCACCGGGGTGAGACCGTCGCAGTCGTCGGCCACGTCGCCGGCCTCACCGTCGCGATCGGCCGGCTCTGCGCCCTCGGAGCCGCGGTCTGGGGCACACCTCTGCCCCACGCGCAGCCGTTCCTGATCGAGTGGGACGGCTCCGCCTGGCACTGCCCCTCATGGCCGGGCGCGAACTGACGCACGACAGCCCGGATACCCGATCCACGACGTCTTGACGGCTGCTCATCCGCCTCCGTCCGCCTCCGTCCGCCTCCGTCCGCCTCTGTCCATCTCCGTCCATCTCCGTCCATCTCCGTCCATCTCCGTCCATCTCCGTACGCATGGTGCTCCACCGCCCATGGCCGGCCGACGGGTCACCGACTCGGGCTCGGCTCCGCGTTGGCGGGCATGTCGTTCAGCGTCCAGGCAGGGCCCCGCCGTTGACGTGCAGGGTCTGACCGGTGATGTGCCCTGCGGCCGGTGAGGCGAGGAACAGGACGGTGCCCGCGATGTCCGCAGGGGTGCCGGCCCGGCCGTTGGCTGTCTGGCCGCGCAGGGCGGCGCGGCGCTGGGGCGTCATGCCGCCCTGGAAGAAGTCCGTGGACTCGATGTAGCCCGGGGCGATGACGTTGGTGGTGATCCGGTCTTTGCCGAGGTCCTGAGCGAGGGTGAGGTTCCAGACCTCGACGGCGGCCTTGGCGGCTCCGTAGGAGCCGGAGCCGCCGCGGTGGGCCGCGATGGAGCTGATGCTCACCACGGAGCCGCCGGCGATCAGGCGCGGTCGCAGGGCGGTGGTGACCAGGACGGCGGAGAGCACGTTGGCCTCGAGGTTCGCGCGCCAGGCCGCCGCGACGCCGACCAGGTCGGAGGGGGGCACGGCGCCGATGTCGGCGTTGCCCCCGGCGTTGTTGACCAGGACGTCCACCTGGGCGGGCAGGGTGTCGAGTGCTGCCTGGACCTGCGCCGGGTCGCTCGCGTCGAAGGCGACGGCGCGCACGTTCGGGCCCAGGTGTGCGGCGGTCTCCTCCAGCACGTCCTTGCGACGCCCGGTGATCACTACCCGATCGCCCTGCGCCGCGAAGGCCTCGGCGACCGCCCGGCCTATCCCGGTGCCGCCACCGGTCACCACGATCTGACGCATCCCCACTCCTCGTTTAGCACTAAACGTGTATGGGACACTACCACCATGAACACGTCGGAACAGCCCCCCGTCGACCGCGCCGAGGAGATCGCCCGGGCCTGGCAACGCGAGCAGCCCCAGCTTCCGGTCGACTCGATCGGCATCCTCACCCGCATCCACCACGCCGCGAAGCTGCTGGCCGACGAGCGCCGCCGCGTCCTGGCCCGGGTCGGCATGGACGCCGCCACCCTCGACCTGCTCAGCACCCTGCGCCGCTCCGGCCGGCCTTACCGCCTGTCCACCCGCGAGCTCGCCACCCGCTGCCTGATCACACCCGGAGCAGTGACCCAGCGGGTGGACCGAGCCCAGCAGGAGGGACTCGTCTACAGGCTGGCCGCGGACCCCGGGACCCGCGCCGTGCCCGTGGAGCTCACCCCCGCGGGGCACCACGCAGTGGAGAACGCCGTCGACGGCCTCCTGACCTACGAGCAGGGCCTGATCGAAGCCCTCTCACCCCAGGAACAGCAGGACCTGGCCCGGCTCCTGGCAGTGCTCCTGCAGGACCTCAACGCCCGCGCCCACCGTCGCTCCTGACCCATTCACCCGTGCTCCCCGCCCGCTTGACCGACGCCCGCACCCGGCCCACCAGGTCTTGCCGGCCCGCTCCCGGACTGTCCGACCCGGTAGCCATACCGCTGCGTTCGCCGTCAAAACCCTCCGCTCCTGGTCGCGGGAAGAGGGCCGGCCTGCTCAGCGCGACCGGTTCGGCGAAGCCGGGCCCGGCGTGCAGGTGCTCGGCGCGCAGGTCACCCGGTACGACCGTCGTCTGCCGACGGGGTGTGCTGGATCACGCACACCGCCTGCGGTGGGGGCTTCAAGCTGACTGCGATCAAGCAGCAGGCCCCGACGGCGGGGGTGTCGGCGCAGATCCTGCGGAGCGACCCGACCGACGAGAGCAAGGTGTTCGACTGCGTCTCCGACGCATAGTCGCCGCACTCCGAGGCCGCGACTTGGCCACAACGGCCAGACCGGCCGCGTCGAGGGAGTAGCAGCAAACACCCAGGGGGACGGCGCCTTCTGGTGCCGTCCCCCTGGGTGAAATTCCGTCAGCTGGTCACCATCGGTACCAGCGGCCGTTGCCCGAGCCGCGGAACACGAAGCCCAGCGCCCACACGACCAGCACGATGATGGCGATCCACCACAGAATATGAACCGCGAAGCCCGCACCGCCCAGGATCAGGGCCAGCAGCAGAACCAGAAGCAAAGCACCCATTGTCATCATCCTCCTTGACCAACGGATGCCCCCGAATGAGTGAGCCATTCCTAGGATTTGTGCACTGAATCGCAGGTCACGGTGGGTGTGGACATAGGCCCGCAAAGAAGGTCGCCGTCTACCCCGCCCCAGGGCGCCTATGCCTCTGTGGTCACGATGCGTCACGTCCTGCGGGGCGCTGTCCCGAACCCTGAAGGTGCGTCAGCGCGGAGACCTCGCCCGAGCCGACGAACTCGGCAGCTCAGCCTTGCGGGCTGATGCCCCGTACGGTCAGGGCGAGCAGCCGGTTCGCTTCGGCGGCGTCGTCCGTCCCGTCCTGGACCAGCGCATCGGCCATGCCGCGCGCAGATCCGCGGCACGGGCGCACGGGGCCTCGATCCTCTTGCCGAACACTGCCTGCAGCAGGGCCCGGCGGGTGGGGAAGTGCCGACGCACGGTCGCCGATCCGACTCCGGCGACGCGGGCGATCCGCTCCAGGGAGGCGGGTCCAGATCGGCTACTCCTATCCGGACGGGGAACTGCTCTTCTGAGCGCGGGCCGGGACCGACCCCCTGGTGTTGACCGGTTCGGGCCCGTTGCTCCGCCCCGCCGTGATGCGGCGGGGCGGAGTGCCTCGCTGTCCGGCCTCGAGTTCAGCGAGGTGATCCGCCGCCATCGTTCGAGGCTGTGCCGAACCCCGACCCGCAGGGTCGGATGCGGCAGCCGGGCCGCTTCAGGGCGCCCACGGTCCGAGCATGTCCTTCATCGTGTCCGTCAGCGCGAATTGCAGCAGGGGACCGAAGGTGATCCGGCCGACACCCAGGCGGCGGAAGCGCGCGAGATCGTGCTTGACGGGGTGGGCCGTGGAGTTCACGGGAACGGTGACGGCGCCGACCACGGCCGCCAGCAGACCGTCGTCGTCCTGGATACCCACCGGGTAGACGCTGTCGGCACCGGCCTGCTCCAGCGCCCGCAGCCGCTCGATCGCCTCGTCGAGGACGCTGGAGGTATCGTCCGCGTGCAGGAACAGGTCAGTGCGCCCGTTCACCCAGACCGGAACCCCCGCCTTGTCAGCCGCCACGCGCAGTCCCGCGATGTAGTCCGCGTGCTCCTGTGTGCTCCGCACGCGCCCGCCGTCCGAATGAACGGTGTCCTCGACGTTGAGGCCCACGCCCCCGACCGCGAGGAGTCCGGCGATGAGGTCCGCAGGCTCCTGTCCGTACCCGGCCTCCAGGTCCACGGACACGGGCACGTCGACCGCTGCGATGATCGGCCCGACGGCGGCGAGCACCTCCTCGAAGGTCTGCCCCTCGTGGTCGGCGGCCCCGCGGGAGTCGGCCAGCGGATGACTGCCGATCGTCAGCGCCGGGAACCCGGCGCCGACTGCTGTCCGCGCGGACCAGACGTCCCAGACGGTCGGCAGCACGAGCGGCTTGTACTCGGCATGCAGGTGCTTGAGGCGTTGGGCCCGCTCAACGACGGTGCGAAAGTCCATACCGGGGACGCTACCCCGGATCACCGCAGACAACGTGGACCGCCTCCTCGATGCGGTCAGAAGGTGTCGGCGCGGCGCATCGCGCGTGGGCGGCCGTCCGGGTCGGCGATCAGCCGCTGCAGCGGGGTGCTGAGCAGGGTCGCCCCACGCGAGAGGACCGGGGCGCGGTAGCGGCGCAGTCGTCCGGGCGGGCGCGGGCCGGTGCGCCCGGCGTCGTGCCAGGCGTCCAGCGCGGCGGCCGACTCGGCGAACGCACGGAAGGCCTCGGCAGGATCGCACAGTGCGTCCGCCGCCCCGCCGCCGTCCGGGGCGGCGGGCCCCAGGTCCAGGTGCTCGGCGCTCAGGGTCAGCCGCAGTTCGCGGGGGTAGACCCGGGCCCGGTCCCCCAGCCCGCCGGGGTCCAGCGGTGCACGGGGGTCGGCGGCGCTGTCGAGTACGGCGCAGCACAGCTCCGAGTCATGGGTCCAGGAGCGTCGGTTGACGTTGTCGGAACCCACGGTCGCCCAGACGTCGTCGATCACGCAGGCCTTCGCGTGGACGTAGACCGGTGTGCCGGCGTGGTTCTCCACCCCGTACACCGCGAAGCGCTCCCCGCCCGCGGCGCGCAACTGTCGCAGCGCCTCGATCCGCCCCAGCAGGTTCATCGGCCCGGCGACCCGTCCGTCCTGGTCCGGGTGGAGCGGCACGACAGCGATCATCCGCAGTTGTGGTTGGCCGGCCAGGGCTTCGGCGAAGCTCGCGACGACCGGGGCCGACCACAGGTACTGGTCCTCCAGGTAGACCAGGGACCGGGCCCTGGCCAGAGCCTTGCGGTAGCCGCGGGCGATGCTGCGCTCCCCCTGCGGTGCGAACGGGTACCCGTGGCGCATGGCCGGGTAGGTGCGCAGGAGCTGCACCGTGTGGGTGCCGTCCGGGACCGGGGCGGGGTCGGGGGCCTGTTCCGGGAGCGGGTCCGCGACCGTGTCCTGGCGGTGGATCAGCTGGCGTGCGCGGCCCGGGAGGCTGCGGCTGAGCGGGGAGGGGTCCTGCCACCGCTCGCGGAAGACCGCCTCCACGTCGCCCACGGCGGGGCCGCGAACCGCCACCTGGAGGTCGTGCCAGGGCGGACGGGGCCCGTAGGCGGGCGCGATCGGCTGCGCGTTCGGGTCGCCGGCGTGCCCGTCGTCGTCGTGACGGCTGTGGCACAGGTCGATGCCGCCGACATAGGCGACATCGAGCTCGGGGCGGCCCGGGTGGCGCAGCACCACGAACTTCTGGTGGTGCGAACCGCCTGGCCGCACGCGCATGTCGAGCAGGCACTCGCCGCCCGCCTCCTCGATCTCCGCCCCGAGGTGCCGGTTCTCGCGCTCACTGAACTGGAGCCGGTCCAGGTGCGAACGCCACACCAGGCCCTTGACCACGACACCGCGCGACGCCGCCGCGCACAGCACCTCGCCGACGGAGCCGCCGGGCTCACGCTCCAGCGGCTCGTCCGGGTCGCCCCGCCAGTCGGTGAACAGCAGCAGGTCACCGCGTCGCTGCCGCCGCACGGCACCGATCAGCTCGGCGAAGTAGCTGCGACCGTGCACCAGCGGGCGCACCAGGTTGCCGCACGACCAGGCCGCTCCGTCGGCGTGCCGCGCGTCGATCAGCGTCGCCGGATTGCCGCGCTCGGCAGGAGTGAGCAGCCAGTCCTCAGGTTCCATGCCCCGCGCCTTCCCCGCATGGCGGGCGGCAGACGTCCCCTCCGCCGGGTGCGTGCCCGGGCTCTTGCCGAGTACGCGCCTGGACGACGAGGTGATCGACGAGCGGGAGGGGCAGCACACCGGTTGCCTCCGCCGGACCGCGGTGCCTCGTTACCGGATCGGCCCATCCCCCGGTGTCGCAGCAGCTGGCCCGGGGCACCTGTGATCCATGAGGTCGCCATCATGACTCCCGCACCGAACCAGTCGGCCGCCGAGACACCAGGCACTGACGCACTGTCCGACGCACGCCCCGAGGGGGGTTGACCTCGAAGCGCACCGGCTTGCCGTTGCCCGCGAGTTCGCACGCCTGGTCCGAGGTCCGGTCGCGGTGGGCCCGGGCCGGACCGGCCTGACGAACGGTCAAGGCGCCGCGCTGGAGCTGCCCCTACGCGAGCAGTGCGGTCAGCTCCTCCTGCCAGTCCATCCGCCGGCTCTCCTCCCCCGGCGGCACGACGGCATAGCAGCTGTCCAGGAACCGGGCCAGGGCGTCCCGCGCGACGGTGATCAGGGCGTGGTCGTGGCCGTCGTGGAATTCGATGGCGATGCGGCTTCCTGCGGGTCCGACCCGCACGTCCCCCTGCCCGGTCCGCTTCTGCAGTCCGCCGACGAGCAGGTCGCGCGCGATCACCCAGACGGCCGAGCGGTTGTCGGCGCTGTCGGCGGCGCCGAAGGCAACACCGACCTGCCAGGGTTGGCGCTCGCTGTAGGAGAGGGTCAGCCGCGAGGAGATCCTCCCCTCGGGTCCGTGCAGCATGAAGTCGAGCACCTGGTGCACCTGTCCCGCCGAACCCATCACATCGTGCTCCTGTTCGCCCCGGTCATAGCAGCGCCACGCGGCAGCGGAGCGACCCCGTCACGCGTACCCGGGATGACGCCGACCATGCCCGGCTGCCGTCCGGTCGGACGCTTGGGGGGATGACGAGTTCGCGCACAGGACCGGCTCGCCGCCCTGACCGGGGCCAGGCAACCGCACGGCGACCAGGACCGCTTCGGGAGCCTACGCCGACAGCCCTCCAACACCACCACCCTTTCCCGGGCCCTGCTGACCGAGCAAACCATCAGTGGAGGATGCTGACGGCACGGGCGATGACCAGCAGTGAGGTGATCAGGGCGGCGATGCTCTCCACGCTCATCATGAGTTTGGCGCGGGTGGACAGCGGCATGGTGTCGGTGGGGCTGAAGGCGGTGGAGTTGGTGACCGAGACGTAGAGGTAGTCGGTCAGGGTGGGGACCCAGTCCGAGGTGATGCTGGCGCCGTCGGCAACCTCCTGGACGGCGTCGTGGTTCTCGTCCTGGGAGAAACGGAAGTCGGCCAGCGGCAGTTGGGTGCGCGGCGCCTGGGTGCGGGAGACCGGGCCGCCGCGGTCCAGTTCCCAGTACGCCAGGCCGAACACGATGATGTTGGTCAGCCACACCTGGAGCGCGGCCAGCAGCAGCGAATTGCCGTCCTTGACGCCGGAGGAAACCAGGTCGTGGACCAACATGCCCAGCGCAAACAGGTTGCTGCCGGCGATGAACGCCACCAGGGCCAGGGACAGGATCCGCGAGATCCTGGTCTGACGGGTCATCCGCTTCGGGTTGATCGCGATCAGCGGGACCAGCAGCAGCAGTTCCAGGCCCGGCATTACGAAGCGGGGCGCGAACAGGAGCTGTTGGGGCAGTGCGACGTACAGGGCCATCGCGACCAGGGTGGCCAGGACGCCAGGGAACCTGGGTTCCCCGCGGCGCTGGTGGCGCGGATGGCGGGTGCGGGCATCCGCGCGGGTCGTCGTCATCGAAGGCGTCTCCTGGGCTGGCCGGGGTGTGGCGGGTGGGGACGGTCGGGAGGGCACGGCATGGGTTCCGCGCAGGCACGGCCCTCAGCCGCGGCACGCCTGGCTCCTACCCCGTTCGGGCCGCGTCGTGCCTGGATACAGCGATGCGCCGCCCCATGGGGGACAGCGCATCGCACATACGGCGGTCTCGGTCAGACGGTCACCAGCGGTACCAGCGGCCGTTGCCCGAGCCCCGGAAGACGAAGCCCAGCGCCCACACGACCAGCACGATGATGGCGATCCACCACAGAATATGAACCGCGAAGCCCGCGCCACCCAGGATCAGGGCCAGCAGCAGAACCAAAAGAAGTGCACCCATAGTCATCATCCTCCTTGAGCCGCGTCTGCCCTCACCGGAACAGCCCATACAGGGCTCCTACCTGCTGTGGGGCCCTTACGCGCGATGGGGCCTTAATGGGGCCGGCGCCGGCTCAGGCCCGCGATGCCGGGCGGCCTTCGGGGAAGAAGTCGTCCCACCGGGCGGCCGGGAACAGTTCCTGGGCCGGCCACAGCAGATGCAGCGGCCGTCGGCTCGGTCTTCTTCGCCCGCCTCGCCGCCCACCCCCAGCACAATGGAGCACCGCTTTCCGAACCGGACTCCTGGTCACGATCGCCTTCGCCGTCCTGGCCCTGGCCGTCGGGACAGCTGACGTTCTCACCAACAGACGGCGGCCCGAGCCGAGCGGCGTGAGCCGGCGAGGACGTGACCTCGACGCTGGCGAAGTGCCCGACCCCACGACCACCCTTCCGACCGGTCGGCAAGGTGCCCTTTGAGCCGTTGCGGATGACCGCTGCTCCGGGATCGTCACTGCGCTCGACGGATGCGGATCGGGCCGCGAACCTCCCCCGACGAGTCGGCTCCATCAACGCACGCCACCCGTCGCCCTCCCCCGCGTACGCCGCTCGGGCGGCATCCGAGGGGCAGATCGACGAGGTCGGCCTACGGCGCTCCTGCGGGGACTGTTCCCACCACGGTGTGCTCCGCTCCCCCAGCGCCGTCTTCGCCACCTGCACGCGCGGCGCGCCGCCATCAGACGGTGTCGCAGGCGGGCCGCCGTGTCGTCGGGCAGGGACGGGTCCGTCGGCCGCCACCGGCGGCCGTCGATCACGACGTAGTGGCCGTCGGCGGTCCGCTCAAGTGGCTGCCGCTCCGCGCACACGAGCGACATTCTCCGCTGCGGGCCCTGCCGGCGCGAGCCGGAGCAGTTCCACGCACACCTCGGCCAACGTGGGAGCCGTGGGTGTTGAGCCGGTCCCAGACCAGCACGATCGGCGCTCTGAGCAGCTGGTGCACTCCGTCGATGAGACCGATGCAGCGGCGGCGGACATGCCGGTGCTGTAGGCGAGGTAGCCACCGGCGGGGTCAAAGGGGGCACGGGCGGCTGCACACCAGAACGCGAGGTGTGCAGCCGCCTGGCGGAAGTGGTGCGCGAGGCGAGGCTCTCGGCCGCTCGCGCGGCGGCTCCACCTCGAAGATCCACCTGAGTGCCGACGGACGCTGCCGAATTCCGTCGCTGCTGCTGACGCCCGGTCACTACGCGGACTGCACCCGGTTCGAGGCCGTACTGGAACGCATCCGCGTGCCACGGCCGCGCCCGGGGCGGCAGCGCACGGGGGTCCACAGCCGCAGGCCCCCCCAAAAAAAGCAGCCGGGCCTGCGGCTGTCGCGCGTGGGGACGGGCGACGAGCGCGGGCTCGTGGGCGTTCGGCCGACGAGAGGCCGAGTCCGGCAGGCACGGGGCCTGCCCGGCTCGGCCGCAGGAGTACTCGGCTTTCAGCCGTGGCGTCGTCGGCGGGCGGTCAGCTGCAGGACGGTGCCCGCGATCAGCACGGCCCCGGCCAGCAGTCCGCCGAAGACCAGGTAGCCGGGGCCGCCGGTGTCGGCCAGGCCGCCGTGGTGCGGAGGCGCGGGGGTGGCCGGCGTGGTCGGGGAGGGCGGGGTGGGTGTGGGTGTCGGGGTCGGCGTGAGGTGGAAGGTGTTGGTGACGGTGATGGTGACCGGGGTGGTCAGGTCGTCGGTGACCACCGCTGGGTCGTCGGCCGAGCCGTGGTCCACGGTGACGGTCGCCGCGCCATGGCTGTCGGTCTCCTGGGCCCAGCAGCGGGTGTTGACCGGCAGCGGTTGCACCGTCACCGCCTTGTCTGCGCTCACCTGGTAGGTCTTGTGCAGAACCAGGCCGCCCGCGGACCCGTCCCCGTCGGGCAGGGCGCAGGAGAGCTCGATGGGGAAGGTGGTGTCCCGCTGGGCGTCCGCGCCGTCACCGGTCAGCTGCTTGACCAGTTGCAGCGCGCCGAAGCGGAAGGTGTTGGCGATCTCGACGGTCTGCACCGAGGGGGTGCCCAGGCCCGGGGGGGTGCCCAGGCCCGGGCTGATGGTGAGCTGGACCGGGTCGCTCGCGGTGTGGTCGGTGCTGCCGCCGCGGGCGGAGGTCTCCCAGACCGAGCAGTCGGCTCCGGCGGGGATGCCGTCCACGGTGCTCGGCCTGGCTGCGGTGACCCGGTAGTCCTGGTCCAGCACGGTCCGATCGGGCCGTCCCTGGGGGTGGATCACGCAGGTGACGTGGAACGGGAAGGGGACCCGTGACAGCGCGGCAGTCAGCTGCGGGGACGGGGAGTCGACCTTCTTGACCAGCTTCAGGGAGCCGTAGGCGAGGGCCACGCCGACCTGGATCGGCTCGTTGGCCTGCAGGACGCGGGGGCTGCCGTTGCGGTCGGTGACCTCGTTGTGGGCGAAGGAGTTCCAGGCGATGGTGGGGTCGCCGTTGTGGGCGACGTCCAGCGGGGTGTCCATGGCGTAGGTCAGGACGACGGTGCCGCCGGGGGCGAGCGGGGTGGGGAAGGTCAGTTCGGCGCGGAAGCCGCTGGCCCTGGCGCTGAACGGTTCGTTCCAGGTGCTGCCGGGGCAGGAGGCCGCGCTCGGGTCGGCCCCGGCCCCGGCCATGGAGAGGTCGTCGGCGCAGATGGCGGCGTCGTTCTCGTAGGCGAGGTCCATGGTGCCGGGCCCGGTCAGCTGCGGACGGGAGGCCAGGGTCGGACGCTTGTCCCAGGCGGTGTTGCGGGCCTGGTCGATGATCACGCCCCGGTCGCCCTGCACCGGGAGCCGGTCCACGACGCGCATCGCGGTCGCGGCCTCGGTGCCGGCGTTCTGCAGCCGCTCCAGGTAGTGGTACTGGTCGCCGGGATTGACCAGGGCGACGCAGGGGCTGGTGGTGTAGAGCAGTCCGTCGGGGCCGGTGAGCGAGAGGCAGGAGGAGTCGCCGGCGGGGACGGTGGTCTTGCTGAGTGCGTTGTACCAGCCCAGGCTGTCGCGCCCGGACACCCACTTGCGGGCTGAGAAGGTAGCGCCGGCCTTGGCGGTCAGGGTGGCGCTCGCGGTGCAGTGCAGGCCCGGGCCGAACAGCGGGCCGTCGGTCTCCGAACTTCCCTCGCAGGCCAGGTCCGGGTCTGAGGAGGAGGCGCCCATGGTGTTGGTGACCACGTCGCCCGCGTTCACCCCTGCCTCCAGCTTCACGTGGATCTCGATGGTGAAGGTGGCACCGGGCGCCAGCACCCAGGGTTTCCCTGCGGAGTCCTGGGAGAAGTCCCAGCTGAGTGCAGAGATGCGGTCGCCGCTGGCCGTCTCTTTGAAGACCGGTGTGGGCACGGGCGGGGTGCCGGCGGGGACCTGCTGGTCCTCGACCTTGTAGGGCTGGCCGTTGTCGCCGGCGAAGGAGTCGTTGAAGGCGATGCCGGGCGACAGGTCGTCGCGGACCACCAGGTCGGGCACGTTGGCGGTGCCTGTGTTGACCACCTTCAGGAAGAAGGGGGCGTCCTCGCCGGGCGACAGCACCGTGTCCGGGGTCTTGCTGACGTCCAGTCGGGGGGTGCCCTTGAACAGGTCGAGGGTGGCGTTCACCGGGTTGATGGGGCGCGGCTTGCCGTCGGCCTCCAGCTTGGTCAGGAAGGAGCCGGAGACCGTGTCCTCCAGGTGGTCGGGGACCGGTCCGCCGGTGGAGCGCAGTGACTCGCGGGGGCTGACGTCCAGGTGCAGGATGCCCTGGCAGCTGGTGCCGGTGGTGCAGGGGGTGATGGTGTAGCCGCCGTTGGCGGTGCTGGTGGAGGTGTAGGTGGCGCGGAGGCCGGTGACCGACGCGGCGGCGACTCCGGCGGGCAACGCGGCGCTGGCGGAGGGGGTGCCGTTGATCCATTTTCCGCCGACGTAGGCGTCGATCTGGACCCGGTCGGCCCCGGCGGCCATCTGGTTCGAGGTGATGGAGACCAGGTCGACGGCGTCGAAGAAGTCGGCGTCCTGGTCGGTCATCTGTAGCGACTTCGCGGACATGTTGCCGGTGTTGACCACGGTCAGCGTCACGTCGGCGTGCTGTTGGGGCAGCCCGGGGACGGGCTTGGGCAGTCGGCCGGGGTCGATGGACTTGTTCAGCGAGGCGCCGTCGGCGGCCGGGTCGGTGTCCATGGAGGCGGAGCAGGCGGGGTTTGCGGAGGAGTAGCCGCCGTCGGCGGTGATGGCGAAGCAGTTCTGGAAGGTGGTGCCGTCCGGGGTTCCGGGCCGGCGCTCGGTCACCACGTTGACGGTGAAGGTGCCCTCGGGCGGCAGGTCGCCGGTGTAGGCGATGCGGATGGCGGTGGCGCGGTGCAGCTGCGCGGTGTTCGAGGATTTGTACGGCACCCAGGCCCCGACACCGGCGTTGGCGCGCGGGTCCCAGACCTCGATGGTGGCGGGGGTGCTGGTGGGGTCCAGGGTGATGGAGTCGATCTGCAGGATCGAGAACGGCGTGCCCTGGCTGAAGTCAGGGGTGCCGTCGGCCTTGGCCGGTGGGTCGGTGAGCACCGGGTTGACCAGCGGGGTGTTGCCGTTGTTGGTGATCTTCAGGTGCATCGGGATGGGCTGGCCGACCGGGACCGAGGTCTGGTCGGTGGTCTTGTCGCCGCCCGCGTCGGTGTCGGGGGTCTCCACCGGCATGTCCTTGCAGACGCCGCCGCTGGCGGTGCCCGAGCCGTCGGAGCGGCCCGCGTCGCCGGTGTAGGCCGCGCAGTTGGTCAGCGTCCCGGCCGGGACCCCGTCCTTGAGCGTGCCGTGCAGGTCCAGGCCGGCCTCGGCGTTCGGCTGGATGGTCGGGTTCCCGTCCGCGTCGGTGCCGGTGTAGGTCACCTCGACCTTGGTCACACTGGTGCCTGGCTTGGCCACGTCCACGGTGGCGTCGGCGGTGTAGTCGCTGGTGGCGGTGCTGCCGTCGGCGTAGGTGACGGTGAGGTGGGCGTTGGTCGCCCCGGCCGGGAAGCGCAGCCGGACCTGGGTGACGTCGACGGCGTCCAGGCTGCTGGAGGGCTTGGACGGGTCGGGCTCGGTGACCGTGATGGTCTTGACCGGGAAGGGCGACTTGTTGGTGACGTCCACCAGGCTGCTGACCGGTGAGTTCTCGCCGGTGACGGCGTGCTCGCTGCTCTGGTGGGTGAAGTCGCCGTTGGTGTCGGCGAAGAAGTCCTTGGTGGAGTCCAGGACCAGGATGTTCGGCAGGATGTCGTAGGGCGCGCAGGCCTGCGTTCCGTCCACGGTGCCGTCGGTCTTCTCGTCGGCGGAGGGGGTGGCGCAGTTGTTCACCGTGACCTTGTCGGTGGGCCGCAGCGGCGCACCGGTCGACCTGGTGGTGTCGCGCAGCTTCAGCTTCACCTCGACGCTGCCGCCGTCGGTGTCGTAGGGCAGCGGGTCGCCGTTGCTGTTGGTGAACACCACCTGGAAGCCGGTGACGTCGCCCGGGGTGACCCCGGCGGGCAGCGGCAGCGGGCCGGGGGCGGTGATGTCGGCGCCGGTGTGGGTGGCGCCGTCCGCGGTGGTGACGACCAGGTGCGCCTGGTCCGCCCCCTTGGGGAAGGAGGTGACGGTGGCGGACTCGAAGTCGAAGTCCTCGAAGACCGCCGGGTCGGTGTCCGAGATCGTCAGCGAGGTGACGTCGGCCGAGGAGGAGGAGTTGTTGCGCACCCCCAGCGTCAGGGTGCTCTCCTCGCCGCTGCCGGCGACCGCCGAGCCGTCCGTCCAGCTCTTGGTCGCCACCGGCTTGACCACCCGTGGGACGGTGACGGTGACGTCGCTCTCCGCGGACTTCTGGGCGGCGTTGTCGGCGGTGACGGTGGCGGTGTTGGGAAGCACGGTCCCGTCGGGGATCTGGGCGTCGGCGGGAACCCGCACGCCGATCTCCACCGACCCGCTCTGCCCGGCCCGCAGCCCGGTCTCCCCGGCCGGGTTGGTCAACGGCAGGTGGTAGGAGATCGTCAGCTGCCGGGTTGCCTCGTCGTAGGTCACATCGCGGGTGGAGTCGGACTTCGGAAGGCTGGTCACCTCCAGCCCGGGCGGCAGCGTGTCGGTGACGGTGAAGTTCACGCAGTCCACCGTCAGGCCGGAGCACTGGGCCTCGATGGTGTAGGTGAACTCGTCGCCGGGCTCCAGCGGGTCGGACGCGTCGTTGGTCTTGGTGATGCTCACCGCACTCTGCGGATCCGCACGCTTGGCCTTGGCCTCGGCAGCCGCTGCCCCGGGAGCGGCAGCGAGCAGCCCGAAGGCCAGGGCGGCTGCCGTGAGGCGGCGGAGTCCGCGTGCGGGCAGACGCATGTGACAGTCCTTAAGCAGGCAGCGGGATGTGTTCTCGGACGGTAAATCAGACGATTGCTTGGGATGGGCCAGCCATGCTGATGGAGCGTCAGAATCATTCGGATGGCCTCTGAGCTGGCGTGATCCGACCCTCGGGCGACAGGCGGGCCATCGCCCTGATGGGTGGACACGCTGATACTGGATCTGCTTGATCCGGAGGAAGCGAGCACACCGCCGATGGCGATGAAGGACTACTCGGACGAGTTCAGGGCCGACGCTGTGGCCCTGTACGAGTCCACGCCCGGGGCGACGTACAAGGACATCGCCGCTGACCTGGGCATCAACAGGGCGACCCTGCGTGAATGGGTGCTGCGGGACCGCGATCGCCGCGGCATCGTGGTCGCCGAGCTTGAAGCCAGCGAGCGGAAGCTGGCCACCGAGCGGGACATCCTACGCAAGGCGGCCAAGTATTTCGCCGGAGAGACGCACTGGTGAGCCGTTTCCAGTTCGCCCACGACCACCGGAACACCTACGAGGTGAAGCGGCTGTGCCAGGTCCTGGACCTCAACAGGTCCAGCTACTACAAGTGGCTCGCCGGAGCCGACGCCAGGGCCGCCCGCCACCGCGCGGACCAGGCCCTCGCCCAGGAGATCCGCGCCATCCACGCCGGCTCGGGCGGCGCCTACGGGTCGCCCAGGGTGACCGCGGAACTGCGCGAGAGCGGCAGGCAGGTCAACCACAAGCGTGTCGCCCGCGTCATGCGCGCACACTCCATCGCCGGCATCCGCCTGCGCCGACGGGTCCGCACCACCATCGCGGACCCGGCAGCACAGCAGGTCCCGGACCTGTTCCGGCGGGACTTCACCGCCATCGAACCAGGCGGCAGGTACATGGGCGACATCACCTGCCTGCCCCTGACAGGAGGGGAGTGCCTCTACCTGGCGACCGTCCTGGACTGCTTCAGCCGCAAAGTCGTCGGCTGGTCCATCGCCGACCACTGCGCGCCGGGCACCGAGAACACCGGCCCGACAGGACCGGCCTCCTCACGTCCGAGCCGCGCCCCCGCGACGCCAGCGGCCCTTCCCGGAGGCCGCCTGCCATGCGGTCATCGCCCCAGCCGGGGCCCAGGCGAGCACGTCCTCCTGCCGCACATACAGCACGCTCGGGTTCCGGTTGTGCGGGCCGTAGCCGATGGTGCTGCGCACCAGGACGTGGGCTCCGACCGGCACGGCCCAGAACCAGAACCAGGCATCCTGCTGGGCGCCGCCGGTGGCCCACGCCACCAGGGCCTTCGAGCCGCGAGCAGCCCGCTGGTAGACCCGGACCACCCGCACCAGCTCGGCACCGCGGGATCGCGGGTCGGCGCGCATCCGCACCAGGTGCTCCCACTGCGCGGCGAGGGCAGCGCGCCGTCTACGGGCACCGTTCCGCAGGCTGATCGCCATGGCCACCAGGCCGGCTGCGCAGATGCTGGCCGTCAGCACGTCGGCGATGGCATCTTCCATGGCCCTATGCCTACCACGCCCCGCCGCACCAACACGTACTGCGATGCCCAATTCCCATGCTTTGGGATCAAGTTGAAGGAGACTCGGATGTCCGACGATCAAGCAGCGTTGCTCGGAGGCACCGGGTGACCGCCGCATCCGGACAACAGGCCAAGGGGCGACTGCACTGGTGGGAACCCGCGAGGCGCGGTGCGCCGCTAGCCTGAACACCCACCCGCGCACGCCCCGAGGAGACCCATGTCCCAGGAATCCGACCGCCTGCGTGCTTTCGCCGCCGACACCGAAGCACTCCAGCAGCGCCTGAGCGACGCGATCACCGAAATGGACGGCCTGACCCCGGAAGTCAGCTTCCACCTCGGCGAGGCATTCGCGTCACTCGGCTCCGCTGTCGGGAGCCTGGAGGAAGCCGCCGGCAAAGCCGCCCGGGACCTGGTGCTTCTCGGCGAGCAGCAGGTCCAGCAGTCGCCGTTCACGGGCCACCCGGGCCGGCGCCCTCCTCGGGTCGTGGTTGGCGACGTGTTCCGGTGTGGCCTCACCGACGCCCAGGTCCACCTCCAGGCCGCCGAGGTACACGGACTCCGCGTCGGAACCACTCCCTCGGCGGTACCGCCGGCGTGCCAGTCGGGGTCGGTTTCATCAGCCGCTGCCTGCGCGGTGGCGGCCAATGCGTCCAGACCTCGCCGGATCGTAGCCGCCAGGATGTCGGTGTCGGTCACAGGTTCGCCTCCCGGCCGGGGTCGGCGGCGGGGTGGGTGAACTTCACGGGAAGGCCGAGCCACCGGGCGTACTCGATCTCCGCACGGGTGCTGTCGCCCACGTGGGGGTCGACCTCGACCCGGTCACCGGGGGTGGGTCGGATGCACGGGTCGTCGCCGCACTGGCCGGGCCTCATGTGGCCGGCTCCTTCGCTGCGTGGCACCCGCAGGTGCAGACCTAGCCGTGCTCTTGGCAGGCGGCGTGGTCCTCCATGAAGCACGTGTAGACCGCAGCGGGGCCGAGGCTGGACTCCCGCTCTGAGATCATCGAGCGGACTTTCGACGCCGATAAGGTCTTCTATCAGCCGCTGCTTGCGTGGCGGGAGGGAAACCCCGATCCAACAGAGCTCTACATCCAGCCTGACGTACTCCTCCGCACGAGGGCTGGTGTCTGGAAGATCGTAGAGTTCAAGCTACCGTTGCTGGACAAGAAGTCCCTCACCAAGGGTGAGCACCGTCGCAGGGGTCTGATTGGTTCCGTAGCTGAGGGAAAGTACCAGCTGGCGAACTACGAGGAGTACTTCGGCTTCGCCAAAAACCTCATGGCCGCCCAAGAGTTGCTAGGCGAAGCGCCGACCATCCCGGAGTTGGTACTCGTGGTGGGAAGCGACGAGAACTTCGACGCGGAGAAGGTGCGCGAGGCGACGCGTCTTGAACGGCCCTTCGAGATCATCGACTACGACACCCTGATGCGGATGTACCTGGCGGCGGCAGTTTGACTGCTGTCCGCACCGCGTGAGCGACTGCGGCAACCGCAGCTCCCGCGCTGGCTGAGGTCGCTCCCACCTAGAGCACGCCGGCCGCGACCTCTAGGTCGGGCTCATTCAGTGCGCCCCGCGGTCGTCGCTTGAGTCGGACCATCAGCCAGGCGCCACTGGGCGGCAGAAGCGTCCCATACAGACAGAGGCCGGCGGGCAGGGTAGACGGCTTGGTTCAGCGCGCCCGGAGGCAGAAGCGATGACCAGTCGGGCCAGCGGTGCCCGGACTGGTGGATGGTTCCTGTTGATAAATGGAGTAGAAACGTAGGGACAAGAGGCGGGCTCACAGGCTGGATGCCTGGAGCCCTACCTTCTTGTCCCTACGCAGGATGAGCGTGTGTCGGTGATCGACCACTACCCAACCTTGTTGTGTACCTACTTAGAAGCCGCTGCCAGCGAGGCCCTTGTCGTTCCAGCCGTTCCAGGCCGTGGAGTAGACCTGCTGCTCGATGTGGCCATCGCCGGTCACGCCGAAGACGTTGAGACTGCCGTCAGGCATCACCAACGCGTCGGGTGTTCCCACGAAGCCATTGCGCGCGGCACCTCGACCGATCCACCCGGACCAACCATTCGCCGAACTGTATGCCTGCTGGTAAAGCGTCCCGCTGTTGTTAGCGAAGACATTGAAGCTACCGTCAGGCATCTGGATTGCAACGGGTGAACCACTCGCGGCCGTGTTTCCACGTCCTCGGTTGATCCAACCACTCCACCCAGGGCCGGGGTTGTAAGCCTGCTGCCAGATGACACCAGAGGTGTCGGCCGCGAACAGGTCCATGCTGCCGTTGGGGTGAACCAGAACTGCCGGTGTCCCGACGAGTCCACCGCCAGCGGTACCCCGGTCGTTCCAGCCGTTCCACGTGCCAGCGGAGTACACCTGCTGCTCGAAGCGCCCGGGAGTGGTGATCTCGAAGACGTTCAGGCTGCCGTCAGGCATCACCACCGCATACGGCGAACTACTGAAACCACCAGTGCCACTGCCTCGACCGATCCAACCGGACCACCCGTTCGCCGAAGACCACGCCTGTTGGTACAGGGTGCCCGCGTCGTTGGTGAACAGGTTCAGGCTGCCGTCAGGCATCACCAGAGCGTCGACACCACCGGTCAGGCTAGGACCACCGCGTCCCCGGTTGTTCCAGCCGTTCCACGTGCCGCCGGAATACACCTGTTGCCAGATGACGCTGTTGCCGTCGCTAGCAAAGACGTTCAGGCTGCCGTCAGGCATCACCAGAGCGTCAGGCAAACCGACGAGTCCACCGCCAGCGGTACCACGGTCGATCCACCCGGACCAACCGTAGGTTGAGTTCCAGGCGTCTTGGTACAGGTGACCATCCGCCGCGATGCCGAACACGTTCAGGCTGCCGTCAGGCATGTTGATCGCGTCGGTCTGATGGATGCTTGTGCCGGTGCTTCCGCCCGAACCTCCGCTGGAACCGCCGCTCAACGTGGTGCCCACTCCGTTGAAGTCAACGTAGTTGCCGTAGTGGGAAGCAGCTTGCCAGCCGCTCTCTGAGTAGGTGCCGTCATAGCCCCCGTTGTACTGGGAGACCTTGACTTGGTAGCCACTGCTCACTGACTGAACGTCTTCGACGTAAGCGACATGGCCGTAGGGGTTGGACAACGTCGGCTCAATGATGGCCGCGTCTCCGACTTCAGGTGTGCTGGTGTAGGTCACGCCAGTGGCGTGGGACGGGTCATCCCATTCGCCACCGTTGCCTCGGCCGCTGACGAGTGTCGAGGAAATGCCCTGCGACACGAGACGCCAGGCGACGTATGACGTGCAGTTACGGTACTCGTACCCGTAGGGGTCATAGCATTCACCCGAGGGGCTGCCGGAGTCGCAAGCGCCGCCGGTCAGATGGCCGTCGCCGTTCTCATCGAAGTACCACCCGAAGGTGCCACTCGTACCGCTGCACGAGGTTGCGGTGCCACACCCAGCACTTGCCCAGGGGTAGCCGGGGTCAGTAGCCGAGGCCGACGTAACGTTGACCGTATCGGTGAAACCAAGGAACAAAATCATTGCTCCGAGGACCACCGGGAAACGACTCGCTAGGAGCCGCATCCAGTTTTGGACATGCGCCATTACCCCCCCTTTCAGGGAGTTGTAGGTACTTAAGGTGCAAAGTGGCCGTCGGCGAAATCACGACGATTGAAACACCTCTATATTGGCGTTCACACTTGCCTGGGTATTTATAACATGAAAATGGAAATACGCGAAACAAAATTATTGAGCTGCTCTATTGGCCGTCAGGAAGTAGGGCTAGTTGAGTAGCTGAATATTTTCGGCATTGGTCACGAGATTCCCAAATTCTGCACTCTGAGACCCCTGGACGGCTTGTAACTGGTCATTTGACGAGCAAAGTGCGTGCGATGCCGTGTAGCCAATCCAGAAGCCGGGAAACTGCTTAACGAAGATAGCTACGTAATCCTGAGATGGTGGTAAGATCCAGAGATCCGCTCTAAAGATCCGACGCTGCCAGTAATGGCAGAGCAATTTGAATCTAATGCAGTCAAGCTGGCTGTCGAAAAGTATAGGACTGTGCCCCCGGAGTCCGAAGCTGCAACATGGTCGGTTAGACCCCGGATGCTGGCAGGGACATTGTTGATCTCAATCCCTAGCTGTGACACCTTGAACTTTTCTGGATCTGTTGTTGACGCAGCAGGCGCAGACTTAGTTGAGTCGGTGCCACTGCTTTTACTCGTGCTCGCTTTAGCCGCAGGCTTGGCCTTGCGATTCTGGTGATACACATATGCGCCACCGCCACCAATGACGCCCAGCACGACGACGAAAGCCAATACGGCAATGAGGCCAAAGCCCTTGGTGTTCGGTAGTAACTTACGCATAGTGAATTGATCCTGCTTACTAAATAATGCCCTTACAATAAATCAGGGGTATTTAATTAGCAAGCCGCACTCTGTTGAAATTGCGCCTCCTTAGACCCACCGCCACCGCCTTGGGTGCCGTGAACTCACTGTCGGCTCAATGCTGGCGTCGGTCGAGGCTTTCCAGGTGTCACACCTCAGTTGGTAGGTGTTTGAAGCCTGGATTCCGGGCATACCGTCATACCGACCACTTGAGCAGACGGTGGCATTCATGGGGACTAAAGAGCAGGTCAGACAGGGTTTCATCAACCTGAGAGCTGGTGTCGGCCTGACAGCCGCGAAGCTCGAAGCGGAGCCGCTCCTCATGGAGCTGCTACACGCGGAAGACGGCGACCAGGCCGTGAAGCTCCTCACCATCCTGTGCGAGGCGCTTGGGGGTGAAGACCACGGCATTGCCCTCCGCAGCGCACTGGCCATCGGGTATCCGCCAGGCCAGGGGCTCAAGTGGCGTCGACAGCAACTGATTCAGCCGCATCCTGGCCGGTCGGCTGAACTCCCGGTGAGCCACAGCACGTTGCTCCGCAGGGAAGACGACGCGATCAAGCGGCTCACTGACGAGCTGGTGAATAGCCCGACCATCGAACCGACGACCGCCGGGGCTGCACCGGCCGTTCACGTCGCCGCTCCTGCCAACCGCGCCAGGCTCATAGACAGGCTGGACATGCGCGGCGTCGACTTGCCGCGCCTTCTGTTCCTGCTCCTCGGCTTGCTCCTCGGGGTGTCCCTGGCCGCACTCCTGAAGGCTAGGTAGAGACGCCCCTGGAGCACCACCCGAGCCCTATAGCTCCGGCCCATTTAACGCGCCCCGCGGGCTCCTCTGAGACGTCACCATCAATCAGGGGCGCCACGTGTGGTGGGATCGGCCTTCTAAGGCTTGTCCCGTAATTGATCAGGGCGTCGGTTCAGTCATGCCGATCCCTTGGTGAGGCCTGCGGGTTATGCGGCCTGGACGAAGTTGTGCAGGCGGGCGATGCCGAGCATGGCGTGGTGGACGCCGTCGCCTTTGAGGCGGCAGTCGCGGAGGATCTTCCAGTTCTTCATGCGGGCGAAGACGTGTTCGATGCGGGCGCGGACCTGTTTGTGCGAGTGGTTGTGGTCCTTCTTCCAGGCAGGCAGCTCTCCGCCGGCGGGGCGGCGGTGCGGGATGACCAGGCCGGTGCCCAGGTAGCCGCCGTCGGCGATGGTCATGGTCTGTGCGACGGCGGCCTTCGCGCCGGACTAGCTCCAGGCCCGGCTGTCGTGGCGGTTGCCCGGCAGCGGCTTGCCGATGACGACGACCAGCCGGGTGTCGGCGTCGATGACGACCTGGTGGTTGGTTGAGTAGCGGTAATTCTTGGACTGCTCGGCGATGCTGTGGTCGCGGGTGGGGACCAGGGTTCCGTCCACGATGAGCACCGCGTCCTTGCGGAAGCGCTGGCGCTGCTTGAGGGCGAGTTGGGGTCCGAGCTGGTCAATGATTCGGTCGGCTGCCGACTTGGAGACCCCGAACAGCGGTGCGAGCTGGCGAAGCGTCAGGTTGGTCCGCCAGTAGGCGGCCACCAGCAGGACTCGGTCCTCCAGGGGTAACGACCACGGCCTGTCCGGCCGCGGGGCATCGACCCCCTCGCGGCGCAGAGCCGTGAGCAGCTTTCCGAACGAACGAGGCGTCAACCCGGTGAACGGGGCTATCCAGGACGGCTCCGACGCCGTGATCACACCAGCCATCCCGAGATCATTCCACCGTTTCGCGATCCACCTGCTCGTAGGCAGCGCCGCAGCGTTCGACCTGCTCGCCGACCTGCTCCATGAACCAGCGCATGATCTCGTAGGGGATCACGTGCTCGTCGTGGCTGTGAATGTGGACGGTCGGCTCCAGATTTGGGTCCTCATCGGGGACGAACGCCACCAGGAAGGCTGGCCCGGGCAAGTGGGTCTCTGCATTGGGTATCTCTGCCCACGCAGCCGGCGCGGGGACAGCTTCGCTCAGTTCTACGGCCCAGGCGTCATCCGGCAAGGCGTAGTGGAACTGGACGGCGTAGTGACGGCCCGCATGTTCTCGCAGCTCTGCCATGTCGGCAGGCTGCCACAGGTGTCGGCAGAAGTCGCGCGGATACCTGACCGCAGTCCCTCAACCGAAGCTCAGCGGCGCAACTCCACCAGTGTTACGGGACAGCCCTTAGGTGGTGAATGATGGTCGTCTTACCCGCGCCGCTGGGGCCGTCGATGCTGACGAACACACCTCGGGCGTGACTAGAAAAGGGTCGCAGCTTCACTGTCGCCCCCGTCCGGTGGTTGGTTGCGGAGGACTTCGAGGGACAGCGGCACCGCACTCGATCGGTTCGCCATGTAGAGAAAGAGGCGCGCGGCAACCAAGGCGTCATACGTCGCACGGTGCGGCTTGAGAGCTTCGGGCATCCCCTCAGCCAGCTTGTACGCCTCGACCAGCGAACCAAGCTTGTAGCTCATCTGGTGCGGGATCAGGCGACGGGAGAGCTTGAGCGTGTCGAAGACCTCGGGGCACTCCCACTCCCCCAACTTGCGCTGAAGGACACCAACATCCACGTGCGCGTTGTGCGCGACCAGAGCGTCAGCTTCCAGCGCGCGCAGCACGTCCGCCTTGACGTCATCGAAGGTGGGAAGGTCGGCAACCTGCTTGTTGCTGATGCCGTGAATCGACTCGGCAAGGGGCGTAATCGGGTAGGTCGGCCGAACCAACCAGGTCGAGAGTGACCCGATGATGCCACCGTCAATGCGCACGGCGGCCAGCTCTACCAAGTCAGGCGGCTGCTGGCCGTTCCCCTCAACATCTACGACCACGTAGCTCAGGCTGGTCCAGTTCGTCATGACGTTGGTTCCTTCCATCCGATGTCCGCCCGGCCATGCTGCCGGTCGTGGTGTGGATGGCGAACGTCGTGCACCTGGAAGCCGAGCGCGTGTTGCAGGTAGTAGCGCGGTTGCTCCTCGGCCAGCCCCGAGACGATCGCCGCGCGCTCGGTGATGTCGACGACCACCAGGCCGCTCGCCTCGGGCAAGGTCCGGGCGACTTCCCGGATGCCGTCCGTCGTCGGAACCCGATGCGCCGACGCGCAGAGGTCGAGCTGTGCCAGGGGGCAGATGTCGCACAGTTCTCGAATGCCGTAGTGCCCGTTGTAGTCGGGCTCTCCATGTGCGTACGACACCGCGCACGAGGTCTTGCGGAACAAGGACTCCCCGCCGGCGAAGGTTGAAAGGACGCGCCTTTCCAGCGTCTCGGGCACAATCTTGCGCCGGGCAGTCTCATCGTACGGCTCGGGCAGCTGGTTCGCCCGGTAGTAGTCGGCGATCTGGTCCCGGTAGAACAGCCCCGTGAAGACCGTGGCGTCGGCGTGCTGGCTCAGCTCGTATGCCCGGTCGAGGTGTTCGGGTGAGTCGTTCAGACCAGGAACCAGGGGACGCCAGTAGAGAACCGTCCGGTACTGACGCTCCCGCGGGGCGCTCATGAGCTTCAAGGACTCTGCCGCCACGTGCGACGGGTAGGGCTCAATGTCCTTGTTCTCGATGCCCGAGTAGGTGAACAGCAACGTCACCTTGACGGAGGCCAGCCGGTTGAGCCGGTCGCTGTCTTCCGGCTTCATCTGGTGCCTGGTGATGACGAGCGCGTGATTACGCAGACCACGCGCGTCCAGGTCCTCCAAGACCGCGAAGGTGTGCGGCCGGACGGCGGGCAAGAACGGGTCGGTTGCCCGGTTGAACACCTGGATTGGCGTCACGTGCGGCTGGAAGTACCGGTGATTTACCAGTTCTGCGACGGCTTCGGCGTCGGTCATGAGCGCACGCGGCTGACGCGCATCCCACAGACCGTAGGTGTGCCGGATGCAGTACGCGCAGTCCAGCGGGCACCCCTGGACGTGGTTGAGGCTCAAGCCGCTTTTGCGGTACTCGACAACCTCACGGGCCTTCTCGGGTAACCGGCTGATCTGCTCCTTGTTGAGCAGAGGTACGAAGGTGGGCACCTGGATTCCTCCCGGAGACGGAGGGCGCGAAATCGCGGTCTCTTCCGGAGGGTAGGGGTCACCGTCAGTGCCCGTACAGAAAATTTCTCCGTATTTCTAGCAATACCTAAGCCGCGCATGTTCTCCGAAATTACGCGCCAGCCTCGGACTCGTCGGGTGCGAGATCATCAATGACCCGCGTGATGATCGCGCGGGCAGCACGCCCGTAGCTGGCCACGGCAGCGAGCTGGTCGAAGACGTTGCCGTACAGCTCGATCTCTTGCGGTTGGGCAAGGTTCAGCTCTGCCGAGAAGGTCTCGACCATCACGCGGTCGGTGTCCAGAATCCAAAACCCGTGCCAGGGTGCGACAACGTACCGCGTCTCAAAGCCGATGATGCCAAGCCGGACGTTAGGTAGGGCAGACAGGGTGACCAGCCGGTCAAGCTGACCGATCATCACCTCTGGTGCGCAGAGCTGAAAACGCAACGCTGCTTCGGTTAGAACGAAGTGAAATCGCTTATCCGGCCGGTACAGGATCTCTTGGCGCTGCGAGCGTGCCCGCACCGCCTCGTTGATGTCGTTGGACACCTTGAACATCGTGATGCCTTGAGCAAAGCGAGCACGCGCGTACTCGGCAGTCTGGAGCAGGCCGGGAATGACCGTGGCTTCAAAAGCACGGAACAGGTGAGTCTTTGCGTCTAGTTCGGCAATCTCATTCTGGTGTGACTTGAGTCCCGCCTTAAACTGCCGTTGCCACTCTGCATGCTGCACTTCAAGGGTGTGCAGCGATGCAAGTAGGCCCTCGGTTTCTTCCTCGCGCCCGACGGTCCGAGTCCAACCACGGATATCCTCGTCGGTCGGCGTCTGGTTGCCGTTCTCCAGCTTCGACACCTTGGAGGGTGGCCACGACAACGACTCCGCTAGCTGCTTGCCGGTTTGACCAGCACTTAGGCGCAGCTCGCGGAGTCGTTGCCCGAGGGCGCTACGTGCTTCATGCACGTTGGACACGCCCGATGTATGACTAGGTCGCAAAGTCATCCCGTCGAACAGCGTGGTGCCAAGCGACATCACGCCAGTAGTTGTGTTGCACGATCTCCGAAGGGTCTTCGATCAGCTCGCCGCCAAGGAACCGGTCTGCGTCATCGAAGTGCATCCGAATCAGCTTACGCGAGTCGAACAGCCAGTAGTCATGGTTCGGCAGGCCCTCTTGGCCAGCCACGTCACGGGTGAGGTAACGGATTTCCTCGCCCGCGCCGTTGGTGAACTGCGCACACCAGATACCGAATCGGCTGTAGTCGGTGAGCGGCAGACTGACGACGCGCACTCGGGAGAAGCGCAGCCCCTTGCTTGTTGCTTCGCGGATCATGACGAGCCAATCCTGCATCCAGGGAAGGTCATCATCCTCGCCCGCAACAAACTTTTGGAGCGACGAATTTTCGTACGCCGAGTCGTAGCGGTCACGCACTTCCAAGCGAAAGGCCGTGTGCTTGAAGGTGCGGAACAGCTCGCCGAACTCGTCACCCAGGAGCAGACTCAGCGCTCCCCCTCCTGCTCCAAGTAGCGGAGGGCGTACATCTTGATGACGTCCTCCGGGATCTCAATCAGGGTCTCGTGGTCGGGCACCGGGCCGATGTCGGCCAGCGTCTGCGGGTCCGTCACCTTCCACCCCTGCGCAATGTAGGTGATGCGGTCCGTGCGGTCGGTCGCGAACAGGGTAGGCGACTGGCCCACCTGCGACTCAGGGTCTTTGCCGAGGAACCGAGCGCGCATAGCGTCTCCTAGCTCGAAGATTCTCGAAATGTTCTCCGCCATGGTGCCTACGCCTGAATGCAGCGGTCAAGGGTGCGTCTCGGCCATCGACCGGCGAGGTATGCGGCCTGGAAACGATCATGCTCAGACAAGATCCACTAGCGCCGCAGGCAGGGTCAGCCGACCGCGCACCGCGCGGCCGGAATGCGCTCCATGGAGCCCCAAAACCCCCTCTGGGCTGCGGTTTTGGTGCCCGCGCAGGGACTGTCCCACAGGGGCGGACGCCGGTAGACTTGGGGTGTCCGGATGGGTGCACAGACACACACTTGACTACTCGGTCTCAGCCATCTTGGCCTCCGTCGCTGGCGTCCCGCCCGAGCGGCGCGAGGCCGTCGTCCTTCGCCAGGCCGGCGGCCCACTCCGCCAGCTGCTCGAAGTCGGCCGGAAGCAACCCGATGCGGGGGTCGATGGTCAGCAGCAGCGCTGGACCCGGGTGGTGGGCGGCGACCTACTCCCGGTCCGCGTCGGTCACTTCGTCGTCGACCCAGGCGAACGGGCGACCGGCAGCCCAGCGGACGACCTCGTGGGTCTTGAAGTACGTCCCGTCCTTGCGGGACGGCAGCCGGACTTCCTCGAACGGCACGTGCTCCAGCACGGGAAGCCCGAGATGGGGGCCGATCCACTCGTTGGCTTCGGCTTGCCAGGTGGTGCACCAGACCAGCTCGAACGGGAGCGCCACCAGCGCGGGCCCGTGGTCGGGGTTGAGCCAGACTCGCAGCGGCTCGATGTGCGGGGCGTCCCAACCGGTCGGGCGCATCCGGTGGGTGGCGTAACCGGCCGGGCGACGGGATGGCGTCGCGGCATGCGGATTGAGCGGGCCGTCCACGTCTATGAGCAGCAGCGGCCTCATGTCGATTTCTCCTGATTAATAGTCAACTATGCTGCTCCAGAACCTCGTTCGGATGGCTTTCCATCACTCCACCGCACCTGTTTCCGCAGCTCACCGGTTGTCCGAGGCGTGACCAGAGCCCTACCCGCCACCGCGATCCCGGCCCAGCGCCACCGCCGCAGCACCCGGCCACCCGGCCGGGCGATCCTGTGTTCGCCGCCCTGGTATCGCGGACCCTTGCCGCATCAGGTCCGGGGGGCGTCCTCGAAGGCGCGCAGCAGTTGGCGCTCGGAGTCGCCGAGGTAGACCGCCAGGTGGATCTCCGCCTGGCGGGCGTCTCTTGCCTGCAGGGCCGTCAGGAGTTCGCGGTTGCGGGTGACGTAGGGGGCGTGGAAGCGCTGCGGATCGCCCATGGCATGGAAGGCGAGGCGCAGTTCGGCGTGGACGCGGTCCATGAAGGCTTCCAGTCGCGGCGATCCGGCCAGCCGCACGATCCCGCGGTGGAAGTGCAGGTCGGCCGTGGCGACATCGGGCCAGCGCCGCTCGGCTGCCGCACGTTCTCCCCGCTCCACGGATCTGCGGATCTCGTCGATCGCCCGGTCCGGAGCGCTGGCGACCTCCCGGACGGCAGCACCTTCGACCAGGCGGCGCAACCGGTACAGCTCGACCACGTCTTCGGCGTGCGCGGTGCGGACGAACACTCCTCGGTTCAGCTCGTGAACCAGCAGCCGCTCATGGGAGAGGAGTCGGAACGCCTCCCGCAGGGTGTTGCGGGAAACGCCCAGGGCTGCCCCCACGGTCTCCTCGGACAGCCGTGTGCCGGGAGGGATGTGACCGTCCGTCACCTGCTCCCTCAGGACGTCGGCCACCCTCTCGGCGGTGCTGCCGTGACGGAGCGGATCCTTGGCCCGCTCGAGTGCCGCGACCCAGCCAAGGGGCGTGCTCGTGGTCATCTAACCGTCCTCGGGTGTCGGCCGTCTACTGGCCGTGCCGGAATCTCGTTGAACAAAGTTACTCCGCCTCTGCCGCCGGGGGAACAGCTCGAGGGACGACCGCAAGACAAAGGGAGGGGACCCCTTGATGGATCGTTGAACAATCCATACCTTGTGAGAAGGGCAGTTGCCCGGGCGCAGAGCGGAGGCGGTCATGGACATGGGCTTGGAAAGAACGGTCCGCATACTGGCGCCGGCGGCGGCGAGCCTCGCAGGGGCGTACGGGTTATGGGCAGTCGTACACCTGATCGCACAGGCATCCTTCTCCCAGAACGCCGAGTGGATCGACTTCGCGGGTACGCTCGCGCTTCTGCTCGGCTGTTTCCTGCCCGCGGTCTGTGGCTTCCCGAGCCTCAAGTGGTGCCTGGGCGCACTGCTGCTGCTGGGGATACTGGCCCTGCAGCGGTCCGAGGTCGACCAGCAGGCACTGCACCGCTTCGGGCGCACCGGGCACGTCAGGGTCCTGGGCGTCCAGAAGTCCCAGGACGGCATGAGTGCCGGGGAGGTCGACTACTACACGGTCTCCGTTCTCGACGGTCCGCCGCTGACCCAGGTGCGGGGCGGCACCTTCGCCGACTGGCACTGGAAGGTGGGCGGCACCTACACGGTGACCGTCGACCCGCGGGGGCTGGCGACGGTCGGGCGGGGAGGCGACCCCGGCGCCCCTGTGCTCCAAAGGGCTCTGCAGGTCCCGCTCGGCGCCGGCCTGTTCTACGTCCTGTGGCAGCGCGCGCGCCGCCCGTGGTACCGCAGGCGCCCCGCGGCTACGCGCCCCCCAGGGGGGAAGCACTGATGACGGGACACCGGCTGCCGGGCGGCCCCCAGGCCCCACTGCCGACCGATCCGCTGTTCCTGGTGACCGCTGCCCCCGAGCAGGTCCGGGAACAACTAGCCAGGACCCCCGGGCCCGCAGCCCGACTGGCGGACGCGGTGTACCGGGCCTCGGCGCATCTGCACGGGCAGGCAGGTCCGCAGGGCCGCCGACAGTTGCTGGCTCTGGACGCCGCCCGCTTCGGAGATCTGGGCCTGTCCGCGCGGATCGCCGCTGCACCCGTCGGCGACGGGGCGCGCAGGGCGTGGACGGTCGCGTGGGCGACCGGCAGCACGGTCGACCACCGCTTCCGGCAGGCTCTGATCGGCCACACCGAACGGGTGTGCTCGGTGGCGACGGGAGCGGTCGAGGGCCGCCCGGTGGCCGTCACCTGCAGCAGCGACGACCGCACGATCCTGGTGTGGGACCTGGCCACCGGCCGCCCGGTCGGCGAACTCCCCATGGGGGACAGCGAGGTCCGTGCGGTGGCCACAGGAGTGCTCCGAGGCCGGACCGTCGCCGTCGGCGGCAGCCGGAACGGGGCGGTCCGGGTCTGGGACCTGGCCACCTGCCAGCCCGTCGGCAGGCCCCTGACGGGCCATACCGAAGTCGTCGGCGCGGTGGCGACGGCGGTACTCGACGGACGCCTGCACGCCGTCAGCGGCAGCCGGGACGGGACTGTGCGGATCTGGGACCTGACGACCTGGCAGCCCGTCGGCGAGACCCTCACCGGGGACAACGGCCCGGTGGAGTCCCTGGCGACGGCCGTCATGGCCGGACGGCCCGTCGTCGTGGCCGGGAAGTGGGACGGGACGGTCCAGGTGTGGGACCCCGCCACCGGGCAGCCCCTCGGCCTGCTCCCCGACTGCGGCGAAGGCGTCTGGGCCCTGGCGACCACGCAGGTGGACGGCCGCCCGGTCGTTGTCACCGGCAGCCGGCACGCGACAGCGCGGGTGTGGGACCTGGCCACCGGACGACCCGTCGGGGAGCCTCTCATCGGCCCCGACGAAACGGTCTACGCGCTGGCGACAGGGTCGGTGCAGGACCGCCCCGTCGCCGTCGGCGGCTGCCTGGACGGCACCGTGCGGGTCTGGGACCTGCGCACCGGCCGCCCCGTAGGCGCTCCCCTCACCGGCCACGTCGACGGGGTCTGGACCGTGGCCACCGCCGTAGTGGGCGGCCGCACGGTCGCTGTGACCGGCGGTAACGAGGACGGAGAGGCGCGCGTGTGGGACCTTTCACCCTCCCTCCCTGTCGCCGGAGTCCCACGCAGTCACACCGGCGAGGTGCGCGCCGTGGCGTCCACGGAACCGGGCGGCCTGCCGGCCGCGGTCACCAGCAGCCGGGACGGCACTGTGCGGGTGTGGGGCCTCGCCTCCGGCCGGCCCCGCGCCGAGGCCGTGATCAGCCCGTCCCGGTCGGTGGAGGCGCTCGCCGGTGCCCTGGTGGACGGCCGGCCCGCAGTCCTCACCGCCGGCTGGGAGAACGTGGTGCGGGTCTGGGACGGGGCTACCGGCCAACCTCTCGGGGAACCCCTGGTCGGCCACACCGGTCCGGTGCGGTCCCTGGCGGTGGGGACGCTCGGGGGAACGCGGGTGGCCCTCGCCGGCGGTGAGGACGGAAGCGTGCGGGTCTGGGACCTGGCCACCCGCCGCCTGATCGGCCAGCCCCTCACCGGCCACTACGGCCAGGTGGGATCAGTGGCCACCGCGGAGCTGGAGGGCCGCACGGTCGCCGTCACCGGCAGCTGGGACACGACGGTGCGCCTGTGGGACCTGGCATCCGGCACCCCTCTCGGCAGTCCGCTCACCGGCACCATCGGCCTGGTGCGGGCGATGGCCAGGACCGTGGCCACCGCACAGGTGGAAGGCCGGCCGGTCGCCGTCGTCGGCGGCTGGGACACCACGGTGCAGGTCTGGGACCTGGCGACCCGCCAGCCGGTCGGCGCACCGCACACCGCGCACACCGATCGGGTCCAAGCGGTGGCAACCGGCGTGGTGAACGGGCGGCCGGTGGCCGTGAGCGGCAGCAGGGACCGCACCGTGCAGGTGTGGGACCTGACCGACGGCCGGCCCCTCGGAAGCCCGCTGGCGTTCCCCGGACCGATCGGCGCGCTGACCCTGTGCCAGGACGGCCGACTGGTCGTCGGCTTCGGTTGGGAGGTCGCAGTCCTGGCACTCCGGTAAGCGTCCTCCGCACGCCCCGTCTCGCGGCTTTGTCCCCAGGGTCCCATCGTGTCCCGGGATGGATCATCGGCCGACGCCGCGGGCATCAGTACTGATGCACTGTCATCCCTACGGGTGTCCCGCCGCAGGAGGCGACGGCGGGTTCCTGTGCCCAACCTCGGCGGACATGGCCAGGGCGGTCGCGCACACTTCCTCGGTGAGCCTCCGTACGGTCTCCTCGGTGGCCTGGCGGGTAGGCAGCGCGAGCGCCACGGCCAGCGGCAGTGCCCCGGTGGCCGTGAACACCGGGGCCGCCACGGAGGAGACACCCGGGAGCACACCGCCGGACGTGACCGCGTAGCCGTCACGGCGGGTGTCAGACTTGATCGTCTCGACCTGCTCGTCGGTCAGGCCGGTCTGCTCGGTGGTCTCGGCCTGGCCGAGCAGCACCGGGTCGGTGATGGCGGCCGGCAGGTGGGCCAGGAAGATCCGGCCGATCGAGGAGGTGAGCAGCGGCATCGTCGCGCCGACGCGGATGGTGATCGGCAGGGCGTGGGAGCCGTAGTCCCAGCGCACGATGATGGGCCCGTGGTCGCCCCAGACCGCCAGGTTGACGGTGTGTCCGGTGCGGTCGCGCAGTTCGGGGAGGTATTCGGAGGCGAGCCCGGACTCGTCCATGCGCCGCAGGGACTCGGCGCCGAGCCTGCGCATGGACGGGCCCATGTCGTAGAGGCCGGAGCTCTTGGACTTGGAGACCAGGCCGACCCGGCCGAGGCTGACCAGGTAGCGGTGGGCCTTGCTGGGCGCCATCGAGCTCGCCGCTGAGATCTGGGTGAGGCTCATCGGCCCCGTGCCCTCCTCCAGAGCCAGCAGGACCGTCATCGCGTTCTCGACGGACTGGATGCCCTGACGCGCGTCGTCGATGTCGTCTGCGGCCATGATCCGTACTATACGGCGGCAGCCGGGAGGGCGAGGGCGGCGAGCAGGTCCTGGGCCAGAGAGTTGGGGTGGAGGTCTCCTCCGGCCGCGCCGTAGACGTAGAAGTCGGGTCGCACGGCGACCGCCGACCAGCCGTTCTGGGCGAACCAGCGCCGGTAGGTGCCGTCCACGTCGGCCAGCGGGCCGTCCGCCGAGATGGCAGCAACCCGCACGCCGGCGCGCTCCAACTCCTCGGCGAGGGAGCCGAGGTCCGCGACGGCCCCGGGAGTCGCCAGGAACGCGAACCCGTCGCCGAACACCTGGTCGAAGCGGCCCCGGGCGGTTCCGTCGTCCACGACCCCCTGCCAGGAGAGCGAGCCCTTACCCGGCAGCGACCCCTCAGCCAGCAGGCCGCAGGTCAGTGCGGGGAAGCGGATCTTCTCCCGCTGCTCGCCCGAACTGCGCTGGACCAGCAGCCTTCGGTCACGCTCGGCCGCGGCGATCGGGTCCCTGGTGGTCTGCAGCCGGCCCAGTTCGATGCCCTTCTCGGTGACGGCGCGCACGTGCGGCTCGCGTTCGGCCTGGTAGGTGTCGAGCAGTCCGGCGTCTGCGGTCCGCAGCAGCACCCGGTCGAGCTTGAAGGCCAGGTTCTGGGCGTCGCGGATGCCCGAGCACATGCCCTGACCCAGGAAGGGGGGCATCTGGTGCGCGGCGTCCCCGGCCAGCAGGACCCGGCCGCTGCGCCAACGGTGCGCGATCAGCGAGCGGAAGGTGTAGGTGGCGACCCGGATCAACTCGGCTTCGCCCGGGGTGACGTAGTCCGCGACCCGCTCCCAGACCTTCTCGGGGGTGCTCTCGACCCCGAAGTCGCCGACCGAGTCCAGCATGAAGCTGAAGCGGTGGTGGTCCGGGCCCAGCGAGATGATCGACGTCGGCTGCAGCGGGTCGCCGACCTGGCGCGCGGCGGGGGCCAAGGAGGGTCCGCGCAGGCGGAAGTCACACACCATCCACGGCTCGGAGAAGCCGTAGTCGTCAAGTCCGACGCCAAGGGCGGCGCGGGTGAAGCTGTTGCCGCCGTCGCACGCCACCGCGTAGCGCGCGGTCGCACTCCCACCGCCCTCGACGGTGACCACGACGGCTTCCTCGTCCTGGTCGATGCCGACGACCGGCGAGTCCAGTCGGACCTCCACGTTCGGCAGGGTGCGACAGAGCCGGTCCAGGGCGTCCTCCAGATCGGGCTGGTACATCATGTACCACTCCGCCCAACCGCTGGCGCCCTGCTCCTCGAAGTGCTGTTCCATCAGCAGGGCCCCCGAGGCGCCGGTCCACTCGTAGGTCTGCTGGACCCGGACCTTGGGCAGCAGTTCCTCGGCTATGCCGAGGCGGGCGAAGGTCCGCATCGTCTCGTCGTCGAAGCTGGCCGCCCTGGGCAGGTTGTAGAGCCCGGAGTAGCGCTCCAGCACCGTCACCCGGTGGCCTGCCCGCCCCAGCAGCGCGGCCGTGACCATGCCCACCGGCCCGTAGCCGATCACCACGACATCCGTCGTCGTAGACATGTCGCTTTACCTCCTCTGTCGTCACCGTTGACATCCGGGACGCTAAGTTCCATCATCCGTGAAGTCAATGCACAATAGTGAAACCGCGGATGTGAGCGCAGAACGCAGAGGAGCCGAGACACATGCGCACGATCGGCCTTGAGGAGCACTTCGTCACTGCCGGCATGGCCGCCTACGGCGCCGGATCGGCCTCGATCGCCCAGCCCGAACGCTGGGCCGCGGCCTCCCGGCTGCTGCTCGACCTCACCGAGGAGCGACTGCCCGCCATGGACGCCGCCGGTCTCGACGTCCAGGTGCTGTCGCTGAACTCGCCGGGCATCCAGGCCGAGAAGGACCCGGCAGTCGCCGTCCGCCAGGCTGCCGCCGTCAACGACCTGCTCGCCGCGACCATCGCCGAGAACCCCGACCGCTTCTCCGGCTTCGCCGCCCTGCCGCTGCAGGACCCGCAGGCTGCGGCCAAGGAGCTGGAGCGCGCGGTGACCCAGCTCGGCCTCAAGGGTGCGCTGGTCAACGCCCACACCCAGGGCCGCTACCTGGACGACCCCACCCTGCGCGGGGTGTGGGAGCAGGCCGCCGGACTCGACGTCCCGCTCTACCTGCACCCGGCCAACGGCGCCGACACCGCACACGTGCTCAACGGGCACCCGGAGATGGTCGGCCCGATGTGGAGCTGGGGCACCGACACCGCCTCCCACGTGCTCCGGCTGGTCTTCGGCGGAGTCTTCGACGACTTCCCGGACGCCAAGCTGCTGCTCGGACACATGGGCGAAGGGCTGCCCTACGTCATGTGGCGGCTGGACTCGCGCTGGGGCTTCCACAACCACCACGGCGTCGAGCTGGCCCGGGGCAACCCCTCGGAGTACCTGCGGCACAACCTCTACATCACCACCAGCGGCGTCTGTGACGCACCGCCGCTGCTCTGCGCCCTGCTCGCACTGGGCGCGGACAAGATCCTCTTCGGGACCGACTACCCGTTCGAGGAGATGGGTACCGCCACGGAGTTCCTGCGGACCGCCCCGGTCAGCGAAGCCGACCGCCACAAGATCGCCGGCGGCAACGCCGAAGCACTGCTGCGACTCTGACCGCAGTACCCGCACCGCCCTGACCACCGCCGACCCTCAGCGACCCGGATCAGGCCGGGCCACCAGAACGGAGAGCGAACGCATGGCACACCGACTTGAGCAAGCACGGCACTGGATCAACGGCGAGTGGGCCGATGTCCAGAGCCCCGGCTCGCCCAGCATCAACCCGGCCACCGGCGAGACCATCGGCAGCTTCACCGACGGCGACCGGGCGGCGGCCCAGTCCGCCATCGACGCCGCCGTCCACGCCTTCGAGACCAGCGGCTGGCGCGACGACGCCATGCTGCGCGCCACCGCACTGCACCACCTGGCCGACGCCTACGAGGCACGCACCGGCGAGCTGGTCGACACCCTGTGTCTGGAGAACGGCAAGCTGCGCGGCGAAGCCGGCTACGAGGTGCACTTCATCCCGCGCGCCCTGCGCTTCGCCGCCGGACTGGCCCTGCAGAGCTTCGGCCGGGTGACCACCGCCAACCCCGGTCAGCAGACCATGTCCATCCGCCAGCCGATCGGCGTGGCCGGCATCATCACCCCCTGGAACTCCCCCGCCTACCTCTCGATCCGCTCGGTGGCCCCTGCCCTGGCGGCAGGGTGCAGCGTGGTCCTCAAGATGCCGGCCCAGGCCGCGCACACCGCCCGGGTGATGTCCGAGATCCTGGCCTCCGTCGCGGAGTTGCCGCGCGGGCTGGTCAACATCTTCATCGAGTCCGGCAGCGAGGGCGCCGCCCTTCTGGTCAGCTCACCGCAGGTGCCGACCATCAGCTACACCGGCAGCACCGCCGTCGGACGGGTGATCCTCGGCAACGCCGCACCACTGCTCAAGCGGGTGGGCCTGGAACTCGGCGGCAAGACCCCGCACCTCGTCTTCGCCGACGCCGACCTGGACGTCGCACTGGAGACCGTCATCGCCTCCTGCACCGTATTCGCCGGACAGTTCTGCATGACCGGCAGCAGGATCCTGCTGCAGGACGAGATCGCCGACACCTTCCTCGACCGGCTGTCCCAGCGGCTCAGCCAGGTCAAGCCCGGACCGGCCGCCGACTCCGAGAGCCAGATCGGCCCGCTGATCGACAAGGCGGCCGTTGCCCGGGTGGACGCGCTGGTGGAGGACGCCATCGCGGCCGGCGCCAAGCCGCTGGTGCGCGGCGGCCCGGCCACCGACCCGGCCCTGGCCGGCGGCGCCTTCTACCACCCCACCCTGCTGGAGGTCACCGACACCTCGCTGCCCATCGTCCAGCAGGAGGTCTTCGGTCCGGTGCAGGTGGCCGAGCGCTTCAGCACCGAGGACGAGGCCGTCGCCCTTGCCAACGCCACTGAGTACGGCCTGAGCGCCTGTGTCTGGAGCCGCGACGCCGACCGGTCGGTGCGGGTGGCCCGCCGTCTGGACGCCGGACTGATCTCCGTCAACAGCTGGGCCAACCTCGCCGTCGAGACCGAGGAGGGCGGCTGGAAGAGCAGCGGCCTGGGCCGGCTGGGCGGGGTCGCCAGCCTCGACGACTTCACCGAGTACAAGCAGATCACCCAGACCTACGGCTGAGCCCCGCGGTTCCGCCGCTCCCCCGGCCCGCGGTCACAGCCGCAGCAGGCGCTCGGCGTTCTCATGGGCGATCTTGCGCTTGGACTCCTCAGGGAGGTCGGCTCCCTCGATGAAGGGCAGGGCGCCCTGGTTGCCGATGAAGGGGTAGTCCACCGCGAAGACGATGCGCTCCAGGGGGAGCGTCTCCAGGCAGAACCGCAGTTGGGCCTGGCTGAACATGCCGCTGGGGGCGACGTGGACGTTCTCCCGGAAGTACTCGTGGAAGGAGCGGTCCAGCTTGGTGGCCTGCTGCGGGAGGGCCTCGTTGACGCGGTCCAGGTAGAAGGGGATCATCTCGCCCCAATGGCCCAGAATGACCTGCAGGTCGGGGTAGCGGTCGAAGACGCCGGAGTGGACCAGGTGCAGGAAGTGCACGGCTGTCTCCTGGTGCCAGCCCCAGGCACTGGTCTGCAGCCGGGTGGCGACGACGGATGGCAAGCCACCGGCGTAGTTGCTGTCGGTGACCTCGCGCGGCGGCACGCCGGGGTGCAGGAAGACCGGGACGTCGAGGGCCGCGGCCCTGGCCAGGATCGGGTCGAAGCGCGGCGCGTCGAGGAAATCCCCCTCTGTGCGGCCCAGGATCATGGTGCCGACGAAACCCAACTCGCCTACGCAGCGGTCTAGTTCGGCCACTGCGGCCTCGGGTGCGGTGGTCGGCAGCGCGGCGAACGCGGCGAACCGGTCGGGGTGGGCCCTGACCGCCGCGGCGGACCTGTCGTTGGCGGCGCGGATGAGGTCGGGGGCCACCTCCGCCGGAACCTGCTGGGCGCCCAGGCAGGACAGCACCTGCATGGTGATGCCGCCTGCGTCCATGGCGGCGAGCCGGCCCTCGGCAAGGTCCGTCAGTTCTTCGAAGGACGGGCAGTAGGTCAGGCCGGCGGCCGGAGCGTAGGCGAGGCCGAAGCCGGGGCTCAGCGCGTGGGCGGCGGGGCCGGCGGCCTTGCTGACGGCCGGATCGGCGAAGTGCTCCTCAAGGGCGATGATCTTCACGTGGTCGCACCCTGCGTTGCCACCGGGCATTCGCCGCGCAGCAGGTCGATCAGCCGGGCCGGCTCAGGAGCCAGGTCGTCCGCCCAGGCCACGTACTGGTCGGGGCGGACCAGGACGAGGTCGGCGCCGTAGCGGTCCCTGAGGTGGTGGCCGCTGAGGTTCACGGTGCTTAGCGGGACGCCCCGGCTGTGTGCGGCCTGCCCGATGCGGACCGCCTCGGAGGCTGCCAGGTCGGCCAGGACCAGCAAGGTGAAGCCGGAACCGAGGTCGTCGTAGAGGGACTGGCCGTCCAGCCATGCGTGCGGGAGCCGGGAGCCCGCCAGGGCGCTCGGATTGTGGGCGATGACCGGGGATTCCTCGATGCGGATGTCGAGCACCAGGTCCAGCGAGTGGAACTCGGCGCGCTTGGTGGCCTGGATGCGTTCCCCTGCGGTGAGCCGGGCCCGCTCCCCGTCCTCGTCGGCCGCGTCGAGGTTGTCGGCGAGCAGTTCGGCCGAGGTGACGGCCATGTTGGCGGTCGCCTCCCTGATCACCCGCTCCTGGATCGGGCGGCGTTCGCCGGCGTAGCTGTCGAGCAGGGCGGGACCGCCCCAGCCGTCGAGGACGGCCGCCAGTTTCCAGCCAAGGTCGACGGCGTCGCCGAGGCCGGTGTTGAGTCCGTGTCCGCCCAGCGGCGGGTTGAGGTGGGCAGCGTCGCCGGCGAGGAAGACCCGGCGGTCGCGCATCCGGTCGGCGATCTGCATCCGCGCCGTCCACGGGTCGGTCGACAGGATCACCGCCCCGGTGGTCGTGCCGGTGGCGGCGTCGATGAGCTGTCCGGCGTCCCGCGCCCCGGTCTCGGCGTCGGCCCCGAAGGCGATCATCCACCAGGTGCCTTCCCGGTCGAGGGGGCCGAGCAGCGCGGGGGCATCGGGGTTGATCACCCAGTAGTGCACCGCGGGACCGTGCGGCACCAACTCCGAGAGCCCCGGCGCCTGGAACACCATGCCGAAGTTGGGGCGCAGTGCGTGCTCCCCGTCGTACGCCGCCCCGATCAGGGGCCGGACGGCGCTGCGCGGTCCGTCGCAGCCGATCAGGTACTCGGCGGTGACCCTGGTGGAGGTGCCGTGGGTGTCGGTTGCCGTCACCGTCACCCCTGCGGCGTCCTGCTGGAGGTCGGTAACCGCGAGGCCGGTGCGCAGCTCGCAGGACGGCAGGTCGCCGACGGAGTCGCGCAGCAGCTCCTCCAGGACGTACTGGGGAGCCTGCTGACCGAGTTCGGGAAACCGGTCCCCCTCGGCGACCAGTCCGAGCACGCCGGAGAAGCGCGACAGTTCTCGGCCGGTCAATGAGGTGCAGAAAACGACGTCCTGTGACCAGTCGGTGGAGAGGGGAGCGCGCTTGCGCAGTTCGTCGGCGAGCCCCCAGCGGCGGAGGTGCTCCATCGATCGCGCGTTGACCGTCTTGCAGCGGGGCCGTGCATGGGACACGGTGACGCGCGGCTCGATCACCAGCACGTGGATGCCGCGCCGACCGAGTTCGACGGCTGCGGCGAGCCCGACCGGACCGCCGCCGGCGATGACGACCTGGTAGTCAGCCATCGCTGCCGTCCTCCGCGTCCTGTGCCGCGGCCTGCCGCGCCCAGTGGGCGCAATCCTCGGCGAAGGCCAGCTGCCGCAGGTGCAGCGCGCGGCCGAGGGTGTGGTGGTCGATGCTGTGCCCGGTTCCGCGGGCGATGCTCGCGTCGACGAACGGGGCCGCGGTGAGCAGCGCCGCGAAGCGCGCGACGTTCTCGGCGGTGCTGTCCCACAGGGCGTCGTATTCGCCGAGGGCGTTGTGGACCGGGATGTCCAGGAGTGGAGCGATTCCGGGAAGGGTGTCCTCGGGCCAGCGCGGGGCCTGGATCAACTCCCGCACCGGCACCGGCGCGTAGGAGTCGTGGGCTTGCTTCAGTCCCTCCGTGGTGAAGGTGCCCTCCGGGCCGAACATCACCTTGTCCCGCTCTTCGTAGGGGAGGTCCACGGTCGCATCGGCCGGCAGTGAAGCCAGCGCCTCGGCCGGGCCGCCACTGCGGATCACTGCGCCCATCCCGGTGACCGAGACACCGATGAGTCGGAACTCCGGACTGCCCGCCGCGATCAAGAGCACGATCATGCCGCCGATGGAGTGGCCGACCAGGAGCACCGGGCGGCCCCCGGCCGCCTGGGTGACGGCGGCGCTGAGCACCTGGGCGTGGTGCGCGAAAGTGTTCTCCCCCGGGTCGAAGGGCGTACTGCCGCCGTAGCCGGGCCGGTCGAAACTGACGACCTCGTAGCCGTTGGCCGCGGCGAGGTCCATGAAGGACTCGTGTCCGGAGCCGGCGACATCGAAGTAGCGGGAACCGTAGGTACCGCCGGGCAGCGCCGCGATGAGCGGACTACCCGCTCGGGCCACCCCCTTGCTGATGGCCGTGACGGTGAATCCGTCCACTTCATAGGTGACGGGGGTGGGTTGGTCTGCCATGACAGCCTCCTCTGGCGCGGATGGGCTCAAGGTAATCGCGATATGTGATAACAACAAGCCCTCGGACTGAACCCAGCGAGGCCCGATCAACGACTGCTTGGGGCCGGCTCGTACGGTTCCCCGAGCCACGTGGTGGAGCGGCCATGAACAGCACGGTTCTTGACCAGGCAGGCACCGGCTTCGGGTCCGCTCCTGGCAGACACGGCCCAACGGGCGCCCAGGGGTTGCCTCCTGACGAGTCCGGTCCGCACTCTTGTTGTTATCACATATCGCTGCTTAGGTATGGGCACTGAGTCGAGCCGCTGAGCCACTTCCTCGCGGCTCTCCACCGTCCCGACGCACCCCTCCCCACCGCGCGTCCGAGCCAGAAACGCCGAGAGAGGACACGAACTCATGTGCACCAATGAGTGGACCAGGCGCTCCTTCCTGCAGACCGCAGCCGGGACCGGGGTGGCGCTGTCCGGTGCCGCCGCACTGCTGCGGCCCGAGCCGGCCCGCGCCACCGAACGGACCGCTGCTGCCGGCACCCCCGAGCGGGTGGTGCTGACCAACGTCCGGGTGTTCGACGGACAGAAGCTCACGGCACCCCGCAGCGTGGTCATCGACTACGGCCTGATCGGCATCGCCGCGCTGGGGGCCAGGACGGTCGACTGCGGCGGCGCGACCCTGCTGCCCGGGCTGATCGACGCCCACATCCACCTGACCGACGTCACCACGCTGGAGCAACTGGCCGGCTACGGGGTCACCACCGCCATGGACATGGCCTGCTGGCCTCCCACGCTGGTGAACTCCCTGCGCAAGCAGGCCGGGCTGACGGACATTCAGAGTGCCGGCATCCCCGCCGTCGCACCGGGGAGCCTGCAGGCCCAGATCCCCGGCTTCCCACCGGCCGGCATCGTGACCGGTCCGAACCAGGCCACCAGCTTCGTGGCCGCCCGCGTCGCAGAGGGGTCCGACTACATCAAGGTGATCACCGGTACCCCGGGGGTCGACGGTCTGGACCAGCCCACACTGAACGCCGTCACCAAGGCGGCGCACGGCTTCGGCAAGCCGGTCATGGCCCACGCCACCACGGCCGCCGACGTCGCCATGTCGCTGCTCGCCGGAATCGACATGATCCATCATGTGCCCCTCGACACCGCCCTGACCAGCGCCGCAGCCGCCCAGTACGTCTCCGGGCACCGCATCTCGGTCCCCACCCTCACCATCATGGAGGGCTTCGCCAACCTCGGGATCCCCGGACTGAACTACGCCGCGGCCAGCGGCAGCGTCGCCGCCCTGCACCGGGCGGGCGTCCGGATCCTCGCCGGGACCGACTCCAACCACACGCCGGGCATCCCGGTGCAGCCGGCGTACGGCAGCAGCCTGCACCACGAGCTCGAACTTCTCGTCGACGCGGGGCTCTCCCCGCTAGAAGCCCTGCGCTCGGCCACCGCGCTCCCGGCGCAGTCCTTCGGGTACAAGGACCGCGGCGCCGTGCTCCCCGGCTACCGGGCCGACCTGGTCCTCGTCGACGGCGACCCCACCACCGACATCACGGCGACCCGGAACATCCAGCGCGTCTGGATCCGTGGCATCGAGTACCCGCCCGCAGCCTGAGTGGCACCTGTGGCCGCAGACGCGCGCTGAGTCCGCGGCCCCCTGCCGACACAGGGGGCCGAGGACTCAGCGGGGACCTGCCGCACCGAAGCCGTCAGCCGCCGAGCAGGACGCCCATGGGATCGGGCAGTTCGCTCCGCAGGGCCCAGGAACGGTCGGTGAGCTCCCGGACCGGGGCACCGCCACGGCGGGCGTCGAGCAGCGCCGCCGGGTCGAAGGCGGGACCCACGGAGTCGGCCCCGTATTCCGGGCCGTGCATGTACGCGGTAGCCTCCTCCGGCTTGTCGAAGTTGTCGATCTGCATCTCGACGAAGTTGCCGTCCGGGTCCTGGTAGTACATCGAGGTGGTGACCCCGTGGGCGATGCACACAGCGGGCTCCACTCCCTTGGCCAGCAGCAGTTCGTACCGCTCCAGCAGGTCGTCCAGGCTGCCGAAGGTGTAGGCGACGTGGTGCACGGAAGCGGTGGTGGGGGTCTTCCGTACCAGTTGCGCGGGCGGGGTGATCAGGGCCACCCGGTGGTGCTCGTCGTCGTAGGTGACGAAGCACAGGGCGTCGTCCTGGTAGACGGTGTGGCCTTCCAGGACCGCGCAGTACCAGTCCCGCATCTGAGTGGGCTGGCTGGTCTGGAAAACGACATGGGCGAACTTCGGCGTACTGGTCACGCGATCCTCCTTGATCGGAACCTGGGGCGTCAGTCGGGCGGGGCGGGGTGGAGTGCGTGGGGCTGCTCGGCACGGGTTCAGTCGGTGAAGCGCTGGCGCAGTTCGCCGATGCCCTCGATGCTGGTGACGAGCTCGTCGCCGGCGGCCAGCCACTTCTGCGGGCTGCGGCCAAGGCCCACGCCGGCCGGAGTGCCGGTGAACACGACGTCGCCGGGCAGCAGCGGCAGGACCGCGGACAGACGGGCGATCAGTTCGGGTACCGGGAAGATGAGTTCGCTGGTACGGCTCTTCTGCATCTGCTCGCCGTTGACGCTGCACTGGAGTTCCAGGTCGTCGGGGTCCTCGAACTCGTCAGGAGTGACCAGCCACGGGCCCATCGGCGCGAAGCCCGGGTAGGACTTGCCCAGGCTGAACTGCGGTGCGGGTCCGGCGAGCTGGATGATCCGCTCGGACAGGTCCTGACCCACGGTCAGTCCGGCGACATGGCTCCAGGCCGCGTCCTTGGAGACGCGGTGGGCCCGGGTGCCGATCACCAGGACCAGCTCGACCTCCCAGTCGGTGTGGCCACCGTGGGGCAGCTCGACCTCGCTGACCGGACCGGTGATGCTGCTGACGAACTTGGTGAACACCGGCGGCATCTCGTCCGGCAGCGCCAGCCCCGCTTCGGCGGCATGGTCACGGTAGTTGAGACCGGCCGCGACGACCTGACGCGGGCCTGGGGCCGGGGCACCCAGATCAGCAGCGGCGAAGGCGGTGCCCTCGGGCAGATCGGCGGCCTGGTCGACCCAGCCGCGGAACTCCGCCCAGTGGTCGTAGACCGCCTGCGGGTCAGCCGCGAAACGGCCTCCGCTGGCCTGCTCGACGTCCACCGCCAGCCCGTCCACGATCAGACTCAGGCGGCCGGAGAGATTGGCGATGCGCACGGGAAACTCCTGGAGCAGTGGGAACAGGACGGAAGCGGGCGCGGCCGGACACCGCGTGGTGGCCGTGCAGGCGGGTGGCCGAGCAACTTCTGGTGGTCGCCGCCCGCCACGGCGCGATTTCGCAAGTGATCCGGAACGCCACTCCCCACAGCCGGCACAGGTCGTGGGATCGCCGGAACATCATGAAGAGCGTACGACGGGATATGTGATAACAGCAAGGGAGGGAACACTGCCGCGTGTTTCGGTGCCGATGGGGGCGCCTCGGGCAGAAGCCGACGCCGGAAGGAGCGCCGAATCAGTCGGCGACGGCGTCGATGCCCCGCTGGGCAATGCGCTCGTTGGTGTCCAGGTGTTCGAGCAGGGCGTGCGCGGCGGCACCCGGATCGCGTCGGCGCACAGCCTCCAGCAGTACGCTGTGGGCCTGCTCGCGCCGGTGGGGCTCATCCGGGTCCGCGTCCAGGCCGCCGAAGCTCAGACGGATGTAGCGCTCGGCCGCGCGACCGAGCATCTCCAGGGTGCGCAGGTCCCACGGGGTCGCGGCGGGACGCAGCAGTTCCAAATGGAACTCGTGGTGGGCCTCGTAGATCTCATCCATGCCCAGTGCCGCGTCGGCGAAGACCGGCAGGTAGCCGGCCAGCCGGGTGTGGTCGGCGTCGGTCAGCAGCAGGCTGGCCCGGCCGATGAGTTCGGGTTCGATCTGGCGCCGCAGCCGGTAGACGGCTCGCAGGTCCGCATGGCTGAGGGGAGCGACTGTCGCGCTCTTGCCCCGGCTTGTGATCACCAGGCCCTGGCCCTCGAGGTGGTGCAGTGCCTCGCGGACCGGAATGAAGCTCACACCCAGTTGTTCGGCGATCTCACGCAGGGAGAACGGCTGCCCCGGGCGGAGGGACCCGCTGAGGATGGCCCGTCGGACCTCCTTGATCACGCTGTCGACCACCGAGACCGACTGCACCGGGCGGACGAAGGATGCCGTGGTCGGTTCTCCCATGGACGGCCTCCTCCACGACTCCGCCCGCTGGTGGGCGCTGTCCGGCTGCCACGATATCAGCGATAGCGACGGACAATCGAGTGCGCGGTCGGGCAGCGGTGCCAGGGCGCGGGTTTCCAACGAGCACTTGTGCGACGGGGTCCAGACTGGTGTTATCAAATCTAACACTACGAGGGAGGTAGCTCCAGGATGACCAGTCGCATCCCCACTGGCCAGCAGGCGTGCTTCGGCGGTGGAGCCCAGACGTTCCCCCACCCGCTGTCCGAAATCGAGCAGCGGGTGCTGTGGCTGTCGAGTGCGATCGTGCACCATGCCAACCGGGTGCGTCCGAACCCGTCAGGGCTCAAGGTCGGTGGCCATCAAGCCTCCAGCGCCTCCATGGTGTCAATCATGACATCGCTGTGGTTCCGGCACCTGCGGCCCCAGGACCGGGTCTCCGTCAAGCCGCATGCCTCCCCGGTACTGCACGGCATCAACTACCTGCTGGGTGAACTCGACGAGGAATGGCTGACGACCCTGCGCGCCTTCGGCGGGCTGCAGAGCTACCCGAGCCGCTCCAAGGACCCCGACCCGGTCGACTACTCCACCGGCTCTGTCGGAATCGGCGCCACCGCCACGATCTGGGGCGCCCTGGCGCGCCGCTACGCGGTGCCCTCAGCCGAGGACACCTTCCACGACCAAACCCATGAGCCGCGCGGACGGCAGTACGCGCTGGTGGGCGACGCCGAACTGGACGAGGGCGCGATCTGGGAGGCCGTGCTGGACCCCCAAGTCGCCGAACTGGGCGAACTCGTCTGGATCGTCGACCTGAACCGGCAGTCGCTGGACCGCGTGGTGCCCAACATCGCCGCAGGCCGCCTCCAGGGCATGTTCGCCGCAGCCGGCTGGCAGGTCATCACCCTCAAGTACGGGCGCACCCTGGAACAGCTTTTCACCCGCCCCGGCGGTACGGAGCTGCGCGCCCGCCTCGACACCATGCCCAACCCCGAGTACCAGCGCCTGCTCCGCTGCAGTGCCTCCGAACTGCGCCACCGGCTTCCCGGCACGACAACCGACGCGGTCGCGATCGCCGGACTGCTGGCCTCTCTCGACGACGACAGTCTGATCGAGGCCGTCCGCAACCTGGGGGGACACGACCTGACCGCCCTGGACGGGGCCTTCGCCGCCATCGACGACGGCCGCCCCACTGTGATCTTCGCCTACACGGTCAAGGGCCGAGGGCTGCCCACCGCGGGCCACCCGCAGAACCACTCCGCGCTGCTGACCGACCAGCAGATGCTCGCACTCGCCGAACAGGTCGGCGTCGACCCCGGACAGTCCTGGACCCGGTTCGCCCCGGACTCGGCCGCCGGCCGACTGTGCGCCGAACGCGGGACACAGCTGCGCCGCCGGAACCCGCCGCCGGCCGCCCCGCCCGCACTGCCGACCGACATCGGCCGCACGCCCATGGGGGTCGCCACCACCCAGGCGGCACTCGGCCGCACCCTGCTCGACCTCACCCGGGCCGCCCCCGAGGCCGCGGCCCGGGTGGTCACCGTCAGCCCCGACGTCAGTTCCTCGACCAACCTGGGCGGCTGGGTCAACAAGGTCGGCGTGTGGTCGGCGTCCGAGCGGACGAACTGGTTCGCCGACGACGCCGAGACCATCCTGCACTGGCACGAGAAGCCCGCAGGGCAGCACATCGAGTTGGGCATCGCCGAGACCAACCTGGTCGGCCTGCTGGGAGAGCTCGGCGCGACCTGGAGCCGCTGGGGCGAACCCCTGCTGCCGATCGGCGTACTCTACGACCCGTTCGTCGAACGCGCCCTGGAGCCCTGGTCCTTCGGGATCTACGCGGGGGGCCAGTCCATCCTGGTGGGCACCCCCTCCGGGGTCACCCTGGCCCCCGAGGGCGGCGCGCACCAGTCGATCACCACCCCCTCGATCGGCATCGAGCAGCCCGGCTGCACCACGTACGAGCCGGCCTTCGCCATCGACACCGAGTGGACGCTGCTGGCCGCCCTGGCCCGACTGGGCCGCCCCGGCGGAGAGTCCGCCTACCTGCGGCTGTCCACCCGCCCGGTCGACCAGTCACTCGCCCGCGTCCCCACCGATCCGGCCGCACGCGAACGCCGCCGCCGCCAGGTGGTCGCAGGCGCCTACACCCTGCGCCGCACCGCCTCCGCACCCACGGCTTCGGTCACGATCGCGGCCGTGGGCGCCATGCTGACCGAGGCCCTCGCTGCGGCCGACCGGCTGGAACAGACAGGCGTCCCCACCGACGTCGTCTGCGTCACCAGCCCCGACCTGCTCTTCCGAGCCCTGCAGGCGCGCAACGGCCAGGACGGCGCCGACGCGGCAGGCAGTTGGATCCTGGACGCGGTCCTTCCCGCATCCCGCGCCACCCCCCTGGTGACCGTGCTGGACGGCCACCCCCACACCCTGGCCTTCCTCGCCACCGTCAACCAGGTCCCGCACCGGGCCCTGGGCGTCACCGGCTTCGGCCAGTCCGGGACCCTCGACGACGTCTACCGCTACCACGGCATCGACGCCGACAGCATCATCCGGGCAGCCCTCGACCTCACCCGCTAGATCTGCCCCGCAACCGTCCACTCCACCGAGGAAGAGACACCCCCGATGCTCTACGAACTCGCCGCCCTGTCGCTCGAACCGTTCACCGTGCCCAAAGCCCTCGCGGAACTGGAGCACTACACCACCGGTCCGCAGGCGGCCGGTGAACTGCTCGGCTGCTGGGAGCCCGAGCACGGAGAGATCTTCGGACGCGTCATCCTCCTACGCTGCTTCAGCGACGCCCTGGAACACCACCAGGAACGCCGACGAGTCCTGACCGGGTCCAATCCCTACGGAGTCGGCGAGTACCTGCAGGGCTTCGAGGCGACCAGCCACACCCAATTCCCCTACCTGCCACCCATCACGCCGGGAAGCCACGGAGGCGTGTACGAGATCCGTACCTACCACCTCACCGTCGGCGGCCTCGGCGCGACCATGGCCGGCTGGCAGTCGTCGCTCCCCGCCCGCACAGCCCTCTCCCCGCTGACCACCGCCCTCTACGCCCTGGACGGTCATCCGCGGATCACCCACATCTGGCCCTACTCCAGCCTCGACCAGCGACTCGCCGTCCGCGCCCAGGCGAAGCAGCTCGGCATCTGGCCACCCGCTCATGGCCCGCAGTACGTCACCCGGGCAACCTCCACCATCGCCCTCCCCACCTCCTTCTCCCCACTCTCCTGACGGGTGTGTCCGGCGAGTGGTGGGAACTTGGCCGAAGCCCCTGATCCCAGGTGTCCGTCCAGCAGAATCGTCGTCATCGGCGGCGGCTACGCCGGCACTCTGGCCGCCAACCGGCTGCAGTCGAGCCCAGCGGTGGACGTCACCCTGCTCAATGCCCGCCCGTCGTTCGTCGACCGCGTCAGACTGCACCAGTTCGTGGTCGGCAGCGGCAGCGGCAGCGCCGAAGTGGACTTCACCACGCTGCTGGGCGCGAGGGTACGGCTGTTGGTCGACTCCGCCGAGCGGATCGACGCCGCTGCCCGCACTGTGGAGCTCGCCTCGGGGCGGTCACTGGACTACGACGATCTGGTCTACGCGGTGGGCAGTACCGCGGCAGCCCCGGCATCGGTTCCGGTCGCGGCCGAATTCGCCTTCCCCGTCGCCGAGTACGAATCCGCGAAGCGGCAGGCTAGACAAGATGTCGCGAGGGGTATCCACCTCCTCGACGCGGACGAGCCGATCCACTCGTCGGCGATACGGGGGCCATGAGAACGGGGTGCCGGCTCACCGCCGTATGGTCGTTCCGCCGACCCGGGGCTGCGGTGTGGTAGCTGCCTTCCGGGCCCGCCAGCGAGTGAACTCCGGCGGGCCCGGAAGGCAGCGGAGGAACGGGCGGTGGCGGCCTACATGCGGTGCCACTGCTGGTTGGCAGCACCTGTGCAGGGCCAGATGTCCAGAGCGGTGTTGTCGGCGGTGCCGTGGGCCACCGCATCGAGGCACTTGCCGGAGCCGACGTTGATCACGCTGCCGTCAGCGCGGACCCGCCACTGCTGGTTGGCGCCGCCGTTGCAGTCATAGATCTCGACCGGGCTGCCGTCCGCGGTGGCATTGCCGGTGACCTCCAGGCACTTGTTGTCGTAGACGGTCAGCAGGTTGTTCGCGGTTGAGGTCCAGGTCTGGTTCCCGGCTCCATTGCAGTCCCACAGGGCCGGCTGGGCGCCGTTGGCCTGGCTGCCGCCGGGGACGTCCACGCAGCGCCCCGACTCCTGGCCCTTCAGCGGTCCGGCCTGGGCCCCGCGCATCCACACCTGGTTGGCGCCGCCGTTGCAGGTCCAGATCTCCAGCAGCGTGCTCGGTGTCGCGCCGGCGGCGTCCAGGCACTTGCCCGTCGCCGGGTTGACCACCGTGCCGTCGCTGTTCACCGTCCACTGCTGGGCGGGGGTGTTGTTGCAGTCATAGATCTGCACGGCGGTGCCGTCGGCCGTGCCGGCGGCGCGCACGTCCAGGCACTTGGCGCCGCCGTAGACGGTGAGCTGTCCGGTGGGCGTCAGGGTCCAGGACTGGTTGGTCTGGCCGTTGCAGTCCCACAGGGCGACCTGGGTGCTGTTGTCCTGGGTGGCGCCCGGCACGTCCGTGCACAGGCCCGACCCGGAGCCCTTGAGGATGCCGGTGCGGTTGCCCGGCGGGTTCGCGGTGACCGACAGGTTGTCGAACTGGTCGGTCTGGTAGCCCACGACGCCGATGCCGACCTGGCCTGCGGGGTAGGTGCTGTCGTTGACGGCTCCCAGCGTGCTGCCGTCCGCAGTGGCGGTGATGCGGTCTCCGGAGAAGCCCAGGGCCAGGGTGTGCCACGTGTTCGTGCCCAGCGCTGTGCGATTGCCCGAGGCCAGCGTGGTCAGCGCGCCGGCCGTGGAACTGCGGACGATCGACCAGGCGCCGGCGTCGCTGACTCGAAGTTCGTAGGCGGCCTGATGGCTCTGCGGGCGGTTCTGCGGACCGGCGCGTCCCAGCAGCTCGACGGTGCCGGCCTGCCGCAGGTTCACGTCGGACTGGACCGTGTAGTCGCTCCAGGTGGTGTCGCCCATCAGGGAGAAGGCGTCCGAGTCGTCCTGCCATTCGATGGGCTTGACCGGTGCCATCTGCTGCAGGCACTGCCCGGAACGCCCCACGCACGGCTGGGCCTCGAAAGCGCCCTGCATGTCGGAGAAGTACGCCGCCTCGGCGCCGCTGGCCACGTTGTCGAAGGTGTCGCTGTACGGCAGTGCGAGCGCGTGGGCGGCAGGACCGGCCGCGGTGCCCTTGCCCTGGCCGGTGGTGGTGGTCACCGTGTAGATGTAGCCGGGCTGGAGAGTCAGCGAGTAGGAGCCGCCCGAGGGGGTGACGTCCTGGGTGTGGACGAAGTCGGTGGCGGCGCTGGGGGAGTTCACCCGGGTCGCCCACACGTGCGCGGTGCCGGTGGACAAGCCGCCCTGGACGTGCAGGTTCACCGTCTGTGCGGCGGTGGCGGTCGTGGTCTCCAGCACTGTGGAGTAGTCACTGCCGTTGGGTGACTTCAGGCTCACGTAGGCGCCGTTGGACTCCGAGCCGCCCAGGTACCCGGAGGCGGAGTCGATGAACTTCCAGCCGGGCTGGGCGAACTGGGTGACCTGCGCGGTGGCCCAGGTGTTCTCTCCCACGCTGTACTGGCCCGACCACGGTGAGGGCGCGGTGATCAGCCCCACGGTGGCGTACGGCAGGTTGGGGTAGATCGACGCGACCAGTGGCCAGTTGAGGTAGGCGGTCAGTTTCGCGTCGGTGTAGCCGCGAACGATCGATCGGATCAGCGCGGGCGCGCCGGTGTTCATGTCCTGCGATCCGTTCTCCGAGGCCCACAGCGGCTTACCGTTGTTCTGGGCGGTGGCGGTGCTGGAGCAGCTGGTCGCCGGACCACCGTCGCCCTGGCAGGGGTAGTGCGCGCCGATGACCGACACCGCGTTGTTGAACGCCGAGTTGCTGGCCATGTCGTCGGCCGTGCCCCAGCCGCTGTCGTCGGCCACGATCTGCACGCCGGAGTAGCCGGCGCTGTTCAGCGCGGAGCGCAGCTGGATGTACCAGTTGACGTCGTGGCCGCGTTCGTTCCAGCCGCCGAGGTACTTGATGTTCAGGCCGTGCTGCTTGGCGCAGCCGAGCCAGGAGACGAGGTAGTTGATCGTGTCTGTGGACCAGAAGCCGCCGTTGATCCAGCCCGGCGCGGCCCAGGCCAGACCGTAAAGGCCGATGTTCGGATTGCGCTTGACCGCCTGCTCACCGAGCCAGAACTCGTAGCCCGCATTGCAGTTGACGACTCCGCGGCTGTGCTCGATGGAGGGCTCGGAGCCGTCGGTGGAGTTCGCGTCGCCGCCGATCTCCAGCTTCAGCAGCTGCAGGTTCGCCCCGTACCCGGGCTTGAAGAGGTAATCCAGGATCTGTGACTGCTGCGCGGCCGGATAGTCCCGCAGGAGACGCGAGTTACCCCCGCCGCCGCTGATCGCACCGATCCCGTCGAACGTCCGGCCGCCCTGCGAGCCGTCCACCGTGATGGACGACGTCGCCGCCTGCGCCGGGGCGCTACTGACCGCCAGGAGAGCAGCGAGCAGCGCAAGCACCCACAGCGGGGCCAGCCACCTGAATCTGGTCATCGTTGAACACCTTCCAGTCGGGGACTGGCACAGTGTGTGGTCGTGTTGAGTTGGGGGTCAATATAGCTGCAAATAATGACAGAATCGAACTACCTGCATGGCGGTGGCCCCGTTGCATCGAGAGGGCAGTGGGTCGGCGCGGGCACCCCACCCGCACCCGCCGCACCAACCGCCTTTCCTGCCGATCAGCCAGCGCCGCATAGGGGCGCAGACCACCGCCTGTAGGCGCTTGTCAGCAGCAGGACCAGCATCGTGAACCCGAGCCGAGCCGGGGCTCCATGCCCTGTGCTCCCATCCGACCTCGGTCCTCAGGACCATGCACGTTCCTACATATTCGATCTCTCAACTGCTGCTTCTCGTCGAATCCTGTGCGCTATTTTTGTCTATCGTGTTGACATGCCGCACCCGTCTGGCCTTTGCTGGCGGGGCTTCAGCAGCATCGGCCGCGGCACCGCCGATGCGAACTGCGCCACATGGCCGACCGTCCGTCGGCGCGATCGAGACAACGTTGTCCATCCCAGGTACGACGCGGTGACGACGACGCTCGCTCCGGGACGGCAACCCGGTCTCCGTCCACAAGCGGGCACAGCCGTTCGTACTCCACCCCTCCCCCACCCGTGAGGAATACCGATGAAGAGCAACGTGGTGAACAGGTACGCGACACCCTTGGTCGCCGTAGCCATGGCAGCAGCCGGACTCGGCGCTGCTGTGCCGGCTACTGCGGCCCCCGCTGCGTTAGGCCCTGCGGCCGTGCAGCCCGCGTCACTGCGGCTGATGCCGCTGGGCGACTCGATCACCTGGGGCGTCGGCAGCCCGTCCGGCAACAGCTACCGCGGCTTCCTGTGGAACGAACTGGCCGCCGAGGGCCATACGTTGGACTTCGTGGGATCCGGGCGCAACGGCCCGATGTCCGACCCGGACAACGAGGGCCATTCCGGCTGGCGGATCGACCAGATCGCCGGCATCGCCGACTCCGTGCTGGCGACCTACCGGCCCAACGTCGTCACGCTGGAGATCGGCACCAACGACCTCAACGGCAACTACCAGCCCACCACGGCCACGGACCGCCTGTCGGCGCTGATCGACCAGATCACCCGCGACGCCCCTGATGCGACCGTCCTGGTGGGCACCCTGATCGTGTCCACCTCCAGCACCGAGGAGCAGTACCGGGCCGACTTCAACGCCAAGCTCCCCAGCATCGTCGCGGCAAAGCAGGCGGCCGGCCAGCACGTGCGCCTGGTGGACATGAGCGCGCTGAACGCCTCGGACCTGTCCGACGCCCTGCACCCCAACGACGGCGGCTTCAGCAAGATGGCCGACGCCTTCAATACCGGCGTCCAGAGCGCCGACGCGGCCGGATGGATCAAGGCCCCCTCGGCTCTGGCGGCACCGGTGCAGTCCGGCATCTCCGGCAAGTGCCTGGACGTGAACACCGGCAGCAGTGCCAACGGCACCAAGGTGCAGATCTGGGACTGCAACAACACCCCGGCTCAAGCATGGACCGCCCACAGTGACGGCACCCTGCGCGCGCTGGGCAAGTGCCTGGACGCCACCGGCGGCGGCACGGCCAACGGCACCCCGGTCGAGCTCTGGGACTGCAATGGCGGCGGCAACCAGGTCTGGCAGCCCTACAACGGCGGATACCGCAACCCGGTCTCCGGCCGCTGCCTCGACGACCCGGCCTCCTCCACCACCAACGGCACCCAACTGGCTCTGTGGGACTGCAACGGCGGCGCCAACCAGCGGTGGACCGCAGCACCGCTTTCCTGACCCGGCCCCGACCCGGCCCCCCGGGGCCCTGCGCCGTCCCGGGAGGGTCGGCCGAAGGCGGCATGCGCGCCCGGCGGCGCGCAGCGCCGCCTCTTGAGACCGAGTCAGTTGCCTCCACCTGCCATCGCACCCCGGACGCTGTGGAATGAACACGCGCATGCGCCGTACAGCCGTCCTCGCCCCCGCCGTCCTCGTCCTCACCCTGGGCGCCTGCTCAGCCCCTTCCACGACGAACGCAAACACCCGCACATCGCCCACTGCCACTGCCATCAGTACGGGCACCAAGGTCACCCCACAGCCTCACAACCCCCATACGGGAGTCCGCTAAACCACTGCGCGACGCGGACACCGCCGACGCGGGACACCCCCTCGCCGACCAGGCCACGTACGATTCCGCGCTCGCCGCGGTGGGCCGTGTCTGCACCGAATCCACCCCGGCCATCGCCCGCATGATCCCAGTCGCCCTGACCGAACTGCGCAAGGACCACGTGACTGGCCAGACCAACCTCAGCATCATGCGAGGCATAGCCAAGCTCGCACCGCCTGGAGAGAAGGACGAATGCGCCTCCATGGCCGCGCTCTACATGATGCATTTGGAAACCGACTTCTGAACCCACCACAACGAAGGCCCCTCCCGCTCGTCACGGGGCTGACCGCGGACTCCCTTTCGGTCTACGCAGGGGAAGCACTGTCAGCCGGCGATCGCGGGCCCTGCGCATGTGGTGGATGAAGCTTCCCCGTGAACCGGGACACCTGGCGACTGGGACGTGAGGTCCCAAGGGTCGCCCACGGTCGTTGCTCAGAGCAGCATCCGTGATGCCGTAGTTGCCTGGCCCCCTCGTGCGCCAAGCGTGCACCACCCCCGCCGCGCGCCCTTCCTTCGCTCCGGCTCGCGCTGGAACGCTGGCCGTATGCGTCGACTGACCGTCCACCAACGGGCCACGATCTTCGCCATCGGCGGAGTCGTGATCTTCTTCGGTGTACTGCTTCTGCTGTTCTTCTTCGTGCTGCCGCAGAGCAGCCCCGGGCAGGGGTGACTGCCTCACATGCCCGTGTACTCGGGTGACTTGTCAGCCACACTGGCCTCGAGAATCTCGTGCAACGACTCCCCGGATCCTCAGCAGCGAGGCAGCCGGAGCCGTCTGGAGCGACGTCGACCACGACGGCTCGCCCCTGGCGTTCGCCGCTCCCGTCGATGCTGCGGCCAGGGCGACGATCGGCTGAACCCGTTTCGGCCCCGCACCGGTACGGTCCGGGCGGGGGCCGCGGCGCGTCAGGTCCTCCGATCAGCCGAAGATCGAGGGCAGGAACAGCAACGCCGCGGCGACGAATAGCAGTGCGACGGGCTGCCCGATCGGGATGAACGACGACATGATGCCTCCAAGGGTCAAGTGCCTTCCTTCAGCCTGGTGGGGACTGGTGCCAGCCGGCACGCCCGGCGCAGCCGAACGGGGGTGCTCTCCGGATGCCAGGACGCCTTCGGGGGGGGTCTTCCGCGGCACCGCGGCACTCAACTCCCCCGGCCGCGCGGCGCAGCGCCTTCCAGACAGGGTGCCGCAGGTTCCCGCCGCCCACTGATGGACTGCAGGTGCACACCCCACCAGCAGTACTCAAGATGGCGGGTGGAGCGTCCAACCACCGCAAGAGGCCGCCCTTACGCCCCCCAGGGCGGGCCGGCTCCCGCGGATCAGCGCCAGCACGACCAGCACCGACCCCGTGAACGACGCCAATCTCGACGGCCTGTCCCGCCCCGGTCAGCGGCCGACCAGCGACCGGACCCACTCGATCAGCCACCACACGCCGCAGGCACTGCCCGCGCTCAGCCCGATCAGCCCCAGGAAGACCACGCTGTCCGGGAAGGTCCCGGTCCCGGCGTCGGCCTTCGTGGCCGGCTCTCCCGTATCCCGGTAAACCACACCGGTACCCCAACAGCCATCGCAACCCGGTTCGGACCCACCAGTCCGCACCCCGGTACCGGCACACTGCGGACACCCCGCTACGAGTCTTTTCGTGCGCTTCACTGTGGCTGCCCCCGTTCCCCCGAGCCCTACCCGGTTCACAATCCTCCCACTCTGCCCGCCAACTCTCCGGCCAGAGCGTCATCATGGCCCTGCGGCCGTGACCGGGCCACAACCATCCCCTGGTACCCGCCGCCGGTACTCAGGCGCCGAACGGCATCCAGCTCCGGCACCCGTCCCCACCAGCGGCGGGGCTGCGGTGCGCCGGGTCCCAACTGCTTTGGCGCTTGTCCCGCATGCCGGGTGCTTGACCTGCCGTCAACGGCGCCCGGTGGGTCACCCAAGCCCTGCGCCGCGGCGGCCACCAGGCCGCCCGCTGCACCGCCCAGCCGTCCAGCCGCCCGGCGGTTGATGGCCGAGCTCGGCTTCGAGGGGCCCTTTCGGGTCTGGGGGTCCTCCGAGTGGATGACCCCGGGGTTCTGAAGACACCTCGGGCGGAGGACTCGGGCAGGAGGCCGGGCTTCCTAGGCTGAAGCGGTAGTCAGCACATCTTTTGGAGGACGCGTGATCCAGGCCGAGGGTCTGACCAAACGCTATGGCGACAAGGTGGCCGTGGACGGGTTGACGTTCACCGTCAAGCCGGGTGTCATCACCGGCTTCCTGGGCCCCAACGGCGCCGGCAAGTCCACGACGATGCGGATGATCATGGGGCTGGACGCCCCGACGTCCGGCTCGGTCACCGTGAACGGCAAGCCGTTCTCCGACCACCGCCGCCCGCTCGCCGAGGTCGGTGCGCTGCTGGAGGCCAGGGCCGTGCACACCGGCCGCTCGGCGCGCAACCACCTGCTGGCGATGGCGGCCACGGCGGGAATCTCGGCCAAGCGGGTCGACGAGGTGATCGGCATGGTCGGGCTCGGTGATGTGGCCGACCGTCGTGCGGGCGCGTTCTCGCTGGGGATGGGTCAACGGCTGGGCATCGCCTCGGCGCTGCTGGCGGACCCGCAGACGCTGATCCTCGACGAGCCGGTCAACGGCCTGGACCCGGACGGGGTGCGGTGGATCCGGAACCTGCTCAAGGGCCTGGCCGACGAGGGCCGGACGGTGTTCCTGTCCTCGCACCTGATGAGCGAGATGGCGCTGACGGCCGACCACATCATCCTGGTGGGCAAGGGCAGGTTGCTGCGGGACCAGTCGATGGCGGACTTCATCGCCGGGGCGTCCGCCGACGTCGTCACGGTCCGCTCGCCCCAGACCGCCCAGCTCGCCGGACTGCTGGCCGGTCCCGAGGTGACCGTGCGCGACGTCGCGGACCAGACGCTGGAGGTCGAGGGCCTGACCAGCGACCACATCGGCAGGACCGCCGCGGCAGCCGGAATCGTCCTCCTGGAGCTCTCCCCGCACGCTGCTTCCCTGGAAGAGGCCTACATGGCGCTGACCGACGACTCGGTCGACTACCGCTCCACCGTCGAGTTCACCGAGGACGCCGCATGACCACCACCATTACCGGGTCTACGACCGCAGTGCAAGGTGCCATGGCCCGCGTCGACAGCCAGCCGGTCTCCCTCGGGCGGGCGGTGAAGTCCGAGTGGATCAAGTGGTGCAGCCTGCGCTCGACCTGGGCGGTCCTGGGCGCGGCCGTGGTCGGCATGCTGGCCGTCGGCCTGATCATCGGGTTCAACACCCGCCATCTGACCGGGAACCAGGACGCCAACGACCTGGCGTCCTCGGCGCCGCTGCAGGGCTTCTTCCTGGGCCAGTTGCTGATCGGCGCTCTGGGCGTGCTGTTCGTGTCCAGCGAGTTCAGCACCGGCATGATCCGGTCGACCTTCGCCGCCGTCCCCAGGCGCCAGCCGGTGCTCTGGGCCAAGCTGGCGGTCTTCTTCGTCATCACGGCGGTGGTGATGACGATAGCCACCGTCGTCACCTTCCTGGTCTCGCAAGCCGTGATCAGCCAGTCCCGTCCGGGATTCTCGCTTTCCGACCCCGGGGTGTGGCGGTATGTCCTGGGCACCAGCCTGTACATGGTCCTGGCCGGGGTCATCGGCGGGATGATCGCCTGGATGGTGCGCTCGACCCCCGGCTCACTGGTCAGCTTCTTCGCCCTGATCTTCGTCGTCCCCCAGCTGTTCAGCCTGTTCGGCTCCACTGGCAAGCACATCGCGCAGCTCTTCCCCTCCCAGGCGGGTGAGGCGTTCACCGTCGCCCAACCTGAGGCACCGCACCTGTCCCCGGGGGCCGGCGTGCTCGTCCTGTGCGCCTGGGCTGTGGCCGCGATCGTCGCGGCCTCGATCACCCTGCGCCGCCGCGACGCCTGAGTGGGACGCTGAAGCCATGCCCGCCGACCGCAGCACAGCCCTGCCAGCAGTACGTCCGCTTCTTCCGGACGTGCTGCTGGCCTGTGCTGTCGCCCTGGTAGCGGCGCTGGCCGACCTCTACGGCCCCGACCACCGCACCGCCTTCGCCCCGTACTGGGACATCGCGCTTGCCGCGCCCCTGGCCCTGCGCCGCCGCGCCCCGGCGACCGCCGCCGCCCTGGTCGCCGCGATCTGCTTCGCCACCTGGCTGACCGGCGTCATCGCCGTCGCCGCAGCCCCGGCCGTGCTGATCATGCTGTACTCCCTCGGCGCCTGGGAACGACGCCGCTGGCTGCTCGCCCTGGCCCTGGTGGTGGCCGAGAGCGGCGTCATCATGGCCGTCGCACGATGGACCCCGCACGGTCGCCAGTGGCTGACCGCCCTGATGGCCACCGGCACCGTCACCGCCGCCCTCGTGATCGGCCTGTACGTCCGCACCCGGCGGGCCTACCTGGCTTCGATGATCGAGCGCGCCGAGACCGCCGAACGCGACCGCGACCACCAGGCCCGGATCGCGGTCGCCGAGGAGCGCACCCGGATGGCACGCGAGATGCACGACGTCATCGCCCACAGCCTGGCCGTCATGATCACCCTCAACGACGCCGTCGCCGCCACCGCACCCGAAGGCCCGATCCGCGAGACCGTGACCCAGGCCTCGGAAGTCGGACGCCAGGCGCTGAGCGAGATGCAACGCATCCTCGGCGTCCTGCGCGGCGCCGGACCGGCGGATCTCATGCCCCAACCGGGCGTCGAGCAACTGACGGACCTGGTCGCCATCGCCCGCTCGGCCGGCCTGACCGTGGAACTGTCAATCTCCGGCGAACCGGGCCACCTGGCGCCGACCACCCAGCTCACGATCTACCGCATCGTCCAGGAGAGCCTGACCAACGTGCTCAAACACAGCCGCAACGTCCGCCGCGTCACCGTCACCCTCATCCACCGCGAGAACCGGGTCCGGATCCAGGTCACCAACGACGGCGAACCCGCCACCACGGCAAACGCTTCCGCAGCCGGTCACGGACTCGCCGGCATGCGCGAACGCACCACCCTCTACCAGGGACGGTTCCAGGCCGGCCCGACCCGCGGCGGAGGCTGGGAAGTCCTCGCCGACCTCGCCGTGACCGACCCGGCCACTGCCGCATGATCCGGGTACTGCTGGCCGACGACCAGGACCTGCTGCGCCGCGGCTTCAAGATGATCATCGACGCCCAGTCCGACATGGAAGCGGTCGCAGAGGCGGCCAACGGCGCCCAGGCGATCACCCAGGCGGCGGCGCTGCGCCCGGACGTCGTCCTGATGGACGTCCGCATGCCCGGGACGAACGGGATCGAGGCCACCCGCCACATCGCCGCCCACCTGCCCGACGTCAAGGTGCTCATCCTGACCACCTTCGACGTGGACGAGTACGCCTTCGCCGGCCTTCAAGCCGGAGCCAGCGGCTTCCTGCTCAAGAACGCCCGGACCGAGGAACTCATCGCCGGCATCCGCACGGTAGCCGCGGGTGAGGCGATCCTGGCCCCCAGTACGACCCGCCGCCTCCTCGACACCTACGCCTCGACCTTCCACGCCACCGGCTCCGGCGCCTCTCCGACGGATGTCCTGGCGCCGCTGACCCAGCGCGAGCGGCAGGTGTTCACAGAAATGGCATCGGGGCGCACCAACCAGGAGATCGCGGACCGCCTGGTCCTGTCGGAAACCACCGTCAAGACGCACGTCGCCCGCGTCCTGGCCAAACTGCGGCTGCGCGACCGGATCCAGGCGGTCATCTTCGCCTACGAGAACGGAGTGGTCCCACCGAGCCGCTGACGGGTCCGCGCACAACGACGCGACGCAGGGCCGGGGGAGGACCAGTGCGACGCGTCGCTACAGTGGTGACACGGCAGCCGAAGGGGGCGGACCGTGATGCCTGCGGGAGGAGCGCGCCGGGCGCTGGTGCTGCTGGTCGACGTGGCGCTACCGCTCGCCGCGTACTACGGTCTGAGGGCCCTCGGTGTGGGCAGCAGGCCGGCGCTGATCGCTTCGGCGCTGGTGCCGGTGGTGAGTGCGGCGGTGCAGTTCGGCCGTCGGCGGCACCTGGACCCGATGGCGGCCTTCGTGACCGCGGTGATGCTGCTGGGCCTGGTCGCCTCGCTGGTCAGCGGGAGCACCAGGGTCATCCTGGCCAGGGACGGCTGGGTGACGGCTCTGGCAGGGGTGTGGTTCCTGGGATCGGTGCGGGCGCGGCGGCCGCTGGTCTTCGAGGGCGCGCGCCCCCTGCTGGAGGGCCGGTTCCGCTCCGACGGCACCTCGTGGGACGTGCTGTGGGAGCGTTCGCCGCAGTTCCGGCGGATCTGGCGGGTGTCCACCGTGATCTGGGCCGCGGCGATGGTGGCGGACGGAGCGGTACGGGTGGTGGCGGCCTACACGCTGCCGGTGGACGAGGTGCCGCTGCTGAACGCCCTGCTGTGGCCGGTCACACTGGTCCTGCTGCAGGTTGTCAACGGGGTGTACTACGAGATCGCGGGGCTCTGGCGGATCACCCGCCCGCCGCCGCAGACCGGCTGGCGGTGCGTCGGAGTACCCGGGTCCTGAGCACCCAGGTCGCCGATGGGCACACCGCTTGGCTCGACGGTCGGCCTGAGCCAGCCCCAACGGCGTTAACGGGCTTGCTCGGCCTGCAGACGGTGATCCAGCAGGCCGCACCCGCGGACCGGCCGCTGCTGGCCAAGGGGCTGGGCAGCCTCGGGGACCCGATCGAGAACGCCATCGCCGGCCTGGTCCAGAAGCAGGCCCTCGCGGTGGTCCCCAGCTCCTGGTTCCACACCTTCTGGAACGACGCCAACCGGCGCGTCCACGCCACCATGGTCAAGGCCCTGACCGGGCAGGGCGGCGGCGCGGTCCGGCTCACCGACGACTCCGTGGTGGTCGACCTGGCCCCGGTGATCGACCAGGTCAAGCAGCGACTGGACTCCGGACTGACCGTGGCGTCGAAGGTCCCCGGGGTGCACACCAGCTTCACCGTCCTGGACGCCCAGCACATCGGGGCGGCGAAGACCGGCTTCCGACTGCTGCAGATCCTCGGCAACTGGCTGGCCGTCCTCACCGCCCTCCTGGCCGCCGCCGTGTGACCGGCCCGGCGCAGGCACCGGGCACTGGTCACCGCAGCGGCCGTCTTCGACCAACTCGTTCACTTCCTGCGCACGGCCGTGCGCTCGGTGGCGGTCCTCGGCATCGCCGTCGCCCTGGGCACCTGGATCAGCGGCCCGGGACGGCACGCGGCCCAGGTCCGCTCCCTGTGGTCCTCCGGAATCGACGCCACCCGCCACTCGGCCCGGTCCAGCGGGATGCGGCTCGGCCCGGTCGGCCGAGCCGTCCTGCTCGCCGTCACCGTCCTGCAGTTCCTGGACGAGGACAGCCGCCCGCAGGCCAGCCCGCAGGACACCGCCGCGACCGACGCCGACCGCTGACCCCGGTCGCGGGGCGGGTCGTCACAACGCTGGACCTCGACGTCGGCGCACGCAGGCGCCTGCCCCCGCTGCCGTATCCGCACCTCCCCGCGGGGAGCGCCGCCCGGCAGGAGGACGGCAATGACAAATCCCTGGGCGGGGACGGGGTAGAGGTCGTGTTGTGATGCAGCGGCCCTTGTGGGCCATGGGTTGGAAGGGTGGGAAAGCAGATGGGCGTGGAAGGCATGACCGATGCCGTGGCACCCGGCCCCTTGCGGGCCTCGGGTCTGGGCGCGGCCCCGGATGAGGACATGGAGCGCTTCGCCCGTTTGACCACACGCCTGCTGGACGTCCCGGTCGCTCTCATAGCGTTGCGGGAAGGAGAGAACGTGGTGTTCCCGGCCATTGCCGGTCCGGCGACCTGGCTCGGCCACGGTGCCCCGCAGGACTCACCCTCCGTCCAGGTGCTGGTCCGGCAGGTGGTGGCCGCAGCCGCCCCGGTCCTGATCGACGACACTCGCACGAGCGAGCCATCCGCAGGAACGGTGGCAGCCTTCGCCGGCCTGCCGCTGACCGACGACCAGGACGCCACCCTGGGCGTGCTCTGCGCGATCGACACGACCTCACACCCCTGGACTCCCCAGCAGTACGAGAACCTGGCCGATCTGGCGGCGGCGTGCTCGGCCGAGCTGCGGCTGCGGATCGCTTCCCAACGCGCCACCGGCGCCCAGCACCGCGCCCAGTCCCAGACCCACCAGGTGCGCCAGGACCTCACCAGCGCCGAACTGCTGCTGCGCGCCGCGGAAGAGCTGACCGGCAGCGCCACGGTGGACCAGGTGCACGGCCGGGTGCGGAGCCTGGTCAGCGGCGCCCTCAAGCCCTCCTACATCGGCCTGCTGCTCCTGGAGGGCGACGAGCTGCTCCGCCTGCCCGACCTGGACGCTGTCCTTCCACCGGAATCGGTCGAGCGCATGGACCGCGGTGCCGGTTTCGCCGCCGCGCGGGCGCTGCGGGAGCGCCGCATGGTCGCTGTCCCGGACCGGGCCCACCTGGTTCGGCACTACGGTCCCGCGCCGGTGGCGGCGTTCGACTCGCTGGGGATCGCCTCCGCGGTCTGCCTGCCGATGGTCGCCGCGCGCGGCCCGGTCGGCGTCCTGGTCCTGGGCTGGGACACCGACCACACGGTAGGTCTGGACGAGGCGGCCGTGCTGACCACGATCGCCGGCTACGCGGCCCAGGCGGTGGAGCGCGCGGTCTTCCTCGACGCCCGCGTCCACGTCGCCCACCAGCTCCAGCGGGCCATGCTCACCGAGCTGCCCACCGTGCCCGGCATGGACCTCGCCGCCCTGTACCGCCCCGCCTCCGCCGACGACATGGTCGGCGGCGACTGGTACGACGCCTTTCCCGTCCCCCACCCCCACGGCACCCGCGCCCCCGGCCTGGCCGTCACCGTCGGCGACATCACCGGCCACGACATCCACGCCGCCACCCTGATGGGACAGGTCCGCAGCATGCTGCGCCAGGCCGTCCTGATCAAGAACGGCGACGGCCCCGCCTCCGCGCTGGCCTCCCTGGAGTACGCCTGCCGCGTCCTGCCCCTGCCCGCCTCCGGAACCCTGGTCCACGCCCACCTCCACCACGAGAACGACCAGTGGAGCATGACCTGGACCAACGCCGGACATCCCCCACCTCTCCTGCTGCACCCCGACGGACACGTCAGTCGACTGAACGACCACGGTCCCCTGCTTCACCACACCCTGGCCGCGGTCGAACGCGACGACCACGCGGTCGTGCTCGAACCGGGGTCGACCCTGCTGCTCTACACCGACGGGTTGATCGAACGCGCCGGGCACGACCTGGACACGGCCATCGACCACACCGCCGCGCTGCTGGCCGCCGGCGCGTCCACACCGCTGCCGGCCCTGCTGGAGGAAATCGCGGACCAGGTCGCCGACGAGCACGCCGGGGACGACACCGTCCTGCTCGCCCTGCGCATCCCCGCCGCCCGCTGACCGGTCCTACACGGCGGTCGAGCTAGGCGCCGGATCCGCTTGCCCCGGAGGGGACGATGGCGAGCCGCGCGGTGATCGTCTTGCCTTCGCCGGGGTGGGACTGGACGTCGACGGCCTGGCTCAGTTGACGCAGGAGTGTCCAGCCGAACCCTCCGCCTCCCGCACGCAGGTCCGGGGCGCGGGGCGCCGGCAGGGTGGGTGCGGTGTCGGAGACGGCGATGATCAGCGCCCGCTGGGTCAGATTCAGGGACAGGGCGCAAGGACCCGGGGCATGACGGACCGCGTTGGCGACGAGTTCACTGACCAGCAGCAACGCATCGGCACAGGCTTGTGCGGAAATGGGCAGTGGGCAGGTGCCCAGGAAGCCGCGGGTGCGATCGCGCGCCATGCTGACGGTTCCGGCGGCCCCGTCCAGGAACCACGTGCCGTCGCCGAGGGACTCCTCGGGATCCTCGGACATGAACGACACCCCACGGCTAGAGCGAGCTGACTGATTTCATCCGCCTACCCCCAATTTGGCCGGTGAGCAGCCTACGCAGGCTTCAATGGTCTCCGAGGCTGACCGGTTGGGAGGAACTGCGCGACTGTGCCCGGTACCGGGCCGCGCGAGGACCGCTCCGGGAGTCAGGCCTCGTACAGATCCGAACGTCCACCCATCGGCGCTGTCCAGGCCGTGGAGAAAGAGGAGGTGCCCCGGGGCTGTGGTCCCGGGGCACCGCTGTGTACGACCGGGGGGGATGGCGTACACGATGACCGTCTATCCGGTCCACGCCGGAATACACCCGCGATTTCCGGCGGGGCCGCCTTCACCGGGTGACGAGCCGGACCCCCACCGGCACCCCCGCCGGCCCTGCCACAGCGAAGATGGAGGAACCGCGAGGGTGATCAGGCCGGACACGTACCCCGGAGCGCGGAATGAAGGACTGCCACGTCCATCGGCAGTCTCCCGTGCGCGTCAGGAGGGTTGGACGAGCCCGGTCTTGCCGTAGATGGTCGCCCGGCGGGCGCCGGCCGGGCCGGAGGCGAACCCGAGGCCGATGCTGAACACACCGGGCTGGGAGAGGTCCGGAATGTAGACCCCCAGACCTTCGGGTTCGCGGTAGTCCAGCGTGTAGGCAGCAGCGGTGTAGCAGGGGTTGACGTTCTGGTTGAAGGTGGACGGCGGGGCAGGGGCGAAGGCGCCTGTGGTGAGGTCCACGCAGCTGATGAACGTGTTGCCGACGCTGGGCTGGGATATCACGACGTCCTGGCCGCCGATCGACTCGGTCGTCCCGTAGGCGTTGCCGTGCAGCATGTAGAGGTACTGGCCGACGACGGCGTAGCCCTGCAGAAACGGGTGGCCGTAGGTGGTGAGGGGCCACCCGGGGACTGCGGTGATGTCCGGCTCGCTGATGGTCGCGAGCGGCTCGCTCCAGATGTTGAGACGCGCCAGGTCGAGATCGTGCACCTGGTACTTCATGATGCCGTCCGTGTCGCGGTACCGGATGCCGAGTCGACCGTAGACCGGGTCGACGGTGGCGGTGTTGATCGTGGAGCCCGGGGCGGGTGTGTAGGTGGCGAGGGAGGAGGAGGTGGAGTCGAGCACCTTGCCGCTGACGAACGGGAAGCGGGCCAGGCGGGTGCCGCGACTGGTGCCGTCACTCAGCGGAACGGCGTCGACCTCCGTCCAGAGATAGGCCGAACCGCCGACCGGTTCGACGCCCATGTTCATGCCGTGACCGAAGCCGCGCAGGTACATGTAGCCGAGAACATTGCCGGACATGTCCCATTTGGTTATGGTCAGGTCGCCGTTCAGGTTGCGGTCCGCACTGCTCACGGGGGCGGACTCGCCCGAGAGTTGCAGGCCCGCCTGCGTCACCTGCGCAAGGTAGATGTTCTTGTTGGCGTTGTCGTAGCCGAACGACTGGATGATGGTGGTGTCCCTGGTGGCCTTCTCACGTATCCAGTTGTCTGACGAACTGTTCAGGTCGAGTCGAGGGGAGGGCACCAACAGGGCGGAGCCCGGTGCGGGAGAACTGGCGGCTGACGCCGTCCCCGCACTGAGAGGTACAGCCGCGGCGGCAATTGCACTCGCGCCGGTCAATGCGAGCAGGGAGCGGCGGCTGGGGCGGAGAAGCCCGTCGTATGTCATGGCGCCCAATTAAAGCGACAGAACCGGTTACGCTCAACCCTCACTAAGAGAATCCGTCCTCTTTCCGGGCCTTATGCGCGGTATTTCCAGTTGGCGCCCAGGTCTCGATCAGGATGAACCTGTCCTCTTCACCGGTGCGGAGCAGCGAGACATCGCTTCCACCTCACGCGCGGACATCCGCACGGCCACGGTGACGTCAAATTCCGCTCCATTGATAAATCCTGGGACCAGCCGCCGAGCTCTTCAAATTTCTCCAGGATATGTCGGCAGGTATCCCCTTCGCCCACATACGGAGGTCGACCTCAAGGCCGGTGGAGATAAAGATTGAACAAAAGATCCTCCAGCCTCTTGCTCTCCTCGTCGAGGTCGCTGACAGCCTCTTCCATTTCCCCGGCGACCACCCAGGTTCTCTCAGGGCAGGCATGTCGTCGTCGATGGCCTTGGGCCGGCCGGCCTGGCCGGACACGACACGGTCCTGCCGTCCAGGTCCAACCAGCAGCCGGTCTTCCGCCGGGACCGTCCACGCCGAGCCGGCGGGCGGTCAACTCCCTTACTCCGGCACCTTCAGCACGGCGACAGGGCCGACTACGGGACAGAGCCCTTCACGTACAGGCCCGCCGAGCCGTCGCGGGCGGCCTGAGGGTTACTGGGGAAGCTGGTTGGTGCCGCTGAGTACGTCACCCTGGAGCGGGGAACCCGTTGCGCGCCGGAGCGCGCCGATCGCCGGGTCGGCGATGGAGACGGTGAGCGTGTACGGTGCCGGTCCGGTGATGGTGTTCGTCGAGTCGATCGGCGGGCTGAGGCGCTGCTGGACACCGAGTGCATCGATGCCCGGGCAGAGCGCCTGGGCAGGAAGCGTGACCTCAGCGGTCGCGCCGTCCGAAGATCCGATGCTGATCTTCCCTTGCGGGGTGCGCGCCGTGCCGTCGCCGAGCTTTGCCGGCAGGCCGTAGGCGCCGCCGACAAGCCCGTCGGGGCCCTCGATCTCCACTGCCACCCCCTGCGGACCCAGCGGCAGGGACAGGTCCAGCGACCGGCTAGCGCCCGGTCCGAACAGGAGGTCGATGGTGAAGTGCCCGGGTTCCCCGGCATCCTGGGAAAACCCGTAGGACCCGAGGGTGAGTTCCGGTCCCGGCGGCGCAGTGTCGGAGGGCCCGGAGGCCGAGGAAGCGGCGACTGTACCTGCGGGCGCAGCGGTATCGGTCCCGGTGAAGTGGTGGAATCCCTGCTTGCCGCACTCACTGCCGTCGGAGGTCCCGCCGCCGCTCAGCGCGACGTCCGTCGACGGACGCGGTGATCCCGCCGCATGCGCGGGCAGGACGTCCCGCGGGGAGCCGCCGGAGGAGAATGGGCCGCCGCCCGGAACGGTGCCGATGACGACGAGCGCGACAGCGACGGCGATGGCGATCACCACCCCTGTGCCGAGTCTGGACGCGAGCCTGGCCCGCTTCGTGCGCCGACGGGTCGGGCCGGGGTCGTCGCGAGACCAGCGGCGGCCGCCCGGATCCACCGGCCGCTCCATCCGCCAGCGTGCGGTGAGCATCCGGGTGCGTGCCGTCGGTTCCTTGATTCCGGCCCCGCGAACGAAGTCCTCGTCAAGAACGAGTCCGGCGAACGGGTCAGCTCCCGTCGGTTCCGGCTCGTCGGAGGCGCACGGGTCAGAGTTCTCGGCTATCGGCACCGCGTCATTATGCCGGGCCGCCCCGACACTCCGATCAACGAGGTACCGCGCAGCCACACGGTTCAACGATCAGCGGACCGGGCGTCACGGATACAGACGACTGCCCGCGATCCTGGAGCAGTTGCCACCGTAGGTGGAAACCTGTGCCACGCGGCAGCCAACCGGCCCTCCATCTGCGAGACTCAAACCCTCTTCCCATGGTCAACTGCCTTGGCATTGGCAGAACTTCAACGAAAGGCGCGCCAGATGCGACCAGGAGTGACACGTTCCTTAGTGGGCGCAGCGGTTACCGCGCTGCTGGTCCTGGGCCCAGCAGCGGCCTCGGCCCAGGGCGTGACGGCTGGCTCGACCGGATCCGCCACACCCGGCGGACCCTCGCAGGCACGTGCCTCCACGCCCGCTGACGCCGCGACCACCGTGCCGACCGGGGCGCACCCCGAGGCGACGGCCGGACCCACGGCCACGGCCGGGCCCGGGGAGGTCGACGCCGTGGCGTCGGTGGAGGTCACTGAGGGCACGGACACGCGGATCGCACCGGGGCGCGAGCTCTACGTGACCGGCGACGCCCGGCTGATCTCGGGGAGCCTTCCGGCGCTGGCGTTCACCATGACCCTGCCGCCCGGCCTCACCTATGTGCCGTCCACAGCCCGGGGCGATGAGTCCCTCACCTTCTGCACTCCCGCAGCCGGGGCCCGGTCCATCACCTGCCGGGCAGTTCCCCCGGCCGATGAATCCCAGTGGGAGCTGAAGCTGCGGGTGGGAGCAGGCGTTCCGGTCGGCACCAAGCTGCCCGTCACGGTCGCCGCAGACATCGGCACCGCGGTCGACGTCAACCCGCAGAACAACACCGCGACCTTGTCGCTGTCGGCGGACCCCGGCTCGGACTGGGGCATGAAGTGGACCGCCCCGAAGGAGAAGGTCGCCACCGGCGTCCCGGTCCGCACCGACCTGGTGATGACCAACTACGGCCCCGACGCCGAGACGCAGGCCGCCTACCTGCCGATCACCCCGGACCTCTTCCCCAACGGCTGGCACATCACGACCGAGGACCGACGTTGCTGGGCGGACGCGGGATACCTCTACTGTGAAATCGACAAGCCACTGGAACCCCGCACCAGCACCACCTTCACCCTCGTCTGGACGTTCGATGCCAACCTGGCGGGCAGGACCATGCAGATCCCGGCCCACTTGGGCTCGACGACCGTCCGGGACCCCAACCCGTCCAACGACGCATCCCTGCTCCGCATCGTGATCGCCGGACGTGCTGCGGGAACATCGGGCGGCACCGCCGGCGGGACCACGGGCGGGACGCCCACCATCGGTGCCGGCACAGGGGCCGGTACAGGCAGCGCCAGTGGCACCCTGGCACCCACCGGGTCCGACGCGGCTCCTCTCGCCGCCGTCGGCGCGGTGGTCCTCCTCCTCGGCGTACTGCTGCTGCGCAGGGCACGGCGGTCGACACCCGCACGGCACGACAGCTGAGCCCGGCCACCACTCCACCTTGAGCAACGCCTCGCCGAGCAGATCGCCCGACTCCCCGTCGGCGGCACCGACCCCCTTGACGTCGACCGCTGCCCTGACCAAGGTGGGTCTGCCTGCCGACACCGCGGTGTAGCGGCGCCCTGGGTGCAGGGACTGCGGCGTCGACCGCTTGAATACCGTCATGGACTCCCCCTTCTGGGCCGAACTGCCGGCCGCTGACCGTTCCGCTGTCGATGACCTGGTTCGCTCGGATCATCGACTCGCGGCGGTCAAGCGCCTGCGCGAGGCGTTCCCGGACGACTCCAGGCCGGGCCTGTACGAAGCGCTCGACGTGGTCGTGGAGCGCTACCGGGAGCTGGGACAGCGTTTCGAGCGCTACCCGACCCCGCCGCTGAGCCTGCAGACCCTGACGCAGAAAGTGGAAGCCCTGCCCGGTCGGCCGGCGGCCATCGAGGCACTCTGGGACGGCGACACCGACGGGTGGTACGTGTACCTGATGGCGCTGACGGACGACCCGGCTGCCGAACACCCGCTCGCGAGCATCCGGCACGGCAGCGACATGCGGCTGTTCAACGGCACGGTCCCTCCATGGCCCGAAGCACAGGAGGCAACGACGGTCGGCCGCGCCCTGGCCGAACACTTCACCGTACCGTTCCACTTCACCAGCCCTGACGAACCCGACCTCGACGCACCCCGCTGGAGGACCACTCTGTGATCACTCCGCCCCGCTCGACACCACGACGGCCGCACACGCGGCCCCCGCCCGGCCGGCGGCGCGGAATCCGGCGGCGCACGCGGGGCGGTTCGTGGGCCGCCGCCAGGCAGCGGCAGCCCACGAACCGTTTCTGCTCCGGAGTCAGGACGGCAGCGTCCAGTGCTGGTTCACGCCGCCGTCGCAGTCCCAGATGTCGACCTTCGTGCCGTTGGTGGTGCTGAATCCCGGGTCGTCGAGGCAGCGACCGCTGCTCGGATTGACCAGCCCGCCGTTCTGCACCTGCCACTGCTGGTTGGCCTGGCCGTTGCAGGTCCAGAGGCCGACCAGGGTGCCGTTGGCCGTCCCGGCGCCGGTCACGTCCAGGCAGAGGCCGTTGACCTGCAGCGTTCCATTCACGGGGGTCCACTGCGAGCCGGAGCTGCTGCAGTCCCAGATGACAGCCGCGGCACCCGCGGTGGAGGAGCCGGTGTAGTCGTCCAGGCACTTGCCGGCGATACCGGAAGTGATCTGGCCCTTGACGGGGGGCGGGGTCCCGGTGCCGGCGACGATCGACAGGTTGTCGAACTGGTCGGTCCGGTAGCCCTGGATGCCCAGGCCGGCCTGACCGGTCGCGAAGGACGTGTCGGTCACCGTACCGACGGTGTTGCCGTCCACCGAAGCGCTGATCTGCGAATCCTGGAACTTGAAGGACAGGTTGTGCCACTTGTTGGTACCCAGCGCCGTGGTGGTGCCGGTCGCCAGCGTGTGGTTGGACCCGTCGGTGAGCATCTTCTCGATCCACCACTGCCCGGTGTCCCTGATCCGGAAGTAGTAGGCGTTCATGTGCGACTGCGGACGCTGCTGGGTGTTGGCCCGGCCGATCAGCTCGGTGGTACCCGGGGCACTCAGCATGGCGTCCGCGCTGACGGTGTAGTTGAACCAGCTCGGGTCGCCCACCAGCGAGTAGGAGTCGGAGTCGTCCTGCCACTCGATGGGCTTGACCGGCGCCATCTGCTGCAGGCACTGGCCGGACCGGCCGGCCGTGCAGGGCTGGACCTCGTAGGAACCCTGCATGTCGGCGAAGTACTTCGCCTCCGTCCCGCTGGCGTCGTTGTCGAAGTTGTCGCTGTAGGGCAGTGCGAGCGAGTGCGCGGCCGGTGCGGTCGCGGTGCCCTTGCCCTGGCCGGTCGTGGTGGTGACCGTGTAGACGTAGCCCGGCTGCATGGTCAGCGAGTACGAGCCGTTGTTCGGGGTGATGTCCTGGCTGTGGACGAAGCTGGTCGCCACGCTCGGGTTGTTGACGTTGGTCGACCACACGTGCACGGTGCCCGTGGAGAGACCGCCCCTGACGGTGAAGTTGGCGGTCTGGGCCGCGCCGGCTGTGGTGGTCTCCAGGATCGTGGAGTAGTCGGAGCCGGTGTTCGACTTCACCGTGACATAGCTGCCGTTGGACTCGGATCCGCCGAGATAGCCGGAGGCGGAGTCGATGAACTTCCAGCCGGGCTGGGTGAACTGGGTGACCTGCGCGGTGGCCCAGGTGCTGGCACCGATGCTGTAGTTCCCGGACCAGGGAGAGCCGGCCGTGGCCAGACCCACCGTGGAGTACGGCAGGTTCGGGTAGATCGCGGCGATCAGCGGCCAGTTGAAGTAACTGGTCATCTTCGCGTCGATGTAGCCCCGGGTGATGGCCCGGATCAGGGCGGGAGCCCCGGTGTTCATGTCCTGCGAGCCGTTCTCGCTGTCCCACAGCGGCTTGCCGTTGGCCTGCGCGACGGCCGTACTGGAGCAGGAGTCCGCGTTGCCTCCGTCACCGCCGTTGCAGGAGTAGTGCGCCCCGATGATCGAGACTGCGTTGTTGAACGCGGAGTTCGACTTCATGTCGTCCGCCGTGCTCCAGCCGCTGTCGTCGGCCACGATCTGCACGCCGGAGTAGCCGGCCGCGTTCAGTGCGGAGCGCAGCTGGATGTACCAGTTGACGTCGTGGCCGCGCTCGTTCCAGCCACCCAGGTACTTGATGTTCAGGTTGTGCGACTTGGCGCAGCCGAGCCACGAGATCAGGTAGTTGATCGTGTCGGTGGACCAGAAGCCGTTGTTGATCCACCCAGGAGCGGCCCAGGCCAGGCCGTAGAACCCGATGTTGGGGTTGCGCTGCTGCGCCTGCTGGGCCAACCAGAACTCGTAGCCCGCATTGCAGTTGATCACACCGCGACTGTGCTCGATGGACGGTTCGGAGCCGTCCGTGGAGTTGGCGTCGCCGCCGATCTCCAGTTTCAGCAACTGCAGGTTCGCCCCGTAGCCGGGCTTGAACATGTAGTCCAGGATCTGGGACTGCTGGGCCGCCGGGTAGTCGGTCAGCAGACGGGAGTTGCCCCCGCCGCCGCTGATCGCCCCGATGCCGTCGAAGGTACGACCGCCCTGGCTGCCGTCCACGGAGATCGTGGTGGTGGAGGCTGCCTGGGCCGGGCTCACGCTCACCGCGAGCAGCGCGGCGAGCAGGGCGAGTATCCACAGGGGTACAAGCCTTTTGGTTTGGTGCATGGTTGACGCCTTCCGGGTGGGAGGTGGGTGACAGTGCGGTCTTCGGGTCGGGTCAGGTGTGGAGGGTCCATTGTTGGTTGGTGCCGTTGTTGCAGTCCCAGATCTCGAGTTGGGTGCCGTCGGTGGTGGAGGCGTTGGGGATGTCGAGGCAGCGTCCGGAGTTGGGGTTGACCAGGGCTTTGGTCGTGGTGTTGTAGGTCCATTTCTGGTTGGCGCCGCCGTTGCAGTCCCACAGGCCGATCAGGGTGCCGTTGGCGGTGCTGTTGGGGATGTCCAGGCATTTGCCGAGGATCTGCAGGCTGCCGTCGGCGGCCACCGTCACCTGCTGCGCTGCCGAGCCGTTGCACGACCAGGACTGGATCCTGTTGCCGTTGGTGGTGGAGGCGGTGTTGTCGTCGATGCACTTGCCCGCGATGCCCGACAGCACCGGACCCGTCGAACCCGAGGCCGGGCCGGGCGGCTTGGCGCCGCCGTCGCCGTTGTAGGACGGCGGCGCGGAGCTGGCCCCGGTTGCCCAGTTGGTGTCGGCGGCGGTGCCCAGGGTCAGGTTGAGTGTGCCGCCGTTGGTGGCGAAGGTCGCCGGCAGATAGGCGTTGTTCCAGGCGGCGCCGTTGAGCGTGGCGCTCTGGATGTAGGGGGCGTTGTCCGCGGCCTGAGGGGCGTTGACACTGATGGTGCTGCCGTTGCCCAGCGTGACTGTCACATTGGTGAACAGCGGGCTGCCCAGGGCCAGGTCGGAGGTGCCGGGGGTCTCCGGGTAGACGCCCATGGCCGACCAGACGTACCAGGCGCTCATCGTGCCGAGGTCGTCGTTGCCCACGCTCCAGTTGGCCGCGTTGTCCGGCCAGAGCTGGTCCTGGACCTGGCGGACGATCTTCTGGGTCTTCCAGGGCTGGCCGACGTAGTCGTACTCCCAGGGCAGTTCGATGGAAGGCTCGTTGCCGAGGTCGGCGTGCGAGCCGCCGGAGCCGTGGAAGTCGGACAGCACGCTGTCCAGATAGGCCGCCATCTTGGCGTTGCCGCCCATGGCGTCGGCGAGTCCGCGGATGTTGTGCGGGACCGCGCCGGTGTACTGCCAGGAGGTGCCCTCGACGAACTGGTCACTGCTGGTCGGATCGAATCCGGTGCGCCAGCTGCCGTTCGCCAGCTTGGGCTGCATGAACCCGGAGGAGGTGTTGAAGACGTTCTTCCAGTCCTGCGCGCGGTTGGCGAACTGCGACTGGGTGGTGGTGTCGCCCAGGGCGCCGGCGAAGGCGGAGGTGGCGAAGTCCTGCGCGCTGTACTCGAGCAGGGTGGCCACCGAGCCGTAGAAGTCCTTGGGGTAGGTGCCGTCGGACGGCAGGAACCCGTACTTCGTCTGCAGGTCCAAGCCCATGCGGATGGGGTTGGTGGTGGTGCCCTCCTTGATCATGTCCGCTTTGGCCGTGGCGGTGTCGAAGGCACGCGCGCCGAAGGCGTAGTAGTCGGCGAGGATCGCTGGACCCGGGTCGCCGTTCATCACCTGGGTCTCGGCGGAGTTGAGCGACCACTTGGGGAAGAAGCCGGCCTGCGCGTAGTCGTTGACCAGCGACTGCGCGCTGTCACTGGCCTGCTGCGGAGCTACCAGCGCCTCCAGTTGCGCCTGGGTGCGGTAGATGTCCCAGCCGGAGTACGTGCCGTACTGGGCCTTCTGCGCCCCGGAAACGGTATGCACCTGCTTGTCGAATCCGATGTACCTGCCGTCGGAGTCGCTGAGCAGGTTCGGGTGCAGCAGCGCGTGGTAGAGCGAGGTGTAGAACACCTTCTGCTGGTCGCTGGTGCCTCCGGTGACCGCGACCTTGCCCAGCACGCTGTTCCAGGCGTTGTGGGCCGCGGTGCGGGTGCCGTTGAAGTCCCAACCGGCGTTCTCGGCAACCCGGTTGGCCGTGGCCCCGGCGATCGAGACGTACGAAAGGCCCACCTTGGCCTGCACCACCTGGTTGGCGGTGGTGTTGAAGGTGATCGAGTCGCCGCCGGTGAAGCTGCCGGTGCCGGTGATGGGCTGGTCGAAGACCATGTCGAAGTACGCGGTGTAGGACGGTGCGGCCGCGCAGAACAGTCCGGCGTCCACCGATCCGCTCACCTCGGTGCTGCTGACTTTGGTGAAGTGGAGGTTGGTGGCCTTGTCGGCGTTCAGCTTGAACAGCAGGTTCGCCTGCGTGGTGGCAGGGAAGGTGAAGCGCGCCATCCCGGACCGGGCGGTGGTGGTCAGCTCGGTGGTGACGCCGTTGCCGAGCTTGACCGCGTACGAGCCCGCGCTGACGGTCTCATTGCTGTGCGAGAAGCTGTCGGTCGCGTTGCCGTCGATACCGCCAGTGGTGGGCAGCACCGGGATGTCGCCCATCGCTCCGCAGCCCGGTCCGGACAGGTGGTTGAGGCTGAAACCGGTGACAACGTTGTCAGAGTAGGCGTAGTCGCCCCCCGGTGGTCGGGACGGGGTGTCGGGGCTCCAGGACACCATCCCGAACGGCATGTCGGCGCCGGGAAAGGTGTTGCCCTGGTTCGAGGTCCCCAGCAGGGGGTTGACCAGGGAGGCCGGATCGGACACCGCGGCGGCGGTTGCCGCATGGGCGGATGTGGTGGATACGGCGGGTACGGCGAGTCCGAGGACCAGCAGACAGACCGTCAGGGGGAGGCGCCATCGGTTCATTTGCTCCAGCTCCAGGGTGCGGACGGCAGTGCCGTCGGGCCGAGGGGGATCCCGCACAGTGAAGAGGACGTGTGCAACAGCTGTCAACGAAACCGACCAGAATAGCCAACATGGGTGCACAGACATCAAACAATGCGCGTCGCAGATTCGCGGAAAGGGGGGCAATGAGGCGGTATGGTCAGTCAGTTGACGGCCCAGTGGTCCGACCATGTGCGCGGAGCATTGACGTGCAGGTTACCTCTGGCTAGCTTCGGAGAGCGCTCTCGCCCTCCGGCGATGAAGCACATCCAACATGTTCGAACATGCGAAGAGGGCTGACATGCGATCCCTCTGACAACGTTGCCATACCCCAATCACGCACCGCCGGCCGCGGGGTGACCGCGAACCACCGGAAACGGAGCAGATCATGAACATAGGCATCCTGAGGAAATGGGCCGCACGGGTGTCGGTCGCCGTGCTGGGGCTGGCACTGCTGGCCCCGAACGTCGGCAGCGCCCAGGCTGCCCAGACCCCGGCGGCCAGTAGCATCGCCGTCCTGATGCAGTCGTACAACGCGAACAGCGGCCGGATCGACGCCGGCGGCTGGTGGACCTCCGCAGTGTCGCTGAGCACGGTGATGACCTACCACCAGGCCACCGGCGACTCGCAGTACGACTACGCCATCTCCGGTGCGTACGCCAAGAACAGCAGCTTCACCAACGACTACATCGACGACACCGGCTGGTGGGCCCTGGTCTGGATCCAGGCCTACGACATCACCGGCAACACCGACTACCTGAACATGGCCAGGACGACCACCAACTACATGCACAACTACTGGGACTCCACCTGTGGCGGCGGCGTCTACTGGAGCACCGCCAAGCAGTACAAGGCCTCGATCGCCAACGAGCTCTTCCTTGCCGCGACCGCCGGCCTGCACAACCGCATCCCCGGCGACACCACCTACGGCGGCTGGGCGACCGCCGAATGGAACTGGTTCAAGAACTCGGGCCTCATCAGCGGCAACCTGGTCCGCGACGGTCTCAACGTTCCCACCTGCACATTCAGCACGGCGAACTACTCCTACAACCAGGGAGTGATCCTCCAAGGCCTGATCGAGCAGTCCCGGGCCACCGGCGACACCTCACTGCTGACCACCGCGAACTCCATCGCCGCCGCAGCGGTCGCCCGCTTCAACCACAACGGCGTGCTCTACGACGGCTGCGAGCCCAACTGCACGGGTGACGGATCGGCGTTCAAGGGCATCTTCGCCCGCTACCTGCGGGCCCTGGCCACCGCCACGGGGACCGCCCAGTACGACACGTTCCTCGCCACGACGGCCAACTCGATCCTGGCCACCGATACCAACAGCTCCGGACAGCAGGGCAACTCCTTCGTCGGTCCGTTCTCGCTGTGGACACCCACCACCCAGGCGAGCGCGGCCGAGGCCCTGGTCGCCGCCCTCGGCAGCACTACTGTGCCCAGCTCCACCGGTGTCCTGCGCGGACAGGAGTCATCGCGGTGCGTGGACGTCCCCAATGCGACCCAGACCAACGGCACCCAGGTCGCACTGTGGGACTGCAACGGCGGCGCCAACCAGTCCTGGACGTCCGACGCGTCCGGGCGCCTGACCGTCTACGGCAACAAGTGCCTGGACGTCCGCTCGGCGGGGACCGCGGACGGCACCCCGGTGCAGATCTACGACTGCAACGGCACCGGCGCACAGCTGTGGACTCTTCGTTCTGACGGTACCGTCGTCAACACCGGCTCCGGGAAGTGCCTGGATGCCACGGGCCACGGCACCGCCAACGGCACCCTGCTGGAGATCTGGACCTGCAACGGGGGAACCAACCAGAAATGGGGCAGGTCTTGAGCCGCATCGTCCGCGGACAGGGCAGCCCGAGGATGCCTCAGGGGCGGGGCGGGGTGGCGGTGTCGAGGAAGAACGCGTCGATGCTCTGGACGGCCTGGATGAAGTCGTCCAGGTTGACGGGCTTGGTCACGTAGGCGTTGGCGTGCTCCTGGTAGGCGCGGGTGACGTCGTCGGGGGCGGCGGAGGTGGTCAGGACGACGACCGGGACGGTGGACAGGGCCTCGTCGTTCTTCAGGACGGTGAGCAGTTCGCGGCCGTTCATCCGGGGCATGTTCAGGTCCAGCACCATCAGGTCGGGCCGGGTGTTGGCCGGGTCGCGCAGATGGGCGAGGGCGGCGATGCCGTCGCCCGCCCGCTGAATGGTGCGCGCCACACCGTGGTCGAGCAGTGCCTCCTCGATGAGCATGGCGTCGGCGTCGTCGTCCTCGACCAGCAGAACGGTGTAGGAGCGCAGGGGGGTGCTCATTTCGGGGTCTCCTGGTGTGGGGGTGGGTCGGGGACGGGCGAAGACCAGGCCCGGCCAGCGCTTGCGGGCTCCCTGGCGGGTGATGTTCCAGGCTTCCCCGAGCTGGGCGTAGTTGGCCCCGGCGGCGGCGGCCTCCTGGGCGGCCAGGCGAATCTGGACGTCCAGCGCGGCTTGGACCTGCCGCAGCGAGGCCAGGCGCGCCAACGGCCCGTCTGCCGGTGTACCGGTGTGCTCGGGCAGAGCCAGCAGCAGATCGCGCACCAGGGCCTCCAGACCGGGGAGGGTGCGCTCGAGCAGTCCCGCCCCGGCGTCGGGACGCTGATGCGTGCTGGGAGTGGCCATGTACACACCCTACCCCTGCGACAACCATGGTTGTCGCACTCGGGTAGGCTTTCGCCGCCCCGGACACGGAACCGGGCACCCCCGACTCGTGGCGCGCGCCACAGGACGCCCTGGAGGACGCCGTGCCCGTACCCGAGCAGGCCGCCGAGCCGCGACCAACCGCAGGCGAGGCCGCGTACTCCACCGGGCCGGCCCGCTCGGGGCCGCTGGGCCAGGGCCGGTGGAGCACGCGGCAGTGGCTGACCGCCGGGGTCTCCGCGGCCCTGGTGGTCCTGGTCGTGCTGTCGGGCCTGGCGGTGGCGTTCTTCCGGCACTCGGCCGCGGTCAGCAACCAGCTCGTGGACCGCAGCAGTCCGGCGCTGATCCAGGCCGTGCGCCTGGAGGCGGCCCTGGTCAACCAGGAGACCGGAACCCGCGGCTACGCCCTGACCGGGCAGGCCGAATTCCTGGAGCCCTACACCCAGGGGCTGTCCCAGCAGGCCGCCGCCACCACCGCCCTGCACGCCCTGACCACGGGAGACCGCACCGACGCGGCAGACCTGGACCTGGTGCTGGCCCGCGCCGCCCGCTGGCAGCGCGACACCGCCCGCCCCATCGCCGCCCGACCCCCCGGCACCCCCGTGCCTTCCGGGCTGGCCGGAGCCGAGCAGGGCAAAGCGGAATTCGACTCCCTGCGCGCCGCGCTGACCACCCAGCAGACCCACCTCCAACAGGCCCGCAACGCCTCCCGCGCCGACCTGACGACGGCACGCCGTTTGCGGAACTGGCTCTTCTCCACCATCGCCGCCGTCATCATCGCCCTGGCGGTGCTGGTCTTCGTCGGCCTGCGCCGCGGCGTCAACGCACCCCTGGAACGCCTCACCGCCCAGGTACGGACCGTGGCCGGCGGCGACTTCACCCACCCCATCACCGCCAGCGGACCGGCCGACCTGCGCCGCCTGGCCCAGGACGTGGAGGCCATGCGCGAACGCCTGGCCCACGAACTCGCCACCTCGCAGACCGCCCGCGACGCCGTGGACGCCTACGCCGCCGACCTCGCCCGCTCCAACGCCGAACTCGAGCAGTTCGCCTACGTCGCCTCCCACGACCTGCAGGAGCCCCTGCGCAAAGTCGCCTCCTTCTGCCAACTGCTGCAGCGCCGCTACGCCGCCCAACTGGACGAGCGCGCCGACCAGTACATCTCCTACGCCGTCGACGGCGCCAACCGCATGCAGACCCTGATCAACGACCTCCTCGCCTTCTCACGGGTCGGCCGCGTCCACGACCAGTACGCCCCGGTCGACCTGGAACAGGTCTGGGACCAGACCCTCGACGCCCTGAGCGTGAGCACCACCGAGACCGGCACCGAACTCCGGCACGACCCACTCCCCCAGGTCTCCGGCGACCGAACCCAGCTCGGGCTGCTCCTGCAGAACCTCATCAGCAACGCCGTCAAATTCCGCGCCCCCGACCGGGCACCGCGCATCCGCCTGACGGTCGAACCCGACGGGGCGATGTGGCGGTTCGCGTTCACCGACAACGGCATCGGCATCGACCCCGAATTCGCCGACCGCGTCTTCATCATCTTCCAACGCCTGCACACCCGCGACGCCTACCCCGGCAACGGCATCGGCCTGGCCATGTGCAAGAAGATCGTCGAATTCCACGGCGGCACCATCACCGTCGACCCCCACCACACCGACGGCACCCGCATCCTGTTCACCCTCCCCCAGACCCCGCCCCCACCTCACACCCCGGCCCAGGCAGAGGAGTCATGATCCGGGCCGCGCGGGACCGGCCGCGAGCGTGCCGCAGGTCATCACTTGTTACGGTACGTGCGCGTAGCGTCTACGATCCGTAGTCCAGCTGGAGCGCTACTCACGAGGTCAGGGTCGCGGGGTGTCGTCGCGTTCGACGATCACCTCCTGGTGGAAGGCGTGGTGGACGCTCTCGCGTTCGATCAGCCCCGGCAGTGTCGCGAAGCGGCGGGCCGCCTCGTTCCGGAAGTGGGCGAGGGGGTCGCCGCCGGTGAGTGTGCTGAGGTTGGTGTCGGCCATGAGGTCTTCGGAGGCGTCCAGGTACTCGCCCCAGATCTTGTTGTATGCCCAAAGAATGCAGCGGTGCTCGAACACCCGCATGACTTCCGGGCTGAGTTCGGCCTCGCGCTCGTCATAGGCCCGCTGGGCGTCCGCCTGAAGGCGCGTGAGGAGACCGTCGTACCGCAGGTCGTCCAGTTCCGTGGGAGTGAGGCTGATCGGGTAGATGTCGGCCAGCGCGCGGTGCAGCCGCAGGGAGTCCCCACCGGCTGCCGGGTACGCGGCGGTCTCCCGGGCCACGACCCCGTCGACAGCGGCTCGCATCCATGCGGAGTGATCACGTACGTCGAAGACCGCCTTGCGCTGACGGTAGATCTGGTCGCACTGCTCTCCGAGGACATCGTCATAACGCACCTTCGAGCACAGTCTCTCCACGTCCTGCTCGGTGCGACCGTTGAGCGCACGCTCGAACGCATAGGCCACCGCGCGCGTGGTGTCGCTCGGGTCAAGGGCGAACTTCGCCAGCGCCCACTGGTTCTTGTGGCCGAACAACCGGTCCAGCGATTCGTCCTCCAGCGAGGTGAAGACGGCGGATCCGCCCGGATCGCCCCTGCGCCCCGCCCTGCCACGCATCTGCAGCTCATCGCGCCTGGCCCCGAAGACGTCCAGGGCGAGGACATGGAGGCCGCCACTGCGGACGACCGCCTCGCGCTCGGCCGGGTCCCCGCCGCCGAGCGGGATGTCGACGCCGCGTCCGACCATCCGCGTCACCACGGTGACCGCTCCGGCCCGTCCGGCCTTCGCGATGACGTCCGCCTCCTCGGCGTGGTTCTTCGCGCTCAGGGACCGGTGCGCGACGCCCTTGGCGGTCAGCGCCGCCGAGACCTCCTCGGTCTGCGCGATCGACACGGTCCCGAGCAGCACGGGCTGCCCCGCCGCGCTGCGCACGGCCGTCTCGTCGATTGCGGCGCTGAGCCTGGCCGATGCCGTCGGGTAGACACGCGGTGGCTGGTCGACCCGCCGCAGCGGACGCCCGAGCGGTATGCGCACCACTTCCAGCCCGTAGATGTCCTGGTAGGCCCGTGTCTCGGTGGCGACGCCGCCGATCGCGCTGAGCCGCTGGTAGCCGCGCAGGAAGCGGTGCATGGTGACCTCGCCGAGGTAATGGCCGTCGGCAGGCACGACCACCCCCTCCTTCGCCGCGATCGCCTGCGTCAGTCCGCCCGGGAAGGAGCCACGGGTCATCGGGCGGCCGGTGCGCCTGGTGATGACCTCGATCGCGCCGGTGTCGGTGACCAGGTAGTCACGGTCACGCCGGTAGACCTCTTTGGCCTTCAGCACGGCGTCGAGCACCCGCAGCAGCTGGGCGTCAGCCGTCCGGTAGAGGTCGCCCACACCGAGCAGATCCTCGACCCGCTCGGTGCCGGCGTCGGTCAGCACCACGGTGCGGCGGTCCGTGTCCACGGTGTAGTGCCGACCGGAGCGGAGGCGCCCGACCAGCGTCGTCAGGCTTCCGTACAGCGGATCGGGCTTGCGGCCGCTCCGGCGGATCATCGGATTCTCGCGGGCCTCATCGATCAGGATCAGATCGCCCTCATCGACGATCGCCAGACGGCGGCCTCGCTGCACGACCCCGTCAGGGTCCCAGGCGCGATTGTCGCGCAGGTAGTCGTAGGCCATCTCCGACGGCGTCCCGTAGGTGACGTCAGCGGCGTAGGCAGCGCGCCTGGACCGCGGGGTTGATTCCTTCGCACCACCGCTCACGATCAGCCCGCAGGCCAACCCCAGCGCGCGATAGAGCGGCCCCATCGCGGTCGCGTCCCGCTCGGCGAGGTAGTCGTTGGCGGTCATCACGTGCACGCCCTCACCGGTCAGCGCTCCCAGGTAGGCCGACAGCACGACAGCAAGGGTCTTCCCCTCGCCGGTACGCATCTCCACCATCGCGCCGAACTGCAGCGCCGCACCACCGAGGACCTGTGCGTCGTCCAGGCGCTGCCCGAGGACGCGACGGGCACCCTCACGCACCAGGGCCGCCGCCTCGGGCAGCAGCACCGACAGGTCGGTCCCGGCCGTGTGACGTCGTCGCAGCTCGTCCGAGAAATCCCGCAGCCCCTCGTCCGAGCGGGCCTGCATGGCGTCCTCCAGCGCGTTCGCCGCGTGCAACACCTCCGAGCAGCGCTTGAACGTCCGACCCTCACGGCTCCCGCCGCCCCGACGCCACCAGCCCTCTGCAGCCATCATTCCCCCCTCACCCAGAACCCTGACCGTCAAGGTAGTAGGTCAAGCCCAGCGCCGTGCACTCATCCCTACCCTCGTCCGGCTCCCCCGCATCCGGCCCGGGCGAGGGTGAATCGGCGAACGGCGGGTACGGGCGCATGCATCAGCGCGAGGAGGGTGTCATAGGATTTCTCGGATGTCTGACCACCTGGGTGAAGGATGTGCGTGCTGTGGCGGTTGTGGGAACGACTGACCGTCTCGTGCGGTTGCTGTCGGTCAGCGAGGAGGAGCTGGCCTCGGCCTGGGTGGCCGAGGTCTCGTCCACCCTGGGCGGCCGGGTCAGCAGGGTGGAGGTCGAGCGCGACCTGCGAGAGCTCTACGCCGCCCTCCTCGCGGCTCTCGGCCAGGACGGCCCGGACGCGCACGGTGAAGGGTTCAGTGAGGTCCGGGCGCTGCTGACGGAGCTCTCCCGCGCCCGGGCGCGGCAGGGCTTCAGCCCCACCGAGACCGCGATCAGTGTGTTCGCACTCAAGAAGGTCCTGGAGCCGGCGCTGGCCGGCGGCGAGGCCCAGGACCTGCGGGCCTACCTGGAACTGTCCGGGCTGCTGGACGCGCTCGGCCTGTTCACCGTCGAGGTCTACACCCGCACCCGCGAAGAGCTGATCGGCGCCCAGGCCGAGCAACTGCTGGAGCTGTCCACCCCGGTGGTCAAGCTCTGGGACGGGATCGTCGGGGTTCCGCTGGTCGGCACCCTGGACTCGGCGCGCACCATGGTGGTGATGGAGAAGCTGCTGCAGACGCTGGTCGAAACCGGTTCCGAGCAGGCCGTCATCGACATCACCGGCGTGCCCGCCGTGGACACCGAGGTCGCCCAGCACCTGCTGAAGACCGTGGTCGCAGCGCGCCTGATGGGTGCCGAATGCACCATTTCCGGCATCCGCCCGCAGATCGCGCAGACCATCGTGGCGCTGGGCATCGACTTCGGCGAGATCGTCACCAAGGCGACCCTGGCCGACGCCCTGCGCCACGCCCTGCGCCGTTCGGGCACCACCTTGACCACCGCCCCGGTCGCGGGGCAGAACTGATGAGCGAGCGAGTACCGGTCCTGCGGATCGGCCAGGTCCTGCTGGTCTCGATCCAGACCGACCTGGACGACCAGGCCGTGCTGAACCTGCAGGACGACCTCGCCGCCCAGGTGGTCGAGACCGGAGCGCACGGGGTGGTCATCGACATCACCGCGGTCGAGATCGTGGACTCCTTCGTCGGCCGGATGCTGGCCACCATCGCCTCCATCACCCGCATGCTCGACGCGAACACCGTCGTGGTGGGCATGCGCCCCGCGGTCGCCATCACCCTGGTCGAGCTGGGCCTGTCCTTGGGCGGCGTGCGCACCGCCCTGACCCTGGAGAAGGGCCTGCACATGCTGAGCCGCGACGTTCACGCGCCCCGGTCCGCGCTCTCGTGAGCGACCCCGCGGCGGTGGTGGAGATCACCGCGAACGACGGCGTGGTCCAGGCCCGCCAGAAGGTGCGCGCCCTGGCCCAGGAGTGCCGGCTCTCCCTGGTGGATCAGACGAAACTGATCACCGCCGCCAGCGAACTGGCCCGCAACACCCTGGTCTACGGCGGCGGCGGGACGATGACCGCCACCGTGGTGACGCAGGGTGCCCGACGCGGAGTACGCGCGGTCTTCGCCGACCAGGGCCCCGGGATCCCCGACATCGACCTGGCCCTGACCGACGGCTGGACCTCGGGCACCGGGATGGGACTGGGCCTGTCGGGCTCCCGCCGCCTGGTCGACGACTTCGTCCTGGACAGCGCCCCCGGCCGGGGCACCACCGTCACCATCACCAAGTGGACCAGATGACCCCCACCACGGACCCGAGCCGCGACGCCGAGGACGGACGACCGCAGCCCCCGAATCACAGCGAGTCGCTGCTGGCCCTGGACATCCGCTCCGAACGGGACGTCTTCGCCCTGCGCAGCCAGGCCAAGGCCGCCGCCGCGGCCGCCGGGCTGGACGCGCGGGACCAGGTACGCCTGGCTGCCGCACTCAGCGAACTGGGCCGCGACCTGCTGCGACCGGCCCCGATGACCACCACCTTCGCCCTGGACCGCGACAGCGCCCCCGCCCTGCGGGTCGACATCACCTGGAACGACGAACGGGTCCCTGAACCGGAGTCCCTGGCCGCTGTCACCCGCCTGCTTCCCGGCACCCGCTACCAGCCGGCCCCGATCGGCCGGGCCGGCGCCCAGCTGAAGATCAGCTGCCGGCTGCCCGGCTGGCCGAGCGGCGGCGCGGACGCGATCCGCACCGCCCTGCTGGCCGAGGATTCCGGCACCAGCGCGATCCAGGACCTGCAGGCCCAGACCCGGGACCTGATCGCGGCCCTGGAGGAGTCCCACGCCCAACGCGACCAGCTCGAAGCCCTCAACCGGGAGCTGCAGGAGACCAACGAGGGCGTCATCGCCATGTACACCGAGCTCAGCGCCGAACTCGAGGAGACCAACCGCGGCGTGGTGGCCCTCTACGGCGAGGAGCACACACTCGCCCTGACCCTGCAGCGCACCTTCCTGCCCGCGAGCCTGCCCTCCACCCCGGGCGTGGAACTGGCCGTCAGATACCTGGCCTCCACCTCCCAGGCGGAGATCGGCGGTGACTTCTACGAAGCCGTCCACACCGCCGGCGGCCTGCTCCTGGCGGTCGGCGACGTCGTCGGCCACTCCCTGCAGGCCGCCGTCGTCATGGGCGAACTGCGCCACGCCCTGCGCGCCTACGCGGCCGAGGACAGCCCCCCGCACGTGCTGCTGGAGAAGCTGGACCGCCTCCTGGCCCAGCACCAACCGGGCTGGACGGCCACCGTCTGCATCGTCCTGGTCGACCAGGGCACCGGAACGATTCAGGTCGCCAACGCGGGACACCTGCCGCCCCTGCTCATCGACGCGGACGGCCACGCCACCTACCTGCGCGAGCACGGCCCCCTGCTGGGCATGACCCTGCCGCAGCGCCCGGCGACCACCTATCCCCTGATCCCCGGCAGCCGCCTGCTGATGGTCACCGACGGCCTCATCGAGACCCGCACCAGCGACCTCTCCGAGCGCCTCGACGCCCTGCGCCGCAGTGCCGCCGCCGGCCCCGGCGAACCCGAAGCCCTCTGCGACTCGCTGCTGGAGACCTTCGGCAGCCCGCAGGACGACGACATCATCGTCTTCGCCGCCAGGTTCGACCCGCAGCCGTAGAAGCACGTCGTGGTCGACATCGCCGACATCCGCCGGGCTCAGGCCGGCGGAGCATCCAGCGCGGCAGCGACGGATGGGTGGGTGGGGATGACCGCGTCGACCCCGGTCATCTCCAGCACTCCCTGGACCCGGGGCGTGACGGCGGCAAGGACCAGCGAGCCCTGCTGCTCACGCACCCGAGCCAGGGTGCGGATGAGGGCGTTGATGCCGGAGGAGTCGCAGAAGCCGACTGCGGCCATGTCCAGGACCAGGTGGCGCGCTCCGTCCTGGACCAGATCGGCCAGGGCCTGCTCAAGCAGACCCGTGGTGTCGTAGTCCATCGCGCCACTGACCTGGGCCACAGCCCGCGCGCCGTCGCGCTGAACAGTGAGGGACAGTTCTGCAGTCATCGGGGGAGCGCTCCCACAGGTCAGTTCAAACGGGGCTGGTCGGCGTCGGCCGCATCCGGTCGGCACGCTGCCCCAAGGATTCCGGATGACCGGCCCGGGAGCCAGTGGGCTGACCGGCCAGTAGGGACGCGTTCCGGCCACCATAGTCGCTCCCGTGTTCGAGAATCGAAGCGGGTTCACAGGGCAGACGAACGAACCGGCAACCATACGACGGCGACTGATCAACGGGGCACCAGCAATGGACCAGCATCCCCCACCTGTCCACACCACCCTCCGCCTGGACGGCACAGCGGGCAGTACCACCGCGGCGCGCCTGCACACCGAGGAGTTCCTGGCCCGACTGCGTCCCTCCCTGCCTCCGCTCACCACCCAGGACGCCGTCCTGGCCGTCAGCGAACTGGTGGCCAACGCGGTCCGCCACGCACCGGGCCCCTGCGCCCTGGACCTGCTGCACCACGGCCACCTCCTGGTGATCGCCGTCACCGACACCAGCGCCGTCGTACCCGCCACCCGGGAACCCGACCTGGTCAATGGGACCGGCGGCTTCGGGATGCACCTGCTGGCACGTCTGGCCGCCGAAACAACGGTGCGCGCACAGAGCGACGGCAAGACCATCACCGTCACCCTCCACATCCCCGCCTGACGGGGCGGGGCGGGCCGCCGACCGGACAGCTTGTAAGGTCACAAGCCTGGTTCCCCTCCACGAACGGGAACCGGATCCGCGGTGCTGCTGTCCCCATCCGGGGGTGTACCGCCCCGCCCCGGACACCAGAGCCCGGGGCCCACACCCCGGCACCGACAGGGAGCCCATGAGCGGCACCACGGCAGACCACTCCCACGGCGACCGCCTGGACCTCACAGCCGCCGCCGGCGCCGTAGGACGGGGGCGTGACTTCGCCGAGCAGATCCTGCTGCGCCTCGGCTGGCTGCCGACCGGTGAACCCACCGCCCGAAGGACCGCCGACGACGTCCTGCTGCTGGTCTCGGAGCTGGTGACCAACGCCTGCCGCCACGGCGCCGCCCCCTACCGCCTGCTCCTGCGCGCCACTGGGGACGGACTGCGGATCGAGATGACCGACGCAGGCAGCCACCTGCCCGTCGTGGGCCCGGACCAGCCGGCGGTCCCCGGCGGGTTCGGCATGCGCCTGATCGCCGCCCTCGCCGACACCTGGGGCGTCATCGAACACCCGCACGGCAAAACCGTCTGGCTCGAAGTCACCCGCTGAAACCGGGAAAGACGGTGGCCTCACACGGCCAATTCCGGGCAGTTATTGGCACAAATAGGAAAGTGAACGAACGATTCAATTCAACGCCCCTCGCCTTTCGCCCGCACCAGTGACGAGCGGTTCCTTTCTCCCTACCGTGTTCTGCGGGGAGGGCACTCCACGGTGCCCGCTTCCCTCCCGACGAAGGTGGGGACACACATGCACCGACGCTTACGATTTCCTTCCTCCGCCGTACCGCGACGGCCGCTCGCCCGAAGAGCGGCCGTCGCCGCGTCCGCGGCACTGTTCGTGATAGCCGCCGGATCGCTGCAACCCGTCCTGGCCGCCGGCGCTCCCGCCGGCACGACGACGTCCGCCGCCGGCTCCACGCTGCTGAAGACCGCGCAGAACGCCACCAGCCCCGGCCAGTTCCCGGTCCAGCACGGCGATACCGTCAACTGGGCGGTCGGCTACCACAATTCGTCCACCGCCGATCCGACCCCGGTGACCGTCACCGACCCGATCACCGGCGCGGGAGCCGCGCAGACCTACGTGCCCGGTTCGCTGCGCGTGCCGCCCGGTTGGACGCCCGCCTGGTCCACCGACGGCAGCAGCTTCACCGGTGCCGACCAGGGCGCCGCGACCACCGCCGTCCGGGCCACCGGGCCGGCCACGACCGGGGCCGGCACCGCCGTGAGCAGCGACCTGCTGCCGCCGGTGCAGGCCGCCACCCGCGCCACCGGCGGCGACGGCTTCACCCCGATCCTCTACCGGACCGCGTCCGGTGACGTCGAGGCCTGGAACATCTACCACCACACCGGCCCCGCGAACCCGATCGTGGTCTGCAACGACCTGTCCTCGGGCCAGCCGTGCCCCGGCGGCCCCTGGCCGCGCCCGCTCAACACCGCGCCGGGCCCGCTCGGCACCGGCAACACCGGGAACATCTACACGCCGCTGTCCCCGCAGTACGTCCTGGACCCGGGCCGACCCGGCGTCGTCTACTACCCGGCGACGACCGCCACCGCCGTCGGCGCGGGCTGCCTGGACATGGGCACCCGCGCCAACTGCGGCTTCGTCCCCCTGGAAACCAGCGGGGCCGGCCCCTCCAGCGCCAACGGCCTCGCGGGGCTGGTCGGCTACGACGGCAAGGCGTACGGGACCGCGAGCACCGGGCAGGTACTGTGCCTGGAAATCGCCAGCCAGGCACCCTGTCCGGGACAGCCGTTCGCCGCGATCGTGCCGCCCAACCACGACCTGCCGGGCCACACCTACGCCCTCTACCAGGGCGGTATGACGGTCGCCGACGGACGCGTCTACGCCTCCTCCTCTCCGACCACCTCCGGATCGTCAGCAGCGGGCGCCACCGCGCTCGGCTGCTTCGACCCGGCCACCGGTGCGGTCTGCGCCGGCTGGACCACACCGCACCCGGCCGGCCCGAACGCCGGCGCGTACACCTACGGCGCGTTCACCTCGTTCGACACGGCCGGCCATCCGAACGGCGTGTGCACCACCAACGCCACCGGCGGCGCACCCTCCACCAGCTGCTACACACTGGACGGCGGCGCCCTGGCCGCGCCCGCCACCGGACTCGACGCGCTGCCGGCCGGCGCCCTGGTGTTCGCCCCCGAGGTCGTCGACTCCGGCGGCGACAACCGCAGCTACTTCGGTGTATGGGGCGGGCCGCTGCCCGGCGACACCGTCTGCTACAGCTGGACGCACGCCGAGCCCTGCGCCGGCTTCCCCGCGGTGGCGGGCCACCCCACCGTCAGCAACGGCGCCACCCGCGACTACGGCTACGCCTACGACTCCACAACCCGCTGCCTGATCGGCCTGGGCGATGCCGGAGTGCTGTTCTCCCTGGACCCGGCGACCGGCGCCTCGCCGTGCCTGCACAGTGGTGCCGCGGTCACCCTCAAACCCACGAACTTCTACTGCGACGGCGGCACCGGTCACGTCGCCGGGTACACCGAGGCCCGGCTGACCGGCCTGGACCTCGGACACACCGATCCCACCGGTACGACCGTCTCGGTCACCGACCCCGGCGGCACCGTACTCGCCACCCCGCCGCTCTCCCCGACCGGCACGGTCGACCTGTCCGGCATCTCGGCCGCCGACCATCCCTCGATCACCGTGACCGTGCAGCTGAGCCTGACCGGCACCAGCGACTTCACCGCCACCAACCATCCCGCGCTGACCGCCTCCTTCCAGGGCGACGACCCGCAGGTCTGCCTGCGCACCGTCGTCACCGCGAACTGCGCGACCACCCACGTCGACGACACCGCCACCGGCACCGACGGCACCGGCGCGCTGACCTCCAACCCCGTCTCCGTCGCTGTCGCCCCCGGCGCGCAGTGCCACCCGGACATCACCGTCAACAAGGAGATCTGCACGGTCGCCTCGCCGCACGCCTGCGGTCCCGGCGGCGCGGGTCCATGGGCCAAGTCCAGCCCCGTCGGTCTGCTGCAGCTGCTCGGCACGGCCTACTGGCGGATCACCCTCACCAACACCGGGCCGGTGGACGCCTCCGGCGTCACCGTCAACGACGCGGTCACCACCGCCTGTTCACGGGCGGCCGGCACCTTCACGCTGGCGGCGGGTGCGAGCAGGCAGGTCTACTGCAGCTCCTTCCTGCTGGCGCTGCCGGTGAAGAACACCGCCACCGCCACCTACTACCCGGCCGGTGCCCCGAGCGGCACCCCGTCGACCACCTCTCCCCCGTCCTCCGCGGTGGCCTGCTCCCTGCTGTGCATCCTGGCCGCCCCCGACCCGTCCTGACCGCGCCCTGACCTCATGACACCCGGGGCCGGCCTCCGCGCGGACAGCCGGAGGCCGGCCCCGGGCGGGATCGGGTCGTCACACGAGCCGGCTGCTGCCGACAGGGTCAGCGGGGCACGCCGCCCAAGGTGCGGCGCCAGCGGGCCTCGGCAAAGGAGTACAGACCGAACGCGATCAGGCCCAGGGCAACCAGGATCAGTACCAGAGGGCCGAAGGACGTCTGGGCGAAGGAGCGCAGGGTGGCGTCCAGCCCCTTGGCCTCACCCGGCGTGTCGGACAGCCCGGCTCTCAGGGCGAAGAACCCGGCGGCGGCCAGGATCACACCGCGGGCGATGTGACCGGCCTGGCCCAGGCGCAGCACGAGGTCCCGGGTGCGGTAGGTCATCCACCCGGTGCGCAGCCGCTCGGCGAAGCGCTTGCTCACGGCGTGGACGACCATGGCGATGCCGACGACGATGGCGACCAGCGACAGGACGACCATCAGGGCCCGCCCGTCGTCGGAGCGCAGCAGGCGGGCGCTGACATCGTAGGCACTGGCATCGGAGGTGGTGGGGGTACGTCCGTGGGCGAGGAACTGGTAGATGCTCCAGGCGCCGATGGCGTAGATGACGGCACGGACCGCATCCAGGAGACGATGCCCGCCGCTCTCCGCCGAACCGGCTGCGCGCACCGCGCGCCAGAGGGCCAGGCCGACGAAGCCGATGAACAGCAGCCAGAGCAACAGGACACCGAAGGGCTCGCCGGCGATCGCGACCAGGGCGCCCGCACGGTCCAGGTCATGGCGTCCGTAGCCGAGGCCCACCAGGAGCGCCAGGGCGCCGATCACGAGGTAGACCACACCGCGCGCGATGAATCCGGCCCGGGCCAAACCGCTGATCGCGCCGGCCCCGGCCACCCGTCGCGCACCCCAACTACCCCTCGTCCCGGTGCCCCTGGAACCCTCGCGAGAGCCACGGCTCCGCGGATAGCGAGAGGTGCGGCGGGTGCGGGTACGGCGTCTGCCTGAGAGCGTCCAGTCCATGTGTGCCTCCTGTCGCTCCGGCTGCCCCGGTCCGCTGACGGGAAACCGCACCTTCGCGGTCGGCCGGACTTCACCCGCCACCGCGCCCACGGCCGGGTCCGAGTGGGGATGTTGTGGCAGGGCGGGGGTACGTACACCCGCATGGATGACGAGGTTCAGCTGATCGGTGACAGTACCTGGGACTTCTGTCTGACCGGGGCCGACCAACTCGTACGGTGGCACGAGGAACACCAGCAGGGGGCCGCCGTGTGGTGGGCTCAGCAGCGGTCGCTGGTGGTGGTGTTCATGGCCTCGGCGATTCACAGCCGGGCATCGTTGTCCGCGCTGAAGGGTTCCCAAGTGGCATCGGTCGCGCTGGGTGACGCGTACGGGGCCGGGGTCCTGGGAACGGTGCGGTCATTCGCCCTGGCCGCGATCGAAGGCGCCCCGGCCCGCCAGGGACTGGGAGCACAGGAGCGGCGTGCGCTCCTGGACTGCTTCGGCACCCATGCCTTCGACTCGCTCCAGCAGGCGGTCCAAGAGGTGCTGCTGCACCATCTCGGGGCCAGCCGGACAGCGGACCCGAGTCTCGGGGACCGGAGCGCAGCGGTGACCGCCTGAGCGTCGGAGTGGAACGGCCCTCCGGGGTCAGGACCGCGGATCGCCGATGCCGTCCGGGACGGGAGGGCGGAAGGTGAAGACCTGGTCCAGCCCGACGATGCGGAAGACCCTCATGAGCTCGGAACTCACCCCGGCGAGCACCAGGGAGGACCCCGCGGCTTGGACGCGCTGGTAGGCGGTGACGAACGCGGTGATGCCGGTGGAGTCGCAGTAGCGGAGGTCCGAGAGGTCGATCACCCACTCGGTGGCGGGAGCCACCGGTGCCTCTTCCAGCGCACGCGTGAAATGCGCCGAGGTGGAGAAGTCGAGCTCGCCCACCAGGGTCAGCACGACGTCGCCGTTGGGGCGGTTCTGGCGGCTGACATCGAGGGTTGGGTCGGTCACCGTTTCTCCAAGGCAGGCAGGATGGTGGCGGGCAGCGGAACGGGCAGGGCGGGGCCGTCATCCTTCATCGTTGCCCCCCCGGTGGCCGGACCCAGTATGTTCGCTGCTGGGACGGCCCCCTATCGTACGGTCTTGACCGCCCCGCCCCTGCCGGTGGGTCGGTGGAGCGGCCTTTCTGGGAGTGGCACGAGCGAGAGGATCTCAGTGACGCGGTCGGAGGAAACCGGTTACCAGCCCCCGGCGGAGGACAGTGCCGGCGTCTTCGCTGCCGATCCCCGCGTCGGTCGGGACCTCGCCGCGGTGGACTGGCGGTCGACCCCCCTCGGCCCGCCGTCGCACTGGCCGCAGAGCCTGCGGACGGCCGTGAGCATCCTGCTGTCGTCCAGGTTCCCGATGTGGATGGCCTGGGGCCCGGAGCTCACCTTCATCTGCAACGACGCCTACCGCCGGGACACCCTGGGCGGGAAGTACCCCTGGGCGCTGGGCCGCCCGGCCAGTGAGGTCTGGGCCGAGATCTGGGACGACATCGGACCGCGGATCGCGGCTGTGCTGGGCACCGGACAGGCGACCTGGGACGAAGCGCTGCTGCTGTTCCTGGAGCGGTCGGGATACCCGGAGGAGACCTATCACACCTTCTCCTACAGCCCGCTGCGCGACGACACCGGTGCGGCGGTGGGCATGCTCTGCGTGGTCAGCGAGGAGACCCAGCAGGTCATCGGTGAGCGCCGGATGGCGACCCTGCGCGACCTCGGTTCCGATCTCAGCATCGTGCGGACCGAGCGGGAGACGATGGAGATCGCCGGGCGGCAGCTGGAACGCAACCTGCGGGATCTCCCGTTCACCATGACGTACCTGTTCCAGGACGACGGCTCCGCCCGGCTGGCGGCAGCGACCGGGATCTCCGCCGGACACCGCGCCGCCCCGCTGTCCCTGCCGTCCGAGGACCAGGAAGCGATGTGGCCGGTGGGTGCGCCGGGTCGAGGAGAAGCGCTGCTGGTCGAACTCGACGACGCACGGTTCGCCGGTCTGCCGACCGGGCAGTGGCCGCAGGAGCCCAAGCAAGCCCTGCTGGTGCCGCTCCTGCAGCCGGGGAGTGCGCCGTACGGCTTCATGGTGACCGCGCTGAACCGGTACCGGCCCCTGGACGAGGGGTACCGCGGCTTCATCGAGCTGGTCGCCGGACATGTCGCGGCCGAGATCGCGAGCGCTCGCAGCTACCAGGCCCAGCAGCGTCGGGCGGAGGAACTGGCTGACCTGGACCGCGCCAAGACGACCTTCTTCTCCAACATCAGCCACGAGTTCCGCACCCCGCTGACGCTGATCATGGGCCCGGTCCAGGAGCTGCGTGCCCGGCTGGGCGACACGGACGAGGTGGCACGCGAGGAACTCGAGGTCATCCATCGCAACGGACTGAGGCTGAGCAAGCTGGTCAACACGCTGCTGGACTTCTCCCGCATCGAAGCCGGCCGGATGCAGGCGCGGTACGAGCCCGTCGACCTCGCCGAGACCACCGCCGAACTCGCCAGCGTCTTCCGGTCGGCCGTCGCCCGGGCAGGCCTTTCCCTGGTCGTGGAGTGCCCTCCGCTGGAAGAACCCGTCTACCTCGACCCCGGTCTGTGGGAGAAGGTGGTCCTCAACCTCCTCAGCAACGCACTGAAATTCACCTTCGAGGGCTCCATCCAGGTCTCGGTGCGCGCGGAGCCCGCCCATGCCGTCGTCACCGTGACCGACACCGGTATCGGTGTGTCCGCCGAGGAGCTTCCCAGGCTGTTCGAACGCTTCCACCGCATCGAGAACGCCCGCTCCCGCTCCAACGAGGGAAGCGGCATCGGGCTGGCGCTGGTGCAGGAACTCGTCGGCATGCACGGCGGAACGATCACCGCCGCCAGTACCCGGGGCGTGGGCACCGCCTTCACCATCCGCCTGCCGTTCGGATCCGCACACCTGCCGGCCCAGGCACTGGCCCCCGCCACGGACCCGGTCGCCGATCCCACCGCGGTGTCCGAGGCCGCCTCCCCCTACCTGCAGGAAGCCCTGCGCTGGCTGCCCGGCGACCAGGACGCAGCGGGCGCTGCCGAGGCCGTAACGGCCCCGGCCCGGGAGGGGGAGGCTCCCGTACCCGTACCGGCGGGGGGCGCCGCGCCGCGGGTACTGGTCGCCGACGACAACGCCGACATGCGCGACTACCTCACCCGCATCCTCGCCGGCGCCGGCTACCGGGTGCGCGCCGTCGACGACGGGCAGGAGGCACTGGAAGCCGTCCGGGCCGCCACCCCGGACCTGGTCGTCAGCGATGTGATGATGCCCCGTCTGGACGGCCTGTCGCTGGTGGCGGCGCTGCGCGCCGACACCCGGACCGCCTCGGTCCCCGTCCTGCTGCTGTCCGCCCGTGCCGGGCAGGAGGCCGCCATCGAGGGGCTCCAGGCCGGGGCCGACGACTACCTGGTCAAGCCGTTCATCGCGGCCGAACTGCTCGCGCGTGTGAAGGCGAGCATCGAGCTGGCGCGGTTGCGCAACCACCATGCCCGCTGGCGCACCGCACTGGTGGACTCGCTCCAGGAGGCCTTCTTCATCTGCGACGAGGACGGCGCGGTCATCGAGATCAACGCCGCGTTCACCGACATCCTCGGATACGGCTCCGACGGGCTGCCCTACGCGCCGGTCCACCCGTGGTGGCCGGACGCCGTCACTGCTCCCGAAGCACACCAGCAGTTCGCCGACGCCTTCGCGGCCCTGCTCGGCCGAACCGGGGGAAGCCACACGGTTCCGGTCACCCACCGCGACGGGCACCGGTTGTGGATCAGCGTCACCTTCAACCAGGTCCGGGACCCCGAATCCGAGCGACACGTGATCGTCGGCGCGTTCCGGGACGTCACGGCCGAGCACTATGCCATCCAACGCGACAGCGCCCTGGCCGCCCTGAGCACGTGCCTGTCCCGGGCAACCAGCCTGAGCGGCGCCCTGACCGGTGCGCTGACCACCCTGCAGACCCTGTGGGGCGCCGGCCACGTCCTGGCCGCCGTCTTCGGCCAGGCCGACGAGCCGCTGGTGACCGCCACCGCCGGAGGGCCGACCTGGCACCAACTCCCTTCCGAGCGGCGCCGGTTCCTCACCGAACTGCGCCACCGGTCCCTGCTCACACCGGCAGCGGACCACGCCGGTGCCGGAATACTGCTGGAACACCCGGACGGCCCGATGGCCCTGTGGATCGACCTGGGTGACCACCGACCCTTCACCAGCGATGACCAGTTGCTGCTCTCGCTGCTGGCCGGCCATCTCTCACAGGGCCTGATCCGGGCCCACCAGATCGACCAGGAGCGCGAGACCTCCATCGCCCTCCAGCGCGCCATCCTCGGCCCCTCCCGCCTTCCCGACGGCTTCGCGGTCCGCTACGAACCAGCCACCACTCCGTTGGAAGTGGGTGGCGACTGGTACGACACCGTCCCCCTGCCGGACGGCCGGATCGGGATCGTGGTCGGCGACTGCGTCGGCCGCGGCCTGAAGGCCGCCAGCGTCATGGGCCAACTGCGCAGCGCCTGTCGTGCCGTGCTGCTGCAGGACGCGAGTCCCGCGCGGGCCCTCATGGCGCTGGACCACTTCGCCGCCGGCGTTCCCGGCGCGCTGTGCACCACCGTCTTCTGCGGCGTCCTCGACTCCCGTACCGGACGCCTGACCTACAGCAGTGCCGGACACCCCCCGGGCATTCTCGCCCTTCCCGACGGAACCACCAGTCTCCTGGAGGAGGGACGGTCCCTCCCCCTGGCCGTACGCCCCGGCAGGCCGCGCCCCGAGGGGGAATGCACCATCCCCGCACGCGCCACCCTGCTGCTGTACACCGACGGCCTGGTGGAGCGCCGCCGCCACTCGCTCGACTCAGGCATAGGCCAGGCCAGTGCCGCCGTCCACGAGGGCCGGCACGCACCTGTCGACGACCTCGCCACCCAGATCATGGCCCGCCTGTCGCCCACCGACGGCTACGACGACGATGTCGCCCTCCTGCTGTACCGCCATCCCGCACCGCTTGAGGTGGCGTTCCCCGCTGAGGCCTCCCAACTCGCCACCGTGCGAACGACGCTGCGCGGATGGCTGGACCAGTGCCAGATCCCCCCGCAGACCATGCAGAGCGTCCTGGTGGCAGCCGGCGAAGCCTGTGCGAACGCCATCGAACACGGCCACCGCCACAGCCCGGGCGACAGCGTCCGACTGCGTGCTGAAGCCTTCGTCGACAATCTCCGCCTCACTATTGTCGACTCGGGGCGTTGGAAGACCCCCCGGCCCGAGGAGAACGCCCACCGCGGCCGCGGCCTGACCCTGATGCGCGCCATGATGCAACAGGTGATCGTTACTCCAGGACCGGCCGGTACCACCGTCGACATGTCTACGAGGATTTCCTGATGACCGCACCGCTGATCCTCACCCCCGGCCACCGACCGGACGGCACCGCGCTCCTGACGGTCGCCGGTGAGATCGACATGGGCAACACCGCAGACCTCGCCGCCGCACTGGACGGCACGCCGGGCCCCATGGTTCTCGACCTGACCGCCGTCGACTACCTCGACAGCGCCGGACTGAGCGTCCTGTTCGCGCACGCCGATCGCCTTGAGCTGATCGCCCCGCCCCTGCTGATGCCCGTCCTTCATGTCTCCGGGCTCGCCGATCTGACGTCCGTCCACCCCGCCGAGCCGGGCGAACGGACCGGCTGAAGTCGCGGCGTCCACCAGTCACGCCGGGGGCCCGCACAGCGGATGCTGTGCGGGCCCCCGGCGTGACTGTGCGGGTGCGGTCAAACGCCGCGCGTGCCGTTGTCGTAGTAGGTGCCGACCTGCTGGTGGTAGTCGGCGTCGCCGGTGTGCTGGTCCTTGTCGAACTCCGGCGAGTTCTTGATCTCGTCCTTGGTCCGGCCGACTTGCACGGTCTGGTTGGCGGTGTCGACCGAGGTGATGGTCCCGGCCGGGAGCAGGACGTGCTTGCCGAAGATCCACGGACCGGTGTCGACCACGATGTACTGGGCGTCGACGTCCTCGGAGTGCTTGTCGACCTTGCCGATGTGGCCGTCGGTCGCCTCGACCTTGTAGCCGGCCAGGTCCGTGCCGGCCTGGTAGCCGGAGTTCGCCTGGTAGCCCCATACGTCGTTCGCCACGAAAACACCCTTCGCCGGTGGGCGGAAACACCCGAAATCTTGTGGAGCGACAGGATTGCTGCTCCGCTGAACCTCCTGTCCCGGCCTGGCCGCCTCATGCGCCCCCGCCTGACTTCGCCTCGGGTCGGCCGCATCTGACGGACCTCGACGGAACTGCCCTGCCCGGGAGCAGCATGGGCCGTGCCCGACCGGGAAGACGGTGGTCCGTACCCTGCGGATTGTGGCGACACCGATCGTCACCGTGATGAGGAGTGATCATGGCGCTGCCCCAGCTGACGGATACGGACCGCACCGAAGCGCTGGCCAGAGCGCTCGCGGTACGGCGCGAGCGCAGTGAGGTCCGGTCCAGGCTCAAGGACGGCCGGGTCACCCTGGCCGAGGTGCTGGGCAGCGAGGGGGACATGATCGGCAGGATCCGGGTGCGCCAGCTGCTCGAATCACTGCCCGGCGTCGGCACGGCCCGCGCCGCGCAGGCCCTGGCCGAGCTGCACATCGCTGACAACCGCCGGGTCCAGGGCCTGGGCACCCGGCAGCGTGAGCAGCTTCTGGAGCGCTTCCCCTCCTGACGGTCCCGACGACCACGCCCTGAGCCGGGGTTCACGCCCGGTGGGCCCCGTATCATCGATCGGTACCTGTGTCTGGTGAGTCGGAGGCGGCAAGGCGTGTTCTCGGTAGAGGTCCGGCCGACCGGAGTGGCGTGGGTGCTGGAGCTGCGGGGCGAGCTGGACTTCGAGAGCGCCGCGCAGTTGCGGGAGGCTGCTGACGTGCTCTTCGAGGCGGAGCAGCCGGCACTGCTGGTGGTCGACTGTGCGGCTCTCGGGTTCTGCGACTCGTCGGGCATCAACGTGCTGATCAGGATCTACCAGCGTTTGTCCGAGCGCGGTGGCGTGCTGCGGTTGGCGGCGGTACCGGGGTCGGTGACGCGGGTGTTCGCGTTGACCGGTCTGAACCAGGTGATGGCGGTCTACGAAACGGCCGATGAGGCACTGTCCGTCCAGGACGGTGCGCGTGCACTCCGCGGCCCGGACACCTCGGCCGGACCGTTGGACGACGAGAAGGCAGTCGGATGACCCACGCCCCGGAGCAGCGCTCCGCGCCCTTGAGTGCCGCGACTGCGGACCGTGGCCAGGAGCACGACCTACGGGCCCTGTTCGGCCGGTCCACCGCGGTGTTCGCCTCCCTTGCCGGGCCGGCCCACATGCTGGAGTCGGCGAACGCGGCGTTCTTCGACGCGACCGGTGTGGACCCGGTACGGGCCGGGACGCCGATCGGGCAGCTGTTGCCCGAGCTCGCCGAACAGGGCTTCCTCACCCTGCTGAACCGGGTCTACCGCACCGGCGAGCGCCACCCCGGGCACGATGCGCGCATCGTGCTGGGCACCGGGCCGGGCGCGCGGGAGGCGTTCTTCGACTTCACCTACGAACCGCGCCTGGATGTCGGCGGCAACGTCACCGGGGTGCGGATCCTGGGGGTGGAGACCACCCAGGTCAAACAAGCCCGGCAGCTGACGGCCGAGCACCGGGCCCTGCTGGAGCAGATCGCCCGCCAGGCCCCCCTGGAACAGGTCCTGGACGGCATGGCCCGCACCATCGAAGACCTCGCACCGGAGGAAGTCCTGGTCTCGGTGCTACTGGCGGATGCCGACGGCCTGCACCTGCGCCACGGCGCCGCTCCCAGCCTGCCGGACTTCTACAACCAGGCCATCGACGGCATCGCCACCGGCGAAGCAGTCGGGTCCTGCGGGACGGCCGCCCACCGGCGCCAACCGGTGATCGTGACCGACATCGCCACCGACCCGTTCTGGGACGACTTCCGCGCCCTCGCCGACCGGGCAGGAGTGGCGGCCTGCTGGTCGACCCCGATCCTGGCCCGTGACGGCGCCGTGCTGGGCACCTTCGCGATGTACCACCGCGCCCCCCGCACCCCCCAGGACTCGGACCTGGCCCTGGCCCGGGTGTTCGCCGACACCGCCGCCCTGGCGATCGAGCGCCACCACGCCGAACAGGCCCGCCGGGAAGCCGAAAGGCGTGAGCAGGCGGCCCGCGCCGACCTGGCGTTCCTGCTGGAAGCCAGCACCCGGCTGACCTCGGACCTGGACTACACCCAGGCCCTGCAAGGCCTGGCCTCCTCCTGCACACCGCTGCTGGCACCGCTGTGCACGGTCGACGTGGTCGAGGCCGGAAGGGTGCGGCGCATCGCCGCCGCAGCACCCACCGGCCGGGAGGAGCGGCTGCTGGCCTCGCACAGTCCGGTCTACGACGCGGCCGACGACGCGGTGGCCCGGGTGCTGGCCTCCGGGGTCACCGAGGTCGCCCGTCGCACCCCTACCGGGCCCGGGCCCTGGCAGGAACTCCAGGCCACCGGCTACCTCTGCGTGCCGCTGCTGGACCGCGGCACCGCCTTCGGCGCCCTGACCCTGCTGACCACCGGCGAGCAGGTCTTCGACGGCCACGTGGTGGCCCTGGCCGAGGAACTCGCCCGCCGCGCGGCCTCAGCGGCTCTGAACGCACGCCAGTACACCGAGCGCGTGGCCCTGGCCCGCGACCTGCAGGCCGGTCTGCTGCTGCCCGAGGTACCCGCGGTCCCCGGGGCGCAGTTGGCCACCTACTACTACCCGGCGGGCGAGGGCCTGGAGATCAGCGGCGACTTCTACGACGTGTTCCCCCTGGGCGACGGGACCTGGGCGTTCCTGCTCGGCGACGTCTGCGGACGCGGGGCCAAGGCCGCCACCACCACCGCCCTGGTCCGCCACACCGCCCGTGCCGTCGCCCCGCTCCTGCCCGGCCCCGAAGCGGTCGTGCGCGCGGTCAACAAGGCCCTGCTGGACCGGCCCGACAGCCACGGGAACGCCTTCGTCACCCTGGTCTACGGCCACCTCACCTCCACCGCGGCCGGCCTGGACATCACCCTGGTCCGCGCCGGGCACACCCTTCCGGTCCACATCGACACCCGGCACACCGCCCGCTACCTCGACAGCGACGGCACCCTGCTGGGCATCACCGGCAACCCGTACCTGACCACGCGTCACCTGTGCCTGGAACCCGCCGAGTCCCTGGTCCTGTACACCGACGGCATCACCGAGGCCCACAGCCGCGGCGGCGAACAGTTCGGCGAGACGCGCCTGCTCCAGGCGCTGACCGACCAGGCCCACGGGTACGACCCGGCCGCGATCATCGCCGGCCTCACCGACGCGGCGCACGCGTTCACCGGTACCGACGCCATCAACGACGACCAGGCCGTACTCGTCCTGACCGCTCGGCCACGGGTCTTCTAGCGGACCAGGTTCCGCTGCGACGGCGCAGGCATGTGCGAAGCAGGTCAGGAGTCGGCGACCTGGTGCGCCGCTGCTGCTTCATGACGGTCGCCCTGGCAGGTGTCCGCCAGCGCCTCCTCGAAGAGCATGCTCAGGCCGGTGATGCGCAGGACGCTCAGTTGGTGGTCGTCGATGCCGACCTGGTGCAGGCGCACCTGGTCGGCATCGACGCAGCGTTTGATCCAGATGAGGGCCGACAGCGCGGAGGAGTCCCAGTCGTCCACCCCGGTGCAGTCGAGCGTCAGGCACTGCGGCACCGGCTCCGTGGCAAGTACCTGGTCGGCGGCTTCGCGCAGGTCCGGTGCGGTCTCGTAGTCGCAGGGGCCGTCCAGTCGCAGGACGGTGTGCCCGGGCGCGCGGTGGACGGTGATCGTCAGGGGCTCGGAGGCGGTCATGCATTGTCCTCGGTCGTGCGGAGTCGGGTCGAGGCGGGTGCGGTGCCTCATCCGGTGTACCTGCCCCGTCCGTGGCCGTTCACCATGCTCAGGTGGGATCCGCGCCGGGGAGCGCCGATGGCCAGCAGGGCGATGTCGTCGTGCTCGCCGCCGCCCAGCCACTGCGAGGTGCGCAGGGCGACGTGCTCCACCACGGCCTCCACCGGCATCGCGGTGCACTCGGCCAGGGTGCGGCGCAGGCGGTGGTCGCCGAACATCTCACGGCCGGTGGGGCCGCCGCGGGCCTCGGTGACGCCGTCGGAGTACAACAGGCAGGCCTCCCCCGGCTGCAGGAGGGTGGTCCACGTGGTGGAGGTGGTGTCGGGTACCGCGCCGATCAGGGTGCCGCGGGTTTCGGCCGCTTCGACGGTGCCGTCCACCCGGATGATCATCGGGATCGGGTGGCCGGCGGAGGTCAGCCGCAGTCGCAGGCGTCCGTTCTCCACCGGTAGGACCCCGGCCAGGACCAGGGTCACGAACTGGGTGTCGTGTTCGTCCAGCAGGGTGGCGTTCAGCAGCTGCAGCAGTTCACCGTGGTCCGGCTGGAGGCGGCGCAGTGCGGCGAGGGTGTTGCGGATCTTGCCCGTCAGGATCGCCGCCCCCGTGCCCTTGCCGCAGACGTCGCCCAGCATCACCAGGGTCTCCCCCGCGCCGGCCGCGGCCTCGTCGCCGGTGCCGGTGGCGCGCAGTGGCGGGTGGACGTCGTAGAAGTCGCCGCCGATCAGGTCCACCGACCGCGCCGGACGGTAGGAGCTGGAGAGGTCGATGCCCTCCAGCCGGGTGATCGGTGGCGGGATCAGGGCACGCTGCAGGATGCTGGTGGTCTCGGTGCGCTCCGCGTACAGCACGGCGGCCGAGATCGCGGACCCGGCGCGGGCTGCGAAGATCCGCGCGAACAGCTCCTCGTCCTCGTCGAATCCAGCCTGCCCGGTGCGCCGCAGCAGGATCAGCGCCCCGGCGGGGACCCCGTTTCCGGGAAGCGGGGTCACCACCAGCGAGCCCAGGTCGCCGAAACCGTCGGGTACCAGCCAGTCCGGTGCCAGGTCCGGCGAGATCCACCGGGAGGGGACCGGGGGGAACCCGGCCAAGGCCTCGCTTAGTCCGGGAACCTGATCGATGTCCACGGTCAGGGAGAGCCGCTCGGCCTTCCCCCCGCGTACCATCCGGGTCACCGCGACCCGCCGACCGCGGTCCGGGGTGACCAGCACGGCGGCGTCCGCCAGCTTCGTGGCGGCCAACTCCGCGGTCACCAGCAGGCAGCGGCGCTGGTTCAGCGAGGCCAGGAGCTTGGAGGAGGCGTCCACCAGGAAGCGGGTGCGGGCGCGCTCGTCGCTCAGCCGCTGGACCGCGGCTCGCTCCGCGGTCACGTCGGTGAGCAGCCAGCCGGTGCAGTCCCCCGGCAGTTGCTGCGCGGTGGCGCGGAACACCCGGTCCCTCACCGCGCCGTCCACTGCCGCCAGCCCCTGCTCCTGTGCTCGGACCAGCCAGGGCGCGACCGTGCGGGCGGTGAAGGAGTCGCTGTCGCCCAGCGCCGGGAAGAGCGCGCGGGCGCCCTGGTTGTGCAGCCGCACACGCGGCTCCGCGCCCGCCACCACCAGCACCGGAGCCACCGAGTCCACCAGAGCGCGCAGCACCGGAACCCCGACGGCCCCCACTGACAGGTCCGGGGGGGCGATCACGGCGGTGGGCGGTGTGTGCTCAGCGGCAGGGGAATGTGTCATGGAGGACCACGGGTCCAGCCACCCGCGATGAGCAGGGGCTGGGCTGACTCACTTCTGTCTCTCGGCAGTTGACAACATCTGCTGTCACCTCCATACGCTGCCGCGCCGCGCCGGAAATGGCAAGCCCGGACCAGCGGCTCCCGTCACCGCACATGCCGGGCCGGCCCACCATTGGCGCTGGTCCCGCGGTCGTTCCCGGACTGACGGCGCTTCACCTGTCGTACGCAGGTCCTATTCGGAGCCCTGCCCTGCCGGTCGTGACCCATTCCCAACCCTCGAAAAGACCGGGAGAACGCGAAGGTGCCGCTCCCCGAATTTCGAGAGCGGCACCTTCGGCGACTGCGGACGGAGAATCAGGCCCTTCGGCCACTGACCGCACGAAAGGCGACCAGGATGATGATCGCGCCGATGATCGCGGTCACCCAGGTGGAGACGTCGAAGAAGCCGTCCAGCGGGTGGATGTGGAAGAGAGCCGAGGCAAGGAAACCGCCGAGCATCGCACCTACGACACCGAGGATCAGGTCGACCAGGAGGCCGCCCGGGTCACGGCCCGGGAGCAGCGCCTTGGCGATCATGCCGGCCAGCAAACCCAGAACAATCCACGCGACAATTCCCACGGCCTGCTCCTCAAAAGAGATCCGCACCGTTCCGGGCCATTCCCGTACGGTGTCGAAACCGCTCCTGCCCGCCTCTCGGACCCGGAAACACGGGGATTTCCCGACGGTTTCCGCAGCACATCCGGCGAACGCCGGACCGCTGAATGTGCGGCAGTTCTGCGGACTGCGGCCCAGGGGTGCGAGTCGTTTTCTTTTCCGCCGGCCGTGGGGCGGCTGTGAGGGGTGATGCGGGGTACGCGGGGGTCATGGCTGAAGCACTGGTAGAAGAGGATCCCCAGCGGATCCGCGCCGATGACATGGCGGCGATCATCGCCGCTCTGGACGGCATCGCCGTCACCGCCCAACCCGCACCGTCCACCACCACCGACCCGTCCCGGCACTGGACACTGACCTTGACCTGGCTGCAGAAGGGCCCGGTGTCCAGTGACACCCAGGCCGCCCTGCCCCAGGTCCTGACCCGCATCCGCGAGCACTTCACCGCCCAGGACCGGACACCGCCGCACTGCCTGCAACTGCTCGACCAGGACGGCACACCACTGGTGGAAGTCACTCCTGGCAGCTGCATCTGACCCCCTGCTGGGCCCGCCTGCTTCGGCGGGCCCAGCACTCGAGCTGGTTGCGGAGACCTCGGTTCCCCGTTACAGGAAGCGACGCAGCGGGGTGACCGCGAGTTCGCGCAGGCGTTGGCTGGTGGGGCGGTGGCTCCAGCGTGCGGGGTCGATGGGCTCGCTGCGTTCGAGGTCCTGGTCGTAGTGGTCGTCCAGGGTGGCGGTGAAGCCTTCGTCGAGGACGGCGAGCATGATCTCCTCGTCGTGGTCCAGAGAGCGGCGGTTGAAGTTGGTGGAGCCGACCAGGGAGGCCACCTGATCCACGGTGATGATCTTGGCATGCATCATGGTGGGCTGGTACTGGCGGATGTCGACGCCCGCGGCCAGAAGGGCCGCGTAGTGGTGCTGTCCGGCGAGCTGACAGGCGCGTTGGTCGGTGTGCGGTCCTGGCAGGAGGATCTGGACCTGTACGCCGCGTCGGGCCGTGTCGCAGAGCAGTTCGATGAAGTAGTCGTCGGGGGCAAAGTAGGCGGTGGCCAGGCGGAACCGGTGCTGGGCAGTGGTGAGCATGACCCGGATCAGGGTCTGCATGTCCTGCCAGCCGATACTCGCCGAGCCGCGCACCACCTGGACGACGGCCTCGCCGCGGGGCGTGTGCTCGATGAAGCGGTCGCGGTCGTCGAAGAGCACGTCGTGGCATTCGGCCCAGTTCTGGGCGAAGGCGGCGGCGATGCCGTCCACGGCTGGGCCGCGGACCTGGACATGGGTGTCGCGCCAGTGCCCGGGATCCTGGGCGTCGCCGGACCACTCCTCGGCGATGCCGACGCCGCCGGTGAACGCCGTGGTCTCGTCCACGATCAGTGCCTTGCGGTGGCAGCGGTGGTTCTGCTTGAACGGGGACAGCAGCAGCGGCTTGCGGAACCAGGCGACCTGGACCCCGGCCGCGTCCATGGCGTTCAGCAGGTGCGGCTCGATGCGGCTGGCTCCGAAGCCGTCCAGCAGCAGCCGGACCCGGATACCGGCTGCCGCCCGCTCGGCCAGGGCGGCGGCGAACTCGCGGGCGATCTCTCCGCGCCAGTACACGAACGTCATCATGTCGACGGTGTGCTCGGCGGCCCGGACCTGCTCCAGCATCGCGGGGAAGATCTCGTCCCCGTTGCGCAGCACCCGCAGCTCATTGCCTTCGGTGGCGGCGACACCGATCAGCCGCTCCAGGCGGCGGCGAATGCGCTGTTTGCGTGCCGCCGCCTCGGACCCACCCGTGTCCTGAGCGGTGGAAACGGGCGCCGGAGTGCTGGCGATCATGTACTGGGTCTCCCAGCGAAGCAACGGGGCGGATGAGGGCCGGTTTCGCCCCCTTTACTCCTGAACCAGCAGCTGCTGGCGGAGACGACTCAGGATGCGGGAGAGCAGGCGCGAGACATGCATCTGGGAGAGGCCGAGGACGGCGCCGATCTCGGACTGGGTCATCTCGGCGCCGAAGCGCATGGATACGATCGCCTTGTCGCGCTCGCCCAGCTGGGCCATCAGCGGCTTCAGCGACTCCAGGTCGACGACCAGGTCCATGCCGGGGTCGACCTCGCCCAGGCGGGCGGTGAACGCGGATCCCTCGCCGCTGTCCTCGTCGCCCGGTGAGCCGGCGTCGATGGAGCTGACGGTGTAGCCGTTGGCGGCGACGAGTCCCTCGCGGACCTCGTCCTCGGTGAGCTCCAGGTGGGCGGCGAGCTCGGCCGGGGTCGGCGGACGGCCGACGGTGAAGGCGAGCTCGTCGGTGGCCTTGGCCAGGGTGAGCCGCAGTTCCTGCAGCCGGCGCGGGACGTGGACGGCCCAGCTGGTGTCGCGGAAGAAGCGCTTGATCTCGCCGATCACGGTCGGCATGGCGAAGGTCGGGAACTCGACCTCCTGGCCGAGGTCGAACCGGTCGATGGCCTTGATCAGGCCGATCGTGCCGACCTGGACGATGTCCTCCATCGGCTCGCTGCGGGTGCGGAAGCGGCGGGCGGCGAACTTGACCAGGGTCAGGTTCAGCTCGATCAGGGTGTTGCGCACGTACTGGTACTCGTGCGTCCCCTCCTCCAGCTCCGCCAGCCGGGCGAACAGCACCTTCGACATCGCCCGCGCGTCGGGCCCGCTGGCGTTCCGCGGATCCGAAAGGTCCAGCTCGGGGAACAGCACCGCTTCGTCGCGCGGCTGCACGTCCGGCCCGGTGACCGGGCGGGCGGCCGTCTCGGTGCTGGTCGCCACTGTGGTGTGCTGGAGGCTGGACGGCATCGGGGGATCCCCTTCGGAGCGAGCTGTTCAGGTGTGCGGGCACGAGCCCGCGCCCGTCCTGTACCCCGGATGGCCCAGTCCATGGCGGGCATCATCGGAATTGTTCCACACGGGTATTCCGTGCGTACGCCCCCGGGGTCCTCGGCATCTCACCGTCGTCGTGTGCGTCGGCATCGTGACCAGCAAGTTCCGGAAGTACCGGAACCGTTGAGCATCCCCCTGGCTGTCTCGGGCAGTAGTCGGGCATGCTCTTCCTCGCCACCGCCCCGTCCACGTCCTACGGCAGCGGTCTCGCCGTGACCCTCGCAGCCGTCATCGGCCTCGCACTGGTGATCGCCCTCGGCGCCCGCCACGGCTGAGTTCCCACGCGCTGGCCACAGCACCCGACCACCCCGTTCAGGCCTGACCCGCCTTGGACAGATCACCCGGCAGACCCGCGATCCGCGCCGCAGTCTGCAGGCACCCAGAACACCTCGTCGGGATGCTTCTCGCCGAACTCCTGCGCCCCGCGCCTCCCAACGCGCTTCCGGTCAATTGCCGCCACTTCTCAAGCAATCGGGCCCGGAAGATCGCCGTGGGCCCCGATCCGGCCGCACCGTGCCCGGACACGACGATGCGCCGCCCCGACGAGGGACGGCGCATCGCACATACGACGGAGTCGGTCAGCAGCTCACCAGCGGTACCAGCGGCCGCGGGACCCGCCGGTTCCGGCACCCCGGAACACAAAGCCCAGCGCCCACACGACCAGCACGATGATGGCGATCCACCACAGAATATGAACTGCGAAACCCGCACCGCCCAGGATCAGGGCCAGCAGCAGAACCAAAAGAAGTGCACCCATAGTTGTCATCCTCCTTGAGCCGCGTCTGCCCTCACCCGAACAGCCCAAACAAGGCTCCTCACTGCCCCGGTACCGACGAGCGATTCGCACCTGAGACGGCGTCAGGGGGAATCGTTGCGAACAGCTGCCGACAGGCCGCCCTACTTCTCCTTGGTCATTCCCAGGATCTGGGCCAGTCGTTGCGCCTTGTTGCCGGCCAGTTCGAGCTTCGGCTCGGGGGTCCCGAACAGGTAGGCCAGCACGCTGTCCCGCAGTGCCTGGTACTGGCGGTAGTCCCGCTTGTCGAACAGCGCCGGGTTGTCCAGGTCGGCCGGCACGTGGTACGGCCGCATGATCAGCGGCGTGCCACCCTGGGGCTGCTGCTGCACCGGGGCGGCGGACGCCTTGGTTCCGGAGCCCTGTGCCCCGGAACCCTGCGTCCCCGATCCCTGACCGATGAACAGGCCCGGGTGTCCGACGCCGAACTCGATGCAGTGCAGCGTCGCCGATCTCCCGTGGAAGGTGGCGGTCGCCTCGTCCGCGCTGAACTCGACCGTCGTGCTGTTCTCCAGGGTGAAGGTGTACTTCACCCTGTTCGAGTTGACGACCAGCTGGATCGCCACGCCCGAGGGGTCGAAACCGGGCAGGGCGTCGTCAAGCACCCGGGCGAACGCGTTGTCGACCGACTTGTCGGCCAGGAAGCGCTCCAGCCGGGGCTGCTGGACGGGGTCGATCAGGTGCACCTGGGACGCCAGCCTGATCCGCTCCTTTCCGGTCCCGCCGAGCGCCACCATACGGCCCTTGACCGCGAACAGGTACACCCCGGCCTTGTCCTTCTTGGGGACCTCGCGCCGGCGCAGCACCACTCCGCGGGTGAGCAGCGGGAGCCCCGGAGTGTCGAAGTAGGAGTCCTTCGAAACGCGCGGCACCACCTGCCCGCTCTCCTTGTCGAGGTCGTCGCACTCCAGGTCGGCGATACCGAGTTTGGACCACAGGCCGGGGGTGTGCAGCAGCTCGGTCAGCTTGCCCAGCACGTGCTGGTACTGGCCGGGTTCGACCAGGAACTCGGACTCGGCCTCCAGGGTGGTGGCCATCTCCTTGCCCGGCTGCAGCAGGTCCTGGTGGGACACGTAGACGGGGCGGGAGGCGCGCAGGACCTCGCTCAGGTTCCAATCCGTGTTGCGGACCACCTCCGAGGCCTTGCGGTCCTCCTGAGTGATCGGCCGCATGGCGATCTGACCCGAGCCGTCCTTGAGCTTGTTGCCGCCGCTGGTGTGGTTCACGCCGTTGGTTCCGGAGGCGAGCCGTTCGTACCAACGGGCTTCGACACCCAACTGCGGGAAGGCCGTGCACACGGTGTGGCGTAAGTCTCCGGAGGTCGGCAGGCCCAGCAGCCTGGCCAGCTGCGCCCAGGTGTAGAAGGCGTCGAACTGGATCCGGTTCTCGTTGACCGGCGGAGTCACCACCAGCGTGGTCTCCAGTTGGGTGTCCTCGGTCGGCTTGCCCGGGATCAGCAGGGGCTTGGTGAGCACGATCTCGATCAGGTCGTACGGCACTGCGACCTTGTCGAGTACGCCCTCGACCAGCACATTGACGTACAGGCCGCGCTCGTCCTGCTGGTAGTCGCCGATGGTCAGCCGCGCCTGGGTGGTGAATTTGAGGTCGGTGACGGTAGTGAGGCCGAGGATCTGCGGGTGGTCGGCGACGTTGGGCCCGAAGAGGCGGGTCCTGTCCTCGAGTTGGATCGCCCGCAGCCCGCCGGGCGTGTGGTGGATCTTCTGGTCGCTGACGCCCGGGTGGTCGGAGTCGGTGGCGATGGCATGACTGGTGGCCGGGGCCACCAGTCGCCCGCCGGGCAGCGGCTGGGCCTGCTGCTCAGGCTGAGGCACACTGACCGGCGCGGTGACGTCGGGCTGGACGACGGTGCAGAACTTGGCCGACTGCCAGTCCGCCTTCTGCTTGTCGACCAGGTACTGCAGCACGTTGGCCGCACCGCTGTAGCGGTGGTCCAGGACCGTCTTGGTACTGCCGTTCTGAAGCCGTACCTGGGTACCGATGGGCAGCGGAACCATCTGGTTCTGGACGCCGGGGTTCGGTGCTGTGGTCATGGTTGGGAAGTGCCTTCCGCGTCGGTTCGAACAAGCGACCCCGGCCCATCGGGATCCGGCGCGTACGCGGAAACCGGTGACGGCGGGTTGAACGCCCCTAACCATTCGTCACCGAAAGGGCGTTGGTCAAGGCATCCGACGCACCCTTTTGTCCCGTTGAACCCAGGTTGATCCGTCGCTGATCCGGTGTTGATCCGCAAACCGTCGACGCGAGTGCAGCCTGCAGCGGGACGGCGACGGTGTCAGCCGTCGGCCCCCGAGCGCGTCCGCGCAATAGGACCTGGCCAGAACGCATGTTTCATATGAGACCATCGGCCATCGCAGGGAGGGAATCCCTCTATTCCGGAGGACGTTCGAGCATGGGTCGTGGGGACAACGAGGAGGGCATGAACACGCCTTCCGGGGGTGACGAGAACGCGGACTGGCTGCTGAAGGGTGGCACGGCGGCCGATGCCGAGCACGACGACAAGCACGAAGACCCGCACGACGCGCATGACGCGCATGACGACGAGACTGAGCCGGCGCCTGCACCGGCGTCTGCGAAGTCCGGTCGCCGTCGTCGGAGGCTGAGCCGCAAGGGCAAGATCCTCTGGGGCGTGGCCTGGGTGATGCTGTTCCTGCTGGTCGGCAGCGCAGGGACCGGCCTCTGGGTCTACTCCCATCTCAAGGGCAACATAGCCACGGTCGACATCGACCACGCCCTCGGTCCTGACCGTCCCGCCCCACTGGCCGCCGGTGGGGAGGACATCCTGCTGCTCGGCTCCGACTCCCGAGCCGGCGCCAACGGCACCTTGATCGGGGACAACACGGCCGACACCCCCGGCGCCCGCTCGGACACGGCGATGGTGGTGCACATATCCGCCGGACGAACCGACGCCGTAGTGGTGAGCATTCCACGCGACACCCTGGTACCCCGGCCCGCCTGCACCACCGCCCAGGGCACGAACATCCGGGCCGCGAAGCAGGTCATGTTCAACTCGATCTTCTCGGTCGGCGGCCCCACCTGCACGGTCAAGGCCGTGGAGGCACTCACCGGGCTGCGCATGGACCACTTCGTCCAGATCGACTTCGCCGGGTTCAAGAACCTGGTGGACGCCCTCGGCGGGGTGGACATCACCGTCGATCAGGCCATCGACGACCCGTACACGCATCTGCACATACCCGCGGGCACCAGCACGCTGCACGGCACCCAGGCCCTGGAGTTCGTGCGCACCCGCTACAGCGTGGGCGACGGCAGCGACCTCGGCCGCATCCAGCTCCAGCAGCGGTTCATGCTCGCGGTGCTGACCAAGGTCCAGCAGGAGAAGTCACTCAGCGACCCGATCAAGCTCTACCGAATCGCGGACGCCGCGACCAAGTCGCTGACCACCGATTCCGACCTGGGCTCCCTTCCCGGACTGCTGAAATTCGCCGGCAGCATCAAAGGACTCGACAGCAGCAATCTGCAGATGATCCAGCTGCCAGTGGTCTACGACCGCGCCGATCCCAACCGGGTACTCCCCGACACGGCAACGGACCGCGCGCTGTGGACGGCCCTGCGGGCAGGGCAGCCGGTCCCCGACAGTGCGACGGACTCCCCCGCCCACGGCACCGTGCCCTGACCGTCGGCCGCCATCGGGTGTTGGGCGTTGGGCGGTGGGCGTCCATGGCCCAGGGGTTCAGCGGAAGAGCTCCGTCTGGACCGCGTCGGGCTGCTCGATCAGCGCGGTGAGGCTGGTCGGCAGCTCGTCCTGCCAGGCGAGTGCACCGCTCTCGCGGACCCGGGTCATGCTGCCGGGACAGAGCGAGAGTGAACGCGGCGCGGTCTTGTGGTCGCGAACGGCGACCATGCCGAGCACGGTCGTGGGAACGCCACCGTAGACGCCGTCACAGACGGGGCACTGAATGCGTGGGAGCCTGGCCATCAGACGATGCTACTGCGATGGCCGCCTCTCCCCCGGCCGGCCGGTCACGTGGCTTCGGCGAAATGGCACACGTCGGGGTGGTCCGCCCGGGCCACCATGCGGTCATCGTCGTCGATCGTCGTCGTCTGCCCCACGCCCAGCGGCGTCCCGGCCGACGTGGGCTTCGGCCCGGACGCGGAGCTTCCATGTGCGGGGCGGGGTGGGGTGGGTGGAGCGCCTCTGCTGGTCGACGAGCGCCGCGGCGGCGGCGTGTTGGGCGTCCGGACCGGCTGTCATGCCAGGTCGGTCGATGTTCCAGATCAGGCCGGACGAAACCGGAGCGCGGACCAGACCTCGTCGATGGCGATCTGGCGGACTGGGCGGACACCCTTGTCGGCGAGTTCCTCGCACAAGCGGTCACGGTTGAGATCGGTACCCAACTGACCCGCCTTCGGGTACGCGATCCAAGCCAGCTTGTCGAGTCGAGCCCCCTCGATGGCCGCGGCGGCGGCGTCGGCGCTGAGATCCGCGCGGCTGCGTACGAAGGCCACGATCGCATCCGCCTGCTCCGGCGCGTCAATCCTCGTCGCATTCTGCACGACGATCTGCGGCACCCCACCGCCACTGGCCACAATCGCAAGCAGTTGGCCGGGCTTGATCTGCAACTTCGCACCGAGCTCCATCGGACCACGATATAGCCCCGCCGGGCAGTGACCGGTCGACCCGGCGGTCTACCCGGCGCCAACAGTGCACCGTTTGCAGGGCCTCTTGCCCATCCGCATCGCGTAAGCCTCCGTCACCCACCGCGGTGGATGCAGGATCCGGCCCAGCGACTCACTGTTGCTGACCGCCCGATGCCGCCCCGCACAGTCCTCAGCCCAGTGGAAACGCGACCCCTTGGCACTGATCAGAACCAGACGCTCACTCACACTCAAGGTGTCCCTCCCCGAACAGCACTCCGACAGCCCTCCGACAGCACTCCACGCGGACTACGAACATCTGCCCAGATACATGTAGAAGACACCTATCCCCGAAGGCCGCAAGCGGCACCGTGGACCAGGGAGCAGCACCGCCAACCCGACCGAGCCGCCCCCTGCAATCAAATGTCTACAACGGAGTAGACAATAAGGGGTATGGCATGGAGCGTACGCATCCCGCACCGCCCCCTCAGCGCACGGACCACGGCAGCCCTCGTGTCGGCTGCCCTGTTCACCGCGTTGACGGTCGCCGTGCTCACCCGCAGCGGCACACCGTTCGGTCTCGACACCGCCGTGCACCGCTGGGCACTGGCCCATCGCACCAGCACCTGGACCACCCTGGGGGTCGACCTGGCGGCCACCGGCACAGGAGGCCCCGCCTACGCGCTGGCCGCGCTGGCCGGAGCCGTGGCAACCTCCAGTCGGCTCTGGTGGTGGCGGGGCGCACTGGTCGGGGTGTGCGCCCTGGCGCTGGCGGAGGCACTACGGCTCCTGCTCGCCACGGCGATCGGACGCGCCCGCCCGCCCCACGCGGACTGGGCGGCCAAGGCCTCCGGCCACGCCTTCCCCTCCGGGCACGCCACCACCTCGGCGCTGATCGCGATCGCCCTGGCAGCCGCCCTGCTGACCCACCTGCACTCCCCCGCAGCCCGCGGCCCCGCCGTCGTCCTGCCGGCCCTGTGGGCCGTGTCCGTCGGCCTCGACCGCGTCTACCTCGGGGTGCACTGGCCCACCGACGTCCTCGCCGGCTGGCTGCTGGCCGCGACCCTCGCCACCCTGCTGCTCCCGCCCCTGGGCAGGTTGCTGCACGCCCTCAGCCAATCCCCCGTCAGCTGGCCCGCGCAAACGCGTCGGCGGACCGGTCCAGGCATGCGAATGGCCCCCGCCCGCCCAGCAGGGACCATTGCGCAGACCGGGTCTTGGGGCACCGGCCGAGTGTCCCGCAAACCACCGCTGGAGAGCAGGACACTATCCATCAAGCCCCAACCGCAGCTGGTGCGCCAGCGGGGCGGGCCGTTCGGGCGGCTGCGGTCGACGGGCCGTCAGCCCTTGCTCCTCGTACTCCTCGTACTCCTCCGGATCAGGTCGGCCGCACTGTCAGCGGCTGACTATAGGGTTCCGGTCGTCCGCCTGCGTCCTCCTCCCTCTGCCAAGGAGCCAACCCATGCCGAGTGAGCCCAGCATCGTGCACCGTCCGGAACAGCACTACGTCGGGATCAGCGAGACCATCACGATGGAGACGTTCGACGTGGTCGCCGACCGGATCCCGCACCTCTTCGCCTGGCTCGACGCCCGCGGGCTCACCGCGGTCGGAGCCCCGTTCATCAAGCTCAACGTCATCGACATGGAGCGGGAACTGCAGGTCGAAGCCGGAGTGCCGATCGCCGCCGCCACGGCGCCGGACCGCGAGGTCCACTGCGGTGTGCTGCCCGCCGGACGCTACCTGGCGCTGACCTCCACCGGTTCACCTGACCAGCACATTGCCGCCATCGCCGGACTGTTCGACTGGGCACAGGGCCAAGGACTGACATTCGACAAGTCCGACACCGACGCCGGGTCGGTCTGGGGGTGCCGGCTCCAAGTACTCATGACCGACCCGTCCCAGGAACCCGATGTTGCCAAGCACGAGATCGAGAACCTGTTCCTGCTCGCCACAGACTGACCGCAATCGCCGCTGTGATCGTTGTGATCGCTGCTCCGATCCGACATACAGGGGTGTGCGACTGGCGGCAACCTGGATGACCCGTATCCGGGCATCGGCCTCCAGGCGGGCTCCGGGCCTCCGCGGCGGTGACGGCCGCGGCGGCTGGGCCAACAGCGACCGGCAGAGCCCCACTGGCGGCCGGTGAACGCGTCTTGTGCGTCCTTTGCGTCCTTTGCGTCCTTTGCGTCCTGCGGCTGCGTGAGCCCGCGTGGCTGACGAACATCCTGGCCGCCGACACGTTCGTGACTCGCCCATGATGAACAGGTCCCAAACGGGTGTCGGCGTTCCGCTGGGCGGTCGCCCTGCGGCGGCTGCTCAGCGTGGTGCCGGCGTGCTCGCGGTCGCCACGATCTCGGCGACCACGTCTGCCAGCGGGGTGGGAGCCACACCGAGCAGCCTGCGGGTCTCCGTGCTGTCCAGGACGGCCGGCCGCCGGACCATGTAGAGCATCTCCGCGACCTCCGCGACCATCGGGTCGGCCGCTGCCAGGGCCGCGAACTGTTCATCCGTCATCGCGGCCAGGGAGGGCTTCGTGCCCGCGGCCTCGGCGAGGATCTCGGTGAGCCGGCGCAGCGAGGCGTCGCTGGTGCTGGGCACGTGCCAGGCGCGCCCCCAGGACGTCTCGCTCTCGCCTGCCGCGACGGCCGCGCGAGCGGTGTCGAGCGTGTACGTCCACGAGTGGGGTGCGTCCAGGTCGGCCGGGAAGAACGTCGCGTCCTGCCCGGCGAGGACTGCCGGCTGCACGGTGAGGGAGTAGTACGAGACCGCTCCGGGGCCGAGGAAATCGTGTGCGCGCACTTCGGTGGCGCGTACCCGCCCTGCCTCGTTCGCCGCCTTGGCGTCCTGCCACATGCGGGCGCGTACCCGGCCCTTGGCGGTGGTGGCCACCAGCGGCAGGTCCTCGGTCATCGGGCCGTCGACAGGGCCGTAGCCGTAGACGTTGCCGACCATCACGTAGTCGGCCCCGGTCTGCTCGGCGGCTGCCAGCAGGGACCCGGCCAGCGGAGGCCACAGGGCGGGCCAGCGGTCGTAGGGCGGCATCGCGCAGTTGTACAGGGTCTGCGCGCCGCGGGCGATCTCGGTCAGCGCGGCGGCGTCGGTGGCGTCGGCGCCGACCGCCTCCACGCCCGGGTGGTCGGGTCCCCTCCCCCGGCGGCTGACCAGCCGGACCCGGTGACCGGCCTCGGCCAGCAGCAGCGCGGTGGGGATGCCAGTGGCTCCGGCACCGACAACGACCTTCAGTGGCATGGGTTCTCCTCGTGTCGCGCATGGACGGCGGCCTGGTGGCCGGGTGGCCTGCCGCTCTGCTGGCCTGCCGCTCTGCTCCTCCATCGTCGGGCGCGCCCGCGCCGTACAGTAGTGGCCTGAATGCCACGATGCCCAAGGATCTGGACATGCACCGCATTGCCGTCATCGCCGTGCCGCCCGTGACCGCCTTCGATCTCGCCATCCCGGAACTGGTCTTCTCCGTCGTGGAGGTCGACGGCGCCCCGGCGTACGACGTGGTGGTCTGCACCGCCGAGCCCGGCGTGCTGGCGACCACCGGCAGCGTTCGAGTGGTCGTCGACCACGGACTCGACGCCCTTCGCGACGCCGACACGGTGATCGTCACGGGATCGGGCCGACGCGACGACTTCGCCCCCGAGGTGCTCGACGCCCTGAGACAGGCGGCCGGCGCCGGGCGGCGGGTCGCGTCGATCTGCACCGGCGCCTTCGCGCTGGCGTCGGCCGGCGTGCTCGACGGACGGCCCGCGACCACCTACTGGCCCTACAGCGAGGAGTTCACCCGGCGGTTCCCGCGCGTCGACGTCCGCGCCGGTGTGCTCTACACCGACGACGGTGACGTATTCACCTCGGCGGGCGTCGCGGCCGGCCTGGACCTGTGCCTGTACTTGGTCCGCCTCGACCACGGCGCGACGGTCGCCAACCACGTGGCCCGGCTCGCCGTCGTGGCGCCGGTGCGGCACGGCGGGCAGCGGCAGTACATCGAGTCGCCCGCACCGCCGGAACGCGGCACCGGGCTCGCCGAGACCCGGGCGTGGGCGCTGGAGCGACTCGGTGACGAACTGACCCTCAAGGACCTGGCCGCGCACGCCAACACCAGCGTCCGCAACCTGACCCGGCGGTTCCGGGCCGAGACCGGACTGAGCCCCCTGCAGTGGCTGCTCCAACAGCGCGTCGACCGGGCCAGGGAACTGCTGGAGTCCACCACGCTGCCGGTGGAGCGGGTCGCCCGGCTCAGCGGGCTCGGCTCGGCCGAGTCACTGCGGCAGCACTTCGGCAGAAAGGTCGGCGTCTCCCCGACCGCCTACCGCAGCGGCTTCGCCCACGCCGTGACCCCGCCATCCACCTGAGGTGCACGAGCATCGCGGATCGCCGGGGTCCTTCGGGCGTACTATGAGGAAGCATGACGATCATGAAGCGAGCGCTCGGGAGTACCGGGGAGGATGTGACCATCCTCAGCTACGGCGCCATGGAGCTGAGGGGCGTGCCGCGCGGCCCGGAGATGACGGACGACGACGCCGGCCGTCTGCTGAACGCGGTCCTGGACGGTGGCATCAACCTGATCGACACCTCGCCCGACTACGGCCGCAGCGAGGAACTGATCGGCACTCACCTCGGCCGACGCAGGGACGAGTTCTTCCTCTCCTCCAAGTGCGGCTGCCCGTTCGAGACGCCGACCGACGCGCCGCCGCCCTACCCACACGACTTCAGTCCCGGGAACGTCCGCGCCAACGTCGAGCGGTCGCTGCGGCGGCTGCGCACCGACCGCCTCGACCTGGTCCAGGTGCACATGTCGCCGAGCGAGGCGACGCTCCGGGAGGACCGCACGGTCGAGACGCTCAAGGATCTCCAGGCCGAAGGCAAGATCCGCTTCATCGGCATGTCGGGCATCCTGCCGAACCTGCCCGATCACCTCGCGATGGATGTCTTCGACGTCTTCCAGATCCCGTACTCGGCGGTCCAGCGCGATCACGAGGCGCTCATCACCCGGGCCGCCGACGCGGGCGCGGGCACGTTGATCCGGGGCGGCGCGGCGCGCGGCGCCGCGGCGGAGGACAAGAACTGGCGCAGCGGGCCGCTGAGCCAGACTCCCGGCGTCGCCCAGCAGAACTGGGAGACCTCCGGCATCGCCGACCTCCTGAGCGAGGCCGGCATGAGCAACATGGAGTTCGTCCTGCGCTTCACGCTCAGCCACCCCGGCCTGTCGACCACGATCGTCGGCACCGCCAATCCGGCCCACCTGGCCGGCAACATCGCCGTCGCCCAGAAGGGGCCGTTGCCCGACGACCTCTACGAAGAGGCCAAGAAGCGACTCCCCCTTCCGTAGGACCTGCTCACTGCTGCCCCGGCCGATCCGCCGGGGCAGCAGTGAGGGTGGCGCTGGGCAGGCCGACCTACGAATCCTTCACCTGGTTGTAGATCTCCTTGCCGGCCGCGTCGTAGGCATGGAGGTACGGGGTCGGCCCGGCGACGAACGAGCCGTGGCCGGAGGAGCCGGCACCGGACGTAGCGGGGGCGGAGGAACCGGACGTGCCGGTGGTCATGTCCGACGCGTAGAAGAACGCACCGCCCGCCATGGTCGCCGGGTACTCCGTCGGGTTGGAGCCGTAGCTGACGGTGATCTTGGCGACATGGGACGTGTAGTGCCCGGCGCCCAGCGAGAGGTACTGCCCCTGGCCGGCCGGCTCACCGATGGAGTCGAAGAACTCGACGGTGTGACCCGCGTTCCACAGGCGGTTGTTGATGAAGGTCGGTGGGGAGTCCTGGCTGGTGCCCCGGTCGCCCTTCGTCTCGCACTGCACGTACTGGGCCGCGGAGTTGACGGCGATGACCGCGCCGTCCCAGTCGCGCGAGGCGACGGGGGTGCGGACGGCGATCACCGCGTGGTACTTCGAGGCGTCCGAGCCCAGGCAGGAGGCCAGGATCTTGGCGACGGTCCCGGCGTCGATCGGGGTCGTCCTCCCGCTGGTGAACGTCCACGAGACCGGTGCGGAGGTCACCGGGCCCGCAGACACCGAGCCGCCTCCGGCCGACCCGGCGCCCCGGGTCGCACCGGTGCTCGGCGTCACGCTGCGACTCGGCGACGCGGTGGCGCCGCCGGTCGGGATTCCAGTGCCGAGGGCGGTGGTGTCGAGCACCGGCTTGGCGGTCGTGTGCCCGCCGAAAGCGGTCACAGCCACGACGCTCACCACAGCGACAGCAGCGGCGACGCCAAGCGGCAGTCCCCAACTGCGGCGCAGCGACGCGGGCTTGTCCTCGGGATCGATCTTCATGAGCAGTTCCTCTCGGATCCGCCGATGGTTCGGCAGATCACGATCGGGGGGAGCCGCGGGAATGCCCTGCATGTCATTCATCGTGCGACCTCCTCCACATTGACGGGATTCTTCGAACTGAATGACGCCGGTACCGCCGTACGTCCGCCGACGAGGTCGGCCTTCAATCTCCGCCGCGACCGGTGCAGCCTGGATTTCACGGTTCCGACCGCCACCCCCAGCGCCGCCGCGGCCGCCTGCTGATCGAGGCCCGACCACACGCAGAGTTCGACGACCTCGCGTTCATGGCGCGGGAGCCGCGCCAGCGCCCTGTGGATCTCCGACATCCGACGTTCGTCGTCGACCAAGCCGGCGACGCGGTCCGCATGGTCGCCCACCGCCTCGTTGTGCGAGACGAGCCGGTGCAGCAATGCCTCCGCCCGCCGCAGCCTCCGCCTGGTGTTGGACACCAGGCCGTCGGCTATGCCCAGTAGCCACGGCAGGGCCGAGTCTCGGTCCAACACCGTCTCCGAGCGCCGGCGCCAGGCATGCATGAACACGGTCGACGTGAGGTCCTCGGCCTCGGACCAGTCGGCCGTCCGCCGGAACAGGTGGTTGTAGACGGTCTTCGCATGCCGGTCGAAGATCCGACCGAAGGCCTCCCGGTCGCCGTCGACGGCCAGCGACCACAACTCCCGGTCGGACATCCGTCCGGCCAGCGCGGCAGGCCCAGCGTCGTTCAGTTCCATGCTCTAGATGTGTCCGACACCCGACTGAAGGTTCCCACTGAGCTCCCCCGCTTTCCCGAACACCCTCACTCTCCTGCTTCCCGACGCCGACGATCGAGGCCTGCGCCGCGCCATCACGGATGGTGTCAGGTCGGGGCGTGCAACCGGAACGTCGAGCAGCGCTTCGAAGTCGGCGGTGCCGACCACGCGCACACGTTCCACCGACGTGCTCGGCTTCGGCCCGGACGGCCCGGACCCCGACCAGCTGGGCGCAATCCTCGCCGCCGAACCACGCGGGGACTTCAAGAACGAGTTTCTGCGCACCTACGTCGACGGGCTCAAGGATCGCCTCGATACGACGAACGGGACCGTAAACTCCGACGTACCCGAACACTTTATCCCCGGGTTCCGGCGCACGACTACCGTTGAGCGCATCCTCCGGTCGCCCTGGCCGAGCTGACCGATCATCACACGAGACCCGCCCCTGAGAGGATCCGAGCAATGCAGGCAATCACCGTACGGGACCGTGACGCGGGCGTCGGCGGCCTCACCCTGACCGACATGCCCTATCCCCACGCCAGCGAGAACGACGTCATCGTGCGCGTGCACGCCGCAGGGTTCACCCCCGGAGAGCTCGACTGGCCGGCGACGTGGTCCGATCGTTCCGGCCGCGACCGGACACCCAGCATCCCCGGACACGAGCTGTCCGGCACCGTGGTCGAGTTCGGCTACGGAACCACCGGCCTCACCGTAGGCCAGCGGGTGTTCGGACTGACCGACTGGACCCGCAACGGATCCCTGGCCGAATACACCGCGGTGGAGGCCCGCAACCTCGCTCCCCTCGCGGCTGACATCGACCACACCGCGGCTGCCGCGCTGCCCATCTCCGGGCTGACCGCATGGCAGGGACTGTTCGACCACGCCCAGCTCACGACCGGCCAGACCGTCCTCATCCATGGCGCCGCGGGCGGCGTCGGCTCGATCGCCGTCCAACTCGCCCGGGAGGTGGGCGCTCGGGTGATCGGCACCGGCCGAGCCGATGACCGCGCGGTCGCGCTCGGCCTCGGCGTGCACACCTTCCTCGACCTGGACGCCGACGATCTGCGACACGCCGACCAGGTGGACGTGGTGTTCGACGTCATCGGCGGCGACATCCTCGAACGCTCGACCGCGCTGGTCCGTCCGGGGGGCACCCTCGTCACTATCGCCATGCCGCCCACCGTGCAGCCCAAGGACGCGCGAGCCGTCTTCTTCGTCGTCGAACCCGACCGCGCCCGGCTGACCGATCTGGCCCAGCGCCTGCGCGACGGCCGGCTCAAGCCCCTCGTCGGCGCCGTACGCCCGCTCTCCGAGACGCCCTCCGCCTTCGGCCGCCGCCACCGCACACCCGGCAAGACCATCATCCAGGTCGTGGCCGAGGAGGGGGCGTCGGCTGCCTGACCGGTCCTTCCAGGTCCAGCACGATCTCCAGCCGCTGTGTGCTGCCAGGGCATCGATGATCTCCGGCCAGAGTGCACGGGGGCGGTCGTGCCCCATGGCGGGGATCAGCAGCAGCTCCGCACCGACTTCGACTCGCTCTGGGGCGCCTCCGGGGCCGCGGTCGGCGCTGCCTGGGGAGATGATCCGGCGCTCGCCCGGGAGTTCTACCTGAGCCACCACCAAGGGCTGGCGGCCTTCTACCGGACGGCAGCCCGGGCCGGGCAAGCGGTCATCAAGGCGTTCTGGTTCTGACGGGCCCGCCGACGACTCACCGGACACCGCCCGACGCGGTCCGGTGCGGCGCCGCATAAATCCATGGGGGATTCATGTGGCGCTGTACTAGTGTTCGCAGCCATGACCTTGAAGACAAACGATCATCGCGCCTGGGTCGCGCCCTACCTGGCCAGGCTCGGCGTCGACGACCCGCAGTCCCTCGGCGCTCCGTCGCTCGACACCCTGCGCAGGCTGCACCGCGCACACGTCGAGCTCATCGCCTTCGAGAACGTCGACATCCAGCTCGGGCGCCCGCAGGGCATCGATCCGGCCGAGTCCATAGCCCGCATCCTGGCCGGCCGGGGCGGCTACTGCTTCAACCTGAACAACGCCTTCTGCGAGCTGCTGACCGTCCTCGGCTACGACGTCACCATGCATCGCGGCCAGATAAACGGCTCCGTCGCGACCGCCAAGGCGACCGCCGACGAATACGCCACGCACATGGCCCTCACCGTCGTGATCGACGGCGAACGCTGGTCGGTCGACGTCGGCCTGGCCAACTCGCACCACGAGCCCATCCCGCTTCGGGAGGGCGTCCACGTCCAGGGTCCCTTCCGCTTCGAGCTGCGGCCGCTGCCGGAGATCGGCCCGGACGCCTGGCGGTTCTGCACCGATCCGGCGCAGACGACCTTCCACAGCATGGACTTCACCCTGGCACCGGCCACGTGGGAGGACTTCAGGAGCTGCCACACCGAGTTGTCGACGTCGCCGCAGTCCCCCTACGTCATGTGGTTCGAGCTCTTCCGCCGCGACGCGGGCGGCGCCGAGTTCGTGCTGGATGACGAGTTCACGCGCGACGAGGGGGCCGGACGGCGCACGACACGGCTCCTCGAGTCCGCCGAGGAGCTGTTCAAGCTCGCAACGGACGTGTTCCACCTGGACCTATCGGCCGTCGACGACGCCGACCGCGCTGCCCTGTGGGACCGCATCCAGCGCGCGGGAGCGGAGTGGCGGGCGAAGCAGAAGTCGGCCGAGAACTAGGCCGTGTGGCATGAACGGCGCCAGGAGGGGGCAGGCCGGACAACCGGTCGGAGTCTGTGCGGCGCTTCACTGGACCGGCAGGACGCAGACCGGGCTGGTGGACGTCAGTGGGGTTCCGGTCGCGGTCAGGGCGCCGGTGGTGGTGTTGCGCCGGAACACGGTGACGGTGTTGGAGTTCTGGTTGGCGGAGAAGAGCAGCGTGGCCGTCGGGTCCAGGCTGATGTGCCGGGGGTAGGCCCCGCCCGCGGGCACCGCGTCGAGCAGGGTGAGGGTGGCGCCCGCGCTGCCGACCGCGAACCTGGCCACGCTGTCGTGGCCGCGGTTGGAGACGTAGACGAAGGCCCCGTCGGGCGAGACGACGACCTCGGCCGGGTAGTTGCGCGGGGTGGTGGGCGCCCCGGACGGGACGGTCGGCTGCGGCCGGCCGGGGGTGAGCGCGCCGGTGCTCGGGTTGTAGCGGCAGACGATGACCGAGTTGCCCAACTCGTTTGCCAGGTAGGCGTACTGGCCGGACGGGTGGAAGGCCAGGTGCCGCGGCCCGGTGCCCGGAGCGACCTTCGCCTGCGAGACCGGGGTCAGCTTTCCGGTGGTGGTGTTGAGGGTGTAGCTGTAGACCGAGTCGGTACCCAGGTCGACGGCCAGCACATAGGCGCCCTGGGGGTCGCTGATGACCATGTGGGCATGCGGCCCGTCCTGCCGGTCGGGGTCGGGGCCGGATCCGGTGTGCTTGACCAGGTCGCTGCGCGCCTTGAGGCTGCCGTCGGCGGCGATGGGGTGCACGGCGATGCTGCCGGAGTCGTAGTTCGCGCTCAGCAGGTGCCGTCCGGCCGGGTGGACCGACACATGGCAAGGACCGGAGCCGCCGGTGCTCTGGGATCCCAGCGAGGTCAGATGCCCGGGCGAGACCACGGAGATCGCGGTGACCGCCCCCTTGGTCTGCTCGTCCACGGCGTAGAGGTGGGAGCCGGACAGGGCCAGGAAGGAGGGGTTGGCCACGCCCGCCAGGGTTCCGGTCGCCGTCGGCCTGCCCGTCGCCGGGTCGTAGGTGGCCAGGCCCACGCCCTGGGCGGAGCTGGTGGTGTATCCGCCGATGTACAGGGGGTGCTGGGTGGTGGCCTTGGTGGTGTTGACGGCCCCGCCAGCGGCCCCGCCAGAGGCTGCGGCTTCGGTTGCGGCTCCGGGCTCGGCAGCCGGGGCCGCGCCGCGGGTCGTCGCGGCATCGGCCGGACCGGAGAAGGCGGCGACCAGCGGGAGGGCCGTGAGCCCCGCCCCGACGGCCAGCACCGAGCGCCGCCGGACGACCCGTGCGCCCACCGGACGTGCGGAGGCCGCGCTGGCGGGCGGTGCGGGAAGGTCCAGGTCATCGATGGCCATGGCGGCGCACCTCCGTGTTTGACGTGGTGGAGTCAAGCACACCTTGGCCTAGACCAATGCCGGAGGGCAAGGCTTCTCCAGCATTTGGTTAATTACCTTGCCCATAAAGGGAAGCCGAGCCACCGGGAGAGAACAGGACGCCAGGAGCTGTCCGGAGTGGACCGGAACCGCGCGGGATCAGGGGGGCTACAGGGTGCTGACGAGGCCGCCGTCGATGACGAAGTCGGCGCCGGTGATGTTCGCGGCACGTCCGCTCGCCAGGAACAGGACGAGGTCGGCGACCTCTTCGGGACGGGTGAAGCGGCCCGTGGGCGCGTCGGCAGCGGCCCGCTCGGCGATGTCCGCCGCAGTGCCGCCCGCGGCGCGGGCCACCGTCGCGGCGACGCCCTCGTCGGCCAGCCACAGCGCGGTGGTGACCGGCCCCGGGCTGACGGTGTTGACCCGGACCCGCTGTGGACCGACCTGCTTGGACAGCGCCTTGCAGAAGTTGGACAGAGCGGCCTTCGCGGCGCCGTAATCGATGACCAGGGGGTCGGGCAGGAACGCGTTGACCGAGGAGACGGTGACGATGCTCCCCCCGTCGTTCTGCAGCAGGTGTGGGAGGGCGGCGCGGGTGGTGCGCACGGCGGCCAGGAAGTTGACGGACAGGGTCCAAGTCCAGTCGTCGTCCGTCACGGCCAGGAATCCGTCGACCCGGGGTCGCACCCCGCCGACGTTGTTGACGAGGATGTCCACGCCGCCGAATGCCGTGACGGCGGACTCGACGAGCCTGCTGGGGCCGTCCCGTTCGGTCAGGTCCACCTCGACCGGGAGCAGGTTGCCGCCCTCGGCCAGGGCAGCCAGCTCGGCGGTGATCTCGCGGGCACCGGCGGCGACGCGCACCCCGGCGTCCAGCAGGCCACGGGTGACGGCCAGGCCGATTCCCCGGCTGGCGCCGGTGACGACAGCGGTCCGGCCGGACAGCAGGAGGTCCATGTCGATTCCTTCAGGAGCGGAGTGGGGGAGGGAAGGAGTGAGGACGAACCGGTCTAGAGGGCCTGGTTGCGCAGCCAGGCCAGGGCCGTGTCGGCGACCTCGCGCCAGCCGCTGTCGATGGTCAGGGAGTGGCCGCGGTCGGGGAAGTCAACGATGTCGGTGACCGCCTCGGAGTGCCGGTACTGCTTGAGGGTGGCGCGGACCACGGCCTCCGGCACGGTGTGGTCCTGGCCGCCGGCCATCAGCAGCAGGGGGCCGCGCCCCTGGTTGTCGGTGGCGACCTTGGCCGGCGAGTGCGGATTGAAGTTGGCGGACGCCGCCTCGAACAAGGGCTTGCCGGGCGCGGGGATGGTCCACTTCTCGTAGAGCTCCAGCGACTCCTCCGCGGTCAGGGCGTTGCCGAACGCGAAGCGGAACTGATCGGGCGTCAGCGACACCGCCCGGTGCTTGTTCCCGGGGTTCTTGAACACCGGAAGCGTGGCGCGCAGCGCTGACAGCGGCACCGGGAGCACACCCTTGATCTGCGCGGCGTCGATCGCGACGGCCGCGGCGGCCAGGTCCTGCCCGAGCAGCTTCTGCGCGATCATGCCGCCGAAGGAGTGGCCGATCAGGATCGGCTTGGCGTCCAATCCGGCGATGATCGCCGCGAAGTGGTCGACGACATCGTCGATGCCGTGGTCGGCGATGCTCTCGGGACGGTCGCGCGCCTCCTGCACGGTCTCGGGGTCGCCGGGCCAGCCCGGAGCGGAGGGCGCATAGCCCGCGTCCCGGAACAGGTCGGACCAGGGCTCCCACGATGTGGCGTGCAGCCACAGTCCATGGATGAAAATCACCGGGGTCGGAGTCGTCATGACGGCCTCTCAGCTCAGCGGGCGGGCGGTCCGCCGGGACAGCGCCGGTGGAACATCTGATGCTCGCAGAAATTCCTATGCGATTCCGAACGTAGCCGCATGGAAACGCGCAGATCCGCACGACACGAATCATCTGAGCTCACACCGCGTCTGCCGCCCGAGCGGCCGATCAGACTGGCCCTGCCTCCGTCGTGGTCATCGCCGCGGGTCGGCGAGGTATCCGCAGTCGTGGAGGGCTCGTCCCAGGACCACGCCCGCCGCGTTGTCCGCGGCCATCTGGTTGGACGCCTCCAAGGTGCAGGCGAATGTGTGCGTGGACGGCTCGGAGTCGGGAGTGAAGGTCTGCGCTTTTGCATCGACTCTGGCACCGTGGGTCGCCAAGGCGTCCTCGATCTGCTTGATCTCCTGGTCCGTCAGGCGTTCGGGGAATGCGAAACTGCTCTTTCCGGTCAGGTCAGCCATGGGGTGGGACCGCCTCTCTCTTGTGGCACTTCACTGTCATGCGGATTGCGGTCTCAGGTGCGCGGCGTCCGCCTACCCGGGTGAGGGGCCGTCATGGGCGGAAATAATCTGGTCGACACCGCACATGGACAGCAGCCGCTTGACCGGATCCGACGGGGACAGCAGAGTCAGCGATCCTCCCGCGCCCTTGGCCTGACGCAGCACCCGCAGAAGCGCGTTCAGGCCCATGGAGTCACAGAACGTCACCTGTGCCATCTCCAGGACCAGGTCGCAGCTGCCCCGTTCGACCAGGTCCGAAGCCGCGGCAGCCAGAGCATCGGCGCTGTCGAGGTCCAGGACTCCCGCGAGCGCGAGCACGGCCTGGGTTCCCTGCCTCGGCCGCGCCTCCAGGGTCAGCCCTGAGGACATGGTCCGCACTCCAACGCATCCGCAGCGACCTCAGCCACAACTGCCTCACCACGACCGACATCATTCGATCCCATGGGACTGCCCTCCTCCTGTCTTCTCATGGCGCCTACCCCGCCCTGCGCTGATCAACGGGGTGCGCGGCAATCGGTGCATGGGTCCGGGCCCTACGGGTAGCCGCGCCTTCAAGCACAGAACAGGAAGTGGTGAGCGGTGATGGAGCCCACAGAGCAGACTCTGGCGGCACGGAACGCCGCCGACGCCCCGGTCGGGGACCTGGTCTCCCGTGCCACCGCGCAGATCTCGCAGCTCGTACGGGAGGAACTGCTGCTGGCGCGGGCGGAGATGTCCCAGAAGGGCAAGCGCCTCGGTATCGGCGGCGGCCTGTTCGGCGGCGCCGGACTGCTGGCTGTCCTCGGCCTGCAGGCCCTGGTAGTGACGGCGATCGCGGGTCTCGCAATGGCCGTGCCGGTCTGGGCGTCGGCCCTGATCGTCGCCGCGGTGCTGCTCCTGGTCGCCGCGGTCCTTGCGCTCGCCGGCAAGCGCGAGGTCGCACGGGCAGTACCGCCCGCCCCGGAACAAGCGGTCGCAGGTCTCAAGGCGGATGTCGAGACGATCAAGGAGAACGTGAAGCGATGAGCAAGGACGCCGAGAACGGGAACAGCACACCCACGCCGGAGGAACTGCGCGCGATGGTCGAGGGAACCCGCGAGGAACTGGGCGAGACCGTCCAGGCCCTTGCGGCGAAGGCCGATGTCAGGACCCGGGCGAGGAACAAGGCCGCCGAGGTCAAGGCCGAGGCGATGGAGTCGGCAACGGCAGCCGGGACGCAGGCCAAGGAGGGGATCGCCCAGGCGGCGCGCCTCGCCCAGGAGTCGGTCGTCGACCCGGTGCGCGAGGGCGGCGCGGCAGCGGTGGCGAAGGTGCGCGAGAAGATGCCGGAGCCCGTGGTGGAGAAGGCCGAGCAGACCACCGAGGTGGTGCGGCAGCGGCCGGACCTGATGATCGCCGCGGCGGTCAGCGCCCTGGCCGTGTTCCTGATCGTCCGCCGCCTGGTCCGACGGTAGGACTGCCGAAGATCGCCTACCGGGAGGGGCGACGGGTCCGGGGGCGCAGGCTTCGGCCGTAGCCGTGCCGGAGGGTTGCCGAGCGGCTGCTGCCGGAGTCACCCGCGGCCGGCAGCCGCACGGTGAACTCCGCTCCCTCTCCTGGCCGTCCGGTGGCGGACACGGTGCCGCCGTGGGCCTCGACGACGTTGCGGACCAGGGCCAGACCTATGCCGTAGCGCCGCCCGCGACCCTCACCACTGTGAGTCAGCCGCTCGAAGATCCGCCGCCGGTCGGCGGGGTCGAAGCCGATCCCGCTGTCGGTCACGGTCACCTCGACCGCATGCCCCTCGTCGGAGGTCCGCAGGGCCACCCGGATGCTCCCACCCGGGATGCTGTGCCCGATCGCGTTGTCCAGCAGGGCGGCGAGCACCCGGCGCAACGGTGACGCGCTGCCGTACACCTCGATCGGTTCGTCCGAGCGGGTCAGGTGCAGGGTCAGCTGTGCCTGTGCGGCACGCTGCCGCTCCGCCTCCACGGCCGCTTCGGCCAAGGCGCCCATGTCGATGCGGGAACGTCCGGCCGCAGGCGCGTCGAGACTGGCGGACAGCAGCAGGTCATCCATCACCTCGGCGAGTTCGCGGGAGCCGGTGACCAGTCGTTCCAGTTCCCCGGCGGTCTCCGGGGCAAGGTTTCCGGACCGCTGCCGGGCAAGGAGCTGCGCCCGGGTGTGCAGCCGGGTGAGCGGAGCGCGCAGCTCGTGGCTGGCGTCCGCGACGAACTCCCGCTGCCGGGTCAGCGCCCGGCCGAGCGGGGTGATCGCCCGCCGGGCCAGGCCCGCTCCGGTGACCAGGGCCAGGACCAGGCCGACGAGTTCGGCGGTCAGCAGGGTCAACAGCACCTGGTGGCGGGCGGACCGCAGATAGCGTTCGTCGAAGACGGCCTGGAACACTTCGTTCCCGCGCTGCTCGGTACGGACGGCGTAGTGGGTGCCGTCCCGGGCCACGGAGACGGTCCGGGTCCGGTGGTCGAGAGAGGTCTGCCGGATCGCGTCCGCCAGCGGGAGCCCGGCCGGGGACTGTGCCGGCCGCCCGATCCGCCCGGCCTGCTCGACATAGAGCCAGGTGCAGGGGTCGTCGTGGCCCGGACGGTTCGACCGCAGGGCGTACTGCAGCGAGCGGTTCACCTCCGCCCGCTGGTAGCGGGCGAACAGGCAGTAGGTCAGGCAGCCCAGCAGCAGCACCACGACGGTGATCACACCGGCCGTCTGGAGGGTGAGCCGTATCCGGACGGCGCGCAGCACCCGCCGCTCGGGGGCCGCGGCGCGCCCCTTCCCCGTACGCCCGTTCCCCGTACGCCCGTTCACAGCGTGCCGATCTGGTAGCCGAGTCCGCGTACGGTGCGGATCACCGTCCGTCCGAGTTTGCGGCGCAGGTAGTAGACATAGGTGTCGACGATCGATTCCGCGCTGGAATCGGCGAAGACCCGGGCCCGCAGGTGCGGGCGGGTCTGGACGTTCCTCGGTCGCAGCGCCAGCGTCAGCAGCAGCTCGAACTCCCGTGGGGACAGGGGTATCCGCTGCCCGCCCGGCAGCACGACATCGCGCGCCTCGACGTCCAGCAGGGCCGCGCCGATCGGCAGCTGCTGCGCCTGGTCCAGGAACCTGCGGGTCAAAGCCCTTGTGCGCGCCAGGAGTTCGTCCACATCGAACGGCTTGACCAAGTAGTCGTCCGCGCCGGCGTCCAACCCGCGGACCCGCTCGTACCGGTCGCCCAGGGCGGTGAGCATCAGGACCCGGGCGGTCACCGCCCGCCGTCGCAGTCGCTGGAGCATCTCCAGGCCGTCGAGCGCCGGCAACCGGCGGTCCACGACCATGACGTCGTAGCTGCGGCTCAGGCCGAGGTGCAGACCCTGCTGCCCGTCTCCGGCCAGGTCCACCTCGTAGCCTTCGCCGGTGAACAGCGTGGCCAGCATCGCGGCCAGCTCATGGTCGTCCTCGACCAGAAGTAACCTGGTAGCACCGGAGAGTGGGACATTCTCGGTCATCGGGGTGATTGTGGCATGCGCATGGAAGACGCAATGCCCCGGCCCCCGGCCCCGCCCCCGGCCGGGCGCGAGGCCCGGCACCGGACACGGCGCGATCCACCGGCAGCAGCGGCTCACTGCGCGGTCAACCGCGCCTGCACCTCCACGGGCGGAAGGCCGGCCGCTGCCGGGTCCTGGTCCGGATCCGGGACCGGCGAGCGCCGGTCCAGCAGCGACAGCAGCGGCGAGGTCATCACCGTGGTGACCAGGGCGACCAGGACCAGGGCGGTGAAAAGGCTGTGGTTGACCAGTCCGGCCTGGAGCCCGACGTTGAGGGCGATCAGCTGCATCAGCCCACGGGCGTTCATCAACGTGCCGAGCCGGGCGGCCACCGCGTTGGGCTCGCCGCGCAGCCGCGCGACGGCCCAGCAGGCGCCGAACTTTCCGATGACGGCCGCGACGACGGCAGCCAGCGAGAACAGCAGCAGGGCGGGCCGGTCGAGCAGCGAGAACCGGGTGTTGAGGCCCGAGTAGGTGAAGAACATCGGCAGGAAGACGGTCCGGGTGCTGTAGCTGGTGGTGTGCACCACCCGCTCGGCCGGGGCCGTGCGCGGCATCGCCATCCCGATGCCGAACGCGCCGAACACCGAGTAGAGCCCCACCTCGTCGGTGAACCAGGCGGCGGTGAAGAGCACCGCGACCGTGACCAGGAGGCGGGCCTCCTCGCTCATCCGGGGATGCGCCATGGCCCGGTCCAGCAGCTTGCGCAGCACCAGCACCACGACGGCGGCGAACAGCGCGGCTCCGCCGACGGCCTCCAGCACCGGCCTGGTCCGACCGGTGTGGACGCTGAGGATCCCGGCGAGCAGGATCCAGGCGACCACATCGTCCAGCGCACCGCTGGCCAGCGCGAGCGAGCCGAAGCGGCTTCCGGCCAGGCCCCGTTCGGTGATGATCCTGGCCAGCATCGGGAACGCGGTGATGGCCAGGGCCACTCCGACGAATGCCGCCGAGACTCCGGTGGACACCCCCGGCACGAAGATGTCGACGTGCCCGCGCGCCAGAAAGGTCAGGCCGGCGCCCAGGACCAGCGGCACGGTGATCCCGGCCGCCGACACGGTGACCGCCGTACCGGCGATGGCACGCGACAGGTAGGACCGGAACTCGTGCCCCGCCTGGAACATGAAGGCGACCAGGCCGACCTGGCCCACCACGTACAGCACCGGAAGCAGGGCCGGCGGGAACAGCTCCCGCTCCAACCCCGGGGCCAGCAGGCCCAGCAGCGAGGGGCCGAGCAGCACCCCGGCGATCATCTCGCCGACCACCGGCGGCTGGCGCACCCGGCCGAGCGCCCACGACACTCCCCGGCAGACGAGCAGGATGACGACAGCGGCGAGGAAGAACCTCGGCGCGAGTTCGGTGACGGTCACGTTCGTGCCTCCTGCTCCTGGGACGCGAAGTACTCCTGGCACAACCGCCGGCGGCGTGCGTCCCAGACCATGTAGCTGCCCAGGACGAGTTGCACGATGCTCCGGCCCAGCCCCTCCCACCGGTCCCGCAGCCGCAGCAGCGCCAGCCGCGCCGCCCCCGGCCCCGAGGCTGCCCCCGGCCGGGCGGAGGGAGCGCCGGAACCCACCGGCGCCAGCAGGCACGGGCCCCGGCTGGGCAGGGAGCGGCTGTGCACCGCCGACGAGCTCAGCACGAACCGCCGCAGCACCTCACGGGCGGCCACCCGCATCCCGATCGGCGCGATCCCCCGCGCCGGGCAGGGACGATTGGCGCTCACCCCGTACGGAAGGAAGTTGATGTCGCGAGCGGACACCTCCAGCCAGCGGTCCGGGTCGAACCGATCGCCGTCCGCCAGTCCCGCGTGCTGGTACTCGGCGTAGTTGAACAGCAGCACCGACCCGGTCGGGATGGTCGCCCCGTCCACGGCGATGTCGGCGGAGGTGATCCGGTGGGCCACGCCGAAGAGCGGGTACAGCCGCATCACCTCGTCGATCACCCGGTCCAGGTACGCGGCGTCGTCCGGATCGGCCCGCAGCCTCAGCTGGACCTCGGGGTGGGCGGCGATGGCCAGCAGCAGGTGCGCCATGGCCTCGGACATCTGTACCACCGCGGTGTTGAAGAACGTCCCCTGGAGGTAGTAGCCCTGTTCCCGGGCGGTCAGCGACGCGGGCAGCGCGTCCGGGGCGGCGCCCTCGGCGATGCGCTGCGCCAGGTAGCGGGTCAGCCGGTCGCGGCGCCCCATGTGCCGCAGCCGGGTGCACTTCAGCGCGCTCACCACGTCGTCGGCGTTGGCCACGATCAGCTCGCGGGCCGCTGCCGGACACGGCTCGGCGAAGACCAGTTCGTAGTAGACCTCGGCCCACAGCGGCATCATCAGGTCCCGCAAGCGGACGAAGCTGGTCCGGTCGCCGGGCAGCGCGTCCAGCAGCGGCCCGGCCCGCCGCGAGACCAGTGCCGCCCAGCCCGCACGGTCCAGGCCGGTCAGGATCTCCCGGGTGCTGCGCGCCACCTCCTCGTAGCGCGGCCCGGGTTCCAGGTGCTCCTGGTGCACCTCGGGACCAGGAGCCAGCCAGTACCAGAACAGGTCGGAAAGAGCGGCACCGCGGCTGCGTCCGTCGGCCGCCGGATGGGAGTACACCCGCTTGAACGCGTCCGTGCCGACCAGTCCGCCCGGGACCGGCACGCCCTCCTCGCCGTTGACCCAGGCGAAGATCCGCACCCGCAGCGCCACCACCGCGTCGGGCAGCCAGTACGGCAGGCTCGCCACCGCCGACGCCGCGACCAGCGCCGTGACGGCGACCCACCACGGCCCGCTCACCCGCGCCCCGCAGGCGTCCGCCGGACCAGATCCGGGGTCAGATCCCGCAGGCTGCCCGCCCCGCAGAGGGCCAGCGTATGGTCCAACTCCTCGCGCAGCAGCTCCAGTACCCGGCGCACGCCCCGCTCCCCGTCCGCGGCCAGCCCCCACACCACCGGCCGGCCGACGCCGACCGCCGCCGCGCCCAGGGCCAGCGCCTTGACGACGTCCGTCCCGCGCCGGACCCCGCCGTCCAGCAGGACCGGGATCCGCCCGCCGACCGCGTCCACCATCTCCGGCAGCAGGTCGACGGTGGACGGCACGCTGTCCAGCTGTCGGCCGCCGTGGTTGGACAGCAGCAGGCCGTCGACCCCGTGCCGCAGGGCCAGCCGGGCGTCCTCCGGATGCAGCACGCCCTTGAGCAGGATCGGCAGTGAGGTGTGCCGACGCAGCCAGTCCACGTGCTCCCAGCTCAGCTCGGGCGACATGACGATCTGCCGCACGCTGCCCGGCTCCCCGCCGCGCAGCTCGCGGAGGTTCTCACAGCGCAGGCCCTCGGGCAGGTCGGTGAATCCATTGCGCTTGTTGCGCTCGCTCAGACCCAGCACCGGCGAGTCGACGGTCACCACCAGTGCGGTGCAGCCGGCCTCGGTCGCCCTGCGGACCAGCGCCTCGGTGAACTCCAGGTCCGGCTGGAGGTAGAGCTGGAACCACAGCGCGGGCGCCCGGTCCGGCACAGCGGCGCGGGCGGCGGCGGCGACCTCCTCGACCGCCACCGTACTGGCCATGCTCACGATCATGATCGCCCCGGCCGCGGCAGCCGCCCTGGCCGTGGCCAGTTCGCCCTCCGGATGGACCAGCCGGTGGAACGCGGTGGGCGAGAGCAGCACCGGCATGCTGGCCCGGCTGCCGAACAGCGAGACGTCCAGCTCCCGCTTCTCCCGGCCGCGCAGCACCCTCGGCAGCAGGCTCAGCCGCTGGAAGCCCTCCTCGTTGGCCCGCAGCGTCACCTCGTCCCGCGCGCCGCCGGCCACGTAGTCGTAGTACACCGGGTCCAGCCGGGTACGCGCGACTTCCTCGAAGTCCCTTACGTTCAAGAACATCTGATGGTCCATCAGTCCACGCTCGCCCGGGCCGCGCCGGCCAGGAACGCCCGCAGCGGTGCCACGTGCACGTCCGCGCTGCTCCACTCGTTCTCCAGGTTCTCCGCCAGGTGGTGCGTGGCGCGCAGGACACCGCGGCGGTAGTGCCGGACCACCGGATGCAGGTAGGCGGCGTCATGGGCGGTGCCCACCGCGTCCTGTGCCACCCGCCGGACACTGATGTCGAACGGGTCCACCTTGTCGTGGTCGGGCCCGTACTCCAGGGTGACCGTGAAGACGTCGGCGTCTCTGGGCTCCACCAGGCCCTCGTGCACATAGCCGACCGGCACCTCCTCGTAGTACCGGGCCGACCCGCCGTCCACCACCAGGACGTCGGCCATGACCCCGAACTGCTGCCACAGCGCCGAGGTCCGGTTCACCCGCTCGACCACGGCCTCGGCCAGGTCCCCCGCCTTCACCGGCAGTTCGCGGCTCGGCCAGGGCCGGTCGTGGTGGCGCTGCTCCAGGATCCGGTGCAGGGCCCTGGTCCCGTAACGGAAGCCGTGGATGAAGCCGCTGGTGGAGACCTTGAAGTCGCGCTGCTGGGTCAGGGTTCCGGCGAAGTGCAGGCCCGGGACGTTCACCGACTCGTAGGCACTGGTCAGTTCCGGGAAGCGGTCGTTGATCACCAGCCGGGGCCGGGCCCCGTCGGCGAAGACCGAAGCGTCGAAGCGGAACCCGGTGCAGGCGATCACCCGGTCGTACCGCAGCTCCTTCACCACCTCGTCGGCGCGGGAGAAGGAGAACCGCACCAGGTACCCGTCCCCCTGCCGCTCGATGCGCTGCACCGTGCCGTCGAGCACCGCGTTCTGGGACTTGAGCTGGTAGGTGTCCAGGAAGTTGTTGTTGACGGCCCGGAGGTGGCCGACGAAGTGGCTCTGCCACGCCAACCGCAGCGAGTGCGGGCCCGCGACGTGGATCACCGCCGCGGTCTCCACCAGGTTGTCCGCCGTCTCCAGCGCCGAGTTGCCCTTGCCGATGATCAGCACCCGTTGATCGGTGAAGTCCCCGGGCCGGACCGAGACGGTGGCGTACTGCTCGGCGTGCTCGATCCCCGGGATCTCCGGCACATACGGCCGGCTCACCCCGGTGGCCACGACCACCCGCCGCGCCCGGTACCGCCGCCCCCGCTCGTCGCCGACCGTGAAGCAGCCGTCCTCGCCCTCGCGCCCGACCTCGGTGACCCGGCTGCCGTACCGGACGTGGAGAGCTGACCGGTCGGCGAAGTCGGCCAGATAGCGCACCATGTCGTCGGCGTCGGGGAAGTAGCGCTCGCTGTACCGGGTGAACAGCAGCTCGGGGTCGGGCGAGAGCAGGGAGTTCCAGTCCATCCGCAGGTTGAACTCCGGATCCCGGCTTCCGGTGTGCGGCTTGTTGATCGAGATCAGCCGCCGGTGCCGGGGGTACACGGTGAAGAAGCTCCCCGGAACGCTCCCCTCCTCCAGGATCAGGTAGTCCCGGCCCTGCTCGTGCAGCAGCCGGCCGAGTTGCAGGCCGGCCGGCCCCGCACCTATCACCAGGCAGTCAAGGATGCGGTCGGTCACACCGGCCTCCGGGTTCGCAGTCGCGGGATCCGTCACGCGACCCACCATCGCCGCTCATTCTCAGAGGAGTCTCAGTGCCCGTCCGCGTCGCAGGGGTTCCAATGAGGCCGTCCCGGTTCCGGCCCGGGTGCATGGGGTGACTCGATCGGGACAGGAGGCCGGGTGAGGCAGAAATCCCTCTGCCTCGGTACAGACCGGGATCTTTCACCCATAGGCGAGGAGCATTTCCGTGGAGAACGGCATGTGGGGCTACCAGGCGAACTCCGGCTACCAGGTCGGCACCGACCTGAGCGGCTACAAGGTCGAAGCGACCGACGGCCACATCGGCAAGGTCGACAAGCACTCCGAGGACGTCGACGCCGGCTACATCGTCGTCGACACCGGGCCGTGGATCTTCGGCAAGCACGTCCTGCTCCCGGCCGGGACCATCACCTCGGTCGACAGCGACAACCGGACCGTCCAGGTCGGCCGGACCAAGGACGAGATCAAGGACTCCCCCGAGTTCGACCGGGACAAGCACACCGGCGACGCCGACTACCACCAGCAGGTCGGCGCCTACTACGACAACGGCATGCCCCACAGCTGAGGGACGCGGGTGCCGGGAGCGGTGTTCGTGGTGATGAGGGATAGGTGTCCGATATGGCAAACCATGTGATGGAAGCGGCTGGATCGGGTGGTTCCGCTGGGATCATCGCCCTGGTGATCGGGGTGGTGGTCGTGGTGGGACTGATCGCCGCCTTTGTGCTCGGGTCGCGGCGGAAGGAACGGGAGCCGGCGCCCGTTGCCCCGGACCTCGGCCCTCCGCCGGGGCACGCGGCTGCCCGGCCCACCGGACAGCCGACGGATCCCGGTCAGGGATCGTGGTCGACGCCGCCCTCCACCCCCGGCCGGGCCCCTCAGGGCGACCGGTCACCGCACCAGGACTGACCGCCCCGTCCACACTTCCTCCGCCCCGCACGCCGGCACCGTGCCCCGGCCCGGCCGGCGCGCGGGGGCCCGCCGGAAGACCTGCTGTCCTCGGCCTGGTCAGGCGGGATGGCCGACTTCCACGTCCGCCGCGTCGCGGTACGACAGCGGTGCTCCGCCGGGGTGGATCCACCCTCCGACCGGGGCCAGCGAGTAGCCCACGTGGTCGCCCCAGCCGGCACGCCGCTCGACCCGGCCGGCGGACCAGGCCGGCGAACCAGGCCCGCGCCTGGGTCAGGACGGGCGCACCGCCGGGGCCGGGATACCAGGAGACCTGCGCGAACTTGTCCGTCCGGTCGCCGGTCTCGCCGCCGAAGAGCTCCGCGAGGGCGTGGCCCCTCGACAGCAGGTGCACCGCCAGCACGTCGGCGCTGCGGCCGAGCACCCCTCCCGCCAACTCGGCCAGGACGACCTCGCGGGTCGCGTCGGCGCCGTCAGGGGCGTCAGGGGCGTCGGTGGGGACGGTGTGGACGGTGTGGACGCGGACACGCAGGTCGTCCACCACCGCTTCCAGGTCCTTGACGGGTGGAAGCGCGGGGTGTATCCGGCGTAGTGGACCATCGAACCGCCCACCCCCCGACCGGAGTTGTGGGACCCCATCGGCGCCGGGCCGGCGCCGGAGACGACCCGGGGCTCGGTCCAGTACAGGTGGTGCGATCCGGCCTCGTCGCTGACCCAGTCGGTGTCGGGGTTCCAGAACGGGCCTGTCTCCAGGACCACCGCCGACCAGTCGTGCCTGGCCATCCGCTGGGCGAGCACGCTGCCTCCGGCGCCGCGGCCGACGATGACCAGGTCCACCTCCTCGCCACCTCCTTGCCCTCGTCGTAGTGCCGCATCTCGCGGATCAGTCGCTGGTCGAAGCGGGTTCCGTCGTTGGGCAGCGACCGGGCCGACGGACAACCCGGGCAACGGACCGCCGGTTTGCCCCGGCGCATAACGGAAAGCCGGTCGTTGACTGGTCCGAGCAGCACGAACGGCAGAGGCTGAAGTCATGGATGGTTCTCCGGAGGCGAGTGGGCCCGCGGATCCGCAGCGCGGCGTCGCACCAGGTCGCCAGGAGTCGCCCGAGCAGCGGGCCGACCGGATGTGGGACGACATGCTGCAGGAGGTACGGGTCTCACAGACCGGTGCGCAGATCCTGTTCGGCTTCCTCCTCAGCGTCGCCTTCACCCCGCGCTTCGCCACCCTCAGCGGGTTCGACAAGGGCCTGTACGTCGTCACCATGCTGCTCGGCGCCAGCGCGACAGGTGCGCTCATCGCCCCGGTCGCCTTCCACCGCTTCCTGTCGGGGCACGACCTCAAACCAGAACTGATCAAGGTGGCCGCGCGGCTGATCAGCACCGGCCTGGCCCTCCTCGCGCTGACCATCGGCGCCGCCCTGCTCCTGCTGCTGCGCACCGCCACCAGCGACAACATCCTCGCCTGGGCGCTGGCGGCGCTGGCGACAGCCTGGTTCGCCACCGCCTGGCTGGTCCTCCCCTGGCTGGTCCTGCGCCGAGCGGAGCGCAGGAGAGCCCCCGGGTCGTAGCGGTGGGAGGACATGCGGTGCTACGACTCGGGATCCTCGGTCGTCCACGGTTCGTGCGGGTCCTCCGGGTGGTCGGCTGCCCAGGCCCGTAGTTCGCGCATCTGGTCCGGGTCGGTCGCGATGTCCTCGGTGACGACGGTCATCACACCGTGGCCGAGGTCCACCACCTGCTGGTCCATACGTCCGGTGTTGATGATGCCCATGACGACCAGGAACTCCTCCATGACCGCCGGGCTGAGCAGTTCCTCGTCCTCCTCGTCGACCTCGGCAGCGAACGTGCCCCGGTCGCCGTTCTCCGGTGTTCCGGCAGCCACGAGGAGTTTTGCCAGGGCGCGGAACTGCTCCGGGTCCATACGGGCCTGCAGGGTGGCCATGTACAGGTTGACCTCGTCCTCGCGGCTGGGCGGTGCGTCCTCATGCATCTCCTGCTCCTGTTCCGGGGCCTTTAGCTGGGTCGCATGCGGGTCGAAGTCGTAGCCGCGTGCCGGGAGCGGATCACAGCGCTGGGGCCGGCCGGGTCGGGCTGGAGCGCGCCGGAGAGGGGTTCAGGGCGCCGACCAGGGCCAAAGCGCGCAAAGGTGTCGTTCCCATAGGTTACGCGTAACCCCGATACGGTGGAAAACACCCATCGGCGCAGGGCAACTCGAACGCGCGGGAAGGTGCTGCTGTGGCTGCCAGCATGACGGTCGGTGACTTTTCGCGGGCGACCCGGCTGAGCGCCAGGACTCTCCGCTTCTCTCACCAGGCCGAGTCCCTGGAACCGACTTCGATCGACCCGTCCAACGGGTACCGGCTGTACGACACCGCGCAGATCGTTGACGCGCAGGTGGTGCGCGGACTGCGCTCCCTCACGGTCCCCGTCCAGACGATCCGCAAGATCCTGCTCGCTCCCGTGGAAGTATGATCATCCGCCCGTCGGTAGAACTCGCGGGCGTCGAACCGGTCATCGCCCTGCAGCACCAGCAGAAGGGACTCCGCCCATTATGAACACCGAGATCCACCTCCGGCCCGTCACCAGGGACGACCTTGCGGTCCTGGCCACGCTGAACAACACCGGTCCCGAAATGGCATCCACCTTCGGGTGGTTCGGTTGGACCGACCCCGCCGGCCTGACCCGTCGCTGGGAGGGAAACGGACTGCTCACCCCTGACTCGGGACACCTCGTGGTGGCCGAGGGCGAGGCGATGCTGGGCCTTGTCTCATGGCACCGCTCGCCCCAGGGCCCCCTCAACCACAGCTGGAACATCGGGGTCGGCATTCTCCCCGAAGCCCGCGGCCGCGGCGTCGGGACGGCAGCCCAACGCATGCTCGTTCGCTACCTCTTCGCCCACACCCAGGTGAACCGAATCGACGCGAACACCGACGTGACCAACGTTGCCGAGCAGCGTGCCCTGGAAAAGGCGGGCTTCACCCGCGAGGGCGTCCTCAGGGGCGCCCAGTTCCGGAATGGGAAGTACCACGACATGGTCCTCTTCAGCATCCTGCGGCACGAGGTGCCCGTCGAATGAATGCTGCCCCCCGATCCCGCCCCGGCACCGCCGGGCGACTCCGCACATCGCTCAGCGCGCGGAGGTTGCAGGCGAAGGCCGCACGGACAGGCCGCTGATCGCGGCGCCGAGACGAATGCGGCAGTTGCCTTGAGAACGCCTCTGGACTCGGAGGTCAGTCGCCGATGGCCAGTTTCACACCGAAGCCGATGATGACGGTGCCGGTGATCCGGTCGAGCACCCGTTGGGCCAGTGGGCGCCGCAGCCAGCCGCGGAGGACTTGGGCGAAGGCCACCAGGACGGACGACCAGACCAGGCCCTCTGCGACATGCACGCAGGTCAGTGCGACGCCCATGGCCAGGTGCGGCGCACTGGCAGGGATGAACTGCGGCAGGACGGCGACATAGAACACGCCGATCTTCGGGTTGAGCACGTTCGTCAGCACTCCACGTCGCCACCCTGTCGCCAGCCCGGCAACGGCGTCCGTCCGCTTCTCCTGGGCGGGCTCCTCCGCCGGACGCGGCTGCACCACGCCGTGGCGCCGGCGCCTGCTGTTCCACAGCATCAGCGCGCCCATCCACAGCAGGTAGGCGGCACCGGCCAGGCGCACAGCGTCGTAGGCGGCGTGTGAGGCCGCGAGCAGTGCCGTGACGCCGAGGGAGCTCAAGGTGCCCCAAGTCAGTGTTCCGGTCTGGATTCCGAGCACGACTCCCCATGCCTCACGGCGTCGTCCCCGTGCGGCCGTGCGCAGTATCAGCGCGGTATCGAGGCCGGGGGTCAGGGTCAGCAGACCCACCACCACGGCGAAGGTCCAGAATGCGGATGCGGCTCCCATGTACGGTCAGCCTAGATCAACGGATGCGGGAGCCCCGAGGCCGGGTGTCCCAGCGGTAGAGACACCAGCTGCCGCGTCGGGTCAGGCAGCTGACGGTGACAATGACGGCGCCCCCTGGCGTTGGGGGGATCCGTCCCGTGGCGCAGTGCCGACGCAGGCGAGAATGGGCGGATGTATTGCCTGCAGGCGGCCATCGCCACTGAATCCGTGCTTCGCGCGTTGACTCGCTCCACCACAGAGGCGCACGTCGTTCCTCTCGGCCAGCACCTCTGGCTCTTGCCGATGACCGACGCGCTGTTCGACGCGGTCACAGTCCCCACTGCCCCTGAACTCGACGGGTTTTGGAAGGCTCCAGCAGGCTTTGACCGTCTGCTGAGCGCGGGCTCGGAGGCCGGGCCGGTGGCCTACGTCGAGGCCGACTACTTCGGCGGGGCAGGGACCCAGACCGCCCAGGTCTGGGATGCAGGGAAGACAGTCCTCGGCCTCTTGCACCTGGCCGCGGGGGAGCCTTCCCCGACGTCCGGCACTCCGATCTCTCAGGCGCTGCGGCGACTGGGCGCCGCCAAGGGCACCCACGTCGACGAGTTCGCAGCCGTCGGACTCGGCCGCCACCGCAACACGGACGACTGGCTCCTGCTTGGTGGGGCAGGGGGGCGCTGAGCGTGCGAACCACGCCCGGCAGAAACCGACCGGACGGCCCGGCGCGGGGCCGGATGTAGGGTGACCGCTGGATCGAGGATCGGCAGGGGGATCACGTGGCGATCGTGTTCATGATGGCGGTCAACTTCGGCAGCAACGCCGAAGCTGCTCGTGCCGCAGACCAGTCCCTGAACCGGTCGCTGGTGCTGACGGCGGGCAGCCACCGTTTGAGCATCTACCACCATGTCAGCGAGAACCCGGACAGCAACCTGCTGACCGTCTGGACCGACTACCGGCGCCAGCGGATCAGGCTCACATTCGCCGAACTGTCCGAGGTCGGCCACCAGCTATACGACCTGCTGGCCACGTTCCACGGCTACACCGCAGCCGCATGCGGCGTGGAGGCGGACGGGGACGTCGCCTTCCTCGACGAACTCACCACCGACGCCCACGGTGCAGTCCGCACAGGCGGCTACAACGGCCTGGTCCTGACCGAAGCCATCTGCGACCACCTCGGCTTGGACGACACCTACGTGCCGTTTCGGCCCGGATACCGATGGAACCCCTACAGCGGAGAGGAACCCGACGAAGGCCTCACGCCGGACAGCCTCGCGGGGCTGTAGACGCCGATTGCACATGGGCGCGGTTCGGTGCGACAAGGTGGCGATCAAGCGGTGAGGGTGTAGTCCTGAGGTAGAGACGGTCAGCCCAAATGAGTTGGCGGGGGCGGCCCCGGTCGGTAGTGTGCGGTGCACTGTGACCGGACGGCGAGGAGGTGGGACCCGTGAACGCTGTATACGAGGTGGGTGCTCCGCCCTTCCGTCACGGTATGCGACTGACCTAGGTGTCCGTCGGGAGCGCCTCAACAACCAGGCACTCCTGAAGGGCAAGACCTATGGAAATGGAATCTGCACAGCAGTCAACTCTGACTCCGGGCGGACCCCCGGCGTTGGTCACGCGCGTCAATGACACGCAGTGGCAGGCCGTGGCGGACGGGCAGGTGGTCGGGTGCGGCGATGTCTCGTTCCGGCCCGACGGCCGGGCCTTCCTCAGCATCGACGCATGGCACCAGGCGGTCTTCGACCGGATCGCCGCCGAAATGGCGGCGGCGCTGCCGATGCCGCTGTACACGCTGGTGGACGAGGCCGACCGCGACCTCAGGTCCGGTTGGACGCGGGTCGGCTTCGCCGTCGGACGCCGTGAGCGGGAGTACGTCCTGCCCACGGACCCGCACGTCACCGGTCTGGACGAGAGGCGGGTGCCGTTGTCCGACATGACGATCCTGCCCGCCGGCGAAGCGGCGGCGGCCCCGCTGCGGGCGCTGGCCGACACCGTCCGCGCGGAGGTCGAGGCCACCGTCGGGTGGCGGACCATGCCGGCCGAGGTGCTGCCTCGTCCGGCCGGGACCACGGTGGTGGACCCGCTGAAGTACGCGGTGGCGGTGCGCTCCGGCCAGTACGTGGGGCTGGTCCGACTGTCGCCGCACATCCGGCAGCCACGGATCGGACTGCTCGCCGTCCTCGCCGAGCAGCGTCGCCAGGGTGTCGCCAGGGCGTTGCTGGCCCACGCCCTGGGCTCGCTGCACCGCGCCGGCACGGATTCGGCCCGGGCCGAAGTGACCGAGACCAATGCGGCGGCCGTCGCGTTGTTCGAAGGCATCGGCGCCCGCCACGTCGGCAGCAGTCTGGAACTGGTCCTCCGCTGACGCCGCGGCACATCACCGCGGAGCACCTTCACGTCCATCACCCTCACCGACGCGGTGAGACAGACTCACACAGAAGAAGAGAGACACATTGGCACGATCATCAGGTGGCCTGGAAATCGAGGGCACCGTCGTCGAATGCATGCGCAACGCCACCTTCACGGTGGAACTGCAGAACGGCCACAAGGTACTCGCCCACATCAGCGGGAAGATCCGGAAGAACTACATCAAGATCCTTCCGTATGACCGGGTGCTCGTGGAGCTGAGCCCGTACGACCTGACCCGGGGTCGGATCCTCTTCCGGTACCGGAACTGAGCGAGAGGCGCACACCCGACCGCATGGCCTTGGGCCGGGTGTGCGCCTGGGCGTGCTGTGCCTCTCCTACGCTCGCGCCGTTGCCGTGCGGTGGAGTCGCGGTGGGGTGTCGTGCGACCTGATATGACTCAAGTCGCTTCGGGTGTTAGTGAGTTGCAGGTGCACCGTGGTGTCGGGGACACCGGGTCGGTCAAGGGTGAACTCGAAGTCCTGGTGCGCCTTGGCGTCCAGGGCCAGGGCCACGGGCAGGTGGATGTGCCCGTCCGAGGCCATGCGTCGTACCTCGGCGCGGCTGAGGCGCAGTCCGAGCATGAGCAGTCGTTCGACGCGGACCGGCGCGGGCAGCTCGAAGCTGACGCGTACGCCGAGCGGAGTCGGGTCGTCGAGTGAGTACAGGGGTGTACGGGTCTCCAGTTGCCAGGTGCCGGTCCAGTCGAGGCGGTACCGGTTCCTCGCGGCGAGCGAAGCACTCATCGCCAACCCCCGCACCACGGCCGGGTCGTCGTTCTCGTACGCCTCGCGGCGGACGGGGTCCAGCGAGGAGACATGGACGCGTTCGTGGACGGGCACCTTCGAGGTCCGGTCACACCCCTCGCAGCCCAGCAGCAGCCAGACGTCGAGGAGTTTGCCGTTGGCGTTGACCCGGATCCGGCCCGTGGGCCGATGGCGCGTGCCGGAACAGTCCGGGCAGGGACGCACGACGGCGGGCAGGCCGGACTGACGCACGGCCCACAGGGCCTTGCGGTCGGTATTCATGGATGTAATTGCTTTCAGGAATCGGCCGGAGCTCACACAGACAGGGCTGCTGCTCCCGGGATCTGACGGCTGCACACGAGGGCGCGACGCATCGCCTCGGGGCCGGGTCGTCAGGCTCCGAGGTCGATCGCGCGACAGGGTTGCTGGTGCTACGTGGCAGCCGTTACAGGTCCATGCGGGCGATCATGATTTAGGCCAAGGCCCGTCGGCAACCCATTTATTCGCCCGGCCCGCCGACGACAAGTGAACAGTCAGCGGGCAGATCCAGGCAGAAATAGTCAGCCAACGGCCACATAAGGTCAGCGGTCCCGTGCTGGTGGGAACCGCTAGGGCGCTGCGCCCGGACGCCTATGCCGCCTCTGCCTCGAAGGCAGCGAGCGAGAGACGACCCTGATCCTCCGTCACGGAAACGTCGACCAGAATCGTGCTTCCCCCATCAAAGCTCCGGATCTCGGTCGGCATCGTGCCTTCCTCATCGAAGCGCAGCGTGAAGAGCGGATCGAGTTCCATCAGGAAGTCGAAGCCCTCCTGGGCGTCCCTGGACAAGGGAGGATCGAAAACGGCGTCACACGTCCAGTCGTCGCCGGAGACACAAACCGTCACGCGCACGCCGATCCCATCCAAACAGGTAATGCGATTGGCCCACCACTCGAGCTCAGCGGCACCTTCCCAACTGTCCATGCTCCCAGTATTGCGGTTCTCAGGGCGATGAGCGTTGCCCTGGCGAACATGTTCCCCTTGGCCTCCAGGCGCGACGGAGCCGGCGAGGTCGCCGTCAAGGTACGCGTAGAGCCGGCCGAGGCTGTGGCGTCGTGCCAGGGGCAGCCAATCGATTTCCAGGCTCCGATGGTTGAAGCTGCCTGCGCCGGGGCGTAGGTCGGCCGAGTCGGGTCAGGCGGTGCCGCTCAGTCTTCCCCCGCGGGCGGGCCACCAGCGGCACAAGCTGTCCGAGGGTGTCCGAGGATTGTCCGGACCTGTCCGGGCAACGGCGGTGGGCTTCCGGGGCCGGCGGGCGGGCTGCTGTGGTGGATCCGTCGGACGGCCGGGGCAGGGGGGCGGCGCTTCACGGCGCCGGACCGCCCCGGCCGCCCGCACGTCGGTTCCCGACCACCTACAAGGCCCAAGGACGTCATCATGAACCTCACCAAAAGGCTCCGGCCCGTCTGCAGGACCGCACTGGTCGCCGCGGTGGCCGCGACCGGACTGCTGGCGGGCGGCACCGCACAGGCTGCACCCGCCAGTGCCGCCACCACCCACATCGTCAAGCCCCAGTCGGCCACGGGTTGCAGCGGGAACGTCTGCCTCTACCTCTCCGGCAACTCGGGCGGGGAGGTGCTGGTTCAGGCCTGGGCGCGGACCAACACCTTCACCGGTCAGTTCCACCTCACGGGCCCCGGAGTCAACTGGTACAGCGCGGACCAGTCCTGGAAGGGAAGCAAGGGCAACTACGCGTCGCACTCCTGGTATGCCGCCAGCGGCGGACAGGTCTGCGTCGGTGCCTACTCGGACAGCGGCACCTACGAGGGCACAGCCTGCGAAAACCTGTAGTTAGGCCAGTACAGAGACCGAGACCGAGGCCGGTCCCGCTGCCCGGGCAGCGGGACCGGCCTCGTCCGGTGCTGACACAGGCTAGGGGCCCGTGCCAGGGTGTCCGCCCCTGGCGCCGGCGCCGTGGGAACGGCGCCGCAAAGGGCCTGAAAACAGCCCCATCTGACTCGATGCTTGTCGGGATTCGGTCAAGGACTTCGTTACGCTGGCCCGAACTGCATGGTTCGGTCACGGACGAGGGCACAGTGGCTGGTTGTGTCCCGAGGGGGATCCATTGTCGGACGGCACCGAGGGACTGCTGCGCCCACATCCGGAGCGGATCGCGACGATGCAGGATTTCGGCCGGGAGCTTGCTCTCGCCCGGGAGATCGCCGGTCTGACGGTCCGCCAGCTGGCGGACAAGGCATCCGTGCCGCGCGCGACAGTCCAGGGGTACCTGAGCGGGGAGCACATCCCGCAGCCGGGCTACCTCGGGCCTTTCCAACGGATCCTTGAGGCCTGTGGCGAGGGCGACCAGCCGGAGCGGGTCGCGCTGTGGGTCGAGGCGCTGTCGCGCGCTCGCCGTACGCCGGGGCGGCGACCCGCGTCCGGCCCCGCACCCTACCGGGGCCTGGCTGCGTTCGGTGAGCTGGACGCGCAGTGGTTCCACGGCCGGGCCGGCCTGACCGCGGTTGTGGTGGACCGATTAGAGCGGCGCCCGGCCCACACGGGCGACCCGCTCCTGGTGGTGGGTCCCTCGGGCTCGGGCAAGTCGTCGCTGCTTCGGGCGGGTGTGGTGCCGGCGCTGAAGCGGGCCGGGCACCACACAGCAGTGCTGGCACCTGGCCTCGCCCCGCTGCGCGCCTACGCGCAGGCGCTGGAGGCCCTGGCGGCACAGGCAGCACTGGCGGCGCAGGAAGCGCAGGCAGTGCAGGAAGCCCGAGAGGCGCAGGGCGCGCAGGAAGGCCCCAGCGCCGACAGGCCGGTACGGCTGCGGGTGCTGGTGGTCGACCAGTTCGAGGAGATATTCGCGGGCGAGGTCGGCGACCTCGCGCGGCAGCAGTTCATCGAGGGTGTCTGCACTGCGCAGCCCGGCCTGGCTGTGGTGTTCGGGATGCGCGCCGACTTCTATCCGCAGGCGCTGCGCCATCCCTTGCTGGCCCGGGCGATCCAGCGTGATCAGGTGGTTGTCGGGCCCATGTCGGCCGAGGATCTCACCGCGGCTGTCACCCAGCCTGCACGGCAGGCCGGGATCGATGTCGATCAGGCTCTGGTCGCGCTGGTGCTGCGCGAGCTTGTCCCGCGGACCAGCGGTGCGGCCTCGGCCGCGGCCCATGACCCGGGGGCGCTGCCGATGCTCTCGCACGCGTTGCGGGCGGCCTGGGAGCGGCACCGGGGCGGGCGGCTCACGGTGGGCGACTACCTGGAGGGCGGCGGCATCGCCGGTTCGATCGCGCAGAGCGCCGACGCGATCTACACCGAACTCTCGGAGCGGGAACGCGAGACGACGAGGCGGTTGTTCCGGCGGCTGGTGCGCACCGGTGACGACACCGCCGACACCCGCCGCCGGGTGCCGCTGACCGAGATCCTGGACGGCGGTGCCGAGTCGGCCGAGTCGCAGGCCGTGGCCGCGGTGCTGGATCGCTTCACCGCCGCCCGTCTGCTGACGGTGGGGGCGGGAACCGTGGAGATCACCCACGAGGCCTTGCTGACGGCGTGGCCGCAGTTGCAGGACTGGCTCGACGACGACCGGGCCGGATTGAGCGTCCACCGTCGCCTGGGTGTCGCGGCCGAGGAGTGGAAAGCGGGCGGGCGTGACCCGGACCTGCTCTTTCGTGGAGGTCAGCTGCAGTTGGTGCGCGAGTGGGTGCACCATGAGCGCCGCGCGGAGCTCAACGCCGCCGAACGTGACTTCATCGATGCGGCCGTGGAGCTCCAGCAGGAACAGGAACGCCGTGGCCGCCGCCGGATCCGGCAGCGCTACCAGGTTCGCGCCGTCCTCGCCGTGCTGGTGGTCCTGGCCGCCAGCGTCGGAGCCTTTGCGCGCCAGCAGCAGCTGGAGAACCGGCACGAGCAGGTGTCGGCGCTATCCCGCACGGTGGCGCACGAGGCCGACGCCCTCCGCGGCAACGACGTGGCGCTGTCCGTGCAACTTGCCCTGGCCGCCTACCGGATCTCCCCGACACCCGAGGCGCTGTCCAGTCTTCTGGACTCCACCGGCGTCACCCCCGACACGCAACTGCGGCCCCGCTCGGGCGGTGCCAGGTCGGTGGCCACCGCCGGTGCGCTCCTCGCGGTGGGGACCGGCTCCGGCACGGTCCAGCTGTGGCAGGCGGCACACGGCAGCCTCGCCCCGGTCGGGCCGCTGCTCGGTCCCGGCGCAGGCGGCACGGCCAATGAGGCCGACGCGGCCGACGAGGTGGTCGGTGTCGCGTTCGGCGATCGCGGACGCCTCCTGGTGGCCGTGGGCCCGGCGCAGGGAGTCCTGGTGTGGGACACGGCCGACCCGGGGCGCCCCAAGGCCCTGCCCACCCTGCAGGGCTTGCGGGCCCGAGCTGTGGCGGTCGCGGTCAGCAGCGACGGACGCACGGTGGCAGCCGCCGCCACGGACGGCTCGATCCGCCTCTGGGACCTCTGGGACCTCAACTCCCCCGCCGGCACCGGCTGGGCGCTGCCCGCCGCGGGTGAACGCACCGATGTCGGGCAGGCCGCCGAGAGCCTTGCCTTCCTCCCCGGCAAGCACATCCTGGCCGTGGGCGAGGATCCCGGCGTGCGCTTGTGGGATGTGACGGACCCGGCCCGTCCGGGCGCGACGGCGGTGCTGGACACCCCCGGCAGCATCGTCTTCTCCGTTGCCCCGAGCCCCGACGGGCGAACTCTGGCCGCCGGCACGGGCGCTGGGCACGAGGTGTACCTGTGGGACACCACCGACCCGGCCCGTCCCAGGACCACCGGCGCTCCGCTGACCGGACCGACCTCCTGGGTCAACGCCGTCGCCTTCAGCCCCGACGGCCGGACCCTGGCCGCCGGTTCCTCCGACGGACGGCTGTGGCTGTTCGACCTGACCACCCGTCAGACCATCAGGGAGCTGCCGCACCCCCAGCCCGTCACCTCGGTGCAGTTCCTCCCGGACGGCACACCGGTGACCGTGACCATCGATAACGGAACCGTCCACTGGTGGCACACTCCCGGCCCACTGATCCTCGGGGCCAGGGACGCCGTCTTCGCCGTCACCTTCGGCGCCGACGGGCAACGGCTGGGTGTGGCCGCCGGCGCCGCGGACAACACCCTGACCGTGTGGGACCCCCGCGACATCCACGCCCCGGTCAGGCTCGGTCCGCCGCTCGACGGCACCCGGGGGCCGGGCAGGTTCTCCGGCTCCGGTGCGCTCTCGCCCGACGGGAAGCTGTTCGCCGTCGGCGACGTGGACGGCACCGTGCAGCTGTGGGACGTCGCCGACCCCGCACACCCGTCCCGGATCGGGGCTCCGGTCAAAGCGGCCACGCAGCTCGTGGAGTCGGTCGGCTTCAGCCCCGACGGCACACTGCTGACCGTCTCCTCCGACGACGGCACCGTGCACCTGCTGGACGTCGCCGCGCCGCGGTCCCCCGCGTCCCTGGCCACGATCGCCGCCCCAGGCCACGGCGAGATCCTGCAGGCCGCGCTCAGCCCCGGCAACCGGCTGCTGGTCGCCGCCAGCAGCGACGGCCACGCCTACCTCTACAGCATCACCGACCCGCACCGGCCGCGGCTGCAGGCCACGCTGGGCGGGTTCTCGGACGCGGTCTACTCGGTCGCCTTCGACTCGCACGGCAGCCTGCTGGCCGCCGGCAGCGCAGACGGAACCGTACGGCTGTGGAATCCCGCCGACCCCGCGCATCCCGCCCCCTACCCGCAGGAACTGAGCGGCCAGATCGGCTACATCTACTCGCTGTCCTTCGCACCCGACCGCGAACTGCTGGCCGTCAGCGACAACGAGGACGGCAGTGTCTGGCTCTGGGACCTCGCCCGACCCGCCGACCCGCGCCACTCCGCGACCCTGGACGGTCCCTCGGGCGGGGTCTTCACCGTGGCCTTCAGCCCCGACGGGCGCAGCATCGCGGCCGGAGGGATCAACCACACCGTGCAGCTCTGGGACACGGACCCGCTGGCCGCCGCGCAATGGATCTGCTCGTTGGGCAGCCAGCCGCTGACCCGCACCCAGTGGAAGCAGTACGTTCCTGGCCGCGCCTACCAGCCGCCCTGCACCTGATTCCAACGATGCAATTGACGGTGCGCCGCACCGTTTCCCGCAGTCGGGGATGCTGCCGATGTGCCTGCCACCCGCCGCGGCCGACCGGGGGCCGGGCCGTTTCCGGCTGGCCAGGCGGCCGGGTGGCCCGGTGGCCATGGGAGGCGAAGTTCGCACCAAGGGTGGACACGGCCTCGTCGGCGTGCTCTTATGCTGCTGCCCGATTACAACGTTGTTATGCCCCGGACGGAGTCTCTCCGATGCCCGATCACCCGGCAGCAGGCACCAGCTTCAGCGCTCTGCTCACCCGCACCCGCCGCCTGCTGACCGGCCTCGCCGTGGTCGCGGTGCTCACCGCCGGCCTGCCCGACGCCGGCGTCGCGTCCGCCACGGCGGCCACTCCCCCGCCCGCCGCCGCACCGACGCCGACCGGGGCGACCGGGGCGACTGGGGCATCGCCGACCGGCGCGTCACCGGCGGCCGACGGCTACCCGGCGGTGGGAGCCGGCACGCACTTCCTCAACGACGCCTCCTACCTGTCCGGATTCAACGACCAGGCCTGGTACACGTCCAACATCCCCTTCGTCGACCTGCCGGACAGCACCCTGCAGAGCGTCTACTACTACCGCTGGCGGGTGTGGAAGGAGCACCTGCGCTACACCGACCCCCAGGACGGCTGGATCTCCACCGAGTTCCTCGACTGCTGCGGATACGCCGCCCCCTACCAGGCGATCGACGCCGCCGCCGGGCACCAGATCACCGAGGGGCGCTGGGTCCGCGACCAGAGCTACGTCGACGACGACATCCGCTTCTGGCTCACCGGTCCGGGGGCCGGCCCCAAACCCGCCACCGACGCGGACAACGCGGACACCACCGACTGGGCGCACGAGTACAGCTTCTGGCCGGCCAGCGCCGCTTACGGCCAGGCCCAGGCGACCGGTGACTTCTCGCAGCTCAAGGCGCTGCTGCCGGCCCTGGTCCGGCAGTACCGGGGCTGGGACAAGCAGTTCGACGCCCAGCTCGGGCTGTACTGGTCGGTTCCGGTCTGGGACGCCATGGAGTTCTCCGCCTCCTCCTACGCCTCGAGCGACCCCTACCACGGCGGAGCCGGCTACCGGCCGACGCTCAACTCCTACCAGTACGGGGACGCCACCGCGATCAGCGAGATCGCGAAGATGACCGGCGACAAGGCACTGGCCGACGAATTCGCCCACAAGGCAACCTCGTTGAAGACCTCGCTGCAGAAGTGGCTGTGGGACCCCACCCGCGGCTTCTACTACACCATGCCGCGGAACGACAACCCGACCCACAAGCTCTCCGACACCCGTGAGGAGATCGGCTACCTGCCCTGGATGTTCGGCGCCGCCACCGCGAGCGACGCCACCGCCTGGTCGCAACTGCTCGACCCGCAGGGCTTCGCCTCCGCCTTCGGGCCGACCACGGCGGAGCAGCGCAGCCCCTGGTACATGTACCAGGCCGGCGGCTGCTGCCGCTGGGACGGGCCGAGCTGGCCCTTCGCCACCAGCCAGACCCTGACCGCGCTGGCGAACCTGCTCGACGACGGCCCGGCGCAGCGCACCATCACCGGCAGCGACTACGCCAACGCGCTGGAGACCTACGCCAGGACGCAGATGCGCAACGGGCAGCCCTACGTCGCCGAGGCGCACTCCCCCGACACCGACCAGTGGATCTACGACGGCGCGGACCACAGCGAGGACTACAACCACTCGACCTTCGACGACCTGGTCCTGTCCGGCCTGCTGGGGCTGCGCCCGCAGTCCGGGAACGACCTCCGGGTGCAGCCGCTGGTCCCGTCCGGCTGGGACCACTTCGCCGCGGAGAACGTGCCCTACCACGGGCACAACATCACCCTGCTCTGGGACCGCGACGGCACCCACTACGGTCAGGGCAAGGGCATGAAGGTCTATGTCGACGGCGTCCTGCGCAGCACCTCGCCGACCCTGCGCGACCTGACCGTCCACGTCGGCAAGGCCCTCACCGCGGCACCCGCCGCGCTGGTGGACGACGCCGCGAACCCGCTACGCCAGGGCTACCCGCAGCCGATCACCTCCTACACCTTCCCGGGCGACAACCCGTGGAACGCCCTGGACGGCAAGGTCTGGTACAACGAGGTGCCCGAGGACACCCGGTGGACCAACTACGCGTCGCCCGACCCGAGCGACTACTACGGCGTCGACTTCGGCGCCCCGACCGCCGTCGGCGACATCCGCTGGTACGGCTACGACGACGGGGGCGGGGTGCGCCCGGCGGCGGGGTACCGGGTGCAGTACTGGGACGGGACCGGATGGGCGGACGTCCCGCAGCAGACCCGCAACTCGGCCGCCCCGGTGGGCAACGGGCTGAACCGCATCACCTTCCCGACCGTCACCACCACCCGGGTGCGGCTGCTCTTCACCGACCCGCCCGGCGCCTTCGTGGGCGTGTCCGAGTTCGAGTCCTGGGCGCCCTCCAGCCCGGACGCCCAGGTGACGGTCGGCCCGGCGAACGCGAACGGACTGGTCGTCGTCAGCCAGGGCAGCCGGGTCGACGTCACCGTGCACAACACCACCGGCGACACGCTGAGGAGCCCCGCGGTGTCGCTCGGCCTGCCGCCGGGCTGGACCGCGAAGGCGGCGCCGCACAGCTCCACCCCGACCACGATCCGCCCGCACGGTTCGATCGTCCAGCACTACCTGGTGGATCCCGCGGCCGGAGCCGCACCGGGCAGCGCGGCAGCGCTGACCGCGACGGCGACCTTCCGGGACCACGGCTCCGCGCAGGCTTCGCACACCCTGCGGAACGCACGGGTCGCCTTCCCGGCCGGGCAGCAGGACCCGGTGGGCGCCTGGACGCTCGACGACGGCTCCGGCGCCGCCGCCCACGACAGCGCCGGAGGCCACGACCTCGCGCTCACCGGCGGCCCCGGCTGGGTCCCCGGCCACGACGGCACCGGCACCGCGCTGCAGTTCGACGGCAGCTCCCAGTACGGGCAGGCCACCGGACCGGTCCTGGACACCGCCGGCAACTTCACCGTCTCCGCGTGGGTGCGGCTGGACCGGACCGGGTCCTTCGCCACCGCGGTCAGCCAGGACGGCACCCAGACCAGCGGGTTCTTCCTGCAGTACTCGGCCGCGGACAACCGCCTCGCCTTCTCGACCGGCGAGGGCCGCGCCCTGTCCGACCAGCCACCGGTGACCGGCCGGTGGTACCACCTGGTCGGGGTGCACGACGCCGACGCCGGGAGCTACACCCTCTACGTGGACGGCAAGGCCCAGTCCACGGTGTGGCAGCAGCCCACCGGCGACGCCGCCACCGGTCCGTTCGCCGTCGGCCGGGGATTCTCCGGCGGCCACGACAGTGACTTCTGGCCGGGCGCGGTGGACCAGGTCCAGGTCTGGAACCGGGCCCTGACCGCCGCGGACGTCGCCGCGCTCCCGCCCTCCGGCAGCTGATCCGGCGCGGTGGGCCCTGAGCCGGACCACCGCTGCCGCAGAGCTGTGGCTACTTCCTCTTGCCCACCAGCTCGGGCTCGGTGCCGGTCCGGCGTGCCAGCTCCCCGCCGGACAGGGGCGGATTGTCGACGAGGGTGAGGTACAGCGACTCGGCCAACCGATCCAGCCCGAGAACCTCTAGCATGATCACGTCACCTCCGACCACACTAACCCATGGCCACATGCGGTTGAACCTTGAATCATCGAACAGTCAGAACGTCAAGATTCATCACCTCTACTGCTGAAAGGCATCGGATTCCGCTGTTGGACAGCGGAATCTCCGTCGAGCAGACTCGGAGGAAATGGCTCACGGCCGGCTCGACCGATTCGTACCGGGCGTCCAGCAGCGCTCGCGTGCGCTGAGCCCCGCCAACTGACAGGTGATCATGACCAATGGCTCGGGACCGCCCGGCTCGGGGCGCCGCGCCCTGCTCGCCCTGGCTGCCGGCGGTTTCGCCATCGGCACAGGCGAGTTCGTGATGCTCGGGCTCCTTCCCCAGGTGGCCGCCGACCTGTCGGTGTCGGTTCCGCAGGCCGGAGAGCTGATCGCCGTCTACGCGCTCGGGGTGGTGGTGGGCGCACCGCTGCTCACCGCCGCCTCGGTGCGCCACCGCCGCAAGACCGTGCTGATGGTGCTCATGGGCTGGTATGCGGCGGGCAACCTGCTCACCGCGGCCGCCCCGAACTTCGGCCTGGTGCTGCTCGCCCGCTTCGCGACCGGCCTGCCGCACGGCGCCTTCTTCGGCGCCGGTGCGGTCGTCGCGGCCTCCCTGGTCGAGGAATCCCGCCGGAACAGCGCCATGGCGGTGATGTTCGCCGGTCTCACCGTCGCCAACATCGTCGGCGTACCGTTGACCACGCTCCTGGGCCAGGACTCGGGCTGGCGGCTGGTCTACGCAATCGTCGGCGTGATCGCCGCCGTCGCCGTGGCCGCGATCGCCCGGGCCGTGCCCTCCGTGCCGGTCTCCGTTCAGCGGGGCGCGTTGCGAGCCGAACTGCGGACCTTCGCCCAACCGGAAGTCTGGCTCGTCCTGGGCGTCGCCATGCTCGGCGGCGGGGGGCTGTTCGCCACCTTCAGCTACATCGCACCCATGATGACCGACCTCACCGGCTACGCCGACTCGAGCCTGACCTGGCTGCTGGTTCTCTTCGGGCTCGGCATGACCGCGGGCAACCTGGTCGGGGCCCGACTGTCCGACCGGTTCCCGGCACGCACCCTGCTTGTGTCCCTGGGCGCCGAGATCGCGATCGCGCTCGCCTTCATCCCAGCGGACCACAACCGGGTCGCCGCGGCGCTCCTCGTCTTCCTGTTCCCGTTGACCGCACTTGCCGCCCTGCCGGCCCTGCAGGGCCGGATCATCGCGATCACGGGTGGCGCGCCCAACCTGGCCGCGGCATCCCTGCAGGCAGCGTTCAACATCGCCAACTCCCTCGGGGCCTATCTCGGCGGCTTGGCCATCGCGGCGGGTCTGGGATACAACTCACCCAACGCCGTAGCCGCGGTGCTCTGCGCCGCCGGCCTCCTCCTGGCGATCGGGGCGGTCCGCATGGCGCGGCGCCGCTCGGTACAGCCTGTCGCCCAGGGCGGCCCTGCCCCGCAGCCGCCGGTTGTGCTGCCGGAACCAGGCGGGGACCTCATGAGTGCAGGAACGGATCAAAGGAGCAGCGCATGCCTGGACGCGTCGTAGTCACCGGCGGTAGCGGGAAACTCGGCCGTGCCGTGATCGGAGACCTGGCCGCGCACGGCTGGCAGGTCGTCAACCTCGACGCGGTCGCGCCGGTCGAGCCGGCCTGCCCCTTCGTCAAGGTTGATCTCACCGACTTCGGACAAGTCGTAGGTGCCCTCACCGCCGTTGACGACCGCTACGCGCGCGTGGACGCCGTCGTGCACCTCGCTGCCATTCCCGCCCCGGGACTGCGCCCCAACGCGGCGACCTTCGCGAACAACGTCCCGGCCACGTACAACGTGTTCGCCGCCGCGCGGCTGGCGGGCATCCGCAACGTGGTCTGGGCGTCCAGCGAGACCGTCCTCGGCCTGCCCTTCGACACCCCGCCGCCGTACGTCCCGGCGGACGAGGAGTACCCGCCGTGCCCGGAGAGCACCTACTCCCTCGGCAAGCACCTGGAGGAGCAGATGGCCGCCCAGTTCTGCCGCTGGGACCCGGAGTTGAAGATGATCGGGCTGCGGTTCTCCAATGTCATGGACGTCGCCGACTACGCGGAGTTCCCCTCCTACGACGCCGACCCCACCCTGCGCAGCTGGAACCTCTGGGGCTACATCGACGCCCGCGACGGGGCGCAGGCCGTGCGCCGCGCGCTGGACCACCGGGGCACCGGGGCGGAGGTCTTCGTCATCGCGAGCCCGGACACGGTGATGTCCCGGCCCAACGACGAACTGCTCGAGGCCGTCTACCCGGGCGTCCCGCTGCGCCGCGAGGTCGGCCCGCACGAGACGCTGCTGTCCATCGACAAGGCCAGGCGGGTGCTGGGCTACGCCCCGGTCCACAGCTGGCGCGACGAGGTCGGCGCGGGCACCGCCTAGGGATTCTCGATGCCGGCGGCAGCCGGGGCGGCCTGCGCCGCGCCGAGCAACTGGTGAACGAAGTTGTCGGCGAGCCAGGCCTCATAGCGGTCCGGACTCCAGCCGCGCTCCAGGACGAGGCTGCGGTAGATCTCCGGCAGCACCAGCGTCAGGTAGACGTCCACACCGTCGTCGACGGTCGTCCCCGGAGCCAGATGTTCGGCGATCGCCTCGATGTGGCGGCGGAACGCCCGTTCCCGACTGGCCATGATCCGGCTGAGGTCCTCGGCGATCTCGGCGTCGGTGCGGACGGCTTCCAGGGTGACCGCGATGACGTCGTACATGGCCTCGAACTGCTCCCGCTGCAGCCCCGCCGCCCGACGCAGGCCCCGCACCGGGTCCGTGTCCTCGCGTGCCTGCTCGTGCTGGCGACTGACGTCCAGTTGGGCGATGGCCTGCCGGGTGATGCCCTTCAGGATCGCGGCCTTGTTCCCGAACGCCGAGTAGATGGTCGGCACGGGGATGTCCGCTTCTTCGGCGATCGCGGTGATCGCGGTCGCGACGTATCCGCGTTCGGCGAACAGCTTTCGCCCCGCCGCGGCGATCTGCTCCTTGGTGGCCAGCGCCTGCCGTTGGCGGTGACTCGGGCCTTCTCTCTTGACAGCCACGTCGTGATGCTATCACTCTATAAATCAGAGTGTCACTATGACGAAACGAGTGAGACCATGATGAAGACACCGGCGCTCACCATGGACAGTGCCGCGCGCATCGGCCGAGCCGTCACCGGGCGCGAGGACCTGGAACTGCGATCCACGGCCTGGTCGGCGGTGGACTACCCCACACAGACCATCGCCACCGAAGCGCTCAACCGGGCCCGACTGGTATTCACCGCCCCGGACGGCATCCGCGTCGACCTGCGGCTGTTCGTCAAGGAGCTGCGATCCCCGGAGCACTGGCCGATGCTTTCCGTCGTTCCCCCCGAGCTCCGCGCCGACTTTCTGGACGGGTTCCCGTGGCGGCTGGAGATCGCCGCCTACACCGGCCCGCTGCGCGAGCAGCTGCCCGACGGTATCCGCCTGCCCCAGCTGTACGCCGTGGAGGAACTCGGCCCCGGCCGGGCGGCCATGTGGCTGGAGGACGTGGCGCAGCCGGAGGACCTGGAGTGGGACACCGCCCGGTTCGCCCGGGCCGCGCGACTGCTCGGCCGGATGTCCGCGCGCCGGCGGTACGGCGAGGTCGCCCCGATCCTCGGGGCGGCCTCGCGGTTCGCCCAACCCGCCTCCGCTCTGCGCTACATGATCGCCGGGCGGATCAGGAACCTCTTCCTCCCGGCGATCGACGGAGAGGACCTGTGGACGCATCCCGTTGTCGCCGCCGCCCTGGACGCCGTCCGCGATCCCGGGCTCGTCGCCGACCTGCGCGAATGGGCCGGCCGGATCGACGGGCTGCTGTCCTACTCCGACACCCTCCCCATGACCTACGCCCACGGGGACGCCAGCCCGCAGAACCTGCTGGTACCCGTCGAGGACCCCGACGGCTTCGTCGCCATCGACTTCGGCCTGGACTGCCCGCTCCCGGTCGGCCATGACCTGGGCCAACTGCTGGTGGGGCTCTGCCACGCCGGGACGCTGCCCGCCGACCGGCTGCCGGAGCTCTCCCCGGCCATCCTCGCCGCCCACGCCGAGGGCCTGGCCGCCGAAGGCCACCGGGCGACCCTCGACCAGATCCGCGGCGGTTACCTTTCCGGGCTGGTCCTGCGCTCGGCCTTCACCGCGATCCCCCTGGAGCGCCTGGCCGAACCGCCCAGCGATCAGCTGATCGGGCACTGGGCCGATCGGCTGCGGATGACCCGCGCACTCCTGGACCTGGCAGATCCCGCGCTCCTCCACCTCATGAAGGAATCAAAGTGAAACGACAGGTGACAGCCGTCCTGGCACTGACCGCAGTGCTGGCGGCCTGCAGGACCACAACCGGCGGTACGTCGGCCCCCGCGCCCAGGAGCACCACGTCGAGCACCCACGCGGGCAGCTCTGCCCCCAAGGTCGGCCCGCTCGGCGTGGTCGCGGTCACCCTGCGCGGGACGAACGGCTCCGATCACGTGTCCTGCAGCCACATCGACACCGAGTTCGCGGTCTATCCGGAGTCGGGGTCGATCCAGTGGACCGCGAGCCCGCGCGACACCTCCATCGACGTGGGCAGCCCGCAGGTGCGGGCGCCGCTGCCGGGAGTGACGCTCACCCCCGCCCAGGGGATCCTCGGCCCCGGCCAGCAGACCGTGATCCACGTCAGCGGAACCGTCGACGCACCGGCCAAGCAGTTCTGGGTCTGGGTGACCGCGCCCAGCACCGCCGGCGTGCCCGGCCGGGACGTCATCTTCACCTGCGACGGACGGTAGGAGGCTCCGCCATGGCCAGTCTCACCCCGACCGCACGCCGCGTCGCGGCCTCCCCCGGCCTGGGCGACGTGGTCAAGGTCTACGGTCCGCCAACCATGCTGAACCTGCTCGGAGCGGCGATCGTGATCGCCATCGGCGCCGGGGCGTCCCTCGCCACCGCGGCCCTGCTCGGCAGCGACCTCGTCCCCGCAGACAGCAACCCGCTGACCTCGTGGATCCACCCCGACACGACCTTGCTGCAGGACCAACCGGCCGTCGCGCACTACCTGCCACTGGCCGGACTGCTCTTCGTGCTCATCGGCGCGCTGGCCGCGCTCAGTGCCCTCCGCAATGCCTCCTCTCGGGTAGTGCTCTGCCGGCACGGCATAGCGATGGCGACCCGAAGGACCACCGGCGCGTTCGCCTGGTCCGAGGTCAGCTCGGTCAAGCGCCGGAGCCAGACCTCTGCGAGCACCGGCGCCGACGGCCGGACCACGTTCAACGTCGTCCGCTGGTACACCGTCGTACGAACCTACGACGGGCGGACCTTCGTCCTGGACAGCCGACACATCGGCGGCGGTGCACGGAAGTTGGGACGGATCGTGCAGAAGTCCGTCCGCGGGGCCCACAGGGTCAGCCGGTGACGCTGTTCGAGCCGTCCTCCAGGTGGCCGACGTAGCGGCGCGACCAGGAGTGGTCACCGCTCACCGTCACCGTCACGTCGTACCATCCGCCGCTCCTGGACAGCGGGTCGACGGAGTAGGTCGCGTGACCGTGACCGGAGACGTGGTACGTGGCCGCGCGCTCCTGGATGTAGTGGTTCGAGACCACGGTGAAGGTCACGGACTTGCCGCCGGTGTTGCTCAGCGTCAGTTCGAGCTTCGGCCGGGAGCCGTGGCCGTTGGTGTAGTACGCGGCCTCGACCTCGGCGGTCCTGCCCGAGGCGTCGACGTCTCCGGTGAAGTGGCGCAGGAAGCGGTTCGCTCCGACGACGGTGATGTCGTAGGCGGTGTCGCCCGCGACCGCGCCGACCGGCGCCTGCCCGGCGACGGTCCTGGAGGAGGAGTGCGAGGCGTCGACCGTGTACTGGCCCGGGAACTTCGCCGGGTAGTCGGTCAGCGCCGGCGTGGCGGCGAGGTTGTTGTAGACCGAGAAGTGGCTCGCCTTGCGCACGTGCGGGCCGTTGTTGCTGAACGCCAGGTCCGCCGTCACCGATCCGCCGTGGTCGGTGCTGAAACCGACCAGGTTCGCGTTCGGCTGGTCCGGCAGCGGTCGCGCACGCTTGGTGCCCGGCTCCTGACGGGGCATCGAGTTCGTGGTGACCGGCGGGTTGTAGCTGGACGCCTCGCCGATGGGAGTGAGCCCCGGCAGCTTCGGCAGGCCGTAGACCGGTGACGTGAAGTCGAAGGCGTTCGTCAGGTCACCGCAGACCCTGCGGCGCCAGTCGCTGATGTTCGGGCAGATCGCCGGCCTGTTCTGCGCGATGCTCCACTTCTCCAGGAACTGGATCACCGAGGTGTGGTCGGAGAGCTCGGAGGTGACCCAGCCGCCTCGGGTCCACGGCGAGACCAGCAGCAGTGGGACGCGGAAGCCGAGGCCGACCGGCACCGGCGCCGTGAAGCCGTACGTGGACAGGTCGGTACCCGCGACGAACTCGTCGTGCTCACCCGCGGGGGGCACCGGCGGCGGCACGTGGTCGAACTGGCCGTCGTTCTCGTCGAAGTTGATGATGACCAGGGTCGAGTCGAAGACGTCCGGGTCGGCGTTGAGCGCCTTGAGCACCTCGTGCACGTAGTAGGCGCCGTCGGTCGGGGCGCCGTCGGGGTGCTCGGAGTAGCGCTGGTTGGTGACCAGCCAGGAGACCTGCGGCAGGGTGCCGGCCAGCACGTCCTTCTTGACCGCAAGCGCCAGGTTGTCGGCGTTGCCGGCGTCGGGGTCGTTGGGCTCTGCCACGATCGCGACACCGTGGTCGTAGAACACGTTGCCGGGCTTGGCGGTGCCGCCCTGCTCGGGGTCGAACTGCGCGAAGCTCTTGAAGTACTCCAGGCCGTTGTCGCCGTAGTTGTCGCTGCCCTGGTAGACCTTCCAGCTGATCCCGGCCTTCTGCAGGGTCTCCGCGTACGACTCCCACAGCAGGTTGCGGCCCAGCTCGTCGCCACCGCTGTAGGCGGTGAAACTGCTGTACTTGTTGGCCGCGTCGATCGTGCCGCCCCAGTGGTAGGTGCGGTTCGGTCCGGTCGCGCTGAGAACCGAGCAGTGGTACGCGTCGCCGATGGTGTACTCGTCGGCCAGGGCGTAGTGGAACGGCAGGTCGGACCGGTCCAGGTAGCCGAGCGTGGTCGGGCCGCCCTTGCTGACGTACCAGGCGTTCATCAGACCGCCGTACCACGCCGTGTGCTGGCTTTCCCAACTGTGGTCGGTACCACCGTAGTTCTGCGCACCGACCTCGGAGCTGGGCGGCTGGTGCCCGGCCGGATAGGCCGAGACGGGCGCGTCGCTCAGGTGCCACGGGTACTGCGTGCCGGTGATCGGCTGGCCGGGCGTCGTGACCGGCTGCTGGAAGACGGAGAGTCCGCCGGGCTGGGTGATCGTGGAACGGTCACCGAAGCCGCGCACGCCGCGCAGCGAGCCGTAGTAGTGGTCGAAGCTGCGGTTCTCCTGCATCAGGATCACCACCCGCTTGATGTCGCGGATATCGCCGTGCAGTTTCGGCTTCGGGGCCGCCTTGGCCTCAGCTGCCGGGGCGGACACGCCGATCGCCGCAGCGCCGGTGATCGCAGTAGCCGCACCGATGAAGCCTCTGCGGGACAGTTCTGGCATGGTTCCACACCTCCGGAAAGGGTTGGGGCGGTGTGAAACCTACTGATCACGCACGGCGCGTCAGTGAAGCGGGCATGAACGGCAGCGGAAATGATCATTTGTCGACACGTCGCTCCGATGCGGCGTCAGAGCCAGCCCCGCTGAGCGGCGAGGGCTGCGGCCTGGAAGCGGGTGGTGGCTCCGAGCTCGGCCATCAGCCGGTGGATCCGCCGCTGCGTCGTGCGCTGGCTCCAGCCCTGGGTGCGGGCGATCGCCGCGTCCGTGTTGCCGACGGTGAGCAGTACCAGGAGCGCGCGGGTCTCCTCGTCGGGCTGCCCGGACCGTTCGGCCTGGGGGCCGGTGTCCTTCATGGGTGCCGCACGTTCCCATTCGGCCTCGAAGAGCGCTTCCAGGGCGGCGAGCATCGGCGAGCGGTGGATGAGGTAGGCCGCCGAGTGGCCTCCCGGCGCCAGGCTGACCGGAATGATCGCCGCCTGGCTGTCCTGTATCACCAGCTTGAGCGGCAACTCGCTCCGCACCCGGGCGTTCTCACCGGTCCGTATGCTCGGCAGGATGTCCGCGGCCAGCCGCCCGGGCCAGGCCACGGCCGCACGGTCGTAGATGACCCGGTAGGTCACTCCGGTGCGCCGGCGCTGGACCTGGTCGTCCAGGTTGCTGCCCGGACGGTCGACGTACGGGGGCCGGTCGAAGGCACGGACCTGCTCCTGGGAGTCGGTGGTGAGCCGGTGGACTGCCGCGCTGATCTCCTTCCAGTCGGTCAGCAGTTCCACCGCGATGCCCGGCCTGCTGATCCGGTGGGCCTCACGGTGTGTTTCGACCAGTTGCTGTACCAGGGAACGGGCCGCGTCGAGTCGGTGCTCGCGCTCCTGGATCAGAGCGGTGACGGCGACATCCGGGGCGATCACGGTGAAGCGCGGCGGCCGACTCGCCGATTTGGTCGCCAGGCCGTCCTTGACCATGCCGGACAGCAGCCGTCCGGTCGTACTCACCGGCAGCGCGCACGCCTCGGCGAGCGCCGACGCGGTGCTGCGGGGCATCCCGACCAGGGCGGTGTAGACGAGTTGTGTTTCCGCGCTGAGTCCTAGGACGTCAAGTTCCATTTACACTCCGGTCGTTGCTGGCCACTGCCCGCCACCTGGCGCACATCGGCCACTGCCGCAACCTTGTGCCCCTTCCGTAGCGGTTGACATCTTCAGCTGGAGAGACGGTCTGTATGCGCTTGCTCTTCCCGGAAGGTATCCCATGCCACGTGCCCACACGCCAGGCGGCAGTCTCGCCCGTGTCGCCATCGTCCTCGCTCTGGCCGCCGCGTCCGCCACGGTCGCGGTGCCCGCGAGCGGCGCACCCCCGTCCGTGCGCACACCTCTGGACACGAACTCGGCCGGGCAGACAGCGCCCGCACCGCCGAAGGAACGTCAGGGCGTGGTCCCCGGCCAGGTCCTGGTCACCCTCGACCAGAGCACCACCGTCACCGGCCAGCCGGTGCCCGGCACCCGCCTCGCGGCCCGGACCGCGCACACCAGCAGTCCCGCCCTGGACGCCAGGTTCCGCACCGTGGGAGCCACCTCGCTGCACCCGCTGGTGCAGCAGTCCGCCCCCGGCCTGGACCGCACCTACGTCCTGCAGACCACCCAGCAGGACTCGGCGGCCGTGGCCCGCGCCCTGCAGGGCGCACCCGGCATCGCCCACGCCGAGCCGGACCGCTACGTGAACACCATGAACACCGGGGCCGTACCGGTACCGGCGGCAGCGCAGAAGGCCTACCCGAAGCGGACCACCCGCACGGCCGGACCCGGACCCGGGTCCGGCGCCGTGCCCACCAACGACGCCCTCACCAACTCCTCGCAGGCCTTCCTCAACGCGGGCGGCGTGGACGCGGTCGGCGCCTTCTCACTGCTCCAGGGCCGCTACGGTCAGCAGCCCGGCGCCGGCGAGACCATCACCAATGTGTCGATCGGCGACCTCACCGACCAGTCGATGGCCGACGCCGGCGACACCTATGTGCAGGGCTACGGCCCCACCACCGTGCTCCGGAACGGACAGCGCTACCTCGACCTGCCGTCGATGCCGCTCATCCCCGCCTACGTGGCGAAGGACACCGGCGGCCTGGACGGCGCCGCTTCCACCGAGAACCAGGACCCCTCCCTGGGCGAAGTCATGCTGGACTTCAGCGTGATGGCCCCGCTCTCCCACGACCGCCAGCGCCCCGACGCGACCGGCACCGGCTATACCGACCTGCTCGGCATCGCCCCAGGGGCGAACTACCGCCTGGTCGTGCCGCAGCAGCCGACCACCGACCGGATCGCGGGCGCACTGCTGGCCGCCGCCCAGCAGTCACCGCGGCCCGACGTGATCACCGCGAGCCTCGGCTTCGGCACCGACAGCGAAGGGTTCCCCGGCCGCTACCTGGAGGACGATCCGGTCATCCGCTCGGTGGTCACGGCCATCGTGCACGACGGCATCGTGGTGTCCATCTCCTCCAACGACGGCACCCGTCTCTACACCCCGGCAGCGGTGGGCCCCGACGGCGGCAGCACCCCGACCGACCTGGCCGCCGACTCCCGCCGGGCCACGGTCATCGACGACGACGCCGAGTCCACCACACCCTCCCTGGTGCCGGACAGCGGCGCCATGGCCGCCGGCGGCAGCACCCTGGACGACACGCTGTCCGCCGGGCCCGGCGGTGAGGCCACCACCGCCGAGACCAGGATCAGCGGCTTCGGCACCTTCTCCTCCGGCTTCGGCAGCCGGGTGGACCTCTCCGCGCCCAGTGACAACATCCTCGCGTTCTCCCACCCCCGCGGCGGCAGCCCGCAGGACGTCGACGTGTCCCTCAACGGCGGTACGTCCGCCTCCGCCCCCGAGATCGCCGCCGCCGCGGCCGTGGTGCTGCAGGCCGGAAGGATCAGCGGCCGCCACTTGACTCCCGCTCAGGTCAGGAGCGTCCTGGAGCAGACCGGCCGCAGCGTGTCCACCCCGGCGCAGATCGACCGGACCCTGCACGTCGGCCCGCAGATCGACGTCACCGCCGCCGTGCAGAAGGAACTCGGCCGCGGCACCGGCGGGCCCGCCCTGGTCCGGCTGTCCGTGGCCCACCGCACCACCATCGGCGACCTCGGCGGCGCCTTCCTGGAGACCAGCGACCCGCACCGGATCGACCTCGGCGACCGCGCCTCGGGCGGCAACGGCGAGGGCCTGGTCGGCCCGGTCACCTTCGCCGGCGACGTCACCGGGGTGACCGGCCGCGCCCAGTACACCCTCACCGTCGGCTCCACCGTGTTCCGCTCCGACCAGCCCGCGATACGGGTGACACCGACTCAGCTGCTCACCGCCGCCGGGCTCCCGGTCGTCGCCACCGCCGACCGGAACCTCACCGTCACCTACCGGGTCGTGGCCGACGGCCGGACCCGTGCCACCGCCACCCGCACTCTCGCGGTCGGCCCGACCGACGGCACGTACGCCGAGGCCGCCGCCCCCAAGGCCCCGGCCACCGTCGCGGCCGGGAAGCCGGTCACCGTGTCCTACGACCTGACCGGCGTGGCGGGCACCTCGTCGCCGCAGCTCGTCCTGTCCACCGACGGCCACTGGAACCCGGCGCTCGCACCCATCTTCACCGCGGCCTGGCACCAGGCGCTGACGTCACCGAAGGGCACCGTCACCATTCCGGCCTCCGCCTTCGACGACGGCGGCGGGATCTACGGAATCGGCATCGCCCAGGCCGGCTTCGGCGGGATCCCCACCCGGGTGACCTACGGGGAGTTCGCACCGATCCGGGTGGACGGCGGCACCGCGGCGAACCGCCCTGCCGCGCCGGCCCTCACCGGGGCGGACAGCGTCACCGGACACATCGCCGAGGTGACGCGCGCCACCCCGCAGTTCGGTCTGCGCTATGACGTACGGGCCGTGGCCGGAGCGCACAGCGCCGAGGTCGAGTTCTCCGCGCCCGCCCCCACCCTGCACGGCTCGCTGAACACGTTCACCGACGCCAACGGCACCGCGCTGGACGACAACGGGGTGGACAGCCCCTCGGTCCTGCACCGCGTGCTGACAGGCACCTCGGGATCGGTCCGGCTGAACCCGGTGGCACTGGGGCTGACCAGCTCGGACAGCTACGGGGTGCGGGTACTGGCCCTGAACCGCAAGGGGCAGGTCGTCGGCCAGGCGTCCCCGCTGTCCACGCTGGTCTTCGACGACGGGCCCGCACCCGAGGGCTCCACCGTGCGCAGTTTCGCCACCGCCGGCGACGGCTCCGTCGTGGCCCTCGCCACCGCGTCCGGTGGCACCGAGGTCCGGCACTACGCGACCGCGACCGGCCGCTACGGCGCCGTCATCACCGCGGACCCGGGCACCGGTTCCGACTACACCGTGGTCGGCGTCGCCGTCGGCCGGTCCCTGCTGGTGCACCGCTCCACCGACGGCACCGTACGGGTGGAGACCTGGAACACCAGCTCCGGCACGCTCCTCGGCGTCAGCGCACTGCCGACCGGCGCCACCTATGTCAGCGGACGGGTGGACCCGGCCCACGACCGGGGCGCCCTGCTCCTGCACGACGCCGCCAAGGCCGACCTCGTGCTGCCCGTCGACCTCGGCACCGCGGCCACCGGCCAACCCGTCGCCGCCGACACCACGGGAGTGCCGGCCGGCGCCTACAGCCTGCTGAGCATCGACCCCTCCTCGGGTGACGTCCTCCTGGCCAAGGCCGCCGGACCGTTCAACTGCCTCGGCAGCGTGACGGTGGCCCGGATCGACCTCACCACCCGGTCGGTGGCAGCCGTCGGCTCCACCTCCCAGTGCAGCCACGGCATCGCCTCGGACGGCGCGGGCACCCTCTACAACCTCTCGGCCACGGAACCGAGCGTCAACATCGTCCCCACCAGCGTCATCGGCTCCCTCGACGAGACCACCGGCGCTGCCGGTCCCGCCCTCCCGGTGCGGCTCGGCCAGCCGGTCGCCCTCGCCGTGGACGGCACCCACAGGATCGCCGTCGTCTCCTACGCGACCCCGCAGGGCACCGCGTACTTCGGCGCGGGCATGTGGATCCCGGACAACAACTCCACCAGCCAGCTGGTCGTCGTCGACCTGGTCTCGGGAACGGTGCTCCGAACCCTGACCGGCTTCAGCGTCGGCAGCCAGAACGGACCCGACAACGCCATCCAGCTCGACCCGGCAACCCGCACCGGCTGGACCTACGGCCCCGGCGACGAGCAGATCCAGCAGTTCAGCTACTGACGACCAACGGTGCCCGCCCGCTGCGCACAGCGGGCGGGCACCACCGCCGCCTACCTGTCCGGGCAGACGCCGGTCAGCCTGCGGTCCTGCTCGGCGGCCCGCCCGGGGGCGGTGGAGAAGACGTGGCAGCCGGGCTGCACCCGGTCCACCTCGAAGTAGCCGTCGGTGACGGTGCCGGAGGTGCGCAGCCCGTCCTCGTAGACCGAGGTCGTCCCGGCCGGGACATTCGGCACGAGCACCCGGGCCACCGCGTTGGCCGGCACCGAGACGCCCACGTCGGTGCGACCTGAGACGGTGTCGTAGGCCGCGCCGATCTCGCCCTTGACACTGGGTGAGGTGATCGCCGCCCAGGCGACGGTGCCCGGCTGCGGTTTGATGTCGAAGGTGTCGTAGCCGGGGGTGGTCGGGTTGATGCCGAACATCCCCTGCGGGATGTCGAAGGCCGGTGAGGCCGCCCACGGGTGGGAGTACGTCAGATTCGGCTTCTCCGCCGGGGTCCAGGCCTCCATGGTCGCGCCGGCGCCCTGGTTGATCATGTTCATATAGCTGTTGGTGCCGGTCGACGTCAGCAGCGCGTCGGCCACGTCCGACCGGTCGCCCGCGTACAGGGCCTGGAACAGGAAGGCCGCGCAGTAGACGCTGCAGGCCATGCCCCGGGTGTTGATGTAGCTCGCCACCGAGGCCGCCTGGCTCGGGCTCGCCAGCCCGAACGCGACCGCGAAGACGCCGGCCTGGATCGCGTCGTGGTTGACCGGCGACCCGTCGCTGTTCAGCCCGTCCCGGTAGGTGCCGGTGGCCGGGTCCCACATCCTGGCGTTGACCGCCGACTTGATCGCCTCGGCCTTGGCCGTGTAGGCCGTGGCGTCGGCGGTCCGGCCGAGCGCCGTGGCCAGGTCGGCCATGTCGGTGTAACTCCGGTAGCTGATCGCGTTGATGACGGTGTTGTACGGGGTGAAGACGTAGCCGTCCCGGTCCCCGGCGGGCCAGTCCACGATGTCGTCGTCGCTGGAGCTGGAGGCCCCGGTGTCGCCGGTGGCCTTGTCGATCAGGCCGGTCGACGCCTGGAACCACTTGTCCGGCAGCTTGCCCTGGAGCGCGGTGTAGTCCTGGGTCAGCTCCGAGCTGTCCCCCGTCTGCAGGTAGGTGTCGTGCACGGACTGGATCGCGTACATCGGCCACTCGGTCGGCCAGGTGCGGTTGGCCATCAGGTACTGCGTGGAGTAGGTGCCGAGGGTGGCGTCGCCGCCGGTGTAGAGGTTGGCCATCAGCTGGAGGTAGTCGTCGGCCTCGTACTCGCCGCGCTCACGCTCCCAGGAGTCCACGTAGATGTTCTCGTTGACCGCCTGGATGGTGTTCTTGGTGAACTGCCAGACCTGGTTCAGATTGCTGTTCGAGGACTTGAACGTCGCAAGTCCGGTGTCGAAGGGGTACACATAGGCGGTCGCGGTGAAGTCCTCGGCCGGCAGCCCGGTGGGCGCGCCGGTCACCTGAACGTAGCGGAAGACCCGCAGGCCCCAGGTCTGCAGCCGCTGACTGCCCGCCTTGAGCGTCCACCTGTCCTCGTAGGTGTTGCCGGCCGAGGTCTTGTACCGCACGGTGTCCGGGGCGGAGGTCGCCTCGCCGTAGCGGATGTCCACCACCTGCCCCGCCGTGCCGGTCAGGTTCAGCGACATCCCGCCGATCCAGGTCCGGCCGTAGTCCACGAAGTAGTCGCCGGGGGCGTACTCGACCACCGAGGCGGGCCGCTCGATCTGCTGCCGCATCTTGGCCGTGGGCGTGGCCACCAGGTCGGTGAACGGTGCCTTGACCGTGGCGGCGGGCCAGGCCGAGTCGTCGAAACCCGGGGTGTCGAAGCCGAACGGGTAGGCCGCCGCATCGACGTTCTCCTGCGGCGCGGTGTAGTAGGACGTGCCGATGCTGGCCGAGGGCGGCAGCGCGGAGCTGCCGTTCAGCGCCGTCCAGGACGGGCCGGAGCCGAGGGCCTGCGTCGTCCCGTCGGTGTAGCGCACCACCAGCAGCGCCTCGTAGCGCTGGTCGCTGGTGGTGTAGGCGAGCACCCCGACGGTGTTGGCCGCGCCCGGCTTCAGCAGGGACGTCACGTCGTAGCCGTCGTAACGGGTCTCCGAGCCGACCGGTTGGGTCGGGCCGGCCCCGACGAACTTTCCGTTCAGCGTCATCCGGTAGACGAACTGCTTGGCCGGCTTGGTCGAGGACGCGGTGGCGTAGAGGTGCGCCCAGGCGATGCCCCGGTGCGCCTTCAGCGTCACATCTCCGCGCAGGAAGGCCCAGTTGGTATTGGTGGCGGGCCAGGGGCTGTAGCCGCAGTTCTGGCTCTTGCCGACGGCGAGCGCGCCGCCGGAGACGGTTCCGCAGGAGAAGTCACTGCTCGGCGCGGAGAAGTCGTTGCTGTAGAGCGTCTTTCCGCTCGGGTCGGTGACGTTCAGATTGTCGAACGTCGCCGATTCGGTGCTCCCGGTGCGGAATCCGATTCCGCCGCCGGCGTAGGTGGAGTCGGTGACCGTGCCCACCGGGGTCCAGTCGGTGTCCCCGGACGCCCGGAGGTACGTGGTGAAGGTGCTGCCGGCCGCGACGATCCGGTAGTCGTAGGCACGGCCCACCAGCAGCGGGAACGGAGTGGGCACCTCCTTCAGCACGGTGTAGGCGCCGCCTACCGCGACGTGCATCTTCAACGCGTCCGGGTCGGCGGCGCCGTCGGCCCGGAACTGCCACAGGTAGAGGTCGTTGGTGTCCTGCACCCGGAACGACACGCTGGCGGCGACGGCCGTGATGTCGAACGTCCCGGTGTAGGTCAGGTCGGTCCACATGCCGGGCGGGGTCACCTTGGCAGCCCAGACGGCCGAGGCGCCGGCCCAGCTCGCACCGGGTCCGGTGCCGAAGTGCGCCGGGGCGGACCAGGCGGACGCACGACCCGCGGCACCCCAGGTGCGCACCCGCCAGTAGTAGCCGTTCGAGGCGGTCAGCGCCGGTCCGCCGTAGGCGATGCTGCTGTTCTGCGCCGCGGCGACCCGCCCCGAGTCCCAGGTGTCGGGCCTGCCGGTCAGGCCCTTGGCGGTGGTCGCCACCTGGACCTGGTAACCGGTCTGCGCGCCGGCCCCGACCTGCCAGCCGAGCAGTGGCGCGGTCAGGTTCTCCACGTCGACCGGGTCCGCGAGCTGACCCACCGTCAGACCGGTGGGTGCGGGTCCGTCTGCTCCCGCACCCCTGGCTGCGGCCGGATCGGCCGACGCCGCCGCGGTCGCCGCGGTGGCCGACCCGGTCAGCGCGAACGAACCGACCACCAGGACCACCGACACCAGCATGGACACGATCGCCCGCGCCGATCCGCTCTGTGGCTTCATGCTTCTCCAGTCGTTTCGCGCCTGCCCCGGAACAAGGACGCGGCAGCCGGCAGAGGTCTCTGCGGCGCAGCATTGAAAGGTTTCAATGGGCTGAACGCCAGGAACTTATCCCCGCCCGCAACCCGAGTCAAGGCTCATGACGGACCGGCGCCCGCTGGACCGATCCCCGTGGGAGCGGGACCGACGGCGCCGGGTGGAGCGGGGCGGGGTCGAGGGCGGCGGTGAGGCGCCGGCGCAGGGCGCGGCCGAGCGGGCGGTCGACCAGGCGGTGCAGGGCGGCGGCCAGCAGCAGCGAGAAGACCAGGCCGAGGGCGATCGACGGCAGCAGGCCGAGGGCGGGCACGGCCTTGAGCAGTCCGCGGACGACCGGGATGCCCAGACTCTGGTGGACCAGGTAGAACGGGTAGGTCAGCGCACCCGCGTAGACCAGGGGGCGCAGCCGCAGCCGGCCCAGCGGGCCGGGGCCGACCAGGGCCAGCAGGGCCAGGAAGCCGGTGAGGACCGCGGCGCAGACCGCCCAGCTGGGCGCGTGTCCGCCGAGCGCGGCAGGCAGCCGGTGCTGGGCGACGCGCTCGTGGAGCAGGGTGAGGGTGTAGCACCAGGAGAAGCCGGTCAGCAGCCACAGCAGCAGGTTGGGGCCGAAGCGGTGCATCAGGTAGAGGGCGATGCCCGCGGTGAACAGCCCGGCGTACTGGGTGAGCAGGAACTCGTCGGCGACGGCCGAGTGGAGCTCCCGGCCGATCGCGGCCAGCGTCAGCCACAGCGCGCAGAAGGCGACGGCGCGCCGGTAGGTCAGGCCGACCAGGAGCAGGGCCGCCATCAGCAGGTAGAAGCGGGCCTCCACCCACAGGGTCCAGGCGACGCCGTCGGTGGCGGTCAGACCCAGCGGGCCGGGGATCATCGTCAGATTGCCGAGGTCGGTGCGCAGGTCGGTGGAGCCGGAGGGGTGCTGTCCGGCGAGCGCGGCGACGGCCCCGGCCGCGGCGATCAGCAGGACCACCGCCCAGTAGAGCGGGAAGAGCCGCGCCACCCGGGAGACCGCGAACTGGGCCGGAGTGCGGCCCCAGCAGCTCATGCAGATGACGAACCCGCTGATCAGGAAGAACGCCTCGACGCCGAGCCAGCCGTAGGCGCCCGCGGCCTGGAGCAGCGGAGCGGCCCGGTGCGGGTCGCGGCCGGGGCCCGGTCCCCAGAACTCGGGGGTGGGGGTGCCGAGGTAGTGGTAGCCGGCCACGCCGGCGGCGGCGAGCAGCCGCAGCCCGTCGACACCGGCCAACCTACTCCGGCGGGCGGGCTGCTCCTCGCGGGCGTCCGGGCCGGGGGCAGGCCGGTCCGGGCCGCCGTCCGGGCGGGCGGCGGCCCGGCCCTGGCGGCGGCGGAACGGGTGGAGGGCAGCGCGGAGCGCGGTCGCTCGGGCGGCGACCTGGGTGAATGCGGGCATGGCGAAGCTGTTCTCCCGTGCGAAAGGTCAAGGCAGGAGGCCCTGGAGACGGCCGGACAGGTTCTAGTGGAGCCGGGTGGTGAGCCGGAGGGCGCGGTGGGCCAGCAGCAGGACCGCAGCTGTCAGCGCCAGCATCAGCGCGGCCTGGACCCACTGCGTCGGCCACAGTTGCCCGGCGCTGTGGTAGACGTCGAAGGTGCGCGAGCCCGCCGGGCAGCCGGTCCGCGGGCACTGCGCATAACCCAGCCGCTCACCGCCGGGCGTGACCACGCCGTCGCGCAGCAGCCAGTCGTCCGGGCCGAGGTCGTAACCGTGCGGGGGGTAGCGGGTGAGGCCGGGCAGCAGGAACCGGCGCAGCCAGGTGAAGCCCGCGATCAGCGCCGCGTACCCGGCCACGGTGGTGGCGATGGGGGGGACGGTGCGCCGCCACCCGAGGCCGCAGAGCACCCCGACCGCGAAGGCCAGCACTGTCGCCACCGCGAGGACCGGCCCGAAGGCGTTGTAGGGCAGCGCCTCGAAGCCCTTGCTGCCGAAGGACAGCGCCGGGGTGGCCGCCTGCCGCAGCAGCGTGCCGAGCGCGGCGCAGGCCGCACCGATCAGCGCGACCGCGCCGCCGGTGGCGCACAGCTGACCGGTCAGCCAGCGCTGCCGGGAGACGGACTGGGTCCACACCAGTCGGTACGTGCCCTGCTCGAACTCGCGGGCCACCAGCGGCGCCCCGAGCAGCGCCCCGACCAGCAGCGGCACCGCGACCAGCGCCAGCTGCAGCTGCTGCACGGACTGCAGCGCCGAATCGACGCGTTCATGGGCGAGGGCGCATTCGACGGGAGCGGAGCGGATCGTGCAGCCGGCGGAGGCGAGCCCGGCGCGGGCGCCGTCCAGGGAGTGCACCGTCCGCAGGGTCCACAGGGCCAGGGCGCCCAGGCCGAGCCCGGCGACCGTCAGCGCGGTCCGCTGCCGGTGCAGGGCGAGCCCGACCAGGGTGGGCAAGGGGATCCGGGCCGGGCGGGGCGGGTTGACCCGCAGCGGCACGACGCGCAGCGTGGGGGCGCTCATGCGACCGCCTCCCCTCCGCCGCGCTGCGGACGCATGCCGGGGGCGAGCCAGGCATCGGCCGTCGGCGCGCCGAGGTAGTGCACCACCAGCTCCTCCAGCGAAGGGCGTTCGGTGGTGGGCCCGGCGGCCCGGACCAGGCGGCTGCCGTGGAACCGGTGCGCGGCCAGCAGCTCGGGAACCGGCCCGGCGAGCCGGATCCGGCCGCCGTCCACCAGCAGCAGGTGGTCGACGGCCTCCTCCAGGTCGGGCAGGACGTGCGAGGAGAGCAGCACGGTGCTGTCGTTGTCGGTGGTGTCGGCCAGCAGCAGGCCCAGTACGGTGCGCCGCACCAGTGGGTCGAGATCGGCCAGCGGTTCGTCGAGGAGCAGCAGGTGCGGGGCCTTGCCGCGGGCCAGCGCGAGCGCGAGCAGGGTGCGCTGGCCGCCGGAGAGGTCGCCGGCCCGGGTGCTGCCGGAGATCCGGCCCAGCTCGAGCAGTTCCCCGGCCTGCTCCGGCCGCCAGCGGGGGTTGAGCCGACGGCCCATGGAGAGCAGTTCGGTGACGGTGAGTCGGTGGTAGAGCGGACGCTGCTGGCCGACGAAGCCGGTCTCGGCCAGGAGCGCCTCGCTGCCGGCCGGGCGGCCAAGGACGGTGAGCACACCCGCCGAGGGGGCGAGCAGCCCGGCCGCGGCTGCCAGCAGCAGGCTCTTGCCCGCGCCGTTGGGCCCGACCAGGCCGCAGACGGCGCCGCGCGGGATGCGGAACGAGCAGTCGGCGAGCAGCATCGGCCCGGGCGCACGCAGCGGGCGGTGCCGGCGTAGGCAGAGACCGACGGCCTCGACGGCGGGGGTACGGGCGGTGCCCACCCCGTTCACCCCTGCTCCGGCAGGGAGGCGTTCGCGTAGTGGGCGTCGACCACGGCCGCGGCGAGCGCGAGAATGTCCTCGCGCTCCAGGCCGTGCGCGGCAGCCACGCCCACCCAGCGTTCCAGCTCCTCGCGCAGCCCGGAGTCGCTGGCGTTGTCCCCCCTGCCGAGCGTGCCCACCACGAAGGTGCCGAGGCCCTGCCGGGACTCGACCAACCCCGCGCGCTGCAGCTCCTGGTAGGCGCGCAGCACGGTGTTGGGGTTGACGGCGGTGGCGGCGACCACCTCACGGGCCGTGGGCAGCTTGTCGCCGGGGCGCAGCGCGCCCAGGCGCAGGGCCTGTTCGGTCTGCTGCACGATCTGCTGGTAGGCCGGGACGCCGGTGCCCTTGCGGAGGTGGTACTCCATCGGATACCCCTTTCACTAATTGATTAGTGATAGTAGGCAAAGGCCTCCGGCCGTGTCCAATCCGCACCGCGCCCCGTACGTCCCGCACCGCGCCCGGCGCCCCGGAACCGCCGCTACAGGGTGCGGGCCAGGCGCTCGGTGAGCAGGCGGGTGAAACGGGCGGGGTCCGGCAGGTCACCGCCCTCCGCGAGCAGCGCGCTGCCGTAGACCAGTTCGGCGGTGTCGGTGAGCGCCTGCTCGTCCGGGTGGTCCTGGTGGGCCTGGCGCAGAGCGGCGATCAGGGGGTGGCTCGGGTTGAGCTCCAGAATCCGCTTGACGGAGGGCAGTTCCTGGCCCATCGCCCGGTACATCTTCTCCAGGGTGGGGGTCAGGTCGTGGGCGTCGCCGACCAGGCACGCGGCGGAGGTGGTGAGCCGGGTGGAGAGGCGCACCTGCTTGACGTGCTCGGAGAGGCGGGCCTCCAGCCAGGGCAGCAGCGCGGCGTAGTCCTGCTCGCGCTGGTCCTTGTCGGCCTTGGCCTGCTCGTTGTCCTCGTCGGACCGGTCGAGGTCGACCTGGCCCTTGGCGATGGACTGGAACGGGTGGCCGTCGAAGCCCGGGACCTGTTCCACCCAGACCTCGTCGACGGGGTCGGTGAGGACGAGGACCTCGTAGCCCTTGGCGGTGACCGCCTCCATGTGCGGGGAGTTCTCCACCACGGAGCGGGTCTCGCCGGTCAGGTAGTAGATCGTGTCCTGGCCGTCCTTCATCCGTGCCACGTACTCGCGCAGCGTGGTGGTGCGCTCCGGGTCGTGGGTGGAGTCGGCGGAGACCAGTTCCAGCAGCAGGTCCGCGTTGTCGCGGTCCTCGAGCAGCCCTTCCTTGAGGACTCGTCCGAACTGCTCCCACAGCTTCGTGTAGGCCTCGCCCCTGGTGGCCTGCATGGCCTTGATCGCCCCGAGGACCTTCTTGACCAGGCGCCGCCGCACGGCGTTGATCTGGCGATCGTGCTGGAGGATCTCGCGGGAGACGTTCAGGGAGAGGTCGTGGGCGTCGACGACGCCCTTGACGAAGCGCAGGTAGTTCGGCATCAGCGCTTCGCAGTCGTCCATGATGAACACGCGCTTGACGTACAGCTGCACCCCGCGCTTGGTGTCGCGGGAGAACAGGTCGAACGGGGCCTGGGAGGGGATGAACAGCAGCGCCTCGTATTCGAAGGTGCCTTCGGCGCGCATGTGGACGGTCTCGGCCGGGGCCTGCCAGTCGTGGCTGATCTGCTGGTAGAACTCGCTGTACTCGGCCTCGGTCACCTCGCTGCGCGGGCGGGCCCACAGCGCCTTCATCGAGTTCAGCGTCTCCAGCACCGGCTCGTCGGCGCCGCCGGTGTCGTCCGTGCTGTCGGTGCTGTCGGTGCTGTCGGCGCGCTCGGCGGCCATCCGGATGGGCCAGCGGATGAAGTCCGAGTACTGCTTGACGATCTGTCGGATCTTCCAGGCAGCGAGGTAGTCGGCCAGTCCGTCCTCGGTGTCGGCGCTCTTGAGGTGCAGCGTGACCGAGGTGCCGACCGGCAGGTCGTGGGCTTCCTGGATGGTGTAGGTGCCCTCGCCGTCCGACTCCCACAGCGTGCCCTGGTCGGTGCCGGCGCGGCGGGTGCGCAGGGTGACCTTGTCAGCGGCGATGAACGCGGAGTAGAAGCCGACGCCGAACTGCCCGATCAGGCTCTGCGCCGCTTCCGCGTCCTGGGTCTCCTTGAGCTTGGCCAGCAGGCCGGCGGTGCCGGACTTGGCGATGGTGCCGATCAGTTCGACCACGTCGTCGCGGGTCATGCCGATGCCGTTGTCCCGCACCGTCAGGGTGCGGGCGTCCTTGTCGACCTCCAGCGTGATGTGCAGGTCGGAGGTGTCGACGGCTCGATCGGGGGCGGTGAGGGATTCCAGGCGCAGCTTGTCGAGCGCGTCGGAGGCGTTGGAGATCAGCTCGCGCAGGAAGATGTCCTTGTTCGAGTAGATCGAGTGGATCACCAGCTGCAGCAGTTGGCGGGCCTCCGCCTGGAACTCCAGAGTTTCGGTAGAGGTCGTCACAGCACGTCGTCCTTCGGGTCGTGGAATGGTTGCGGATCACGGGTTCGGATGCCAACTATGGCGCACCGGAGTGCGGTTGGCAGGCAGCGGCGCCGCCTGGCGTCGATCCGGCCAGGTTCAGCGCACTCGGTCGTAGACCAGCGCCAGCGTGCCGTGCTCGCCTGCGGTCTGGCTGACCAGTGACCACTGCCCCGCAGGCAGGCCGTCGTCGAAGAGCCGCGGCCCGCCGCCGAGGAAGACCGGGAAGATCGTGAGCGCCAGCCGGTCGACCTTGTCGTCCGCCAGCAACGCCTTGATGACGCTCGCACTGGAGAGCACGAGGATGTCTCCGCCTTCGGCCGCCTTCAGGTCCGCGACCACCTCGGACGTCGGCTTGTCGATGACCTCGGTCCGCTCCCACGGTGCCTGGCCGAGGGTGGAGGAGAGGACTACCTTGTCGGTGGCGACGAGCCATTTCGCAAAGCCCTCGTCCCGGGGGTCGACACCCTCCGTGCCGATGACGGTGGGCCAGAAGCCGAGGAAGCCCTCGGCGTTGACGCGCCCGAGCAACGCCGTCGTGGCCGACTGCCAGAGGCCGGTCAGGTGGTCCCGGGCGACGTCGGTGAGCGCGTACGGCATCACCCAGCTCATGTCCAGGGGGTCCCCCGGCCGGGCGTAGCGACCGTCGAGGGAGAGGCTCATCTTGGTGACGACCCTGCGGCCGCCGGTCTGCTCCGTCATTTCGCGCTCCTTGCGTCGGTGCGGTCGGTGCTGTCGGTGCTGTCCGTGCTGTCGTGCCGGTCGGCGGCGACGGCCGCCGTGAGTTTGTCGAGGCTCTGGCCGAAGCCGATCTCGATGCCTGCGACGAAGTCCGCCGAGTCGACCGTGCTGTCGGTGATCCGGTAGCGCATGTCGAGCTCCGTGCCGGCTCCGGTGGGCAGGAGGGCCAGGTCGACATGAGCGGTGAAGGCGGGGCCGCCCTCGGGAAGCAGCGGGGAGAGCCGGTAGGCGAGGCGCTCGCCGGGGCGTACCTCGTCGACGACTCCCTCCGCACGCCCGACGACCGGCTCGGAGCCGTCGGCGTCCTCGGCGTCGCGGTACTCCTGGACGATCCGCCCACCCGGTCGCGCCTCGAAGACGAGCTCGGAGACGCGCAGGTCGTCGGGCGTCCACCAGCGGGCGAGCAGGGAGGGCTCGGTGAGGTGGCGCCAGACGAGCCCGGGGCGCCCCGGCAGGGACCGGAGGAACCTGAACGAGCGACCGTCGGCCCACCCGGACTCCTGCGCGGCGAGCCGCTCGGCCTGGACGCTGCGCCCGTAGCTGTCGTAGGCCGCAAGCACGTCACCTGCCTGCTCGGCGGCGTCGGCGAGCCGACTGAGCCCGCCCGCCAGATCCCGCAGCGCAGCGGGTTGCAGCGCATAGATGCGCCGCTGGCCGCTGCGCCGGGAGACGACGACGCCGGCGCGCTCCAGGATCTGGAGGTGCTTGGTCGTCTGCGGCTGCCGCGCCTGGGTGAGCTGGGCGAGAACGCCGACCGAGCGGGGCCGCTCGGCCAGCAGGTTGACGAGCCGCCAGCGGGCCGGCTCCGCCAGGGCGGTCAGGAGTGCGTCCATGAGGGCGAGTATTCCCCATGGCGAATATTCGTGTCAAGGAATATATCGGCCCGGCGGGGGCGCCGTCCCGTAGTTCTAGTGCTGGGGACCGGACAGGAGGTCAGCCGCGGAATCGGGCGGGAAGGGGACGGGGTAGGGCTCGGTGAAGTCGGCCGAGCGGCTGACCTGACGCCACTTCAGATCCTGTTCCAGGAGCCGCCGGTCCAGGGCGACGGAGCCCTCGGCGGCGTTGACTCCGAGCGGCAGGTTGTCCGGGATGTCCTGGCGCTTGGCCGTCCGGACCAGGATCTCGGCGGCGCGGACCGGGTCGCCCGCAGGGCCCTCGCTGCTCTGGCGGGCCCGTTTGTTCATGGCGCCCACGGTGTCCTCGTAGGCCTGCGGGATGTCGTGGACGGTCATCGAGGCGCCCGCCCAGTCGGTGCGGAAACCGCTGGGTTCGACCACGAGGACCTTGACCCCGAACGGGGCGGTCTCGGCGCGCAGCACACGGCTGAAGCCGTCGATGGCGAACTTGGCCGCCTGGTAGGAGGCGATGCCCGGGGAGCCGCCCACGCGTCCGCCCATGGAGGAGATCTGGATCACCAGGCCGTGGTTCTGCTCGCGCAGGATCGGCAGGGCTGCCTTGGTGACGTTGTACACACCCCAGAAGTTCGTCTCGAACTGCGCGCGGAAGTCCTCGTCCGCCGTGGTCTCGATGGGCGAGAGGTTGGCGTAGCCGGCGTTGTTGACCAGCACGTCGATGCGGCCGAACCGCTGCTTGGCCTCGGCGAGGGCGGAGCGCGCGGCGGCCGGGTCGGTGACGTCCAGCCGGATCGGACGGATCCGGTCGCCGAACTGCTTGGCGAGGTCGGCCAGTTGCTCGGGGTCGCGGGCGGTGGCGGCGACGAGGTCGCCGCCTTCGAGGGCGGCGAGGACGAGTGCGCGACCCAGGCCGCGCGAGGAACCGGTGATGAACCATGTCTGCTGCATAGCTTTAGCAAAACACCGTTTCGTTAATAACGCAACTCCGTTCCGCTAGAATCGGGCCATGTCCAAGCCGGAGTTCCAGCGCGCACGCTCCCCCGAGGCCAAGCAGATGCGCGAGGCCGCCATCCTCGACGCCGCCCGCGCCCTCGGGGCCGAGCACGGCATCAGGCAGGTGACGCTGACCGACATCGCCGCCAGGGCAGGCATGCACAAATCAGCGCTGCTGAGGTACTTCGAGACGCGCGAGGAGATCTTCCTGCGGCTGACCGCGGCGGGCTGGCAGGAATGGACGCCCGCCCTCGCCGCCAGGCTCGGAGCGATCACCGAGCCCGGCCCGGCGTCCGTGGCACGGGCCTTCGCGGAGACGCTCGCCGAGCGCGGCATGTTCTGCGACCTGCTCGCCCAGGCACCGCTGAACCTGGAGCGCAACGTCTCGCTCGACGCCGTGCGCGACTTCAAGCTGGCCACCCTCGCCGCCCGCGAGTGCGTCTTCACCGCGCTGGAGGAACAACTCCCCCGGCTCGGCCGGGACGACGCCCTCGACCTGATCGCCACCGCCGTCGCCCTGGCCGGCGCGTTCTGGCAGATCGCCACACCGGGCCCGGAAGTCGCCGCCCTGTACCGCAGCGACCCCCGCCTGGCCCACGCCGTCATCGAGGTCGAACCCCGCCTGACCCGCATCCTCACCGCGACCATCACCGGCATGACACCGGAACCTGCCTAGCCCCGCACAGTCGTCATGCCGCCGGAGTCGCACAGGCGATCGGCGCTCGGCGCTCAGGACGAATGAGCACAATCGGGAGGTCGCGGTGTCCGCGTCACGGCAAACGCCGACACCTTCGACGCCCCTGGCGGATTCCTCGCTTGGCCAGCCGGCCCGGGATCGGGAAATCGGACTGGCGCATCCGGTCTGCGCCCTGCCAAGGTCAAGGGCAGTCAGGGGTAGCGGTGGTCCACGGAAGGGACCCGATCATTGTGGAACCGGGAAGCTGGAAGGGCGCACGGGAGGCGGTGACGACCCAGTACGGGAACAGGCCCTGGACCCACCCCATGGGCCCGCTCCTGAGCGAGGCCGAGGTCGCCGCCGCCGAGAGGCAGTACGCCGTGTCCTTCCCGCCCGAGTACCGCTCGTTCCTGCGCGAGGTCGGCGACGGCGGCATGGGCGTGTACCCGCTGCGCCACGACACCGCGGGCTGGCACTGGCTCGACGACGACCACCGTCGCACCACCCCCGCGCATCTGGCACAGCCGTTCCGCAGCCCCGAAGAACGCGACCGCATGGAGCAGGACTACGAGGACCGCATGCCCCAGCGCGACTCCTTCCCCGACGAGGACACCTTCCTCACCGCCCGGACAGCGTGGAACGAGGAATGCGATCCCCTGTACGCCCAACTCGAGTCCGGAACCGTCCAGATCTCCGACGAGGGCTGCGGCAACTTCCTGCGCCTGGCCGTCACCGGGCCCGAACGCGGAACCATGTGGTGGCAGACCGGCACCGTACTCGACCCCCTCCAACCCCACCCCGCCCCATCGCCCACCAGCCGCATCACCTTCCGCCAGTGGTACTTGAACCGGTGGACACGCGTCGCCGCACGCACCCAGTGACCAACGACTCGCACACCACCGGACGTCCAGCGCACCCCAGTAGCCCAGTACGGCGTCAGCCGGGCGGCATTCCAGCTCCCCCTCAATAACAGTTCAGCGGGCGCCATACGCCCACGCCTGGCCGGCCCTTCAGGTGAGGGCTGGGAGCGGTGGGCCAGAATGGGACGCGAGGAACTCGCCACCCACATGATCAACGACCGGCGCCCAGACCGCGTCGTCGCCATCTCAAAGCTCATCCTGTCCAAATACCAGCAGCTCCAACGCGCGGTCGACCTCCTCCTCGTAGGGCTGGTCCTGATAGCCCTGTCCATACTCGTCGCAGCCGCAATCAAGTAACTTCAGCTGCGCCCGCGGAGCGGCACACCAGCAGGATCCGGGCAGCGTGATCGACCGCACCCGCCGCCTTCGGGCCGAGTTGCAGGCCAGGCACGAGGCACGCGCGGTGTGGGCGCAGCCAACTCCAGGGCAGCCGGCTCGATCCGGTGTGGCAACGGCGGCGCATCCAGGACGCCCGCCCAGCGTGATCGTGGTCTGCGGCTGGGTGCGGGCAGCGCTGAGCAAAGGGGAAGCAAAGAATCAGAGGCGGCTCCGGCGAAGTTTGTGCACATATCCCGACAAGATCACCTAGCTGCTGTCAATAACTTCGGTGGGGTGTCACCAGCGGGATCTAGCGTGCCGTCAACACCTGTGTCACCCCTTGGAAGGAACGGCGTGAAGCCACGACCGCCCGCTGTCCGGCGCTACCGAAACCGGCGCGCTGCCGCCCTGATCACCACCACTGCGCTGGGGGTCGCCGGCCTGGCGGTCCCCGCTCACGCCGTCCCCGCTCACGCCGCGCCCGCCCACGCCGCAGCCGCCCACGCCGCGGCCGCAGGCGGCGGCAGCGCGCACAGCGCAGCGGCGCTCCCTGCGGACCGGTCCCCCGCCGCGACCGCGGCCCGGCAGGCCAAGGCCAGCGGCAAGCCGGTCGTCATCAACTCGCTGACCACCGCGACCCAGCAGATCGCCGTCAATCCCAGCGGTTCCTTCACCGCCACCATCAGCGCCACCCCGACCCGGGTCTTCCACGCGGGACGGTGGATCGCCATCAACACCGCCCTGCACAGGAACGCCGACGGGACGCTGAGTCCGGGCGCCGTCGCCGGCGACCTGGTCCTGTCCGGGGGCGGCACCACGCCGCTGGCCACCCTGACCGCCTCCGGCCAGCGACTGTCCCTGGCCTGGCCGACCGCCCTCCCGGTCCCCACGGTGTCGGCCGACACCGCCACGTACCACAACGTCCTGCCCGGCACCGACCTCGCCGTGACCGCGACCGCACAGGGCGGGGTCAGCGACGTACTGATCGTCAAAACCGCGCAGGCCGCCGCCAATCCGGCGCTGCGCCGGCTGAACCTGGCCACCACCGGCCCGGGCCTGACCATCAGCGCCGACGCCGACGGCAACCTCACCGCCACCGACACGCACCACCGGGCCGCCTTCTACGCCCCCGCCCCCACCATGTGGGACTCCACTCCAGCCACTTCCGCAGCCCCGCCCACCCCGGCCACCGCGCCCTCGCCGAGCACCGTGGCCGCATCGGTCGCGCAGGCGTCGGCGAGCCCCGCGGCCGGCAGCGGCGCCCCCACCTTCCGGGGTCCGGGCGCAGCCGCACACCGCACCCGCGTGCCGGCCGAGGTCGTGGGCGGACACACCGTGGCCCTGGTCCCCGACCCGGCCGCGCTCACCGCGACCAGCAACCGCTACCCGCTGTTCATCGACCCCGCCTGGAGCCGCTGGACCGGCCAGAATCCCGGCTACGCCGAGGTCAAGCAGGGCTGCCCCAACTCGGCCAACTCCGGGAACAGCACCGCGTACGAGCCGCAGGGCCAGGGCGAGGGCGTGGGCTACAACGGCTCCCCGAGCTGCATCGGAAGCGAGGAGACGTACTACCAGTTCACTCTCCCCTCCGCCGTCTACGGCACCACCATCAACACCGCAGACACTGTCCTGAAGACCACCGAGCTCTACAGCGCTTCCGCCTCGCTGAGCGCCACCGTCAGCGCCCACCTCGCCACCAGCCCCATCAGCCCCTCCACCGACTGGAAGAACCGCCCCGGGTTCGGGCCGGCCCTGTCTTCCAAAACCGTTGGCCCGGCCAGCAGCTCCAACAAGCCCAGCACCGGCTTCGCGGTCGCGTCCGCCGTCGCCGCGGCCAGGGAGGGCGCTGTCCTCACCTTCGCTCTGACCGGTGATGAGAAGAGCGCCGACAAGGCCCACTTCAAGCGCTTCTCCACCACTCCCACCCTGGTCGTCGAGTACAACAGCAAGCCCACCGTCACCAGTGCCTACACCGCACCGGACACCACCTGCACCGCGGCCGGTCCGCCGTTCTCCAAGGTCGGCAACACCGCCATCACCCTCAAGGCCCAGCTCAACGACATCGAGCCCGGCAGCACCATGACCGCCCACTTCACCTACTCCACCTACAACGGCGCGGAGATCGCCTCCACCACCACCGGCAGCGTGCTCAGCGACGGCGTCGCACAGTGGAACATCGGCGCGCTGCCCTCGGGCGACTACACCTGGACCGTCTCCGCCAACGACGGCACCGACGACTCCGCCACCACGACCTGCCACTTCACCGTCAGCGCCGACGCCCCCGGTCCGCCCGGCATCAGCTCCTCGGTCTTCCCCACCACCGACCAGTACCCCTCGCCGAACCCCGACCGCAACGCGGGCGGAACGAACGACTTCACCTTCACACCGGCCGCCGGCAGCAGCGACACCGTCGCCTACGCCTACGCGTGGGGCGCGCCGCCGCCCACCGTCAACCCTCCGCAGACCGTCAGCACCACCGCGGGCACCGGTCCGACCAGCATCACCCTCACACCTCCCGGCCAGGGTGCGAACAAGCTCTACGTCTACGCCATCGACAGCGCCGGCAACATCTCCACCACCGCCGAGCAGAATTTCTTCACCCAGTACGGCACCGGCCCGACCGTCGCCCTGGCCACTGACTTCAACGACGACAACATCCCCGACGTCATCGGCGTGGGCACCACTGCCAACCCCGGTCTGTGGCTCTACGAAGGCAACGCGGACCACACCCTGGCGCCCCCGATCCAGCTCGGCGCCCAGGGCACCGCGAACGGCACCGGCACCGCCGCCGACTGGAACGGCGCCACCGTCAGCAGCGGCTTCCTCGACGACGACAGCGAAGGCCAGATGTCCGGCGCCGCTGTGCACAACCCCGACCTCCTGGTCCGGACCCCGGACGGTGGTCTGAACATCTACCGCGGCACCGGCAACACCGGCGACGGAACCACCTTCATTCCGAACGGCAACAATGTCTTCCCCGTCTCCTTCATCGATGCCCAGGGCAACGAGCTGCCCGGCACGAACCTGGGCCGCCAGGTCATCCCCGCCGGCGCTCTCACCAGCGACGGCTATTCAGGCGCATGGATCTACCCCAACATCAGTGCCGGTGAGAGCGCCGACCTCTGGGCCATCCAGGGCGACCAGCTCGGCTACTACGCCGCCACCAACGGTACTGCCATGTACAGCCCCTTCGCCGTCGTCTCCGGCAGCGGCTGGGCCGACAAGACCATCGTCAACGCCGGTCAGATCGGCGGCCTGCCCGCCCTGTGGGCACGCGACAACACCACCGGTGAGCTCGACCTCTACACCAGCACCGACCCCAACATCGCCGCAGGCTCCGCCGACAGCACCAAGACCGTCGTCGCCACCAGCGGCTACGCCACGGCGGACTACACCATGCTGACGTCGGCCGGAACCACCGGCCCCGATGGATGCCCCCAGCTCCAGGGCATCGACGCCACCACCGGCACGTTCACCTTCATCCCCTGCACCTCCATGACCACCCTCGGCACCCCCGTCACCACGTCCACCAGCGCCGACATGCTGAGCACCATCGACGGCGCCGCCCTTGACACACCGTAGGCGCCCAGGTCACACACGGGTGGCGACACAGCGCTCGCAGGTGAGCGGGACGGCCGGGCCTGACACTTCGTCCAGGTCACTCGACCGCGCAGACCACCTCGCCCGCGCCTGAGCATGCTCGACCACCCCGGCGGTCGCCCTTCCCCAGGGCGCCGCCGGGGCCCGGGCTTTCTCGCCCCCAGCCCGGTGACCGCAGTCCGTCGCTACGGACGGCTGAAGGTCAGATGGGTGGTGCCGCTGGGCGTTGTCACCGACTCGATCTGGAACCGCTGCTCCATCCCTTCCAGCCCGTCCCACAGCCGCTCACCGCGGCCCAGGACGATCGGGACGATGGCGACGTGGAGGTGGTCGACCAGGTCCTCCGCGAGGAACTGCCTGACCGTGGTTGGGCCCCCGCCGATCCGCACGTCGAGGCCGCCCGCGGCCTCGCGGGCCTGCCGCAGCGCCTCCTTCGGCGAGGCGTCGATGAAGTGGAAGACCGTGCCGCCCTCCATCTCCAGGGACGGGCGCGGGTGGTGCGTCAGCACGAACACCGGGGTGTGGAACGGAGGGTTGTCCCCCCACCAGCCCTTCCACTCCTCGTCGGTCCACGGCCCGCGCTGCGGGCCGAACTTGTTGCGGCCCATGATCTCCGCCCCGATCCCGGCCTTCCAGGTCCAGGCGAGGGCGTCGTCGACACCGCTGCTGCCGCCGGCCTGGCCGTGCATCTCATTGAAGGCACGGGTGTGCAGGAACCACTCGACCAGCCGGGTCCCTGCATGCCCGAACGGAGCCTCCAGCTCCTGCCCCTCCCCGGCGGCAAACCCGTCCAGCGACACGCTGAGATTGTGCACTCGAACACGCGACACGACACTCACATCCCTACTCGGACTCCATCGTCGAACCGAGCCTAGACGCGCCCACTGACACAGACCCCCTTCCGCGCGCGCGACACAGCCACCGCCCGGGCCGAGGGGAGGCGGGCGGGTGGCCGGGCGAGCGCCGCAGTCTCCGAACCACCCAGCCCCCGAACCCGCCACTTGTCAGATACATGACCGTCACGCGAAATTCACAGGCCCGGGTCTACTCGCATAGACAGCACTGCGCCATCCTGGTTCCGCGCCGCTTTCCGCTTTCTGTTTTCCGCCTTCCGCTTTCCGCGCGGTTCTTCGCGCTGACCTCACACCCCCCACAGGAGAGCAGATGAAGCCCCGCACCGCAGTCACCGTCGTCGCCCTGGCCATGGCCGCACTCGCCGTCTCGGCGCCCACGGCGGGAGCCAGCGGCACCAAGGAGTCGCAGTCGACAGCCGCCAGTCAGTTCAGGAGCGCCGGCATCACCTGGAGCTCCAGTGGCGGCTGCACCACCCGGTCCAACCCCACCTGCACCTCGTTCGACCAGATCAACTCCGGCACGGTGAGCACGATCATCACCCTCAAGCAGGCCAGCGGCTGCGCCATCAACATCACCGGCGGCACCGAAGTGGGCCACGCCTCGGGGACCTACAGCCACTACAACGGCTACAAGGTCGACGTCTCCCGCAACTCCTGCATCGACGGCTACATCCAGAACAGCTTCACCTACATCGGCTACCGCAGCGACGGCTACCCGCAGTGGCAGGCCGCCTCCGGCAACCTGTACTGCAACGAGGGCAACCACTGGGACATCCTGGTCTACTGACCTGGTCTCAGCCGATGCCGGTTACAGAGCAGATGTCCCCAGGGGCCGGACGTCGGCCCCGAGCCCCTGCCGTATTAAGCCTGGCCCGTAGTGGCCCACCGAGTAGGGCACGAACACGTCCGTGGCCTTCCAGCGCTGTGGACGATCCTGCATGGCCAGAGCTGCAGGAGCTGTTCGTGACCAGCGCCGCTCCGTTGGAGGTACTGCCGGTCGACCCAGCAGAAGGCCGCCGTTGTCTGCTTCAGCTGCAGGTCACTGCGCGATCGGCGCTGGGCAGCTTGGTGCTGAACAGCGGTGGCTTGGTCCTGGACGGCGGGTGGGTGCGGGTGTTCGGAGGCGGGACAGCCTCGGATGGCCGCACAATGCCTAGCCTGGCCCACGTCAACGCCTTCCCGGAGCGCTTCGACCCTGCTTGGAGTCCCACCGTCGGCCTTGTCGTTGGGCACGACGTCCTCGGTGGGGTGTTCGCCCTCAACGGCCACAACCCGGCGGCTGCGGGGCGCCCCGGGGCCCCGGGGCAGATGGCCTACTTCGCTCCTGACACCCTTGCTTGGGAGGCATTGGAGATGGGGCACTCGGCTTGGATCTCCTGGCTGCTTTCGGGTCGTCTGGAGACCTTCTACGACGGGCTGCGGTGGCCGGGCTGGACTGAGGACGTCGCTGCGTTGACATTCGCGCAGGGAATCAGCGTGTATCCGTTCCTGTGGACGAAGGAGGCCCACGCGGATCTCGCTGGCACCAGTCGCCGGCCAGTGCCTATGCGCGAGATACTCGGAGTCGCCACCGACTTCGCCCGACAGATGGGCACCGCCGACCCAGGATTCCTCAGCGCCGCGTAGACCTGCAACGGGGCCAGGGCTGTTCACGATCCGGCCGAACTGGACATCCGCTGGTCGCGGCTTCCCTTGATGGCGCTGTGACGGCACACTGCGGAAGTGGATTCGAACCTTTACCCCGACGTGGCCGCTGCGGGCAGCCTGGCCGTCGCTTTGGAGCAGTTGGCGGCCGGACTGGACATCCGCCTGGTGACGGTGCCCGGCCGCCCTCCGTCAGTCCATTCGGCGGGCATCGTGGCCTCGGTTCCCGATCGTGGACCCCTGTTCGTCCACACCGGAAGTCAGCGCCGCTCGTTCGGTGTCTCCGGCTGGAGCCAAGGGGTCCAACTCATCACTGGGGACACGGCGGACCTGGGGGACGTCGTGAAGGCGGGAGTAGCGTGGGGGGAGGGCAGGAGCCTGCGCGAGTTGCACGAGTCGCTGCCGTTCTTGGGCTCCAGTGAATTGGCCCAGGCACACGAACGCGGGCCGGCCGCAGCCGTCGCCGTGCAGTGGGGCCTGATGCGGGAGCAGGCAGCCGGGGCACCGGACTTCCCGGAGTTCGGCCTTCTCGTTGATGCGGCCCATGCCGAACCGCGCCTGCGCGAGTTGTACCCGTTCTCCAGCCACTGGACGCTCGGCTTCCGAGTTGCCACCGTCTATCCGTTCTGCGCCGTGGTTGCCATCGCCCCCTCGCACAACGAGCGCCCCTACCGCGTTGAGGAGTCTCCCCGCGGCGACGTGATCGGTGAATCCGCCACGGCGGAAGGGGCTGTCGCCTTGGCCGTGGCCTACCTGGCTGCCGTCGCGGAGACCGCCGAATCGGATGCATGACGCACGCCGCAGGGCACACGCCGCATGGCGCATGGCGCCGGGTCCGTGGTCGGGCACCGGCCGGGCAGCAGCAGGCCGTGGCCGTCCAACACTGCTGCTGCCACGGCCGGGGACCGTGACGAAGGTCAGGGGCTCACGCCGTTGGGTACTGCGGGCGCCCGGCCGGCCGGTAGACCTGGATCGCCACGCCCTTGGAGTCGACTCGCGACTCGACCAGGTCGAGCGCGAGATCCGGGCCGGCGTCCGGGAACAACCGCGTGCCTTGGCCGAGGACCAAGGGAATGACAATAAGAGTCATCTCGTCGACCAGATCGTTCTCCAGCAGCCAACGGATCAGGGTGCCGCTTCCGTGCACCTGCAGCTCACCCCCCGGCTCGGCCTTCAGAGCGGCGATGGCGGTCGCCAGCTCGTCCGTCAGGACGGTGGTGCCGGACCATGCCGGATCGGCGAGTGTGGCTGACGCCACGTACTTGAGCCGCGTGTTCAACGCCCGCAGGACGGGCTCCCAGCCAGGGACGTCCCGGACCGTCAAGGAGCCCCACGAGCGGGCGAACAGCTCGTAGGTCCGCCGCCCGAGCAGGAAGGCGTCGGCGCGCTGGTAGGTCTGGTTGATGAACGCCACGGTCTCGTGGTCGCCCCTTCCCAGGGCCCATCCGCCGCGCTCGAACCCACCCCTGCGGTCCTCGTCCGACGCGCCGCCGTTTCCCTGCACCACTCCGTCGACGGTGATCTGAGTCATGGTCGTCAGCTTCACGATCCGCCCTTCCCCTTGCCTCGGTGCCGCCCCTTGCGGGAGGCCTCACCCCTCCTACGAACGCCACCACCCCGATCCGACAGCACGACACTCCCTCCGCGACTGTGCCCCGCTGCATGGCTCCGAACGAGTGGACTTGTCGGGGGGTGGGGCGGATGGGGGCGTCCGTCCGGGGCGGGGGTGGTGATGTGGGCGTCTACGTCCCTGACTGGAAGAAGCGCCCGAGATGCAGAGTCCCCTCTCCCGCCGTGCGTTCACCGCTGCCCTGCTCACAGCGCCGTTGCTGGCCCCGATGGCATCGACGTCCGCCGCTGCCGTCGACGGCGAGAGCGAGAGCAGGAGCAAGAGCAGGAGCGCGAGCCTCGATCCCGCGCTGGCCTCGCGGCTGGACACGGCCGTCGAGGACGTCCGCGTGCAGGCCGGGATTCCGGGCGTCGTCGTCGGACTGTGGCTGCCGGGCCAGGGAAGCTACGTCCGTGCGACCGGTGTCGCCGACACCGCCGACCGCAAGCCGATGACCGCCGACCTCTTCACCCGGATCGGCAGCGAGACCAAGACGTTCACCGTCACCGCACTGCTCAAGCTTGTCGACGATCACCGGGTCGGCCTGGACGACCCGATCTGCGCCTACGTCGACGGCGTGCCCAACGGAGACCTGATCACGCTGCGCCAGCTCGCGGAGATGCGCAGCGGCCTGTTCCCGTACAGCGCCGACCCGGACTTCGCGCAGGCGCTGCTCTCCGACCCGAACCGTTCGTTCACCCCGCAGGAGGTGCTCGCGTACGGCTTCAAGCACTGCAACACCTTCGCGCCGGGCGAGGAGTTCCAGTACTGCAACAGCAACCTGATCCTGCTCGGCCTGGTGATCGAGAAGGTCAGCGGCCTCGATCTCATCGACTTCATCCACCAGCGGGTCCTCCGACCGGCCCGGCTGCACCACACGCTGTTCCCGCGCGGGGCCGAGTTCCCCGCGCCGCACCCGCGCGGCTACACCAACCAGACGCTGAGCGGTGAGGTCGAGGACTCCACGCAGTGGAACCCGAGTTGGGCCTGGGCGGCCGGGGCGATGATCTCCAACCTGCGGGACCTGCGCCGCTGGGCCGAGATCCTCGCCACCGGCGCGCTGCTGAGCCCGCAGACCCAGCGGGAGCGGCTCAAGCTGCTTCCGACCGGCTTCCCCGGCACGAGTTACGGCCTCGGGATCTTCGAGACCGGCGGATGGATCGGACACAACGGCTCCATCCCCGGCTACCAGAGCGTGACCGTCTACCTGCCCGCGCGGAAGGCCACCCTGGTGATCCTCACCAACACCGACGTCGGCTTCCAGGGCCAGGAGCCGTCCTCACTGCTCGCGCGGGCGATCACCGGGATCGCGACCCCGGACAACGTCTACGACGGCACGGTCCCCCCGAGCTGACGGCTGCCGCGGTGCACCGCACCGCACCGCACCTGCCCCAACACCTGGTCATCGCCCGATGATCCGGTCGAGGACGGCTGCGGCGTGCTCCGGGTGTGCTTCCAGCCACCCGCCGAGGCGCTCCTGGACGGCTTGTCCGACGCAGGCGCGCACCGCGGTATTGCCCAGCACGCCGCAGGTGGAGCCCAGGAACTCGGGATCGTCCAGCTTCACCGACACCACCGCTGTCAGACCCTCACCGACGCGCTCGGCGACACGCTCGGCGTCGAGGTCGGCGTCGGCCGTGGACAGCAGCTGCCGCTGCCGTGCGTACGCGGTGACCGCTGCCGCCACTCCCTCGCGGAAGCCGCGCTCGTGCGTACCCCCGTCAGTGGGCCGGCTGTTGGCAAAGCTCCGGACCCGCTCCCCTGCGCCGCCGCACCACCGCAGGGCCACCTCCACCGTCCCCGCCATCCGCGGCTCCTCCTGCTCGAAGCCGATCACCTGCGGATGAACAGGCGCCTCCCGCTCGTCGAGGAGGGCTACGAAATCCCGCACGCCGTCCGGGTACCGGAACCTCACCGCCCGCGACTCCCCCGGGCGGCGCCGGTCGGTCAGCGAGACCTGCAAACCCCGGTTCAGCAGGGCCAGTTCCCTGAAGCGCCCGGTCAGCGCCTCGAACGAGAGCTCAGCGGATCCGAAGATCTCGGCATCGGGCCAGAAGGTGACGGTGGTCCCGCTTCCGGTCGACGCACCCGCCTCGGTGAGCGGGGTCAGGGCCACCCCGCGCGCGTACTCCTGAATCCAGCGCACTCCCCCGCGCCGCACCTCGGCTGTCATCCGACTCGACAGGGCATTGACGACAAAGGGCCCCACCCCGCAAAGGTCCATTTCCACGTCACGCCGGCTGCAAGACCACGTCCTCGTCTGCATGCGGGTAAACAGGGCTTCGAGGCCGGGCATACCAGTGCCGCCGACCTCGTCGACGCCGTCGCCCGGCCCGTCGTCGGCGAGGCACACGCCTCCGTCGGGCATGAGCGTGATGTCCACGTGGCTGGCGCGACCGGCCAGAACATCGTTGACAGCCCGGCCTGCGGCCTCGAACACGAGCTGACTCAAGCCGCGTTCACCGGTCGAGCCGATGTACATCCCGGCCCGTTTCCTGATCGCCTCCCACCCCTCCAGCACCTGGATCTGACTGGCGTCATAGTTGGTGGCTTCCTCGCCCACGAGCGTCCCCTCCGGTGCAGTCCAGCAGAACTCCCCAGCGTAGGCGAATCCCTGAAAAACACCAGCTCAGGCAGTGTTTACCGAGGGCTGGACGGGCGACTGACAGCCTCCCCGCAGGCCGCCGCCCCCGAGGTTGCGAACCGGTGCGAAATCGCTGCGGCGGGCCCGGCGAAGCCGTGTACGACACCGTTTCCAGCGGCTCCGAGGTCACCAATTCACATTCCCGCCAGGGGCCGCCCCGTGAGGCTGACGGGGCCTCACCCCGGGAGACACCGGCGCCGGACGGCGGGGGTGGGCCGCCGGCCGGCGCCGGTGCGTATCCGGACGGTGGGTCTACTGGGAGACGGTCACCGAGTCGATGTTGGCCGGGCCGTCCGCGACGGTGCCGGTGACCCGGACGGTGTTGGCGCCCGCGTTCAGGGGCACCGAGATGGTGGCGGTGGACCAGGTGTCCCAGTTGGCGGTGACCGGGAAGTTCAGGGTGCCGCGGGAGGTGCCGTTGACCGTGATGGTCGCGGGCCGCGCCGCGGTGGTGCCGTCGGAGTAACGGAAGCTGAGGGTCTTGGTGCCGGCGGTGGTCGCCGTGACCGGGATCTGGACGTAGGCGCCGACGGCGTTGGCCGGGTTGGCGAAGCCGGTGCCGGTGAAGCCGAGGTGGTTGGAGTCGAAGGTGCCACCGGAGGACAGGGTCCCGGTCTCCGCCTCGAACAGGGTGCCGCTCGGCGGCGGCGGAGTGGTCGTACCCCCCGCCAGGCTCGCACCGAGGGTGTTGAGGGCGTTTTGGACCAGTGCTTGGGCGTTGTCGCTGAGGTTGGCGTTGGTGCCGTTGACGACCCAGGAGGGGCCGGAGAAGATCGCGACGGTGACGCCGTTGTCGACGCCGCCGGTGGTGCCGCTGCTGGGGATGCCGAGCAGGCTGGCGGTTTTGACGGAGGCTTCGCCCAGTTCGCGGGAGTCGTTGTCGGAGGTGGTCTGGGAGTTGCCGGTCTGGGTGTCGCCGAAGATCGCGCCGATGGCCTTGCCGTTGTAGAAGACCAGCGCGAACTGGCGGCCGGAGATGCCGTGTTCCTTGTAGAAGAAGTGGGGGCAGGGGGTCTTGTTGTCCCAGCAGTCGTCGCCCAGGACGTAGAACGGTACGTGGTGTGCGGCGAGTTGTTTGCCGCTGCTGTCCTGGAAGGTGGTCTCGCCCTGGTGGTCGGGGTCCGGGTCCGGGTCGCTGCCGTCGTCGTCGATGGCCATGCTGGAGGTGTAGACGAAGACGCCGGAGGCGGGCTGGTACACGTTGACGTTCTGGGCCCGGGTCATGGTGTTGATGTGGGGCTTGGTGTTGACCTGGGTGGCGGAGGTGGAGTGCTGCTGGATGGCGGCCAGGACCTGGGCGGCCGTGTACGTGGTGGCGGCCGGTGCCGCGGCCGGGTGTGCCGCGAGGACGGTGGGGAGCGTCGTGGCGGCGTCGGCGTTCGCGATGGCCAGTGGGGTGGCGAGCGCGAGGGCCGCGGCGATGCCTATGGCGAGGCGGGTACGGGTCGATGACATGGCGGTGGGGGCCTCCGTCAATCATTGGTAAGATTACTTAACGAATCGAAGCACCTCCGACCCCCGGTGCGCAATCATCTCGTTAATTAGATTTACGAAATCTGCACCTCCAACTCGACGTGCAATTAACGATCTTGACGTGCCGTCCGGAAGCAGTCCGGCGGCGACCGCACCGGTAGGGGTCGATTCTAGTTAGGAAAGTTTCCTTACGAGAACCCTTGACGGTTACAACGGCCGGGGGTTAACTCTCGAACGAGAGGTTAAGCGAGCGTTCTCCGGCCGTTGCGGCTGCTGTGCTGTGAGGCCAACCCCCGCCTGCGGCACGGGCTCGGCACCATCCTGCTCAGCCGCCGAACGCGGCGAATCCCACGTCGGCACGTCGATCTCCGTCTGTCCGCATGGCCTGCCTGCGCTCCCCGCACCGTGACCGGAAGCTCTTTTGCGGTGTCCGCTCCACCACCCCCGCCCCCTTCATGTTGGGACCTCCCATGCCATCGATGAAAAGACGCCGTTTAGCGTTCGGTGCAACCCTCGCCCTGCTGCTGGCCAGTGGCGTCGTGGCGGTCGGTGGTGCCTCCGGGACCGCCGCCACCACCACCGGTGCGTCCGCCGTGCCCCCGGGCGTCACCCCCACGCCCGTGCTGCGGGCACTCGACCTGTCGGCTGCCAACCGCCGCGCCCCGCTGCCCGGGCTGCCCGACTGGAGCAAGGCCGGCTACCGCGGCGGCCAGCCGCTGCCCGACGCCACCGACATCAACCCGTCGGCGTCCTGCCAGATCACCCCGGCCCAACTGGCTTCCACGTACGGGGTGGTGCCGAATGACGGCAAGGACGACACCAACGGCATCCAGGCCGCCATCGACAAGCTCAAGAGCACCTGTTCACCGACCAACTCGTACACCAAGCTGTCGCTGATCACCTTCCCGGCCGGTGTCCTCAACGTCACCCACGAGATCGAGGTCGACGCCAACTACACGATCCTGCGCGGCTCGGGCAGCGATCCGGCGACCGGCACCTCGTTCGAGTACCGCCCGGATGCCAACACCCTGTACGACACCCTGACCCCGGACGGCACCGACTCCGACGGGGACAACATGACCTCGGGCGACGGCACCATGGGCTGGGCCTGGCCCGGTACCGGCCTGTTCCGGGTCAGCTCCCGCACGGTCGACCCGTCCTACCAGTCGGAGTACAACGCCGCGCCGGCCAACCGCAAGGAGATCTTCCTCGGCTCGATCAACCAGCACTGGAAGGCCGGCGTCAAACTGCGGGCCAAGCCGGGCGAGACCACGTACGCCGCCCGGCAGGGCGACACCGTCGTCTACCTGGCGACCAACGCCAACATGACCAACTTCAAGGTCGGCGGCTTCGTCAATATGATGGCCGCCAACTCGCAGAAGTTCTACGCGTCGATGGACGCGGTCAGCACGACGTACCCCGAAGAGAACCTGCAGATGCGGCAGCAGATCTTCACCATCAGCGCGGTCGACACTACCAACCACACGGTCACGATCGACAAGCCGCTCGAGTACGACATGCCGATCGACTCCACCTCGGACGGTTCGGCGCCGATCGACGGCTCGGTCTACGCCAGCCAGGCGTCGCCGATCGTGGAGCCGGTCGTCGGGGTCGGCCTGGAGAACTTCTACATGACCCAGCCGATGTCGAACCTCAACCAGGCCGACTCGGTGCAGAACTACGGCAACATGGACCCGCACGCCGAGATGAACGGCATCGTCCTCAAGTGGGCGGTGAACGACTGGGTGCAGGGGATCCGCAGCTATATGACCGGCTCCCACCCGATCGTCACCGAGGAGGCCAAGAACGTCCAGATCCAGGACAACTTCCTGGACGGCTCCTGGAACAAGGGCGCCGGCGGCCGGGGCTACTTCCGCGGCTCGCGGGTCTGGGACTCGCTCTACGCCGACAACGTCACCCGCAACCTCCGGCACTTCACGTTCCAGTGGTCGGCATCGGACAACGTGGCGATCGGCAACGACATCGACTCCGACTTCAACCTGCACGGCGGCTACGAGCGCCGCAACCTGATCGAGCTCAACACCCAGGCCGTGCCGTACGACCACCGGGCCGGCAACTGCAAGTCCAACTGCGGCGACGACGGTGGCGCCACCACCACGCCCGACACCTCCAACTGGTTCCCGATCTACTGGACCGCGGGCCAGAAGGGCATCAAGTGGTCGGGCGCGGCCGGACCGCAGAACGTCTTCTTCGACAACACCATGACCAAGCAGTTGTCCGCGGGCGGGCCGTACCAGCCGTACTACCCGCTGAAGAACACCATCTACCAGTTCGGCGTGGCCGGCCCGTCCGGCGGCGTCTACCACCCGCTCGACGTGGGCGGCACGCCGATCACCGACTGGGCCAAGAACGAGCAGAACGACTACACCGGCGGGCACGGCGTCGACGCGTCCCGGACCGACACCGGTCAGTCGCTCTTCCTCAAGACGGTGGCCCCGGTGACCAGTGGACCGACCACCTCCCCGACACCCACGCCCACGCCCACCCCGACACCCACCTCGACGCCCACCTCGACACCGACGTCGACTCCGCCGAGCAGTACGCCGCCCACCTCCCCCGGGAAGTCCTACGAGGCGGAGAAGGCGACCCTGGGCACCGGGACCACGGTCACGAGTTGCGCGCACTGCTCCGGCGGCAAGAAGATCAGCTTCCTGGGCAGCGCCACCTTCTCGGTGACCGCACCCACCGCCGGCACCTATCCGATGACCATCTACTTCATGAGCGTCGGCAGCGTCCACACCGCGACCGTGACCGCAGGCGGCGTCACCCAGACCGTGAACTTCCCGGCGACACCGGACTACAACACCGTGGTCACCCTGAAGGTCCAGGTCACCCTCAAGGCCGGCACCAACTCCCTCGCCATCGCCAACACGGCGGGCACCGGCCCCAACCTCGACCGCATCGTCATCTGACCCAGCCAATCAACGACCCAGCGACCCACGACCCACGACCCACCGACGCCCCGGGGCCATCCGCGCCCCGGGGCGTCTTCGGCCACCGCCCGCGGCGGCGCCGCGCCAACGCAGGGCGCCTACGCGGCGGCCGTCGTGCCCGGCTGCTGCGCGTGCTCGGCCTGCGCCGCCTCCAGCAGCGCCCGCCAGGATTTGACGGTCGGGCGGCGGCGCCGCAACTGCCGCCGCTCCCGGGCGGTCAGCCCGCCCCAGACCCCGTGGTCGATCTGCTCGTCGAGGGCGTAGCCCAAGCACGCGGTGCGGACCTGGCAGCCCGTGCACACGGCCTTGACCCGCTGCTGCTCCGCTCCGTCCACGAACATCACGTCAGGATCTTCCAGCTTCCGGCACAACCCCTGCGCCGCCCAGCCCTCTGCGTCCACCAGCGCCGTCCTCTCCCCTGATCCGGCCCTTGACCTCACACTCTACGCAGAACAAGGGACGGCAGGGAATGCTGATGACCGCGGCTCCGTCAGATGCAACCCGGTCACGCCCCGGGACGTGTGTACGAGTAGTGATCGACAGCCGCTGCGGCGGCCGACCCGATCGTCCCGTCAGAATCGTCCCGTCAGAGAACTGGAGCTCGTCTTGCCTTCCCGCTTCCTCGGCTCTCCCCGTCCATCCGCCGGCACCCGGCGCCGCGCCCGTGCCGCCGCCTCCGCGGTGGGCGCGCTGGCGGCCACCGCCTCGGTCCTGCTCGCCGCCGGTCCGGCCGGCGCCGCTTCGGCGGCGTCCGGTCCGGCGCCCGACTACCCCGGTCTGCGGCAGGCGCTGGCGAGCGTGGTCGCGGCCGGCTCGCCCGGGGCCTTCGCGCTGGTGAGCGACCGGGGCGGCGCCGGCGGGACGGTCAGCACCGGGACCGGCGACCTGGCCACCGGGGCGCCGGTGGATCCCAGGGGAAGGTTCCGGGTCGGCAGCATCACCAAGAACTTCACCGCCGTGCTCACCCTGCAGCTCGTCGCCCGCCATCAGGTCGACCTCGACGCGCCCGCCGTCGGATACCTGCCCGGGGGCGTCCTGCCGGCCGGCTCCCCGATCACCGTGCGGCAACTGCTGGACCACACCAGCGGCCTGTACGACTACAGCAACGACCTTCCCGGCATTCTGGTCGGCGACACCGTCACCGGCTACCAGCAGTTCCGCTACCGCACCTACGCCCCGGCCGACCTGGTGGCGGGAGCCCTGACCCACGGCTCGCAGTTCACACCCGGCAGCCAGTACGCGTACTCCAACACGAACTTCGTGGTGCTCGGCCTGCTCGTCGAGCACGTCACCGGGAAGCCCTACGCCAAGCTGCTCACCGACCGGATCCTGCGGCCCGCGGGCATGACCGCCACCTCGTTCGTGGTTCCCCGCACGGACATCGCCGGCCCGCATGCTGTCGGCTACCTCACCCAGGACGACCGCTCCGAGCCGCTGTTCGACGCCACCGAGCAGACCGCCTCGTGGATCTGGACCGCGGGCGCCGCCATCTCCACCACCGCCGACCTCAACCGCTACTGGCGGGCCCTCACCTCAGGGGCGCTGCTGCCCGCCGCGCAGCTCGCGCAGATGGAGACCACGCAGCCGGCCGACACCACCGGCACCTCGTTCTACGGCCTGGGCATCCGCCAGTACACCCTCTCCTGCGGCATCCAGGTGTACGGCCACGACGGCATCCTCCAGGGCTACCAGACCTACTCCTACACCACCAAGGACGGCTCCCGGCAGCTCACGGTCTCGGCCGACGCCTCCAACAACTCCACCGTCTTCGCCGCCGAGCGCACCGCGCTCGACCCGGTCTTCTGCGGAGCCCCGGCGTCCCCCTCGGCCACCCGCAGGTCCGCCGCGGCGGCCGTCAACGTCGCCCGGGAGGAGACCACCGGCCTCACCCCCTACTCGCTCCACCGCTGATCCGACCGCGCGCCGCCGACGCGGGCCCCACCGTCCCCACGGCGGGGCCCGCGCTTGACGCCCCCTCAGACCTCCAGCACCCGCCGGGCCCGGTGCAGCGGCTATGCCGGGCGGCGGGTGGTCGAGTGGGCTGCCGGCTTCGGTTTCGGCTTGGGCTTCGGCTTGGGGACGGCGTGGTGGGCCGCCGATGCGGAGGGCGAGGCGCTGACGCCCGAGGGCGGGGTGCTGTGGCTGTCCTTGCCGGCGACGGAGGCGTAGATGATCAGTCCGATGAACGACAGCACGAACAGCGAGACCAGCGCGCATCCTCCGGCCGGGCTGATGCCGATGAAGCCGACCAGCAGCCCGAAGAACAGGAGCAGAGTGCCAAGGCCGAGTGAGGCGGTCAGGTACTTCGAGTCCGCCACTGCCGCCGGTCCGCCGCCGAGGTCGCGGACGAAGGTGGCGCGGATCTCGTTCGGCGTGTGATTGAAAAAGAATCCCCAGATGAACGTCGCAACAACGAAGATCTTCGCTCCAATATCACCCAGTTTCAGGACCTTCGCCAGCCCCACGGCATCTTCGATATCGATTCCGGTGACCATGACGAGCAGCCCGATCCCGAACATGACGCAAATAGCAATGAATGCGCCGTGGAAGTCGGCAGGTCCGCTGAATCCATTGAAGACCCCACCGGTCGGAGAGCTGACCGTACCTTTGAAATCCTTCAGCTTGGTCAGGTCGACGGCCGCTGCGGCCGAGTGTGCAGGCGGGCTGTAATCGATCCCGTACAGCCCGGGAAATGCTAACCACAAAAGGGCGAAACCGCTCCCGCCCATGAGGAATCCCGCTCTGGCTCTGCTTTCCATGACCGCGTCCCACCCCCGAGAGAAAACGTGCCAACGCTGGTATATCAGTGCCGGTACGCCCCGCGGAGCAGAAGTCAGACTTTGGTCGGGCAGGTTTCTTCGGCAGCGCGTCCCGGCTTGGAGCGGAACTCATGATCCTTACCGCCTCCGGGCCGCTGTTCGAGGGCTCGGCCGATGCGGCTATTATCGCGGACCGAGGCCATGGGGTGACGCCTCGTGGATTACCGGAACAGGTGGGGGATATGACGCGCTGGAAAGCGCTTCCTGCAGGGCTGGACCCGGCAGTGGTGCAGTTCATCGGGGTATTGCGCCGGCTCAAGGATGACAGCGGACTGACCCACCGGCGCCTGGCGGCCCGCACCGGGTACAGCGCCTCCTCCTGGGAGCGCTATCTGGGCGGCAAACAGCTTCCCCCCAGCGGCGCGGTCGAGGCACTGGCCGCGCTGGCGGGAGCAGATCCAGTGCGCCTACTGGCACGTCACGAAGCCGCGGTCGACGCCTGGCGCCGCAGCACCTACCCCGTCCCTCCCGACCAGGGGCAGGAGCGGGAGCAGGAATCAGGCAGTGCCGAGGGCACCACGGCCGATGACGGGCCCGACCGGAGCGACCCGAGCGGGTCGGCAGCCACGGCCGGAGGTAGGAAGTCGGTATGGACGCGGGTGCGGTCGCGGGCACCGCGCCGACGCGGCCCGACGCCGCGGTTGGTGCTGACGGCCGTGGTCTCGGCGGCGATCGGGGCTACCCTCTCCGGGCTGATCGTCAGCTCCGGGCAGGGCAAGCCCACAACCCTGGCCGTCCATCCGGTCGCCGCCCACCCGGTTGCGCTGGTGCCCAGTCAGATCCCCTACACCTGCACCTTTGTACGCCGGGACGGCCTCTGGTACGCGGGGAACAGCAACACCCGCACCGCGAACGTGGTCGTCGACAACACCGGACCCGAGGTGGCCGAGCTCCAGTGCCTCCTGGAGCGCATTCACATCTCCCCCGGCGGCATCGACGGCGACTTCGGCCCGCTGACCTCCTACGCCGTCATCCAGGCCCAGAAGACCCTGCACCTGGACGTCGACGGCCAGGTCGGCCCCAAGACCTGGGCTGCGCTGCGCAAATGACACAGACGCCTCCCCCCGAATGCACCCGGCTGGCCCTGGAGTTGCGCGCCCTGCGGGGACGCGCGGGCCTGGCCCTGTCCGCGCTGGCCGCCGACTCGCCGTACAGCAAGTCGTCCTGGCAGCGCTATCTGTCGGGCCGTTCGCTGCCGCCCTGGCCGGCCGTCCAACTGCTGTGCCGTGCGGCAAACGAGCCGGACGCACGAGCGCGTGCCCTGTGGGAACTGGCCGAGGCAGCCTGGAGCCGGCGCACCACCACCCACCCGCAGGCCCCCGCCACCACTCCCGAGTCACCGGCGCACAGCAGTCTCCCCCAGCCCGCCCAGCCGGACCCTGCCGACCAGCCCGACGGCTCGGCCGCCGACCCGCCCGTCGACTCTCCGGACCCGACACTGACCCGCCGCCGACGGGCCCGGCAGCGTCCGCGCACCGCCGCCGCGGCCCTCGTCGTCGCCGTCGTGGTCGGGCTGTTCGGCTGCGTGGCCCTGGTCCTGACCCTGGCCGCCGTGCACAACCGGGGCCGGGCCCCCGCCCCGGGCCACACCGTCAGGTCCGCCGCCGTCTCCACGGGCTTCCATGTCGCCTGCACCGGCACCGCCTGCACCGGGGACGATCCCCAGACGACCGGCTGCGGTGTCGAACCGCAGACCCTTCTCCACACGCAGCAGCCGGGCGGCTTCGGCTTGGAAATCCGTTACAACCCGCAGTGCCGGGCGGCCTGGGCCCGTGTCTGGAACGCGCACCCCGCGGACCGGCTCACCCTCACCACCGCGGGCCAGCCCACCCAGCACGTCGAGGTCACCCACCCCGGCGACATCGATCCCTTCGTCTACACCCCACTGATCGCCACCACCACCCCAGGCCCCGCCCTGACCGCCTGCCTCACCACCCCGTCCGGGGCGAAACTCGGCTGCTACACCGCCCCGCGGCCCTGACCCGCGAATCCCAGGACCCACCCGAACACGCACCACGCCCCTGCCCGTTACGCCGGACGCGACCCGCGGCACCGTCAAATCCACCGGCATCATTGCAGGTCAGTACAGGTGATGACCCGTAAGGTCGGCACTTGGCTGACCGTCATGGCCTCCGGCACGCCCAGGCTGCAAGCTCGGTGCCGCAACCACTCACCACCACTGTGGAGAAGGTCCATGACCCGCACCAAGAAGAGCGGCCTCGCGAAGACGATCGGCATCCTGACCGCCGCCACCTCGCTCGCGCTGATCGGCTCCGGCATCGCCCAGGCGAGCACCAGCTCGGTCTGGTACGCGAAGCTCTCCTACGGCCAGGAGGGCAACTCCAACCTCGTCCAGGCCTCCACCAACGCCCAGTCCTGCTGGTCGTGGCGCAGCGCCACCTCGGACGCGAACATCTACATCATCCTGTTCGACGAGACCGCCAACACCCGTCTGTGGCAGAACGACTACGAGAAGATCGCCCCCGGCGGCCACCCGGCGTTCATCTGCTCGCCGATCGAGGGCGTCCGCTCGGGCGACAAGGTGCAGACCATCGTCAAGGAGGAGAACACCAACAACTCCGTGTCGGGCGTCTACTCCTGGGTCCAGACGGACCAGTGAGGTCAAGCGCCCCCTGGTGACTGCGGTCCGAGACAGCCACCAGGGGGCGCCATCGCTGTCCTGCTGCGCCGGCAGCAGCGGCAGCCGTCGCTGTCACGGTCCTGACCTGCCGTCCGATCGATGGCGGCGCGGTCGGCCTTGACAGCGGCGGAGCGAAGGCGGAGCGTATGGCAACGTTGTCATAGGTTCACACCGCCAGGCGGAGTCGAGTCGGGATGCTCGCTCCGTCGCGGCCGCTCGGGAATGGATCTGCCGCATATGTCGCATCAGCCGCCTCACCTCACCCGCCGGTCGGTCGTCGCCACCGGATCGACCCTGCTCGCAGGTTTCGGCCTGGGGCTGGCGTTCCCCGGGAGCAGCTTCGCCGCGGACCCGGCGCGAGCAGTCACCGGCGTCGGGCCCGAGGGCGCAGCCGCGTCCGGGGAGTTGGCCGCCTACCGCCCGGTCGCGGTGTCGTCCACCGACTACGCGCCCACGCCCGGCGCCTTCGTGGTGGACAAGCTGAGCTCGGTCGGGGTGAAGGGCAGCGGGTGGCGGGCCGCCGCCGGCGACCCGCAGTGGATCTCAGTCGACCTCCAGGCCGACTGCGCGGTCGACTCCCTCCGCCTCACCTTCGAAGCCGCCCAGGGCGACCCGGTGTTCCTCCCGTCCACCAGCGGCAACTGGTCCGACGGCACCACCGGCCAGGAGATCCTGTCGAGCTACGCGGTGGACTTCGTCGTCGAGACGTCCCGGGACCAGCAGGCGTGGACCAGTGCGTACCGGACCACCTCCGGCACCGGTGGCGTCGTGGACATCACCCTGGACAAGCCGGTCACGGCCCGCTGGGTGCGGCTGACCGTGCGCAAGCGCTCGACCACCAACCCGCTCGGCCTCAACGGCTTCGAGGTGTACGGCACCGCGCCCGGCCACCGGCCCGCGGCCACCGGCTGGACCGACTGGGGCACCCACGACCACCAGGCCCCCGAGCTGACGGCCGCCGCGGACGGCACCGTCCCGCTGGAGTCGGGCTGGACCCTGACCATGGACGACTGGGCCGGCGGCGAGGGCGCCGACCTGTCCCGTACCACCGTCGACACCAGCGGCTGGCTTCCGGCGACCGTGCCCGGCACGGTGCTGGCCTCACTGGTCGACCAGGGCCACCTGCCGGACCCGGTCTCCGGCCTGAACAACCTGCTCGTCCCCGAGGCGCTGTCGCGCCACTCGTGGTGGTACAAGCGCGACTTCCGCCTTCCGCACGGCCTGGACACCGGCGCCGGCCGCCATGTCTGGCTGGAGTTCGACGGGGTCAACCACCAGGCCGACATCTGGCTCAACGGACAGCGGGTGGGCGGCCTGACCTACCCCTTCGCCCGCTCCGCGCACGACATCACGGCGCTGCTGGCCGACGGCGAGCAGGCACTGGCCGTGAAGATCACGCCCATGCCGATACCGGGCAGCCCCGGTGACAAGGGACCGGCCGGGCAGTCCTGGGTGGACGCCGGGGCGCAGCAGATGAATCTCAACTCACCGACCTACCTGGCCGTTTCCGGCTGGGACTGGATGCCGGCCGTGCGCGACCGGGTCTCCGGGATCTGGAACCATGTGCGGCTGCGCTCGACCGGACACGCCGTCATCGGCGACCCCCGGGTGGACACCAGCCTCCCGGACCTGCCGGACACCGGCAGCGCCGAGGTGACGATCGTGGTGCCGGTCCGCAACGCGGACACCGCCGACCACCGGGTGACCCTCTCGGCCGCGTTCGACCACGTGTCGGTCTCCAGGACCGTCACCGTGCCGGCCGGCCAGAGCGTCGAGGTCGCCTTCGCCCCCGACGCCTTCGCGCAGCTGAAGCTGCGGAATCCCCGGCTGTGGTGGCCCAACGGCTACGGAGACCCCGACCTGCACGACCTGACGCTGACCGCCTCGGTCGACGGGCAGCAGAGCGACCGGCGCGAAACCCGCTTCGGCATCCGCCAGTTCGGCTACGAGTACGAGGTGCCGCTGCCCTTCGTCGCGACGGGCGACGCATACACCCAGTCCGTCGACCTCGGCCCGCAGCAGGCCGCCCACCTGCGGATCAGGTGCCTGACCCGGGCCACCGGCTGGGGCAGCTCGCTGTGGTCGCTGTCGGTCTTCGACAGTTCCGCGCCCGGCACCGACCTGGCCCTGCACCGGACCGCCACCGCCTCCAGCTTCGACGAGGACGACCACCAGCCCGGCAACGCCACCGACGGGGACGCCGGCACCCGCTGGTCCTCGCAGTACGCGGACGACCAGTGGATCCAAGTGGACTTCGGCTCCTCGGTCGCCTTCGACCGGGTCGACCTGACCTGGGAGCAGGCGTACGCCCAGACGTACCTGGTGCAGGTCTCCGCGGACGGCTCGACCTGGACCGATGCGAAGTCGGTGGACAACTCGGTGGTACCGCTGCCCTTCAACAGCGGTGACGCGAGCCTGCAGACCGAGGACTTCACCGCGCGGACCGCCCGCTACGTGCGGCTCCAGGGCGGCATCCGGGCGACCAGCTGGGGCAACTCGCTGTGGTCCCTGTCGGTGGTCGACAGCTCCGCGCCCGGCACCGACCTGGCCCTGCACCGGACCGCCACCGCCTCCAGCTACGACGAGGACGACCACCAGCCCGGCAACGCCACCGACGGCAACCTGGGCACCCGCTGGTCCTCGCAGTACGCGGACGACCAGTGGATCCAGGTGGACCTGGGCTCCTCCCGGTCCTTCGACCGGATCGTCGTCGTCTGGGAGGCGGCCTTCCCCAAGGCGTACACGATCCAGGTGTCCGACGACGGCAAGGCCTGGACGGACGTGAAGTCCGTGAACAACGCCCCCGTGCCGCTGAAGATCAGCGTGAACGGCGTGCGGGTCTTCGCCCGCGGCGGCAACTGGGGCTGGGACGAACTACTGCGCCGGATGCCCGCCGCGCGGATGGACGCCGCCGTGCGCATGCACCGCGACATGAACTTCACCATGATCCGCAACTGGGTCGGCTCCAGCAACCGCGAGGAGTTCTTCGCCAGTTGCGACGAACACGGCCTGCTGGTGTGGAACGACTTCCCCAACGCCTGGGGCATGGACCCGCCGGACCACCAGGCGTACAACGACATCGCCGCGGACACCGTGCTGCGCTACCGGATCCACCCCTGCGTCGTGGTCTGGTGCGGCGCCAACGAGGGCAACCCGCCGGCCGCGATCGACACCGGCATGCGGACCGCCGTGCAGTCGCAGGCGCCCGGCATCCTCTACCAGAACAACTCGGCCGGCGGCATCATCAGCGGCGGCGGCCCCTACAACTGGGTCGAGCCCGCGCAGTACTACGACCCGTCCACCTACGGCAGCGGCGGCTTCGGCTTCCACACCGAGATCGGCATGCCCGTGGTCTCCACCGCCGCGAGCATGCGCAACCTCGTCGGCGACGATCCGGAATGGCCCATCGGCGGCGCCTGGTACTACCACGACTGGAGCATCCACGGAAACCAGGCCCCGCAGAACTACCAGGCCGCCATCGAGACCCGTCTCGACACCGCCACCGGCCTGGACGACTTCACCCGCAAGGCACAGTTCGTCAACTACGAGAACACCCGCGCCATGTTCGAGGCCTGGAACGCCCACCTGTGGGAGGACGCCAGCGGCCTGATGCTGTGGATGTCCCACCCGGCCTGGCACAGCACCGTCTGGCAGACCTACGACTACGACTTCGACGTCAACGGCACCTACTACGGCGCCCGCAAGGCCTGCGAGGCCGTCCACGTCCAGGCCGACCCCGACAACTGGCAGGTCCTCGCCGTCAACCACACCCCGCAGGCGCTCAAGGGCGTGACCGTCACGGCCCGGACGTACGACCTCGGCGGCCGACAGCTCGGCTCCGCCCGGCAGACGAAGGTCGACCTCGCCCCGTCCAGCACGGCAGCGGCGTTCACCGCGGACTGGGCCGGCAGCCTGCCCGACTTCCACCTGCTGCGGCTGAGCCTGCAGGGCAGCCGCGGCGAACTGCTGTCGGAGAACACCTACTGGCGCTACCGCGACCCGGCCGACATGAAGGCGCTCAACAGCGCCAAGGCGGCGAAGGTCTCCGCCACCGTCGGCCGACCCTCCGGCTCGGGAACACGCCGCACCCTCGACGCGACGCTCCGCAACCGCGGCACAGCGGTCGCGGTGATGGTGCGGCTGTCGCTGCTGGACGACCGCAGCGGGAAGCGGGTGCTGCCGACGCTCTACGGCGACAACTACGTGTGGCTGCTGCCCGGCGAGTCCCGCACCGTCACCCTCTCCTGGCCCGCGGAGGCGCTGCCCTCGGGCCGGCCCGCCCTGCAGCTGGAGGGCTACAACGTCCCGCGGGCGGTGGTGCGGGCCTGACACCGTCCAGGACGTCCCCGTGGGCCGCCGCGACCTCCTCGGCGCGGCGGCCCACGCGCGCCCGCACGGGATCAGCACCCCGGCCACGGGCCCGTCCACATTGCCTCCTACGATGCACACGGCAACGGTGCCGTGCCTCAAGGAGGAAACGTTCATGCACGCCCGGAAGATCGGCGCGGTAGCCGCAACCGCAGTGGCCCTGGTGGCGGCCCGCGACCTCGTCCAGAAGAGACACGCACTGCTCCGCAACTTCCCCGTGCTCGGGCACGCCCGGTACCTGCTGGAGACGGTCGGGCCCGAGCTGCGGCAGTACATCGTGACCTCCAACGAGGAGGAGCGCCCGTTCAGCCGCGACCAGCGCAGCTGGATCTACGCGTCGGCGAAGGAGGAGAACAACTACTTCGGCTTCGGCACCGAGGTCGACGTCGAGCACGTACAGGGCCACGCCTACATCAAGCAGCGCACCTTCGCCGCCGGCGCCCTGCCCGACGCACACGACCCGCAGGCCCACCTGCCCTCGGCCAAGGTGCTGGGCGGCCCGCGCGGGCGGGCCAAGGCGTTCCGGCCGTCGAGCGTGGTGAACATATCGGCGATGAGCTTCGGATCGCTCTCCGGCGCGGCCATCACAGCGCTCAACAAGGGGGCAGCGCTGGCGGGCACCATGCACAACACCGGCGAGGGCGGCCTGTCCGAGTACCACCGAAGCGGCGGCGACATCGTCCTGCAGATCGGCACGGGGTACTTCGGCTGCCGCAACGAGGACGGCAGCTTCAACCTCGACAAGCTCAAGGAGGTGGTCGCGAGCGCGCCGGTCAGGGCGATAGAGATCAAGCTCTCCCAGGGTGCCAAGCCGGGTCTGGGCGGGATGCTGCCCGCCGCCAAGGTGACCCCGGAGATCGCCGCGATCCGCGGCATCTCCGTCGGCAAGGACTGCGCCTCGCCGTCACGGCACTCCGCCTTCGGCGACGTCGACTCGATGCTCGACTTCGTCGAGTTGCTGGCCGCCGAGACCGGTCTGCCAGTCGGGGTCAAAAGCGCGGTCGGGGAGATGGGCTTCTGGCAGGAGCTGGCCACGCTCATGGAGCACGGTGACCGCGGCGTCGACTTCGTGACCGTCGACGGCAGCGAGGGCGGCACCGGCGCCGCGCCGCGGATCTTCGCCGACTCGGTGTCGCTGCCGTTCCGGATGGGCTTCTCCCGGGTCTACGGCACCTTCGCCGAGCTGGGGCTGACCGACCGGCTGACCTTCATCGGCTCCGGCAAGCTCGGCCTGCCCGAGAACGCCGCGGTCGCCTTCGCCCTGGGCGCCGACATGGTCAACGTGGCCCGCGAGGCGATGCTGTCGATCGGCTGCATCCAGTCGCAGAAGTGCCACACCGACAAGTGCCCCACCGGCATCGCGACCCAGAACCCGTGGCTGGCCCACGGCCTGGACCCGGCGTCCAAGTCCGCCCGGGCCGCCGCCTACCTGCGCACCCTGCGCAAGGAGCTGACGAAGGTCTCGAGCGCCGTCGGCGTCGCCCACCCCGCCCTGATCACCGCCAACGACATCGAGATCCTGAACGGCGACTACGAGGCCCGCACCCTGGCCGGCGTCTACGGCTACAAGGACGGCTGGGGCGAGCTCGGCCCACACCTCGCCACCGACCTCACCGAGCTCCTCACCGCCGCGAGGCCGACACTCTGACGCCCCGTCTGCCGGGGCGGCCAGCTGCCGGGGGCGGCCGCCCGTCTGCCTGGGCCGGCCGCCCGTCTGGCCTGACCGGCCACCGGCCCGGGCTGGCCACCCATCTGCCCTGGTCCCCCATATGCCCTGGCCGCCCACCTGCCCTACCCTCCCGCCTGCCTACCCCTCCAACGGTGCCCTCCCGCCCTACCGCTTGCCCTGGACCTCCCACCCTCTGCCCACCTTCCCGCCAGTGCATCTGCCCTCCCGGCCGCCCCCTCCCCCGCCTGCCCGCACCCCCGCACCCCCGCACCCCCGCACCCCCGCACCCCCGCACCCCCGCACCCAGCCAACAGTTCCACCGGAGTGATCACAACGTGCCCGAAGAAGTGAGATTCAAGAGCGTCGTCGGCCCCGAGCTGGCCGGGTCGATCGACCTGCCGGAGGGCGAGATCCGGGGCTGGGGTGTCTTCGTGCACGGATTCACCCTCGGCAGGCACTCTCCGGCCGCCTCGCGTGTCAGCAAGCAGCTGGCACGCGAGGGGATCGGCATGCTGCGCTACGACAACCTGGGCATCGGCGACTCCGACGGTGACTGGGGAGACGGCTCCTTCACCGTCAAAGTCCAGGACACCCTGCGCGCAGCCGCTCTGATGGCCGGGCGGGGAACACCGGCGGATCTGCTGGTGGGTCACTCCTGGGGCGGCGCAGCCGCCATCGCCGCGGCGGCCGAGGCGTCCGGCGTCCGCGCGGTCGCCACGATCGGGGCGCCCTCCGACCCCAGCCACGTCGAGCGACAGTACGACGCGGTCGTGGACCGCGTCCTCAGCGAGGGCTCGCACGAGTGGTTCGTCGGCGGCAGGACCCTGGTCCTCAAGCGGGCCTTCGTCAACGACGTGCGCGAGGCCCGCCTGCGCGACCGGATCCGTGAGCTGGACCTGCCGCTGCTCGTGATGCACTCCCCGACCGACGACACGGTCGACATCGCCAACGCCGGAGAGATCTTCCGCGAGGCACGCCATCCGAAGAGCTTCATCTCACTCGAAGGGGCGGACCACCTCCTGACCGCCCGAGGACAGGCACAGCGAGCCGCCCACATCATCAGCGCCTGGGCCGACCAGTACATCCACGAGCCGACGACCCATCAGGCCCCCGCCCCACCCGTCAAAGCCAACAGCCACACCCCCCGCTGACCCAAACCCGATGAGCCGTTCGTGATGATGTGAGCGCAGGGGTACGACAGCGCAGACCTCCGCTGGGAACGCCGACTCGACCTTCACGACGCCCTTGTCACACTGGGTTGCACATCCATCCGCTGGCCACGCCGCGGAACGAAGCTCAGAAGATCACGCTCTGCAGATGGTCAAGGGCTGCCTTCGCAAGATCGTGGGAACCGTCACCAGCACCCAGCGCGGCCTGTACGGCGACTGGCTGAAGGAGCCCTCGCAGTGCTGCGAGAGCCCGGCGGATCTTGCCTCGATCTGGTGAGGAGGACACAACCTCGACGAGGATCTCGTTGGCACTCGCCGACACGTCCTCGCATTCCTCGGCGGGGAGGCCGAACTGGGGCAACTGTGCGAGTGTTCGCGTCACTGCTTCCGCTAGCGCTTCGAACCCGGGAGCTACCTGCTCCAGGCGTGTCTGACTTTGCGACACATCATGGTTGCCCCAGGCTATCTGAGCCCCATTCATGTTGCCGTGGAATACCGGGGCGCTGTAGTTGTTGGTCGTGCCGGCACCACTCCTGGCTGAGTTCACCGCGAAGTCTTCGGCGCTCGAGCTGCCCGACATTGCCATGTCTTCGCCTTTCGAGGTGAGGCGCGGGAACGATGTGCCGATCGCATCCGGGGAACCCGCCCCGGCGACGATGTACCCCACGTCGCAGAGATACGACGCCTGCTTCGCGATCTCAGCGGAGGTATAGGTAATGCCGGTACGCTGCACCGCACCGGACCCGACGAAGCCGTCCCAGCCAGGCGGGTTCTGGTTCGCTGCCTCCTGCTCGCGCAGCCAACTGATCATCGCACTGCGCAGGGACACCGTTCGAGCAGTGGGATCGTTCCTCTTGACGTCCAGCTCGCGCGGACTCAGGCCTGACTGGGCCAGTAGGAGCGACGCCCGGGCGTAGTCATTGATGATGGAGGCCTGAATGGCCTCGTCGATGGTCTGCAGCTCGCAGGGAACCCAAGTGGACTCATCCTGCGGAATAGTGACCACGCGAGCGTACGACTGGCCAGCATGGCCCACAATGAACTCTCCGACTGGCAAGACTGCCAGCGACCACCAGGCGGGGCCGTTGACTGGGCCCGGCCCATCGATGAGCCGTGCGTACGACGGCGCGACCTCTTCGGCCATCCCGAGGATCGGCGACATCGACGTGTCCATGATGATGATCAGACTGATCCCTGCCCGGGTGCTGCTGTTGGAGATCTGTCTCAACAGTTGCGCCGAGGACTCCCGAAATCCGACTGGATATCCGGCCACGACAACGACCTGGTGAGCCTCCGGTGCAACACCGTGCTGGGCGTTGTAGGCGCTCAGGTTGTTGAACTCGTTCTTCAGACAGGTGCGTTCGATGGCGGCTATCCGGTCGACCACGCGCAGTAGGGCTGCTTCGATTCTGCCGGGATCCGACCACACCTGGCCGTCAATGATGTGCGAGTCGCTCTCGGCCAGGCGGAGAAACGCTCCGGCGCTTCGACCGTTGTGAAGGGCATCGATCCAGGTAATTCTGAGCCGGTTTGGTGCGGTCCTCGACATCTGGTCTGCGACGATCGCCTGCGCCGCCGCAGTCGCCTTCGTATAGGACAAGTTCGAACCGTCCGGTACGAAAACCAAGTTGGTGTTGCACACGTCGATCTTGGGGAGACTGGCCCACGGACGGTGCGGCAGTACGTTGAGCCGCATGAGCCAGCGAGAGGGCGTCCGTCCCATGTCGGCAAAGGCCGGGTCTGCGGCCAGGTTGTCGCCGATGTATGAGTCCTGCGGGAACGCGAACGGTGCGAGATAGGAATCATCGCCTGGCCGCAGGCGATCGGCGTACGGCTCGTAGCCGTCGAATGCCGCCTGCGCCCCCCGCACCGATTCCTCGAATGTGGAGATCGCGGCTTCCAGTGCCCGTTGCCAGCCTGCCGCCGCCTCGCTGAAGGCCCGGTCGATCTCCGGTGAGCGGCTCTCGGTGCGGTCCAGTCGCGACACACTCCACCGGCCCGCTCTGATCCCTTGCTGAATGGCCGTATTGATGCCTTCCAGGGGGACCTGCGCAGCGCGCAGCGCTGCTGCGGATGATGATCCAAGTACCCGCCGGGCCATGTCGGCACGAACAGCAGCATCCGCACTCCTGAGATACGCGAGCTGTTCGTGCATCTTTTCGAGTCGCCGATAGAGGTCCAAGTACTGACCGGCTATTAGCGCCGCGAGCCCGTTGGGATCCTCCCGGGCTTCGATCACCCATTCCGGGACGGTGCCCTCACCGGGCATGACGGGGGTCAGCTCGGATTCTCCGACTGGAATACCTGTCATGGTGGCTTCCTCAGCGTAGCCGTCACGGATCAGTAAAGGAGTGCTCAGCGTCGTCAGGCCAGCCGACATAGTTCGACGTAGAGCCCGCACACTTCTTGCTGGAGAGCCTCTATCGTCGGATCGAGGGCCTTCTCTGCAGCATACGGGGCGAGATTGCCGATAGATATCTGCTTGGCGTCGAAGTCTCCCGGGCCGTTCGCCCAGTTCACGATATAAGGCCAGACGCTATCGAGACTGCAGGTCAGAGTCAGCGCGGTCACACCTTCCAGGGCCACGTCGATCTGCGCTGCCAGATACTCGTCGAGGAGGACTGATGCCGCCGCGTCGGCGACTGCGGCTCCAGCCGAGGCGACGATGGCTTTCGACGATGCCTGACGTGCGACCTTGACGGCAGTACGTTCGTAGAAATTATCGTCCTTGTAGTTGGCCGCCACGAACCTCTCTGCATTGTCTGCACTGCCAGACAGCGTCCCGATAAGATTTCCCGCCGCCTCCGCCGTCTGGAGGTCATGGACTGGAGGGAGTCCGACCAGGGACGAAGCTACCTGCTCCCCGACGTCCGGTATGAGAAGCGACCAGTGCGGCACCCACGATCGGGCGAGCCAGTCGAGTGCACGGCCGGCGCGCAGCCTCTCGTGATTCGCTGTCATCGGCGCATTCGTCGCTACCTGAGAACATATTCCCGTGATCATTTCCTGCGGAAGCGCGCTGTTGAGCTCGCGTCCGAGGATATTCATGATCGGCGACGGAGTGTTCTCCTGAAGCCTCCGTGGTGGTGGCGGCTGACTCGGGACTGGGTTTCTCTGACGAAACAGCGGCACTGACACTCCCACCCTGGATTGGGGCTGTGCGGAGTTCGACCCTACAGCGGAGGGCAGATCGATAAGGCGAGGATTGACAAATCGTCACCTTGATCTTTTTGCCAACTCACCTGCGAGAAAGCACCTTCCGATTGATCGGCTGTGCGTAAGGCTCGCAACATGATCATGCGGTGGCCATCTTGAGGCGTCGCCGGCAGATGAGTGTGCAGCCAAGTGCAACGAAGACGTTGTGTAGGTCGAGTCGGCGTTCCCAGCCGACGGCGAGGCGTTTGAATTGGTGCAGGAGGGCCAAGGTCTGCTCGACAACGTAACGGAGTTTGTCCAGGCCGTGGATGTCGGGGAGGCCGCGTCGGGAGATGACGGGCAGGATGCCGCGGTAACGTAACACCTGGCGAACGGGCTATCGTATCCCTTGTTGCTGAGCAGGGACCTCGGAGCGCTTGCGCAGGGACCGACCCGGCCGGCGACCGTGGGGAAGTTGTCGACCAAGGTGAGAGGTCAGGACGCGTGGTCGCGAGACAGGGGGGAATGGGTGAGATGTTCCCAGCGGCTCGCTTGAATATCATCCAACGTCAGCGCCTGACCCTGGAGGTCAATTGATCACAAGTCCAGGCGACCGTCACGAGGCCCCCAACCCGAAATGCCCTGCAGGGGCCCCGATGCGTCAGCGCCAGTTGTAGCTGTAGTAGAAGCCGAGAGCGGCAATCGCATCTGGGCCAAGCTCCGGATGCCGACTGCTCATGATCACCTCTGCCGCCCGCGTCCCGACCCACAGGTCGCTGTCCACGAACGGCAGTGCCATCATCTCCGCCGCCAGCGCCTCCAGCCGCGGCCGAAGCTCTCCAGCGGCATCCCCGAACTCCCTTTCGAGACCCTCGGGATCCAGATGCGGGTAGCCATAGGGCTCGCGCGTCACGAACACCACCACGGCCCGGCTCAGCAAGTCATCCACCGACACGCCCCCGAGCCTAGCCCGCCCAACGCAACAGCACCCGCGACAACGTCAGACGACATCAAAATGCCCGGTCGGTGCCGGCCTGACCACCGCATCACCCAGCCATCAGATTTTTCCTACCGGCAGGCGTTGAGGGCTCCAAGCGCCTCCTCGGCCGTAGGAAACACCGACGTTTCGGGAAGCGAAGGGGACTCCGCACTGCCGCGCCACGTTGGATGGACCACCGCATACAGCGACGCCAGGAACGACGGCCCCCATGGCCCACGGGGGTAAGCACGGACCAGGACGTCATCGCACTGGCCGCACTCCAACCAGACCACGAGTTCGAGCCCATGCAACACATGGCCCTGTTCGATCTCACGAACGAGTTCGCCACCGATCATCTCCGCTCGACCGGGACGGACAAGCCACCATGGTGGATTCTCTTCATCAGCGGCCTCACACTCCCCAATCCGATCGCCGACCGAATCCCATACTCCCCACGTCTCCGCGAGCACAGCCAGCTGAACACGGGATCGTTCCGTCAGCCGCACACGCTCATGCAGAAGCGTGTCGACCAGGCCAACGATCGCGTTCTCCTGCTCGCCGATGTCCCACAGCTCCAGCGCCGTCACTTCCTCGGGGGCGGACAGCAGAGAGGAAAGCACGGCAAATCGTGGGCGATCCTGCAAGGAAGTGGCCACGCGGGTGACACCTCGGGGAGAACGTGGGAGCGGTGGGTGGGACGCCTAAATCCTACGCACCCCGGAGGACCGCGGATTCCCTGACATCCTCCCTATCGCCTACCTGCGCCGGCTAACCGTCTACGCCTACTTCGCCCGCTGACAGGGGAACCAGATATTCGACGCCATGCGGCCTCCGCCTCGAACCCTGCTCCTCGTAGCCGAGTTCAGGATCATACGAAGGCCGCCCCAGCGTCCGGCGAGCCCCCATGTGGGCGATACGGCGGGGGCACCGCCTGGTCTATGCCTCGGATTGCAGGTAGCGGTCCCAGATCTGGGCCTTGCGGTAGGGACCGTCTCCGGCGGCGTCGTACTGCGGTTCATCGAAGCTGACCCAGTACGCCAGCTCCCCGCTATGTGCGTGGGGATGCCGGACAGGCTCGGAGGCGCCGCGACCATCGATCGTACCGAGGAACTCGCGCTGCCACGGCCCGTCCCACTCTGCGTCGCGCAACACCCTGACCCGACTGCCCGGAGCCCACACGTCGACCGACCATTCCTGGTCGAGAGGGTGACCAAGAATGTGCTCGACTGCTTCACGATCCCGTGCGCCCGCTGGATCAGGAAGGAATGTGGAGGTCATACGCCCATCCTCCCGTTCAACCCCGCAGGGCCCCACAAGTTAAACGGCAAGCTCAGTACCTGTCTTTGATCCTGTGCTTCACGATCGCTGTAGGCCTCGGTTGGGTGTCGGGCTGGCCCCTGCGTTGTTGTCGATCGGTCATGCTGTGTGTATGAAACGCGTGACAGTCGCGATCCGCCATCTCCATACGCCGGACATCGACCCGGCCACGTTTCAAGCGTCACCTCAGGCTGGTGTGCCGAAGAGGTCGTTCAGGAGCGTTGCGGCATCCGAGGGTGCGCGGACTTCGAGGTAGAGGGTCGGTGCGCGCAGGCGCAGACGGAAGTCGAAGAAGGGGCAGCACTGCTGCTCGGCCGCGGCCAGCGCGGCGACCTCCCCGGCCAGGGTCGCGGGGAGGTCCAGCAGCAGTCCGTTGGGGATCGTCGTGCGTCGGGCGCCGTCCAGGAGTTCGTGCCACCTGCGGGTCCGTTCGCCGAGGCTGTCGGACGACAATGAGCAGGCGACGGGCGCAGGTTGTGGCCGCTGCTGGAGGCTCTCATGGGTCGGGTGTTGCTTGCCGAGGGCCGGGCACTGCGGATCGCAGGGCCCGGACCGGTCCGGCATCACGTCCAGGTGTTGCGAGGCCTGCCGCAACGACGCGGTGAAGGCGTGCAGTTCCCCGATCCGGCGCTGGGCCTCCCGTAGGCGGGCGTCGATGCGCGGCTGCAGATCGGCCTTCACGTCAGCACAGTCCCCCGCCTCCCGCACACTCAGCACCTCGACGATCTCCTCCAGCGGAAGGCCCAGGTGCTTGGCGGCAGCGATGAAGGCAAGCCGCTCCACCGCATCTTCGCCGTACATGCGATAGCCAGCGGGGGTTCGTTCAGCCGACAGGAGACCGGCAGTCTCGTAGAACCGCAAGGTCGTCACGGGAACGCCAGCTCGCTCGGCCAGCTGGGAGATACGCATCGTGCTCACGCGAGCACGGTAAACCCTTCACTGGACTCGAAGGTCAAGCAGCGACCTCGTCGCACCGGTTCGGGACGGAGTCGGCAGTAGGTGTCAGGCAGTTGGCGTCACTGACAGACCGGTCACGCTTCTGATCCGGAGTGGGGAGCGTCCTGGGCGAGCCTGGTGAGCAGGGCGCGGGTCTCGGCGACGACGCGGTCCTGGAACGCGGTGTCGCGCACCTGAGTGGAGCCGAGCATCGAGTTGCCCTTCTCGTCGTGGTAGACGCCGGTGCTGTCGGCTTCCTCGGTCAGCACGCGGGTGATCATGCGGGCAGCGCGCTTGGGCGTGCTGCCGCCGGGCATCAGCGGTGCCAGCGGGCCGAAGACGTAGGTCGCCAGCAGCTTCAGGACCGCGTTGGCGTCGCGGCTGAGCCCGGTGCCGGGACTGAAGCCGGGCTCGACGGCGTTGAAGCGCAGCCTGGGCGTCTCGCGTGCGAAAGCCAGGACGGCGGCGAGGTTGGCCTGCTTGGAGGTGGCGTAGGCGTCGAGGCCGGGCCTGGTCGAGCCCCCGGGCTGCCAGCGGCCGTGCAGGCTGTCTTCGGCGGAGAGGTAGCGTGCGCCGCGGAACCCGGCCATGACGGCGGGCTTGCGTTCGGGGTCTTCCACCGCCGAGCAGGTGAAGACGACGTTGGCGCCGTCGGGCAGGTGCGGGATCAGGGCCTGGGTGAAGGCGAACGGGCCGAGGTGGTTGGTGGTGAAGGCCAGGTCCCATCCCTGGGCGGTACGGTCGGTGCCGATGGGCATGATGCCCGCGTTGTTGAGCAGACCCGCGATCGGCAGACCGAGTGCGGTGATCTCTTCGGCCGCGCGCTGAACGTCGGCCAGGTCGGAGAAGTCGCAGACGACCGAGACGGCGTGGCCCTCGGGCCGGGCGTTGATCTCCGCCTCGACCTCCTTGAGCTTGGCCGGGCTGCGGCCGACGAGCACGAGGGTGCCGTGCGCGACCAGCTCCAGGGCGGTGCGGTGGCCGATGCCGGACGTCGGCCCGGTGATGATCCATGCCTTGCGGGGCTGGGTAGTCATGATGATGAGTCCTTGTCGCATGGTCGCATGGTCGCGTGGTCGAGCGATCGAATAGTCAAGTGGTCGCGGTGGTTGTCCAGGCTCAGGCGTCGGTCGGCGAGGCGGCGTCGGACGACGGGGCCGTGCCGGCCAGGACGCGCCAGAGGGCTTCGAAGGCGGTGTCGGCGTTGGCCTGGGCCCGCTCGGGGTCGCGGATCATCTCGTCGATCGCGGCCTCCGCCAGGGCGTTGGCCAGGATGAGGGCGAAGCCGAGCGGCACCTCCTCCATGGGGCCGCCGACCCGTGCTCGTTCGAGCAGTTCGGCGATTGCGACCGAGGCGAGGCCCACCTGCTGGTGGCTCTCGGCGGTGATGTCGTCCGCGACCTGGAGCTGGGCCAGGGCCCGCCGCTTGGCGGGGTTGCCGGTCGCCCAGCGCGCCCAGTGCGTCCACATGTGGCGCACCTGCTCGCGAGGTCCGCTCTGCGGCGGAAGGCCGGCCATCGCCGCTTCGGCCATCTCGGTCTTGAGCGCGACGAACAGCTCGTTCAGCAGCCGCGCCTTCGTATCGAAGTACACGAACAGCGAACCGTTGGAGACGGCCGCCTCCTTCGCGATCACTGCCGTGGACGCCGCCCCGATCCCCTGGGAGGCGATGACGCGGGTGGCCGCCGACAGGATCGCGAGGCGGCGGTCCTCACTTCGTGGTCTGGGCATGCCCCCACTCTATAGAAGAGTGACTAGTCGCTCAACTTCATCGACAAGGAGACCCGGCACGGACGCCCCCCAGCCCCCGCATCAACCAGGTGTCCCGCCCGCACCACTGCCCGGGCGGGACACCGGAACCGAAGGAGGCCGGAGAGACGGTGCTCAGCCCGCGACCAGGAAGCAGGACTTGACGGTGCCGGGCACGGGGTCGCCGAACACGGCATTGGTGCAGGGGGTCCCCCCGCTGAGCGACTTCGTGGTGAAGGTCGCACCCGCCCCGTAGGCGACCGTGCGGGTCCCGCTGAACGCGCAGAGGCCGTTCTCCGGGCCGCAGAAGGTCGATCCTGCGGGCCCGTTGACCACGGGTCCGGTGTAGCAGGACTTGACGAAGCCGAAGTCCGGGTCGCCGAGCGTCGCGTCGTCGCAACCAGTGCCGCCGGTACCGCCGGTGACGGTGCGGTAGCTGTAGATGCCGTCGGCGCCGTAGGCCACCGACTGGGTGCCGGTGAACGTGCAGGTCCCGTTCTGCTGGGCGCACTGGGTGTAGCCGGCCGGTGGCGTGCCGCCGGGATTCGCCGCGACCGTGTAGCTGCCCGCCTGGACCCCGGTGAGGTAGACGTAGGCGCCGTCGCTGTGGGCGCCGCCGATGCCGCCGGCCGCGGTGAAGGCGCCGTTGCTCCAGACGACCTGGCCGTTGACCGCGACGACCGGGTTGGCGGCCCCGCCGGTGGGAACCGCGACCGTGCCGCTGGTGCCGGCGGGCGCGGTCAGGCTCATCGAGAACTGGCCGTCCCCGCTCTGCGCGGCCCAGGACACCTTGACCGCGCCATGGGGTGTCGGGGCCTGGCCCTCGGCCCAGGCCAGGTCGCCGGGGTGGGGCTGCACCGACCAGGTGGCGTATCCCGGGGACGCGGGCTGGATGCCCAGCACATAGCCCGACAGGGCGCTGGTCGGCGCGGTGGACCAGCCGTGCGCCAGGCTGGTGCTGTTCCCGAGACCGGGCGTGCCGTCGGCGGCCGAGACGTCCTCCCACATGGTGCTGCCCGCGTAGTCGCCCGGGGCGATCATGTGGCCCCAGACGGTGGAGAGCAGCTGCTCGGCGTCGGCGGTGTCGTTGTTCGCCAGCCGCGCCTGGAGTTCGTAGCCGCTGACGAACGGGCTGATCGCCGCCTTGTTGCCGGTGTCGGAGGAGAAGGGCAGCGGACCGTAGGGGCTCGTCCAGAGCTTGCTCTTGAGCGAGGCCAGAATCGCGGCCCGGTTGGCCGCGGGCGCGACCCCGTCCAGGACGGCCAGGGCGTTGGCGTCCTGCGCGACGCCGGTGGTCTGGGTGTTGCTGATGAGGTAGAGGCCGGTGCCGGTGTTGAACAGGTGGGCGTTGATGGCCGACTTCAGCGCGGCGGCCTGCTGGGTGTACGCGGCGGCCTGGGCGCTCTGGCCCGCCCCGCTTGCGAGTTGGGCGCCGTCGAGCAGCGCCTGGTAGTAGAGGACGTTGTACTCGGTGACCTCGCCGGACTTGTTGCCGTCGTAGAAGTCCCAGTCGGCCCCGTCGGCGCTGGGTGTGTTGAGCAGCCCGTTGCCGTCCACCTGGGAGGCGTTCCAGGCGAGTTCGCTCTGGACGGTGGGCCATTCCTGCTGGATGAACGCGGTGTCGCCGGTGTAGAGGTAGTAGGACGACAGGGCGAGCACCCAGTAGACGGAGTACGACGCGGAGTAGCTGCCGGTGCTGCCGGACAGGGGCCCGCTGGTGTTCAGGGACGTCCCGGGCGGCAGCGCGCCGGCCACCGACCCTCGGGAGAGCTGGTAGCTGCCCAGCAGTTGCAACGCACCCTTGAGGTAGGCGCTGTCACCGGTGGAGTAGTAGGTGGCGGGGCCCTCGACGTTCAGGTCCCCGCTCCAGATGGCGCGGTCCCGGGCCGCGCCGTCGAGGATCGAGGGCAGCGCGTTGCTGCCCGGGACGTTGAAGTCCGCCAGCGCCGAGCTGCTGCTCAGGGGGTTGCTGTAGACGGTGGCGCCGGAGGAGCCGACCACGGTCAGGTTGCGGAACTGCGCTTCCTCGCCGTTGAACTCGCGCAGGCCCACCGTGCCGACCGGGTAGGCGCCGGCGCCGGACGGGAAGGAGCCGCTGTCGAGCGTAGCGATCCTCTGGTTGTCCAGGGAGACCGTCAGCGCGCTTCCGGACACGGTCGTGGTGACGGTGTGCCAGGTGTTCGGCGCCAGGCTCGCCGGCAGGGGCGCGCTGCCGACACTGGTGTACTGCCCGTTGTGCAGGTCCAGTTCCTGCAGGGTGTTCGGAGTGCCCGCGGTGTCGCCGGCGGCGTTCAGGATGAACACATAGCCGTTGTTCGCGTCCTGGCCGCGGACAACCCACCCTGCCTGGTTGGCGATGATCCTCGTGTCGAACGTGGTCGTGTAGTCGCCCCAGAGGCTGCCCTGCTTGAGCAGGCCGACGCTGCCGCCGAAGTCGTCCAGCACACCGCCGGTGACCGTCCAGTTGCCCGGCAGCGAACCGGCGGGGGCGGAGTCGAGCTGGTCGGTGTAGGCGCCGTCGTACCAGATCTTGTTGAACTGGTCCGAGCTGGACACGAAGTAGCCCTGGTACCCGTCCGCGCCGGTGCGGTCGGCGATGTAGTTCAGGCCGGCTGCGCCGAGGGTGACGGTGCCCGGGGAGGTGAGGGTGATCTCCTCGTAGCGCTCGCCGCCCTGCACGTAGCGGGCGGTGATGGTGCCCGGGGCGGAGACCGGGTACGCGTCGTGGCGGGCCGGGTCACCCTCCGCCCACGGGGTGGCGGCGTCGCCGGTCGGGGTCAGGTACCCCTTGGACTGGCTGTACCCGGCCTGCAGCGTCGGCGAGCCGGACTCGGACTGGACGCTGAAGTAGGGCACACCACCGACGTTCCGGCCGTAGTCCAACACGATGGACGGGGCGGCACCGCCGGACACCAGCGACAGGGTCGCGGTGCCCGATCCCCCGCACACCAGGTTCTGCGCCCCGCTGACGGTGCCGGAGGTGCTCAGCACCGAGGCCGGGCAGACCGTCGCGCTCGCCGGCGTCTGGACGTAGCTCTGCCAGTCGGGTGCCGCCGGCCACGGCGTCCCGGCCACCGCGGCGGCGGACGGGACGGCGGACGTGCCTAATGCGGCCGGCACGGCGACGGCAGCGGCACCCGGCGCGGCGGCCAACGCGGCCGGTACCCAGGCGGCCAATCCGAGAGCACCGCCCAGGGCAACGGCTGCGATGCGCCGCCAACGGGCTCGCCGGTCAGGGATCATGATCGACTCCAGGGTGGAAGGAGGGCGCGCAGGAACCGTGCGGGCCGCGTCCCGCGAAGGCGTGGAGCGTCGGCGGCCATGCAAGCTGAATCGATTCAGTCCACTCGTTCACTCAACCACGGGCCGCGCACGGATGACAAGACATCGTCACACCCGAACCTGATCGGCTCTGAAAGTAGAACATTATGCTTTCAGCATGGTTCTGCTTTACCGTGGAGGCAACCCCGGCACGGATCCCCGCACCCAGCGAACAGGAGCCTCCTCCATGCACTCCCCCGCAACCCCCTCCACAGCCATCGCCATCGCCATCGTCGGCGCCGGCCTCGGCGGCCTGGTCGCCGCCCGGATCCTGCAGGTCCACGGCATCGCCTGCACCGTCTACGAGGCCGACGCCGCCGCCGACTCCCGCACCCAGGGCGGCTCGCTGGACCTGCACGAGGAGTCCGGCCAGCACGCCCTGCGCACAGCGGGACTCTTCGAGCAGTTCCAGCAGCTGACGCACCCTCAGGGCGAGACCATGCGGGTCCTGGACAAGACCGGCACCGTCTTCATCGACCAGGCCCCCGGCGAGGGCGGCGGCGCAGGCCGGCCCGAGATCGACCGGACCGCCCTGCGCGACCTGCTGCTCTCCTCCCTGGCCCCCGGCACCGTCGTCTGGAACCACAAGGTCACCGCCGCACGGGCGCTCGAGGACGGCCGGCACGAACTGGCCTTCGCCAACGGCACCGCCACCACGGTGGACCTGCTGATCGGCGCGGACGGCACCTGGTCCAGGATCCGGCCGCTGCTGTCCGGCGCCGTCCCGCAGTACTGCGGGATCTCCTACCTCGAACTGCGGCTGTCCGACGCACCTACGAGGCACCCGGACGCCGCCGCGGTGGTGGGCCCGGGCATCCTGTTCGCCCTGTCCGACAACAAGGCGCTGATGGGCCACGGCGGCCAGAACATCCACCTCGGCGCCTCACTGCGGGTCCCGCAGGACTGGATCACCGCGAGCGGCGTCGACTGGTCCGACACCGACGCGGCACGCAACGCCCTGCTCAAGGAGTTCGGCGACTGGAGTGCGGAGTTGACCGACCTGATCCGCCACTGCGACCAGGGCATCGTCCCCCGCCTGATCTTCGCTCTGCCCATCGGCCACCGCTGGGAGCCCAGCCCCGGCGTCACGCTGCTCGGGGACGCGGCCCACGTCATGTCACCCTACGCGGGCGAGGGCGCCAACCTGGCCATGCTCGACGCCACCGAACTCGCCCTGGCCCTGGTCGAGCACGGCATCAACACCGGCCAGGCACAGACCAACCAGGCACAGACCGCCCTGGCCCAGTACGAGGCGGCGATGTTCCCCCGCGCCCGGGCCGCGGCCGAGGCCTCCGCCGCGGGCCTGGACCTGTGCTTCGCCGACGACTCCCCGCGCGCGCTCCTCGACTTCTTCACCGGCATGCCGACCAGCCCCTGAGGCACGACGGTGGAGTGTCCGCGCCGGGACCGATTCCTTTGGGCGGCGCGATGAGTCTGCACAGGAGAGGACCCCGGTCGACCGATCGGGTCGACACCACCCGCGGAGGCGACACCGTGAACCTTTCCCTCAGTCTCAGTCAGCTCGACCAGCTCGACCAGCTCGATCGTGCGTTCGCCAGTACCCGGTCCGTCCTGGCCAAAGTCGGTCCCGAGCAGCTGGGCGACCCCACGCCGTGCGCCTCATGGGATGTGCGCGGGGTGATCGACCACATGGTCGGCTCCGCCTACTGGGCGGCGGCGGTCGTCGGCGCGGGCGGCGAGAGCACCGGGGCGGACCTGGCCTCCGGTGACCTGCTGGCGGGCTACGACGAGTGCGCCCGCGTCACGCTCGCCGCCTTCGGCGCCGAAGGTCCGCTTCGGTCGACCTTCCAGCTTCCGTTCGGCGAGTTCTCCGGCGCCGCGCTGCTGGGCCTGGTCGCGAACGACCAGTTCACGCACGGATGGGATCTCGCCCGGGCGATCGGACTGCCCACCGACCTGGATCCCGAACTCGCGGAGGTGTTTCTCGAGCGGAGCCGGGACACGGTCACCGAGTCCTACCGTGGAGCGGACGGCGAGGCCCAGTTCGGACCCGAGCTCCCGGCTCCGCCCGGCGCCGGCCCGGCCGACCGGCTGGCCGCGTTCCTCGGCCGCCGGGTCTGAACCGGCCGCCGAGGAACGGGCAGGCCCCGGCTGGCGCGTCCTTGCTCGGGACGGCGGGCACGGGGATCGGGAACGGGATCGGTACGGACATGAGGACGAGGCAGGGAGCCGTGTTGTCGGACGACGGGACATTCGCCGGGGAGACCGAGCCGTACCGGCGGGAGCTGCTGGCGCACTGCTACCGGCTGCTCGGCTCGGTACAGGACGCCGAGGACCTGGTGCAGGAGACCTATCTGCGGGCCTGGCGCGGCTACTCCGCGTTCGAGGGCCGGTCGTCGATCCGCACCTGGCTCTACCGCATCGCCACCAACGCCTGCCTGACGGCCTTGGAGCACCACAGCAGACGGGTTCTGCCGTGCGGCCTCGGTGGTCCGGAGTCGGACACCGGGGCCGCCCAGCAGCCGGCCGAGGCGGACACTGCCTGGCTGCAGCCGCTTCCCGACGCGCTGGTGACGCCCGGTTCCGAGGACCCGGCGAGCATCGTCGTCGAGCGCGAGAGCCTGCGTCTGGCGCTCGTCGCCTGCTGGCAGTACCTCCCGGCGCGGCAGCGCGCCGTACTGATCCTCCGGGACGTGCTGGCGTTCCCGGCGGCCGAGGTCGCCACGATGCTCGACACCACCACCGAGGCGGTGAAGAGCACGCTCCAACGCGCCCGGGCCAGACTCCGGCAGCTCGACGGGGCCGCCGACTCCGGGCCCGAGGGTTCCGGGTTCCTCGGGATCGCCGAACCGGCGGCCCGCGCGATGCTGGACCAGTACATCGACGCGTTCCAGAACGCCGACACCCAGCTGCTCGAGAAGCTGCTCTGCGAGCAGGTCACGCTGGAGGCCACGCCGTTGCGGACCTGGTTCGCCGGTCGTGCCACCTGCCTGCCCTTCCTCGGGACGCATGTCCTCGGGGCTCCCGGCGACTGGCGCATGCTGCCGACCAGCGCCAACGGGCAGCCCGCCGCCATCGGCTACCGCCGGGAGCAGGACGGCGTCCACCGCGCCTACGGCGTCGTGGTGCTCACCGTTCGCCCTGCCGGAGTCGTCGGCGTGGTCTCGTTCGGCGACCCGGGCCTGGTCCCCGCCTTCGGCTTCCCGCTGACGCTGACGCTGCCGGGCCGGAGCGGCAGCCCAGCGGCCCCGCCCTCTTGACCCGGCTCGACGGTCAGCGTCCCTGCCCCGCAAGGAGGTTGAGGCCCAGGGCGGGATTGGCGTTCTGGGCCAGGGACAGGGCCTGGGCCGGGAACCACGCTCCGGCCGCCGGGTCGACACGCCCCCAGAGCGGGTCGAACAGGTTCTGGCCGGCGGCGTCCTGCGGCCAACCGGGCTGGGTGTAGGCCGAGTAGTCCCAGGTGCGCACGCCACCGGCCGCGTCGCACTGGCCGTCGGACTGGCCGGGCGTCTTGACCCACAGGTCGGCGTCGAGCAGCGGGACCCCGGTCCTGGCGGTCGGGCGCGCGCCGAGGCCGGCTTCGGTCGGGTTGCACCAGGCCCCGAGCTCCAGGGCGGTGGCGGTGGCCTCGCTCTGGTTGTAGGGGGCCTTGGTGTAGCCCTGCATGGTGTTCTGACCCAGCCCGTTGCGGCTGGTGTCGATCACGTAGTGGGTGGTCGCCACGGCACCGGCCATGTTCTGCGCGTACCAGGCCGTGGTCTGGCTCCAGGTGCTGAAGTCGGAGAAGGTGGCGGGGTAGTACTGGCTGGCGCAGTAGTCGGGGCGGTTGTAGGCCCAGTTGGACGGGTCGCTGATCATGGCGATGCAGCTGGAGATCCAGGACCCGTAGTCCTGGGACGCGGCGTCGGTCTGGAAGTTGGAGACGTTGAGGAAGAAGCCCTGAGCCCGCTGCACGCCTGCCTGCAGCAGCCGCGAGGAGATGTTGCCGACCGCCTGCCAGTGGGAGTTGGTTCCGTCCAGGTAGACGGAGGTGTTCGCATCGCGCTCCAGCGAGGTCACCGCGTAGTCGACCTCCGCTGTGCGCTGGGCGTCGGTGTAGGGGTAGGAGCTGGTCGGCAGGTTGCAGTCGGACGGCATGTTGCCCAGCGCGTCCGGCTCGACCAGCAGCACGGCGCGGGTACCGCCGACGGCCTTGGCCACGGCGTCGACCCAGGTTCCGTACGCGGCCTGGTCCGCCGCTCCGCCGGCGGAGTACTCGGAGCAGTCGCGTCCCGGTATGTCGTAGACCACAAACACCGGCACGGTCCGCTCCAGCGCGGCCTCGGCCAGGGTGGTCCGGACCTGCTTGGCGACCTGGGCCGGGGTGCCGCCGGTGAGCCAGACCGCGGAGGGGACCGTTTCCATCGCGGCGAGCAGCCCGGCGTCCTTGATGTCATGGGACTTGAGCAGCCCGGCGATCTGGCTGAGCGAACCGTCGGCGGGCGGCGGCACGAAGAACCGCGTGTTGCTCGGCAGGACGTGGGAGGCCTGCGCGGGGCGCGGCGCGGTGGCACCTCCGATGGCGCTGGCGCTGGCGGTACTGACGCCGGCGGCGCTGACGAGCGTCAGCGTGAGCGCGCCCGTGAGGACGAGGGATCGGCAGAGGCGAGATCGCACGGGAGTCCTTCGGTCAAGGTGGGGACGGGTATTCGGCCGCCGCACTGCGTGGCCGGGGTGAACTGGAAGAACTGGAAGCGCTTCCTGTTCTATGCAAGTTGCTCCGCGTGAAGGATGATTGGTCCAGAGGTGCGAGCGTGTCAATGGATTCAACAGCTGCACTTTTCCCCGCCCGGCTTGAAGTAGGCTGCGACAGAGGGCCCTATGGAAGATGGAAGCGCTTCCGTTGGCCTCGTCCGCCATCGTGGTCCGGGCCTGATGCAGCACCTGGGGATATGCGGCCCCGGGCACGTGGGATCATGGCGCTGTCCGCCTGCAGAGCCCGAGGGAGCAGCAGTTTCATGGAGCCATCGCCCAAGCGTCCGCCGACTCTGGACGAGGTGGCCGCACGCGCTGGTGTCTCGCGGACCGCGGCATCCCGCGCGATCAACAACACCCCGAATGTCAGCCGCGCCAAGCGGGAGGCCGTCGCACGGGCGGTGAAGGAGCTCGGCTTCGTCCCCAACCCCTCAGCCCGCGCCCTGGCCACGAGCAGGGTGGGCGCGGTGGTGCTGGCGGTGTCGAGCGATGAGCCGGGGCTGTTCGCCGACCCGTTCTTCGCCGAGGTCACCGTGGGCGTCAGCGCCGGACTTGAGCAGAGCGACTTCGAGTTGATCCTGCTGCTGGCCAACACCGTGCGCGGCAAGGAGCGGCTTCAGCGCCTCCTGCGCTCCCGGCGGGCCGACGGGGTCATGCTGATGGCACTGCGCGGCGACGATCCGCTCGGCCGCCTGGCCGAGGAAGCCGACCTGCCGGTCGTCTTCGGCGGGCTCCCGCTCAAGGGGGAACCGCGTTGGTACGTCGACGTCGACAACCGGGGCGGTGCCCGACTGGCTGTCGAGCACCTTGTGCGCGGCGGTCGTCGGCGGATCGCGATGATCACCGGTCAGACCGACACCCGCGTCTCGGTCGCCCGCCAACTCGGCTACAGCGAGGGCCTGACCCTGGCCGGGCTGCCCACCCTCACCGTCGAGGCAGGCGATTTCACCGAGGAGGGCGGGACCGTGGCCATGGAGCGGCTGCTCAGTGCCCACCCGGATCTCGACGCCGTCTTCGCGGCGTCGGACAGCATGGCCATCGGGGCGCTGAGGGTGCTGCGGCAGCACGGCAGGCGTACCCCCGAGGATGTCGCCGTGGTCGGCTTCAACGACCTGGCCAGTGCCCGGTACTCGACACCTCCGCTCACCACCGTTCACCAGCCCGTGCGGGCCCTGGGACAGGAAATGGCCCGCATGCTCGTAGCCGCGATCGAGGGCCAGGACCCGAGCCCGCTGATCCTGCCGACCCGTCTCACGGTCCGGGAGTCGGCCCCCGCGGAGGGGGCGTCGCCGACATCGGCATCGGCATCGGCATCGGCCTGACGACAGCGAGCTGCCTGCGGCCTGCGGCCTGCTGGTGATCCTGCACGCGGGGGCGCCCGCCGCTCGGGCGCCCCCGGCGCGTCACGGGTAGTACGGGGTGTAGGTGATGGCGGAGACCTTCAGGTATCGCGCTCCGTCGGCGGTGGCCCAGGTGGATGAGTCCGGGTTACCCGGCCAGTTGCCGCCGACCGCGGTGTCGACGATGAAGTGGATGCCGACACCAGGGGCGGTGGTGTACCACTTGGTGCCGGTGAAGACTCCGTCCACGCTGAAGTCGATGTGGTCGGGCCACCAGGTGAACGAGTAGGTGTGGAAGGTGTTGGTCCAGCCGCCGGAGTTGTTCAGCGACCACTGGGTCTGGGCGTTGCTCGGGTCGTGGAAGGTCTGGTAGACGGTGTTCGGGTTGGAGCCGACGATCTCGGCAGCGTCCATCTCGGGAAGCCATGGGTTCAGGTAGGCGCCCCACACCGCGGGCAGCAGGCCCTTGCCGTTGGGCATGTTCGCGGTGAAGCGGTAGGTGCCGTAGCCGTAGAGCGCCTTGGACTCCACGCGTCCGGACTTGTACACGCCGCCGCCGGCGTTGTAGGTCTTGATGATCAGCGTGCTGCCCTCGTACCAGACGCAGTCCGAGGAGTAGGTTTCCAGCTCGTTGTTGGCCGTCCACCTGCCGCTGATGACGTTCCAGGAGTTGACCGTCTGGGCAGCGCCCCAGGAACTGGCGTGGGCGGGGATCGCCGTCAGCGAGAGCAGCAGGCACGCAGCCAGTACTGCTATCAGAAGCCGGGTCGGTTTGGGGCGGGTGAGGATCACAGGGCCTCCCGATGCTTGAGCCGAAGGGTGGTTCAGGCTGCACCGCGACCGTCCGACGGACGGACGGACGGTCAAGGGTGGTCTGACGGGCCAACCGGAAGCGCTTCCGGCCGGCTGCATGCGATGCGTCGTCTGCGCATCCAGGCATCACGTGGCGGCAACACCTGCTGCGAGCGCAGCGGCGTGCCGGAACCTGGAAGCGCATCCATATTCCTATGATGATTAAGTGCACATGACGAAGTGTCAAGGCAGTCAGCACGAGATTGTCCGCAGGTGAGAGCCAGGCGCTTTCCTCTCGCGTGCACATGGAAGCGCTACCAGATTGAGTGGGCGACTGAGGGTCGGTCCCCGCTCCCCTCGGACAGCACCCACCACGCCTTCCTCAGCGCGGCTCCCACCGCGGCGATCGCAACGGCCGTGCTCCACCCGGCCTTTCCGCGGTGGCTGCCACCAGGCGATAGCTCCCTGTGAGAGTCTGGGCGGCATGAGCAGCGCGTCGCAGGACAGGACGTCCCAGGAATTCCTGGCCACGCTCCACGTCGGTGACCTCTGCCACGGGACCGTAGCGGAGGTCACCCGGTCCCGCGGGGTCGCAGTGACCTTGGACGGATACCCGGCGCAACCGCTGGGGACGGTCGGGCCGCTGGACCTGACGTGGCGCCAGTACCCTGCCACGGCCGTACGGGCCGGCCAGCGAATCACCGCTGCGATCATCGCCATCGACCTCGACCAGGGCCAGGTGCAACTGTCGCTGGCCGCCGCCGAGCACCCGGAACTCTGGGCGTTCCTCAAACCGCTGCGCTCCGGCGAGATCCTCTCCGGCACCGTCACAGCGATCGAGCGCTTCGGCGTATTCGTCGACTTGGACGACGGCCCCGAGCATCCGGTCCTGCCCGGCGTCGGCTTCATCACGATCCCCGAACTGGCATGGCACCACTTCGAATCGGCCACCGACATCGTCCGGGTCGGACAGCACGTCAGCTGCGAGTTCCTCTACTTCGACACCTGGAACGGAGAAGCCAGGCTGTCCCTGCGGGCAACACAGCCGGACCCGTTCCAGGTATTCGCCGCCACGGCCGCCGTCGGCCAGACGCTGCACGGATACGTCACCAAGGTGATCCCGTTCGGCGCCCTCGTCCGGGTCGCCGACGGCGTTGAGGGGTTGATCCACCTTCAAGAACTCGCCGCGACACCCGTGGAAGCCCCCGAGGACGTCGTCCAGGTGGGCGACGAAGTCATCACTCTCGTCATCGGCATCGACCGGCAACGACGCAAACTGGCCCTCTCCCGACGACAGGCCCTGCACGACTCGCGATAGCGCCCAGCGGTTGCCCTCTACAGGGTCGACGCCTGATCATCGGCCGGCGATGCTCCCGGCGAGCTCTGCCTCGGCCGCCGGGGCCTCGGGGGCTGAGCTCCTCGGACCGCGCAGGACGATGTAGGCGAACAGGACGCCCATCAGGGCGACGCCCACCCACATGGCCTCATGCCATCCGTCGACGAAGGACTGCCGGGCGGCGGCAACCAGGTCCTGCCCGTTCGAGCCTGCGCTGCCCGCGGCTTCCAGGGCGTTGGCGATGCCTTGCCGTGCGGTGTCCGCCGTGCCCTGCGGGAGGCCGTGCAGCTTGCCGCCGATGGCGTTGCGGTAGCCGGCCGACAGCAGCGCGCCCAGCAGTGCGACGCCGAGTGCGGTGCCGAACTCGCGGGTGACGTCGTTGAGGGCGGAGGCGACCCCCTGCTTCTCACGCGGCAGGGAGCTGGTGATGGCCTCCGTGGAGGGCGTCATCGCCAGGCCGATGCCGAAGCCCAGGGCGAGCAGGCCCGGCAGGACGGACAGGAAGCCGCCGTCGACGGAGACGAACAGGGCCATGAGGGCCAGACCTGCACCGACCAGCGCGACCCCGGTGGCCAGGGTCCAGCGGACGCCGATCCGCGCGGCCACCCTGGGAGCCAGGCTGGAGGCCGGAACCATCGCGGCCATGGGCATGATGCCCAGCGAGGACAGCAGCGCCGACCAGCCCAGCACCGCTTGGAAGAACGGGAAGAGAACCACGGTGATGCCCGCCTGCACACCGAAGGCCACCAGCAGGGTGATCGCACCGCCGGCCAGTCCGCGCTCCCGGAACAGCCGCACGTCCAGCAGCGACGCGTCCCGGCGGTGCAGTTCCCAGGCCACGAAGCCGACTGCGGCGATGAGGCCCACGGCGAGGCTGATCAGGGTCACCGGGGCGGTCCAGCCGCGCTCCGGCCCCTCCTGCAGGACGAAGATGAGGCCGACCACCGCGACGACGGAGACCAGCGCGCCGACGGTGTCGAAGGAATGGGCCGATCGCTCAACGGAGTTGGGAATCGACTTCAGCGTCATGGCCAGGGCCACGACGGCCAGGACCACCGGCAGCGCGAACAGCCAGCGCCAGTTGGCCGCGTCGACCAGGAACGCCGAGAGGAACAGGCCGAGGACGCCGCCGCCCCCGGCGACACCGGTCCACACCCCGATCGCCTTCCCCCGCTGCTCCTCCGGGAAGGAGGAGGTGATGACGGCGAGGGTGACGGGCATGATCATCGCTGCTCCGATGCCGGCGACCACCCGCGCGCCGAGCATCACCTCGGCGGTCGGGGCCAGCGCGGCCACGACGCTCGCGGCGCCGAAGACGGCCAGCCCGGCGATCAGCATGGGCTTGCGGCCCAGACGGTCGCCGACGGCGCCGAGCGGCAACAGCAGGGCGGCCAGGGCAAGGGTGTAGCTATTGATGATCCACAGGACGGTGCTCTGCGAGGTGCCGAACGAGACGGCCAGGTGGGTCTGGGCGACGCTCAGACCGGCCGACGAGGCAATCACGGCCATCAGCGCGATCGAGACGGCGATCAGGATCGTCCGCAACCGGCGAGCGTCAGGCGCGTTCCCACTGCTCGCGGCGATGGCTGCCAGCTGGGGATGTTGACTCGTGGTCATGGAGATGGATACCTCTCAAAAAGGACACAAAAAGGGCATGGGGCGTCAGCGCCGGTGCATGGCCGGTCGCCGGACGAGGGGGCGGGGGTCCGGACGCGGCGGCACCCTGGGGGTGCTCGTCCGAGTCCGGGTTTTGAGCGGTGGCGGTCGCGTCCTGTGCTGCGGAGAACGCCGCGAAGGGATCTTCCCGCTCACTCATCCACGTTAACGCCCTAAATGGGCGACACCTTCCACTTACCCTAAAGTGGGAGACATGCCTGCTCAGACCTCTCGGAAGCCCGCTCGGCCGCTACCCGCCGCCGTCGACGGGCCCCCGCAGCCCGCCGCGGCCCATGGGCTGCGCGCCGACGCCCGACGCAATCGCGACCGCATCCTCGAAGCCGCCCGCGAGGCATTCACGCTCCAGGGAATCGACGTACCCATCACGGCGATCGCCCGCCGGGCGGGGGTCGGCGCGGCCACCCTCTACCGCCACTTCCCCACCCGCGCCTCGCTCGTCAGCGAAGCCTTCGCCACCCAGCTCACCCGCTGCGTCTCCGTCCTCGACGATGCGCTGGAGGACCCCGATCCCTGGCACGGGTTCTGCAGTGTGATCGAAAAGGTGTGCGCCATGCAGGCCGTCGACCGGGGCTTCACGGCCGCCTTCCTCTCCCAGTTCCCTGACGCCATCGACTACCAGCACAAGCGCAGCCGCGCCGAGCACGACTTCGCCCAACTGGTGCAGCGGGCCAAGGACACAGGGAAACTGCGGGACGACTTCGACCCCACCGACTTCACTCTGCTGCTCCTGGCCAACAGCGGCGTCGTCGGGGAGTCGAAGGAGGTCTCGCTGGCCGCGTCCGCCCGTCTGGCCGCCTACCTCCTCCAGTCCTTCAGGGCCGGCCGCACCGAGCCGCTGCCGCCGCCCGCACCGCTGGCACTGGACCGCATCCAACCGTCCCCGCACCGCCGCTGAGCCGTCCGCGCGCCGCACCCGGACGGCTCAGCGGCGGCGCGCGGACGGCTTGTCGCAGCCAAGCGTGGGGCCCGGGACGGCAAGGTCCCGGGCCCCACGCACTGACGGATGTTCAGATGATCCTCGACGCTGTCGCGCGCCTCAGCTGCAGGCGAGTTTGGCGTCGGCCCAGTCGGCGTGGTCGTTGCCGTTGCCGTCGCCGCCGTCGCCGACCACCAGGTCCAGCAGTTGGGCGCCGGTGGTGTCGACGTCGATGGACACCGCCGCGCCGTTGCCCTTGAGCACCGGGGTGGTGACCAGGTTCCGGCCGTCCGCGAGGACGCTGAAGGTGACCGTTCCGGCGCCGCCCGACTCGGCGTCGACGCCGACCGTGGCGGTGAAGCGGGTGCAGTGGCCGCCGAGGTAGAGGCCGACGTCGCTGACCGCGTTGGTGCCCAGGCCCGAGGCGTAGACCTTGCCGCCGACGGTGATCGGCTTGCCGTCCCCCGCGGCCTGCTCGCCGTTGCTGGTGTTGCGCTCCACCGGACCCCAGCCGTTGGACGAGGTGAAGAACGGCAGTGCGCTGACCGCCGTGTCGGCGGTCGGGGGCACCGGCACCGCGCGCACGTTCCGCACATCGCTCAACTGCTGCGTCCCGCCGCCCTGCTGGTGGTAGTCGGCCACCGCGGTGAGCTGCGAGAACGTCGGCAGGGTGCCGTCCGGCGAGGTGACCGTCCAGCTCCCGGTGAGCGAGCTGCCGCCCTTCACCTTCGCTGCGGTGGCCGGACCGGACGGCTGGGCGGTCCAGCCGCTGGGCAGGGTCAGTCCCAGCCGGACCCCGGTGGCCGCGGGCGCCCCGGCCGGGACCGCGAAGGTCGCGGTGACCGGGTAGGCGGTGCTCGCATCCGCGGTGTCGGGGGCGTCCAGGGTGACCGCCGCCCGGTGCGCCTTGGGCTGGGCGTAGGTGGCGGCGTTGTAGCGGGGGCTGTCCACCGCCGCGGTCTGCAGCGAGGAGGCGGTGCTGCCGAGGTTCACCAGGGAGACCGCGCCCAGGCCGCCGGTGCTGCCGTCGGTGTTCCAGACCGCGATGGCGATGCTGTTGGCGCCGTTCGCCTTGAGGATGCCGTTGGGGATGGGGAAGACGTGCTGCGGGCCGACGTCGTTGACGTAGCGGCCGAGCTGCCAGCCGTTGACGTAGATCAGCGCCCGGTAGTGGCGTGCGGCGTCGTCGGTGATCTGGAGTCCGACCGAAGTGTCCTGGCCCTTGGGGAGGTTGAGGTTCGCCGTGGTCCGGTACCAGGAGACGCCCGGGGTGGTGTCGCTGGTGGGCAGGGTTGCGGTGGACCAGGAGCTGTCCTTGAACCCGGGCAGGCTCCAGCCGGCCCGCTCGCCGTAGAGGCCGCCGGTGTTCATCGGGCCGCGCACCGGGTCGACCAGGTCCTCACCGCCGCTCGACCCCTGGATGCGCCAACTGAGCGTCGTCAGCGGGGAACCCGCGACCACGGCGCCGATCAGACCGCGCGCCTCCTTGTTGCTGTCGGCCTCGTTGTAGTCCTCGTTGTGGCCCATGTTCTCCACCAGCACCGAGACTTCGTTGTCGGCCCCGGCTTTCAGCGTCCCGGCTGGGAAGGTGAAGGTCTGCGAGACGCTGCCGCCGTTGTTGGGACTGCTGCTGCCCAGGAAGGTGCCGTTGAGCCAGACCGAGTAGACACCCGCCTTGCCGGTGATGGCGGACAGGGTGATCCCGGTCGCGCCGGTGGAGCCGTTGAAGCGTCCCCGGTACCAGACGTCGCCGTGGTGGAAGCCGTAGTCGTCGGCGAACAGCACCGGCAGGGTGACCGGGGTGGTGGTGCTGTTGGAGGTCGCCTTGTTCGCCACCTGCCAGGTGGAGTCGTCGAATCCGGGCTGCGACTCCGGGGACTCCTGGGTGTGCTTCCAGTCGGTGAGCGCGGGCAGGGTGACCGCGGCGGCGCCGGGCAGGGTACTCAGCTCCGAGCCGCTGCTGGTCGCCCTGGTCTGCAGCCGCTTGCCGTTCCAGGTGATGTTGTCAGTGGTGGCCGGGTCGGCGAACACCTCGACCGGCTGGGCGGTGGCGCTGTCGCCGGTCAGGTCGAGCCGGCCCTTGCCATCACCCTTGTTCCCGCCCTTGGCGTCCGAGACGGCGGTGCGCAGCAGGTCGCTGCCGTAGACCAGGACCGGCCCGGAGGCGGTCTGCGCCTGCCAGAACTTCTCGGCGGTGGCGTCGTCGCCGAGCAGCAGGAGCAGCGGGCGGGCCCCGCCGGTGATCAGCACCCGCTCCAGGCCGCCGTGGGTGTAGTTCAGCCGCAAGTCGCCGGTGCTGGGGTCCCAGCTGCTCTGCACACTGCCGGAGAGGACCTGGACCGTGGGCTGCTTCGGGTAGTTGAGGACGGTCTCACCGTCCTGGCCCTGGCGTCCGTAGAGGACGGCGACGTCGCGGCCGCCGATCTGCGCCTGGGTCATGATCTCCGAGGTGGAGTACTGCAACTGGCTGGCGCCGAGCTTGTAGTTGGCCACGATGGTCTTGGAGTCCCGCCCGGCGAAGGTGAGTTGGGTGCCGGGCTGCTGCGGGACGGTCGGGTAGGACCGGGCGCCCGCGGTGGGCAGGTCGATGGCGTCCACCGAGACGAAGGTGCCGCTGGCCGCGGCGTCCTTCTGGCCGGTGGCGACGATCTTGAGGGTGTGCGTGCCGTCGCTGAGACCGGAAGCGGCGTACTGGACCTGCTGGTTGGCGGTGCTGGCCGCGTAGCCGTCGACGGTGGTGACCTTGACGCCGTCCAGGTAGACGTCGGCCAGGCCGTGGTTGGCGGCCTTGGAGGCGATCCAGCGGATCCCGGTGCCGGTGAACGGAATGGTGACGCTGTCGCCGGCGGTGTTGGTGAAGGACTCGGTCCGCTGGTACTCGCCGCTGGTGTAGCTCTGCTCCGAGCCGACGTGCGACCAGGCTCCGGTGTAAGCGAGTTGGGCGGAGGCGTCGTCGTAGCTGTAGCCGGAGTGCGCGCCCAGGTCGATAGCGATATGGGTGGAGTCGGTGCTGGTGGAGGTGGAGTCGGTGTGCCGCAGTACATGGAACTGGGTGCCGTCGTCGGGGTTGATCCGCGCGGTGTCGACGATGGCCTTGTTGTCGGTGGGGGCGGCGGCCAGGGTGTCGGTCTTGGTGATCGGGGTGACGCTCTGCAGGAAGTAGCCGATCAGCTTGTCCTGCTGGTACTTGGCGGTGAGCTGGCGGTCCTCGGAGATGGCGGCGCCGTAGTCGTAGGACGTGTAGACCTGGGACGGGTCGGCCTGCCAGCCCCAGGAGGTGCCGCCGTAGGCCATGTAGAAGCTCTGCAGGGTGGCGCCGACGGCGATGTTGTTCTTGTAGAAGACACTGGCGAAATCGGCGCCGGTCAGCTGCCCGCACTTGGCGTAGCCGGGGCCGCCCCAGGGGTCGAACGAGCCGCCCTGGAACTCCGCCGTGTACAGCGGCTTTCCGGCGACATGGTCGTAGGAGATGTCCGGGACGCCGTTCCAGGACGTCGGGTTGGAGCAGTTGAAGCCCTGGGGGTAGGAGTCGGCGCCGTCGATGTCCAGGGCTCCGGCCCCGCTGTTGAAGGTGCCGTTGTTGTTGCCGGTCAGCGGGACGGTGATGCCGTCGGCGCGGGCCTTGTCCTCCAGGTGGGTCATGTAGGCGCGGCCGGCGGTGGAGCCGTCGTAGAACTCGTTCTCCACCTGATAGGCGATCACCGTGCCGGTGCCATTGGTGAGTTGGTGCCTGGCGAGGATCGGGTCGATATGGCTGAGCCACTCGTCGGCGGCGGCCAGGTAGGTGGGGTCGGTGCTGCGGTCCTTGCCGGGCTCGGTGCCCAGCCAGGCCGGGAAGCCGCCGCTGTCGACCTCGGCGTTGATGTACGGGCCGGGGCGGGCGATCACATAGATCCCGGCCTGGGCGGCGAGGTCGAGCAGGTGGTCCACGTCCCGTACGCCGGTGAAGTCGTAGACGCCCTTCTTCGGCGAGTGGTAGGCCCAGTCGAAGTAGATCGAGACCGCGTTGAAGCCCGCCGCCTTCATCTTCTGCAGCACGTCCAGCCAGAGGGCGGGGCTCGGCAGGCGGCTGTAGTGGAACTCGCCGGACCAGACGTACAGCCGCTTGCCGTCGATCATCAGCGAGTAGCCGTCGTAGGTCACGGTGTGGGTGGTGGGGGCCTTGGTGGTGCCGGTGCTCTGCAGGACCGCCGGCGCGGGGGCGACCGAGGCGTGTGCGGTGGCCGGGAGGCTGAGCCCGGTGCTGGCCGCGGCGAGGGCCGCGACCAGGGCGGCGAGGGTTCTGGGGACACGACGGGGCATCTACTGCTCCAGCAGGGGTCGAAGGTTCACGAAGCGGAAGAACGATTCAACTCAACGGAGTAGAGCAGGACCTCACAGAGAGCGTCAATAAATCTTTCAGAATCCACCATGAACGCTCAGATGATGCCGCGACCCCGCATGGTCCCGAACGCGGGCCGGGCGCGCCCCCCGAGGGGACGCGCCCGGCTCAGTGCTCCTGCGTCGGTGCCGTTTATCCGCCGAAGCCGAGGGCGAACAGGTGCACCGTTCCCGACGCGCCGGTCACCGGCAGGGTCACCGACGCCACGGTCTTCGTCGCGTCCAGCGGCACCTTCACCGAGAAGACATAGGCCTGCACGGTGTCCTTGGCACCGGCGCCGGTGTTGCGGTAGGCGGTGGTGACGGCCGTGGTGTCGCCCGCCACCGGCTTGCGGGAGCCGCCGTTGAGGGTCCAGTCCGAGAACGTCACCGTCGCCGTCGTGGTGCTGCCGTCGGTGTAGGTGACGGTGAGCCGGCCGGGGACGCCGGTGCCGTCGGTGGGTGCGTCGGTCGCGGCGCCGAGCAGGCCGAGGTACGCGCCGGTGGTGCCGTCGGGTTGCGGGATGGTCTGGCCGCCGACCTCCAGGTTGTCCGGTTTGCCTGCGGCGGTGGTCGGCCAGGTGTAGCTGATGCCGTCCGCGCTGACCTTGGCGCCGCTGCCCACTCCGGCCGTGGTCAGGGCGTTCTGCGAGTAGGCCCATCCTTCGTCGTCGAAGCCGCCGGAGAAGTGGGTGCCGTCCGGGTAGACGCCCTCGTTCGACTCGTAGGGCCACAGTTCGCCCGGTTGGGCCACCGACACCCGCAGCGTGGCCGCCGCCAGTGCGGCGCCGCTGGTGTGGTCGGCGACCGCGAACGTCACCGGGTACGCGCCTTCGGTGCTGCCGCCGGTCACCGGCACCTTCACCTCGGTGCTGCCCGACGCCGGCACGGTCACCGAACCCGAGAGGGTGGCCAGGGTGACGCCCGCGGGGGCGGTGGCGGTCCAGTCGGCGGTGACCGCCTGGGCGCCGAGGTTGGTCAGCCGCAGTGTCGCGTCGGCCGAACCGCCCGGTGCGACGATCAGCCCGTCACTGCTCGGCCCGGTGGCCGCGAGCAGCCGTCCCCCGCCGGTGCTGTCGGACGGCGGCGCCGCGGCGTCCGACGCCGCCCAGCTGGTGTTCGGCACGGTGTTGAGGCTGTAGTCGAGCGTGCCGGCCTGCTCGAACTGACCGAACGTCAGCCACGAGTTGTTCCACTCCTTGCCCTTCACGTCCAGGGCCTGGACGTAGGGGGCGTTCGGCGCGGCCTGCGGGGCGTTGATGGTGGCCTGCTTGCCGTTGCCGAAGGTCACGTTCACCACCGGGAAGGCCGGGCTGCCCAGCACCAGGGTGTCGGTGCCCGGCGTCTCCGGGTACATCCCGAGCGAGGACCAGACGTACCAGGAGCTCATCGCCCCCAGGTCGTCGTTGCCGAACGAGCCGACCGGCGCGTTGAAGTAGAGCTTCTGCTGCGCCTGGCGCACGGCGGCCTGGGCCTTCCAGGGCTGCCCGAGGTAGTCGTACTCCCAGGGGATCTCCAGGCTCGGCTCATTGCTGAGGTCGGCGTTGGTCCCACCGGGGTCGGTGATATTGCCCAGCAGGCTGTCCAGGTAGGACGAGTAGGCCGCGTCCCCGCCGCGGGCGGTGATCAGCTGCCGCAGGTCGAACGGCACCATGGGCGTGTACTGGGCCGAGGTGCCCTCGACGAAGCCGTTGGAGGTGCCGGGGGTGAAGCCGCCGGCGAACCGGCCGTCCAGGTCCTTGCCCTGCATGTAGCCGGTCTGCGGGTTGAAGACGTTCATCCAGTCCTGGGCGCGGGTGGCGAACTTCTGGTAGCCGGCGGTGTCGCCGAGCGCCTTGGCGAAGGACGCCAGGGCGTAGTCCGCGCTGTCGTACTCCAGTTGGGTGGAGACCGCGCCGTAGAAGTTGCAGCAGCCGTAGTCCGACTCGTCCAGCGGCAGATAGCCCTTGGCGTCGCGCACCGCCTCGCCCGGGCGGTCCTGGTTCGGCGCGGTGGCCTCGTGCACCATCGCGTCCAGGGCGTGCGCGGTGTCGAAGTTGCGCACCCCGAACGCGTACGCGTCGGCGATGATCGAGGCGCCCGGGTCGCCGACCATCACATAGCTCTCGCCGTTGTTGGACGCCCACTTGGGCAGCAGGCCGGTCTGGTCGTAGCCGTTGAGCATCGAGGTGACGATGTCACCGGTGACCTTCGGCTCGACCATGGCGATCAGCTGCGTCTGGGAGCGGTAGGTGTCCCAGCCCGAGTAGTTGGCGTACTGGGCCTTCTGACCCTTGCTCAGCTTGTGGACCTGGTTGTCCATGCCCATGTACTGGCCGTTGTCGTCGGAGTACACATTGGGGTGCAGCAGCGCGTGGTAGAGGGCGGTGTAGAACTGCACCTGCTGGTCGTTGCTGCCACCGCCGACCCGCAGCTTGCCCAGCACGGTGTTCCAGGCGTCGTGGTTGGCCTGCCGCATGGCGTCGAAGTCCCACCCCTTGACCTCGGTGGAGAGGTTGGAGGCGGCGTTGGCGTCGCTGGTGTACGAGATGCCGACGGCCGCGGTCACCGTGGTCGACGCGGAGGTGTCGAAGGTGAGGTACATGCCGTTGGCGCCGGTGACCGGGGCGGAGGAGGCAGCCTTGCCGCTCTTGTCGGTCGAGGGTTTGGCGCCCACGGCCTTGGCGCCGCTGGTCGGGTGGATCTTCGGCGACGGGACGGCCGGGACGGTGAAGTGCTTCTCCTTCAGCGGAGTGCTCTGCGGCGCGGCCTGCGTCTGCTGGGCCCGGCCGAGGCTGAGCGACTTCGCGTCGGGGTTGATGGTGCTGCCGACCCAGGTGCCGCTCTGGGTGAACGGCTGGTTGAACTTGATGTCGAAGTGCAGCGTGTAGCGGTTGTCCGCGCCGCAGAAGTGGCCGCTGTCGACGGAGCCACTGACCTCGGTGTCACTGACCACCTTGGCCCGGGTGCCGTCCACCTGGGTGGCGCCGCCGCTCAGCTTGAGCAGCAGGTCGGCCTGCGCGCCGGCCGGGAAGGTGAACTTCCCCAGGCCCGCCCGGGTGGTGTCGGTCAGCTCGGTCTTCACGCCCGCGGCGTCGGTCAGGCCGTAGTAGCCGATCCCGGTCTGCTCGTTCGCGTGGCTGAAGGTGGAGGTGGCGTTGGAGAGGTTGCCGGTGAGTGCGCCGGTGAGCGGCAGGATCGGGATGTCGCCCGCGACGGGGCAGCCGGGGCCGGAGACGTGGGTCAGGCTGTAGCCGGAGATCTTGGTGCTGTTGTACTCGTAGCCGCCGCCCTCGGTGCGGGACGGCGTGGTGTCCGGGCCCCACTGGATCATGCCGTTGGGCATGTCGGGGCCGGGGAAGGTGTCCACCGCGCCCGAGGTGCCGATCAGGGGGTTGACCAGCGCCGCCGGGTCCGCGACGAGCTGCGGGCCGGACGCGGCCAGCGCGCCGGCGCCGGCGAGGGTCTGGAACGGTACGACCGCGATGGCCGCCAGGGCCACGACGGTCAGGCGTCGACGGAGTCTGCTGCTGATGCGGCTGGTGCCGCTGCTGATACGGGGCCCGTCCGGGCGCGGCCGTGTGGCCATCGGTTGCCTCCGCGTTTTGTGCTTTGGACATGGCTGTGCCAGGGACCGGTGGTGTCCTCGATCGGCATCGGCGGCAGCCCCGTCCGAGGGTCTGACAACGTTGCCAACGGCACGAGGCACGAGTAGAGCGCGGAAGCTGAGTACATGTCAATGGGGCCTCGTGCATCCCCTGTGGCCTGAGCGATGACGGACCGTCGACGGGGATGACCCTGAGGGGTCTCCGCCTCAGGTATCGGGGGTCGGCACCTCAGGCGGAGGCGCGGGGTCGGCCCCGCTTCCTAGGCTCCGGACATGAGCAGCGCGAGCACCACTGTCACCACCCGCCCCGGCCCCGACGCCGACGCCGGGCCGACCCTGATCGGGGATCCTCGGGTGGCCCTGATCCCGGTCCGGGACAATCACGAGCGGCTGGTCGCCCTGGACTGGATGTCGGGCCCGGCCGCCGGCGCCGCCCGGCTGGTCCGGGCCGGCCTCGCCGACCGGCTCGCGGCGGCGCAGCAGGCGCTGCCGGACGGGATCACGCTGCACCTGTCCGAGGGCTTCCGCCGGGCGTCGCAGCAGCAGGCCATCATCAGCTCCTACCGCGCGCTGCTCCGCCGCGACCGGCCCACCGCCCCGGACGCCGAGCTGGACCGGCTGACCAGCAGATACGTCGCTCCGCTCGCCGTCGCCCCGCATGTCGCGGGCGCCGCGGTGGACCTGACCCTGGCCGACGCCGACGGCAACCCGCTCCCGCTGGGCTGCGCCCTGGACGCGACGCCGGAGGAGAGCGACGGCGCCTGCTATTTCGCCGCCCCCGGCATCAGCGCCGAGGCCCGCCGGAACCGCGAGCTGCTGCAGCGTGCCCTGGGCGGGGCCGGGCTGGTGAACTACCCGACCGAGTGGTGGCACTGGAGCTTCGGCGACCGCTACTGGGCCTACCGCACCGGCGCCGACCAGGCCTGCTACGGACCGATCCGCACCGGAGCCGACGCGTGACCGCACCCGTACCCGCGCCCGTACCCGCATCCGTACGCGCCGCCGGACCGGCCGGACCGCGGCTGCGGATCGACCTGGGCGCCGTCGCCGCCAACACCCGGCTGCTGGCCGACCGCGCCGTCGCGCTGATGGCCGTGGTCAAGGCGGACGGCTTCGGCCACGGCGCCGCGGACGTCGCCCGTACCGTCCTCGCCGAGGGGGCGACCGCGCTGGGGGTGACCACGCTGCAGGAGGGGCTTGAGCTGCGCGCCGCGGGCATCACCGCCCCGGTCCTGAGCTGGCTCAATCCGGTGGACGCCGACTTCGCCGCGGCGCTGCGGGCCCGGCTGCACCTCGCCGTGCCGAGCCGGGAGCACCTGGACGCCGTCATCGCCGCCGCCGCGCGGACCGGACGGCGGGCGCAGCTGCACCTGCACATCGACACAGGGATGGCCAGGGACGGCGCCGACCCGGCCCGCTGGGGCGAGCTGTGCCTGTCGGCCGCGCAGGCCGAGCGGCGCGGACTGGTCGAGGTGGTCGGCGTGATGAGCCACCTCGGCTGCGCCGACACCCCCGGCGACCCCTGCACCGACGCGGCGCTGACCGCGTTCCGGGCCGCGGTCCGCACCGCCCGGGCCGCCGGGCTGCGGCCCCGGCTGCGCCACCTGGCCGCCACCTCGGCGACGCTGACCGACCCGCGCACGCACTTCGACCTCAGCCGGGTCGGCGCGGGCCTGGTCGGGATCGACCCCTCCGGCAGCGTCCGGCTGCGGCCCGCGCTCACCCTGACCGCGCCGGTGGTGTCGGTCCGCGAGGTGCCGGCCGGGGTCCGGGTCGGCTACGGCCACGCGTACACCACGTCCCGGCGGACCCATCTGGCGCTGCTGCCGCTCGGCTACGGCGACGGCCTGCCGCGGGCCGCGACCGGGCGGGCGGAGGTGCTGCTGCAGGGCCGCCGCTGCCCGGTGGTCGGCCGGGTGTCGATGGACCAGATCGTCGTCAGCACCGGCGACCGCCCGGCGGCGCCGGGCGCCACGGCCGTGGTCTTCGGACCCGGCGACCGGGGCGAGCCGACCACCGCCGACTGGGCCCGCTGGGCCGGGACGATCGAGCACGAGCTGGTGACCGGCCTCGGACGCCGGATCCACCGCACCGTCTCCCACGCCGACCTGGCCGCCTGCGTGTCCTGAACGCAGGCCCTCACCCGCTCGCATCCCCACCGAACCGAACACGCAGCAGACGCAGACAAGGACGGCCCCGCCATGATCGACACCCACCTCTCCGCACTCCCCCGGGGCATCCGGGTCGCCGTTGTCGGCGGCGGCCAGAACAGCGAGCACGAGGTCTCGCTCGCCTCGGCCGCCTCGGTCCGGGCGGCGCTCGACCCCGCCGTGTTCGAGGTGCAGTCGCTGACCATCGACCGGGACGGCTACTGGCTCCGCGCCGACGGGCAGCCGCTGGCGGCGAGCCGCGCCCGCAGCTTCGCCGCGGCCGTCGCCCTCATCGCCGACTGCGACGTGGCCTTCCCGGCCGTGCACGGTCCGCTCGGCGAGGACGGCTCGCTGGCCGCGCTGTTCGAGCTGGCCGGGGTGCCCTACGTCGGCGCCGGGGTGCGCGGCGGGGCGCTGGCGATGGACAAGTGGGCCACCAAGCTGGTCGCGGCCGACCTCGGCATCCGCACCGCGCCGGGACGCCTGGTCGACGCCGGGACCGCGGCCGGTCTGCGTCCGGACCGGTTCCCGGTCGTGGTGAAGCCGGTCGCGGCCGGTTCCAGCCACGGCGTCGGCCTGGTCCACCGGATCGAGGACCTGGACGGCGCGCTGGCGAACGCCCTGGCCCACGACGACCGGGTCCTGGTCGAGGAGTTCGTGACCGGCCGCGAGGTGGACCTGGCCGTCCTGGAGCGCGCCGACGGCAGCCTGCTGGTCGGACCGCCGCTGGAGATCGTGGTGGCCGGGGCGGCGGAGGGCACCGCGCTCTTCGACAGCGAGCAGAAGTACGACGGCAGCGCCGTGTTCCGGATACCGGCCCCGCTCGCGGAGACCGAGGAGAAGGCCCTGCGGGAGGCGGCGCTGGCCCTCTTCTCCGCGCTGGGCTGCCGCTCCGTCGCCCGCTTCGACTTCTTCCTGACCGCGGAGGGGCCGGTGCTCAACGAGGTCAACACGATGCCGGGGATGACCGCCCAGTCGCAGGTGCCCAAGATGTTCGAGAGCGTGGGCCTGTCCTACCCGGCCCTACTGGACGAACTGCTGCGCAGCGCGCTCGACGGCGGCCCCGACCGCCGTTGACCGTCGACCGTGGTTCGATGGTAGGAGCAACCGCACCCCCCGTTCACAGGAGACTTCCCATCACCAGGCCCGACCCCAGCGCCGCGACCCGTGCGGCACCGGCCGACGGGCCCGCGGGCGCCGGCCGCCCGCCGCGCCGACCGGTGTCCGTGCGGCTGTGGAGGTACGGTCCCGACCTGCTGCTGGGCCTCGCCGTCGCCGGGTACGGCTTCAGCGAGGCGAACCGGTTTGTCGTCGAGTCCACCACCTCGATCCACCGGGTCGAGCTGGCTGTGGTGCTCACGGCCGCATCGGTCGCGCTGTTCCGGATCCTGCCCGGCGCCGCGCTCGGCATCGCCTGGGTGACCGCGCTGTTCCAGTTCACCGGCGGCCCGCCGGCCCTGATGGCGCAGCTGTCCTTCGGCCTGGTCGCCTACGGCGCCGCGCGCCACGGGGACCGGACGGTGCTGTGGCTGAGCGGTCTCTCACTGCCCTGCGGCGCGGTGATGGCGATGCTGCTGATCCTGCGCCGCGGGATCGACCTGACCAGCCCGCTGGCCGACCTGGTCAGACCGCTGGGCGCGCTGCACCTGGCGTCGCTGACGCTGGTCGGCGCGGCGCTGCTGGCCGTGGTCGCGGTGCCCTGGCTGATCGGCCTGCTGCAGCGGGTCCGGATCAAGGCCGAACGCGACCAGGCGCAGGCGGAGGCCCGTCGGCTGCGGGCCGAGATCGAGCGCACCCAGGCCCAGGAGATCGCGGAGCTGAGGGACGGTCAGGCCCGGCTGGCCCGGGACGTGCACGACGTGGTCGGGCACTCGCTCGCGGTGATCCTGGTGCAGGCCGAGTCGGCCCAGTTCCTGCCGCAGACCGACACCGCCGCCATGCGCCGGACCATGGAGAACATCGCGGCCTCGGCCCGCCAGTCGCTCCGCGAGGTGCGCGAGGTGCTGGCCAGCACCATGGACGACGGGCAGCACCCGGCCGCCGCGCCGACCGGCAGCCTGGACAGCCTGCTCGACAGCGTCGGCACGGCCGGCAGTCCGCTGCGGTCGACCGTCCAGGGCCGCCCCCGGCCGCTGCCGCCGGAGCTGGAGGCGGTGGCCTTCCGGGTGCTGCAGGAGATGCTGACCAACGCGCTCAAGCACGGCCGCCGGGGCGAACCGGTGCTGGTCGAGCGGCACTGGGCGGACACCCTCCGGATGGAGGTCCGCAACACGGTCGCCGACGGGCCCACCGGCCCGGACGGCGCCCGCGGACCTGTGGACGGGAAGCGGCACGGGTCCGGCATCAACGGCATGCGGCGCCGCCTGGACGCCGTCGGCGGCCGACTGGACGTGCGCTGCGCCGAGGGGCCGGACACCGGCCCGGTGTTCACCGCCACCGCGTGGATGCCGCTGCGAGCAGGGGGAACGGTATGACCCAGGAACCGATCCGGGTGCTGCTGGTCGACGACCAGGAGCTGTTCCGCGCGGGCGTCGCGGTGATCGTCGACGCCCAGCCGGAGATGCGGGTGGTCGGGCAGGCCGGGGACGGCCACCAGGCCGTCCGGCTGGTCGACGAACTCGCCCCGGACGTGGTGCTGATGGACGTGCGGATGCCGGAACTGGACGGGGTGGAGGCGACCCGGCAGATCTTCGCGCCGGCCCGGGTCGCCGCGCGGTCGCGCCCGGTCCGGGTGGTGGTGCTGACCACGTTCAACCTCGACGACCGGGCCGCCACCGCGATCCGCTGCGGCGCCAGCGGGTTCCTGCTCAAGGACACCACCCCGGCCATGCTCATCGACGCCGTCCGGACCGTCCACGCCGGCAACGCCGTGCTGGCACCGCAGGACCTGGGGGTGCTGCTGGAGGGACGGTTCCGGCCGCGGACACCGGTGCCGCCCGGCTACGAGGCGCTCACCGACAAGGAACGGGAGATCCTCCGCGCCGTGGCCCGGGGCCTGAGCAACGCCGAGATCGCCCAGCAGGTGTTCGCCGGCGAATCCACGGTGAAGACCCATGTCGGCGGCATCCTGCGCAAGCTCGACCTGCGCGACCGGGTGCAGATCGTGGTCTTCGCCCACGAGCACGGCCTGGTCGGCTGACCCCGCCCCTGAGCCGTCACGATCCAGTGTCTATGGTGTCCCGCGATGAACACCTTCAGCCCTCCGGCACCCCCGAGCTACACCGAGGCCACCCCCAGGGAAAGGACCGCGCGCCTGCTCACCGATACCTGCGCCCCGGCCAACCTCGTGGTCGTGGTGCTCCTGCTCGTCGGATGGCACAGCACCAACGGCTTCGCCGGACTCGGCTGGGGCCTGTTCGCAGCGCTGTTCTGCGGCGTGGTCCCGATGGGCATCGTCCTGTTCGGCGTCAAGCGCGGCGGGCTGACGGACAAACACATCCGGGTGCGCAAGCAGCGGGTCGTGCCGATGACAGCGAGCCTGGCCTCCGTGGTCACCGGCATCGTTCTGCTCCGTGTGCTCCACGCGCCGAAGGACATCGCCGCACTCGTCGTGGCGATGCTCGTCGGCCTCGTGTCCGCCTTGGCCGTGACCGTCTGGTGGCAGATCTCCATCCACAACGCCGTCGGCGGCGGCACCGCCATGATCCTGATCCTGGCCTTCGGTCCGATCGCCGTCCCCGCCCTGCTGATCGCCGCCGCCATCGGCTGGTCCCGCCTGGTCCTCAAGGCCCACACCCTCGCCCAGGTCCTCGCCGGCACCGCCCTCGGAGGCGTCTCCGCCCTCGTCTTCACGCTGACTCGGTAGCACCGACCGACGAACACCTGGAACGGACTACTCCCAGGATCGGGGGTTGGGCCGCAGGCCGTAGAGGGCCTGGATCACGGCCTGGTCGGGGCCCCGGTAGCCGTCCCTGCGCAGGGTGCGGGCGGTCTCGGCGCGTTCGAGGGCCGCGCGGTTCCGCCGCTCGCGTCGGGTGGGGCCGGGGCGGCGCGGATGCCCGGTGTCGGTGGGGGCGTGCAGGACGATCAGGCTCGCGCCGAGGGCGGTCGCCGCGGCGAGCGGGAGCCAGAGCGCAGCCGCCGTCACGCTGAGCGCGGCGGTGATGGTCAGCGGGGCGAGCGCGCGGCCGATGCCGAGCGACAACTGCCAGCGGGCGATGACGCGTCCGCGCAGCTGCGGCGGGGCGGCGTCGATGACCAGCGCGGTGCCGACGCCGGTGTAGAGGATCTCCCCCAGGTTGTAGAGCACGGAGACCAGCGCGATCGCGCTCGCGCCGGTGTTGCCGTGCCCGGTGCCGGCCAGCAGGAATCCGAGGTAGGAGGCCGCCAGCACCCAGCCGGACAGGGCGAAGACATGGCGCCTCGGCCGCCGCGACATCCACAGCACCACGGGGAGCTGGACCAGGATGACCATCACCGTGTTGGCGACGAAGATGCCGGAGGACCACGCGGGCGCCGCGTGCATCCGGGTGACCAGCACCACCGGCAGGGCGACCTCGAGGACGTCGAAGCAGAAGGCGAAGGGCAGGTTCGCCAGGTTCATCAGCGTCAGGCGGCGCAGCACCGGCCGGTCGGCGTCCCGGACGGCGCCCCTGGGCGACTCCGGGCGGCGCGCCGTGGAGGCTCCGGCCAGCCGCACGGTCGAGACCAACGCCGCCGATATCAGGTATCCGGCCGCGGTGCCGACCGCCAACCAGCGCATCCCGACCGCGCCGGAGCCGACCGCGACCGTGGCCAGCAGGGCGCCCGCGCCCAGTCCCGCGTTGCCCAGGGAGCGCAGGGCGGCCAGTACGGCGTCCCGCTCGTAGCCGACCGACAGGTCGGAGACGACCGCGGCCTGGCCGATCGGCCCGGCCTGGTTGCCGATTCCCTGGAGCACGCAGCAGCAGACGAATCCGTCCGGCCCGGGGAGGAGCAGCAGGGCGAGCAGCCCCGACGCGCGCAGGCTCAGTGTGGTGGCCATGAGGACCCGGCGGGCTCCGCGGTCGACCCATCGGCCGGCCAGCGGCACCACCGCGAGGCCCACCAGGAAGCCCACCGAGAGGGCGAGGCCGGCCAGGCCGGCGCTGATGCCGCTGATCGTGACCGCGTACAGGAGCAGGAAGGGTCGCATCAGCCCGCCGCCCAGGGCGGAGACCAGGGCGGCGCCGGCGTAGCGTCCGCCGCCGAGGCCGCGCAGCAGTCGGAGGGCGGTGAGTCTGGTGGGCGGCGGCGAGGCTATGGCGGTACTGACGGTGGTGGGGGGCATGCGGCCACGATCGCCCCGGGACCGCGCCACCCCGGCGCCGATTGACGGTGGTCGTCAATCGACCGGGCCGGAGTGCGGGGCCGGCACCAGAATGGCGGCATGAGCGTCAGCATCGATGTTTCCGGGATGACCGAGGACCGCTACCTGTTCGCGCCGTCGCCACTGGCCGAACTGGGATCCGCCCTGCACCTGCTGGTGGAGCCGGCGCACCACGCCCAGCAGGCCGGCTGGATCACCGCGGCCGGCGCGCAGATCGACCCGGATCTGATGGACCGCATCATCACCGCAGACTACCTGTGGCGGACCTCCCGTTCCGACATGCTGCTGCCCGCCCACCCGAGGCAGACGCTGGTCGAGGAGCTCGACGTGCTCGACGAACTCGACGACGAGACCTGGGTCCGCACCGCGCTGATGACCAGCAGCTGCGGCGTGGTGCCGCTGCGCGACGACCTCGGGTCGCCGATGACCGACGACACCGCCCGCCAGGTGGCCCGCGAACGGGCCGCCGCGCGCGGGGGCAGGCAGCTCGACTTCGTCGACTACCTCCTGACCGATCCGCCGACCGCCCGGAGTTGGCTGCGGCGCCTGCTGGAGGACTGCGCGACGGGCTTCTTCAACGCCGCCTGGCGCAGGGTGGCCGGGCGGCTCGCCGGCGACGCGCGCCACAAGCGCGACCTGCTCGCCAGGCACGGGCTGGAACGCACCCTCGCCGCGGTCTCCCCCGCGGTCACGCTCTCCGCGTCCGGCGGGCACATCGTGGTCGACAAGCTGCAGGACCGCACCGCCAGCGCCCTCGGAACCGGGCTGACGTTCATGCCCAGCGCGTTCTCCCACCCGCACCTGCTCGTCGTCCACGCGCCCGGCCTGCGGCCGGTGATCAGCTACCCGGCGCTGGCCACCCCGAGCGAGCCCTCCGTCTCCGTCGCGGCCGTCCAGGACCGGCTGCACGCCCTCGACCACCCCGTCCGGCTGCGCCTGCTGCGCAGCATCGCCCGCGGGCCGCAGACCACCGCCCAACTCGCCGACGCCTGGCTGCTCACACCGCCCGAAGTGTCCCGCCACCTCGCCGTCCTCAAGAACGCGGGCATCCTCACCTCCAGCCGCCGCGGACGCTACGTCAGCTACGAACTCGACCTGGCCGCGAACGCCCGACTCGGCACCGACCTGATCGAGGCCCTGCTGCGCTGAGCGAGGGGGCCGGTGACCTGCGGCCGGGGGCGGATAGGGGGCGACGTCGGGCGGCGTCTATGATCCGCAGGGCGTACACGTCGTACTCCCTCCGGGTGAACCCCGGTCCACTGGCCCGGAGGCCGCTTTGAAGCTCCGCACGCTCGTCCTCGCCACGGCCACCGCGCTTGCCGCGACCGCGCTGGCGCTGCCCGTCGCCCCGGTGGCTCTGGCCGACTCGTCGGCCCCCGCGACCTCGCCCGTCTCGGTGGCGCGGGTCAAGACCGTCCAGGGCACGGTGCTGAGCGTGACCGCTGTCGGCGCCACCAGCGTCACGGCCACGTACACCCTGCGCGGCACCACCGAGAGCGTCACCGTGCCGCTGACCGAGCAGTCGCCGGGTGCCTGGCTGTCCGGGGTGCTGCAGCTGCCCTACGGGTACGGCGCCTACGTGGAGCACGTGACCGCCCTGGACGGGGACGTCCCGCTGGACACCCCAACCCGGCTGTACCCCTTCCGCGAACTGCCGGTGTTCCAGGACGTGGCCTCCACCTCCTCGGCGTCGTCCCCGCTGACCTACGGCCATGAGACGGTCACCGTCACCGGTCGGCTCACCACCTACGACCCGGCCTCGGGCTACAGCGACGCCCCCTTTGTGACAAGCGTGTTGTTCTCAACGCCGCAGAACCCCACGACCACCGCGGACCAGGACGGGCGGTTCTCGATCACCGCGCCGATACCGTTGGCCGTCTCGCCCAAGACCTACACCTTGTTTGCCGGGGCACCAGAGGCCGACCCCTCGGCGGTGCAGGTCTACACCCAGCGCGAGGACACCCGGATCGTCATGGACCCCGGCCCTGCCTCGGTCGTCGCGGGCAGACCCGCCATCGTGACCGGCACCCTGCAGTACCTGGACGCCACCGACCCCGCCGGACCCACCTGGAAGCCGGTACCGGGCGCCCCGATGCGGACCTCCAGCAGCAACAGCCCGAACCCCTCCACGGTCACCTCCGCCACGGGGGCCTTCGGATTCACCTGGCCGGCCATCAACTCGCTCTGGTGGATCGAAACCGGCAGTACCCTGGACCCCTACCTGCGCAGCTCCGACATCCCCTTCACCTTCGCCTCGATCATCCAGCAGGTGAGTGCCGGCCTGAGCCAGGTGAGCATCGACGCCCACGGGACGCTGCACTTCACCGCGACCGAGGGCAGCACCGACGGCATCCCGACGTCCGGGCACCTGTACCTGGAGTCCTCGGCCGACGGCACCAGCCGCTGGGGCCGGGTGAAGGAACTGCCCCAGTCCGGCTCCCAGACGCTCGCGCTCGCGGGCGCCAATCCGCACGCCTGGTACCGGCTCCACTACGTCCCGGACACCGCGGCCTACCTGGCCGCCACCAGCAGGCCGGTGCACGTCGACCGCGACCGCACCCGGATCACCGGCGGCAAGCCCAACCACACCACCGTCACCAGGAACGTCGTGGTCGCCTTCACCGGCCACGTCCAGTACCAGACCGCCGCCGGCTCCTGGCTGCCCGCCAGGAACACCCACGTCCTGCTGGAGTTCCGCCCCTACCAGGGCCGGACCTGGTCCGTGAAGAAGACCGCCACCACCAGCAGCACTGGTGCCTTCACGCTGACCGCGAAGGACACAGCGGCGGGCACCTGGCAGGTCGTCTGGGACACCCCCAGCTCCGGCTTCCTCGACAGCACCGGCCCCGCCACCTACGTCCACATCAGGTAGCCGGCGTATCCGCGACTGCGTCATGGACCCGTGTGGGCACCGCTGTTGAGCTGGAAGCGGTGCCCACAGGACTGCCACGTCTTGTCCACATAACCGTCGATATTCCATATCGGATTGATCACGGCCGCCCTCCCGGGCAAGGCGATTCTTACCTGACGCTTCATCATTTCCTTTGATCACGGTGCCCTGGAAACGGACATTGCTCCCCCTTTTCATCACGCCGTGTAACCACCTTCTCCGGGCCGCTTCGGCCCGTCCGGGCGTTCCTCAAATCTTCCTCAGGTCTGAGCTGGGCTGATTCTGTCGCAGTGTCATGATCCTCTCGCCGGCCAGTGCCGGCCGCAGAAATCAGTCACACTCGGTGACCAATCGGGGATGAGGCAGAGCTTTCATGTCTTCAGGAAAACTCATGGGGCAGGTGAACACCTCCCGGCGGCGCTGCGCGGCCGCGCTGGTGAGTGCGGCCCTCATATCGACCGCCCTGGCGGTCGTGACGCCGGGCACCGCCTCGGCCGCGCCGCCGGTCCCGGCGGGACCGGGCGCGGCCCAGGCGGGGAACACGGCATCGGCGCTGCTGATGGCACGCCTGCAGAACCGCGCGATCGAGGTCATGGACGCGCGTACTGACGCCTCGCAGACCTTCGCCAACCCCAACGGATCGCTGACGTACACGGCGTTCGCCGAGCCCAAGTGGGTCAAGCGGGCCGGAGCGTGGACGTCGCTGGACGCGACCCTGACCGCGTCGGCGAACGGGACCTTCGGACCTGCGGCCTCCGAGTCCCCGCTGTCGCTGTCCGCCGGCGGCAGCGGCCCGCTGGCCACGATGACGGTCGACGGCAAGCAGGTCTCGCTGACCTGGCCCACCGCGCTTCCCAGGCCGACGGTCTCGGGCGCCGTGCTGACCTATCCGAACGTCCTGGCCTCGGGGGTCGACCTCCAGGTCACCGCGACCGTGTCCGGTGGCGTCGAGGAAACCCTGATCGTCAAGAACAGTGCGGCGGCGGCGGATCCGGCGCTGGCCGACCTGGTGCAGGCGGTGAACACCGGCGCCGGCACCACCGCGGCCACCGACGCGGGCGGCAACCTGACGGTCGCCGACGCGCACGGCAAGGCGCTGCTGACCTCGCCGGCCCCGGTGATGTGGGACTCCTCCACCACCGCTGCCGCCCCCGCCGCCGCCCCCGCGGCGGACATCGTCGGCGGTGCCAACGCGGCGGCCCGGAGCAAGGTCGCGGTCGCGCGGACGGCCGCGGCGGGCAGCCGCTCCACCGCGCACACGCCGGGCAGCCGGGCCCACCAGGCCCGGGTCAAGGCCACGCTGAAGAACCACCAGCTGCACCTCGCCGCGGACCACGCCTTCCTGACCGCGAAGACCACGGTGTACCCGGTCTACGTCGACCCGGCGTACGTGCCGCACCCCGCCTCCGGGGCGACCCTGCACTACGACCAGGTGCAGCAGGCGTACCCGAGCACCTCGAACTACGACGCGGCCCCCGGCACCGGGCTGGCCGTGGGCTACCAGGGCTTCTCCTCCCCGACCGGGATCGAGCGCACCTTCTACTCGATGAGCATCCCGACCGCGATCTACGGGTCCACGATCCTCGGGGCGACCTTCAACACCAAGGTCACCTACGCGGCGGCCTCGGGCTCCAACTCCACCACCGTGAACGCGTTCTCCATGGCCTCGATCACCTCGGCGACCAACTGGAACAACCAGCCGGCCAAGGAGTCCTCCGCCAACCCGAACTACCCGAGCCCCAACGCGTCGGCGACGTTCACCACCACCAGCAGCAGCCCCAACCAGGCGGTGGCGTTCAACGTCACCTCCGGGATGCAGAAGATCGCCGACATCCACAACGCCGGCTGGACCATGGGGCTGTTCAACGCCACCGAGACCAACGACGTGGACCTGGTCCGCTTCTCGGCCAACCCGACGTTCTCCATCACCTACGACCACTCCCCGGCCACCCCGGCCAACGGGACGCTGACCCCCTCGGGCACCGGCTACCCCTGGAACACCACCACCGGTACCCCGACCCTGTCCGCGACCGCCACGGACGCCGACAGCGACACCGTGCAGCTGAACTACCAGATCCTGTCCGGCTCCACGGTCAAGGCCACCGGGACCTCCGCGTTCGTCACCCCCGGCGCGGCGGCCACCTGGAAGCCCACCACCGCGCTGCCCGACGGCGCCTACTCCTGGAGCGTGCGCTCCTACGACGGCCACCAGTACTCCGCCTGGAGCGGGGCGATGAACTTCACCGTCGACACCGCCGCCCCGGCCAACACCACCGTGACGTCCACGGACTTCCCGGGGAACTCGTGGTCCGGCACCCCGGACGCGAGCGGGAACTTCACCGGCAACTTCACCATGACGCCGCCGAGTTCCGACACCAGCCAGGTCGCCTGGCAGCTCGACAACGGGGCGTGGAACTACACCGCGACCACCGGTGCGGCGTTCACCAAGGCGCTGACCTTCACCGCGGGCAAGCACACCCTGATCGCCAAGACCCACGACGCGGCCGGGAACATGGCCACCGGCACCTACTACATCTTCTACGCGGGCTCGGGTGCCGCGCTGACCGCGCCCGGCACCGGTGAGCGCCCCGCGCGCCGGGTCGGGCTGATGGCCCAGGGCCAGGCCTCCTACACCGGAGTGACCTACCAGTACCGCATCGGCGCCACCGACACCTGGCACAACGTGCCCCTCGCCAACGTCACCAAGAACGCGGACGGTTCCACCCCCGCCGCCTGGCCCGTCGCGGCCACCGGCGGTACGCCCGCCGCGCTGACCTGGAACATCTCCGACAGCCTGGCCGACGGCCCGGTCGATGTGCGGGCGCTGTTCACCGACGGCACCACCACGGCCGGCTCCCCGGCCAACACCGTCACCGTGGACCGCAACGCCGGCACCGCGCCCAGCCTCTCCGTGGGCCCGGCCAGCGTCAACTCGCTGACCGGGGACGCCTCGCTGACCGCCACCGACGCCTCCGCCTTCGGCATGTCGGTCACCCGGTCGGTGTCCTCGCGGCGTCCGTCCGGCGGGTCCGCGCAGAGCGGGCAGGCGGCCGTCTTCGGTCCGCAGTGGAGCGCGGGCACCACCGCCGAGGCGACCGGGTCCAACTGGTCCTACCTCAAGCAGACCTCCGCCACCTCGGTCTCCCTGGTGGACACCAACGGCAACCCCACCGGGTTCACCGCCGCGGCCGGCGGCGGCTGGAAGCCCGAACCGGGCGCCGAGGACCTGGCCCTGACCGGCTCACTGACCGGGTCCTTCGCCGTCAAGAACACCGACGGCGTCACCACCACCTTCACCAAGCCCGACAGCAGCCTGGCCACCTGGCAGGTCTCCGCGACCTTCCTGTCCAGTGACAACTCCACCACCACCGTCACCTACCAGACGGTCACCGTGAACGGCGTCACCCTGGCCCGCCCCAAGTACGTGATCGCCCCGACCAGCGCGACGGACGCGGCGACCTGCCAGACCACCACCGCCGCCGGGACCCCCGCGGCCGGCTGCCGGGTGCTGGAGTACCTGTACGCGACGGCCACCACCGGCACGTCCTCGGTCTTCGCGGACTTCGCCGGCCAGGTGAAGGAGGTCAAGCTGTGGTCCACCGCGCCCGGTGACTCCACCGGCACGGTCAAGGTGCTGGCGCACTACAACTACGACGACCAGGGCCGCCTCCGCGAGGTCTACGACCCGAGGATCAGCCCGGCGCTGAAGACCAGCTACAGCTACGACGCGGCAGGCCGCGTCGCCACCCAGGCCGATCCCGGCCAGCTGCCGTGGACCTTCGCCTACGGCAAGGTCGGCACCTCCTCCATCGCCGGCGACGGCATGCTGCTCTCCGCCTCCCGTCCCACCCTGACCCAGGGCAGCAACACCCAGACCGACGGCGGCACCGCGACCACCACCGTGGTCTACAACGTGCCGCTGTCCGGCAGCGGCGCGCCCAACGCCATGGGCGGCGCCGACACCGCCGCCTGGGCCCAGAGCGACGCACCCACCGACGCCACCGCGGTCTTCCCGGCCGACCAGGTGCCCGCCTCCAACGACGGGTCCACCCTCGGCGCCGGCGGCTACAACCGCGCCACCATCACCTACACCGACGCCTCGGGCCGCGAGGTCAACACCGCCACGCCCGGCGGGCACATCACCACCACCCAGTACGACCAGTACGGCAACACCGTCTTCCAACTCGGCGCCTCCAACCGGGAACTGGCCCTGGGGACCGCCGCCTGGCAGACCGCCGAGCAGCAGTCGCTGGACATCGACCAGGACACCACCGTCCAGCGCGCCCAACTCCTGTCCACCACCTCGCTGTACAACACCACCAGCGTGGTCGCCGACACCGGCACCGACAAGAACACCGACCCGGCCGTGGTCGGCCAGCGCCTGGTCCAGCAGTACGAGCCGATCCACCTGGTCACCCTGACCCACGACACCGCCACCTCCGGCGGCACGCTGACCGCGGGCACCCAGGTGCCCTCGCGCCAGCACACCCTGAACACCTACGACCAGGGCCGTCCCAACGACGGAACCGCCACCACCAGCAACCAGATCACCACCGCGCAGACCGGCGCGGTCGTCGCCGGAGCGCCGGACGGCGACACCACCACCAACACCGCCGGCTTCGACTGGGTGAAGGGCCTGGCCACCTCCGGGACGATCGACCCCAGCGGGCTGAAGCTGACCAGCACCACCGGCTACGACGCCCAGGGCCGGGTGGTCTCCACCTCGCTGCCCAAGTCCACCGGCAGTGACGCGGGCACCACGGTCACCAGCTACTGGTCGGCGACCGGCACCGGCGCCTGCCACGGCCGCCCGGAGTGGGCCGACCTGGTCTGCTCCACCGGACCGGCGGCCGCGGTCACCGGCGGCGGCAGCAACCCGGCCCAACTGCCCACCAGGACCACCACCTACGACCGCTACGGCAACGTGGCCACTGTCACCGACACCGCCAACGGCGTCACCCGCACCACCACCAACACCTACGGCGACTCCGGACGCCTGCTGAAGACCTCGGTCACCGGCGGGGTCGGCACCGCCGTCCCTGACACCACCATCGGCTACGACTCCACCACCGGCAAGAAGGCGACGGTCACCGCGAACAGCCTGACCATCACCTACACCTACGACGCCCTGGGCCGGCAGACCCAGTACACCGACGGGGCCGGCGGCGGCGCCAACACCAGCTACGACATCCTCAACCGGCCGGTCACCGTCACCGACGGCGCCCCGTCCACCACCCACTACACCTACAACACGGCGGGCCAGGTCGCCACGCTGACGGACTCGGTCGCCGGGACCACCTCCGCGGACTACGACTCCGACGGCAACATGTACGCCGAACACCTGCCCGGCGGCATCACCCTGACGATCATTCGGGACCAGGTCGGCCAGGCCACCGGACGGATCTACACCCGGGACAGCGACGGCACCGAGGTCACCGCCGACTACGGCAGCTTCAGCGTCGCCGGCCAGGAGGTCGACCACACCGCCGACGCCGGTGTCGGCAGCCACCAGGCCTACGGCTACGACGCCGCGGGCCGACTGGTCCAGGTCGCCGACACCGAGGCCGGCACCACCACCCACCGCGGTTACAGCTTCGACGCCAACACCAACCGCACCGGGCTGACCACCAGCACCGACAACTCCGACGGCTCGGCCGGAACCCCGGCCACCACCGCCTACACCTACGACACGGCGGACCGGCTGCAGACGGTGAACGGCTCCGCCGTCAGCTACGACGCCTTCGGCCGCACCACCAACCAGGCCGACGGCACCCGCATGGGCTACTACACCAACGACACCGGCTACCAGGACACCAACGGCAACAACAGCCAGACCTGGAACCTGGACCCGGCCGGCCGGGTCGGGAACACCCAGACCACGGCCTACGCCAACGGAACCTGGACCCTCACCGACACCACCACCAACCACTACACCAGCGACTCCGACAGCCCCGACTGGGCCGTGGACAGCAACACCGGCGGCATCCACCGGTACGTCCAGGGCATCGACGGCGACCTGGCGGCCGTCACCGCCGCCACCGACAGCACCTCCCTGCAGCTGACCAACCTGCACGGCGACGTCACCGTCCAACTCCCCCTGGACAGCGCCCAGGCGCCCGTCGTCCAGGCCGCCGACGAGTACGGCAACCTCATCAACGCCACCTCGGCCACCACCTACGGCTGGATCGGCGCCAAGCAGCGGGCGAGCGGGACCCCCAGCGGTCTCACCCTGATGGGCGCCCGCCTCTACAACCCCGCCACCGGACGCTTCCTGCAGATCGACCCGGTCCTGGGCGGGAACGAGAACGCCTACACCTACCCGGCCGACCCGGTCATGGGCTACGACCTCACCGGAATGTTCAAGTGGACCTTCGGATGGTTCAGCGGGACGTTGTACCTGAACAAGAAGGAGACCAGTAAGATCGTCCGGGCGGCCGGCGTCATCGCGATCTTCAACTCGGCCGCCACCCTCTTCGCCGTCACCGGCCTCGGCGGTGTCATCCTGAAGTGGATCGCGCTCAACGCGGCCGTGATCGCGTGGAAGGCCAGCGGCGCCAGCTCGCGGCACCACTGCATCAAGCTCAAGTGGCCGATCGGGTACCCCGGGCTCATCCCCGGTGAGTACAGCGGCGGTTACTGCAAGTAGTCCCGCTGTCACGACCTTGGGAGAGACCATGCCCGGCAGTACCGCCTCCCTGCTTTCCCGCTGGACGTCCTGGCGCCGGGTCAACGGCTTCACCGTTGTCCTCGACGCCGTGATCCTGCTGGTCCTCGTCATCGTGCTGGCAGCCACGTCCCATGTCCTGGCCGCCATCGGCTGCGTGCTCGCGGCAGCGAACCTGGCGCTGGACTCCCTCGCCCTGGTCAGGAGCCGCCGCCCCTGACCACGACGAAGTGATCGACGCCCCCATCGGACCCAACGGTCCGGTGGGGGCGTCGTCGTGGGAGGCGCGGATGACCGTCCGGGCCCGCACGATTCGGGATTTACATACCTTTGCGAAGGGATTATTCTTGTCTTCTGGAGTCCGCCCGGGCGCGCCCCCGCCCAGCATCGAAGGAAGAAACATGACCACGTCAGACACCCGATCGCCGCGGTGGGCCGGGTACACCCTCGCCCTGCTGGCGTTCACCCAGTTCATCGTCACGATCGACTACAACATCGTCTATGTGGCGCTGCCCGACATCGGGCGCCAGCTCGGCTTCACCCCGCAGTCGCTGCAGTGGGTCGTCAGCGCCTACGCGGTCGCGCTCGGCGGACTGCTGCTGTTCGGAGGCCGCGCGGTCGACCGGATCGGCCCGCGCCGGATGCTGGTCACCGGCCTGGTGATCTACGCGCTCTCCTCGCTGGCCGGCGGACTCGCGCAGAGCGCCGTGCTGCTGGTGGCCGCTCGCGCGGCCCAGGGCGTGGGCGGTGCGCTGCTGACGCCGGCGACGCTGATGCTCGTCTTCACCACCTTCGCCCCGGGCCCTGAGCGCAACCGGGCCACCTCCGTGTGGGGCGCCATGGGCAGCGCGGGTCTGGCCGCGGGTTCCCTCCTCGGCGGGGTGCTGACCAGCGCCTTCGGCTGGAACTGGGTCTTCTTTGTGAACGTCCCGCTCGCGCTGGCCGTCGCCTTCGCCGCCACCCGGATCCTGCCCGCCGACCGTCCGCTGGGCAACGGCCGGAGCTTTGACGCCCTCGGCGCCGTGGTCGCCACCATCGGTTCGACCCTGCTGGTGTTCGGCCTGGTCAGCGGTCCTGACAAGGGCTGGGGATCGACCCAGGGCGCCGGCGCGATGGCCCTCGGCGTGCTGTTCCTGGCCTTCTTCGTGCTGGTCGAGAAGCGCTCCGCCGACCCGCTGGTACCGCTGCGGCTGTTCGGCCTGCGCGGCCTCATCGTCGCCGTGCTGGCGCTGATCGTCTTCCAGGCCTCCTCGGGCGCCACGTACTACCTGCTCACCACCTACCTGCAGACGGTGCTGGGCTACGGCGCGCTCGCCGCGGGGCTGGCCTTCCTGCCGCCGACCGTGGCCTGCATGGCGGTGGCGATGAAGCTCAACGCCCGGGTGCTGGGCCGGATCGGCGTGCGCACCACGCTCTTCTACGGCTCGCTCGGCACCGCCGTCGGGCTGGGCGCGATCATCGCCGGCATGTCCGTGCACGGCTCCTACTGGGCGCTGCTGCCGGGGGTCGTGATCTGGGGCGCCGGCGGCGGTTTCGCCTTCCCCTCCCTGTATGTCGCCATCGCCTCCTCGGGCGTCGAGCCGGCCCAGCAGGGTGTCGCCTCGGCCCTCGCCTCCACCTGCCGTCAGATCGGCGGCGCCATCGGCCTCGCCGTGCTGGTCGCGGTGGCCAACTCCAGCGCAGGACACAACCCGGACACCGCCGCGCTGCTCAGCGGCCTGAAGACGGCCGGCTGGGTCGCCGCCGCGGCGACGCTCGGCGGCGCCTTCATCGGACTCGGGCTCAAGAAGCAGCCCCTGCCGACGCCCGCAGCCGCCACCGTGCCGGCCGAGGACACCGTCGAGGCCGCCTCCCAGGTGGGCTGACGCCGCGTCACGAAGCCCTGGGGCATCACACAACCGAGCAGCCTGACGGATGATCAGCAGGCGCCGGTGCCAACTGCCGCACGACCCGATGGCTCGGTCGTGCGGCTTTCTCCTTTGCTTCTCCTTGCGGCGCCGACGGCTATGGCCCCAAGGAACATACCTTCGATAAGGTATTTGTTGTCGGCCAGGAATGGCTCCCGCCGTGCAAGTGCGGATGTCCCACACTTGCACGGCCGCTCACAGAACCGCACTCGTCAGAGTTACATACCTCTGCGAAGGTATGTAACTCTGGGCGGGAAGCCACTGGTAACTCAGGGCGCCAGTGACGGAGAACCGCACTCCCCACGAATCCCGAGCTCACGAAGGAACCTGATGAAATTCCGAGATGACCTGCGGATCAAGACCGCGACCTCGTGGTTCCCGCCGGACCACGAGACCGCCGAGGACGCCGTCGCGGCCGGCAAGCTGGACCAGATCGACGCGGACAAGATCGGAGTCACCCGACTGCCGGTCGCCACCCGGCTGTCCGCGCCCGAACTGGCGGTGGAGGCCGCTCACGAGGCGATGGCCAGGGCCGGCTGGAGCCCCGACCGGGTGGGCCTGGTCCTGCACACCTGGATATACCACCAGGGGCACGACATGTGGTCGCCGCCGCACTTCGTGGCGAACGAGATCGGCAGCCCCGAGGCCCTGTCCTACGGCGTCTACCAGGGCTGCAACGGTGCCGCGCTCGCCCTCCAGCTGGCCGCGACGCAGCTGGCGGCCGACCCCGGGCTCGGCGCCGCGCTGATCACCACCGGCGACCGCTTCGAGCCCCCCGGCTTCCGCCGCTGGGCCTGCGACTACGGCCTGGGCTACGGCGACGCGGGCACCGCGGTGCTGCTGCACCACGCCGACGCCGGAGCCGACGCCGAACCCGACGACTACGCGCTGGTGTCCCTGGCCACCGCGACCGCCGCCGAACTCGAACTGATGCTCCGTCACGGCGACGACTTCAGCGCCGCGCCGCTGACCCACAACCCGTACATCGACCTCCGCCGTCCCAAGAAGTCCTACATGGCGGAGTTCGGCAAGGAGCAGTTCAGCGAGATCGCCGGCCGGCTGATCCGCAGGGTGATCGTGGACAGCGTGCACGACGCCGGGCTGGAGCTCGACGACCCCCGGATCAAGTACATCGCGCTGCCGCGGCTCGGAGTGAGCGTGCTGGACGCCATCTACACGCCGATCCTGGACGAGGTGCTGAAGGTCGAGGCACTGCGGTTCGGCGGGGCCACCGGCCACCTGGGCTGCGGGGACTTCCTCGCGAACCTGGCCGACCTGCGCGACCACGCGTCGCTGGACCCGGGCGACTTCGCGCTGGTGATCGGCGGCGGGGCGGCCTGGACCTGGGCCTGCGCCGTCGTGCAGGTGCCGGAAGCGGGTGTCTGATGGCCATGGGACTCCTCGGCCTGGGCGGCCATGTGCCGCCCGTGGTCATCAACAACGCACAGGTCGCCGAGTGGACCGGCGTGGACGAGAACTGGATCGTGGAGCGGACCGGCATCCTGGAACGCAGGTACCGGGAGCCCGGCACCACCACCTCCGACCTCGCCCTGCACGCCGCCCGTGAGGCACTGGCCGCGCGCCCCGGGTCCGAGAACCGGCTCGGGCTGATCATCGTGGCCACCTCGACGCCGGACCAGCCGCAGCCCGCCACCGGGGTGGTCCTGCAGAACAAGCTCGGCCTGTCCGACATCCCGGCGTTCGACGTCAACGCGGTGTGCTCCGGCTTCCTCTACGCCCTCGCGGTCGCCGACTCGATGCTGTCGGCCCGGCTGGCCCGGCAGGGCAGCGACTACGCCCTGGTGGTCGGTACCGACATCTACTCCTCGCTGATGAACCGCACCGACCGACGCACCGTCAGCCTGTTCGGCGACGGGGCCGGGGCGGTGCTGCTCGGCCCGGTGCCCGAGGGCTACGGCGTGCTCGGCTGGCGGCTGGCGGCCCACGGGGAGTACCGCGACCTGGTCGAGGTGCCCGCCGGCGGCACCCGGACCGAGGTGGACGCCCGGGCCCGGGAGGCCGGGGAGCACCTGTTCCGGATGAAGGGCCGCGAGGTGCGCGACTACGCGCTCGGCATCCTGCCCAAGGTGGTCGGCGAGGCGCTGGACCAGTCCGGGATCCGGCTGGAGGACGTGGACCGCTTCATCCTGCACCAGGCCAACACCCGGCTGGTGGAGGCGTGCATCCAGGAGCTCGGCGTCGACCCGGACCGGGTGCCGCTCACCGCACCGCACTTCGGCAACACCGCCGCGGCCTCCATCCCGCTCACCCTGCGCGCCGAGCACGAACGCCGGCCCTTCCGGCGCGGCGAGCGCCTGGTGCTGGCCGGAGTGGGCGGCGGCATGACCGCCGGGGCCGTCGTCGTCCGCTGGTACTGAAGCCGGTCCCGAGCCGGCCGTCCGACCGCTGAACAACCGTGCACGTCCTATGGAGGGAGACAAACATGCCGACAGCACATGCGACCGGGCACCGCAGCTACGAGCTGTGGGATCCGATGCCTGACGAGGTGCGCGAGGGCGCCAGGCGGTTCGCCGGCGTGCAGGCGCTCAACGAGCTGGTGGGCGTGCTGCAGTACGTCGAGTGGCTGGACCGCGCGCCCGGACACACCAGGCGGCAGATGCTCATGGCCAAGATCCAGGACGAGGTCGGCCACGGGCACGCGGTGGCCCGGGTCGCCGAGGACCTGGGTCTGCCGCGCGAACGGATCCTGCTGGACTACCTGGAGGGCCACACCAAACTGCACAACATCTTCCACTTCTCCTTCCAGACCTGGGAGGAGCTCGGCACCGGTCTGCTGCTGACCAACTCGGCCGCGATCTGCCAGTTCCAGTCCCTGGCGAAGGGCGTGTACCTGCCGTACGCCAGGGCGCTGCGCAAGGTCGAACGCGAGGAGTCGTTCCACTACCAGCACGCCCTGGACCTGACCCACGAGGTGATGACCCACGGCAACGCCGAGCAGCGCCGCCGGGTGCAGGACGCGTTCGAGGTGTGGCTGGTCCGCATCCTGGTCTACCTCGGCCCGCCCGACACCGACACCCTGCACACCAACCGGATGTGGCAGGTCGGCCTGAAGCCGGACAGCAACGACGCGGTGCGGCAGACCTGGCTGAACAAGATCATCCCGGTGTTCCGCAAGCTCGGTGTGCACGTGGACCCGGCCCTGGTGCACCAGACGCCCTCGGGCGAGTGGGAGTACGCGATGCCCGACTGGGCCGCGGTGAAGAAGCTGATAGCCAACGGCGGTCCCTCGTCGCAGCGGAGGCTGGACTGGGTGCGCAACTCCCTGGAACGCAACGGGCAGTACCGGCGCGCGATGCAGGGGGTGGCCTGAATGCCGAACAACCCGAACGAGTCCGACATCTACGAGGTGTTCACCCAGAGCGGCTCCAGCACGGCGCTCACCCACGCCGGCTCGCTGGTCTCGCCGCGCCGGGACACCGCCTGGTACCTGGCCAAGGAGACCTACGGGCGCCGCGACGACCTGGTCACGCTCTGGGTGGTCCGCCGTACCGACATGATCGTCTCCACCGCCGAGGACCGGGACCTGCTCGCCGCCAAGACCCGACTGCCGCACCGTCAGCCCGGCTTCCCCACCGCCCGCCGCCGCGACCGCTCCGCCCTGCCCGAGGTCCCCTCCGCACCGGAGCACAGCGACCCGTCCGAGCACCGCGACGACGCCCTCGGCGCCGACCGGCCCGAGCTGCGCGAGCTGTGGCTGGCGCTCGCCGACGACCTGTTCGTGCTGGGCAACCGGCTGGGCGACCGCATCTGCGACTACATCGACCTGGAGGAGGCGCTGGCGATCGGCTCGATCGGGCAGGAGGCGGTGGCGCACGCCGGGACGATCCTGACCCTGTTCGGCTTCGACCAGGCCGCCGTCGACGTCCGGTTCTTCGACCGGGCACAAGCGGAGTGGCAGGTGTCCCGCGCGGTCGAGAAGCTCACCGACTGGCCGTCCACCGTGGCCTGCGGCCTGGTCTTCGCGGCGGCCGTCACCGTGCTCGCCGAGCAGACCCTGGCCCTCGAACCCGACGCGGCGCAGCTGCCCGCGGTCGCCGCCGTCCGCGAGGAGCAGCTGGTCCACCTGGACCACTGGCGGCGCTGGGCCCGGGCGCTGGCCGCCTGGCCCGAGACGAAGGCGGAGTTCGCAGACGCCTTCGCCGAGGTGACCGGGGCGGCCGGCGACCTGTTCGGCGGCGATCCGCAGGGGCTTCTCGCCGCGACCCTGCACCAGCGCCTCGCCGCGCTGGTCAGCGACAGCGGCGGCGCCGGATCGCGGCTGCCGGGCCACCCGCTGTCCCGGACCGCGGGACTGGGCGGGAGCACGCTCGCCCATGCCCTGTCCCAGGGCCGCACGGTCCGCGACACCTATGCCGCGGGGGTGTTCAGTTGAACGCCGACCAACTCGCCGACGTGGTCGCCGGCGTGTCCGACCCGGAGATCGACGTGGGCCTGCGCGACCTCGGGGTGCTGCGTTCGCTGTCGCTGACCGGCGACCGGATCGAGGTCCACCTGGCCCCCACCCGGCTCGGCTGCCCCGCCTTCGGCGAGATCGCCCGGCGGGTGCGGTCCGCGCTCACCGACGCGGCGCCGGGACACGCCGTCGAGATCGTCTGGGACCGCGGCGCCTGGCAGCCGGCGGCGGTCACCCCGGACGGCCGCACCGCCCTGCGGATGGCCGGCTACCGGGTGGCGGGCACCGCTCCCCGGTGCCCCTACTGCGGCGGCGAGGACGTGGTGCGGGCCGGCCGCTTCGGCGGCGCGGTCTGCAAGGTGCCCTACGACTGCCGCGGCTGCGGCTCGCTCTTCGACGTGATCGGCACGGCGGGCTGCTCCGCCGTCCACCCCGCACTCGACTCCGTCCAAGGAGGGTCATCATGAGGCTCAGTGGGAAGACCGCCGTGATCACCGGAGGCTCCCGGGGACTCGGCCGGGCCATCGCGGAACGCTACCTGCTGGAGGGCGCGCGGGTGGTCTGCGCCGCCCGCAACCCCTATGACATCAAGGAGGTCCTGGACCTCGCCCCCGAGCGCAGCGCCTACATCCCGGTCGACGTCACCAGTGACGCGTCGGTCGACGCGCTGATGGCCGAGACCGCCGAACTGTTCGGCGGCGTGGACATCCTGGTGGCCAACGCCGGTGTCAGCCGGGACGGGCGGGTGGACCGGCTGCAGGTCGACGACTGGCAGGACATGGTCGCCACCAACCTGACCGGGGTCTTCCTCTGCACCCGGGCCGCCGTCCCCTACCTGGAGCGCAGCACGGCCGGACGGATCGTCAACGTCTCGTCCAGCATGGCGACCCGCGTTGCCGTCGGGGCCGCCGGGTACTGCGCCACCAAGGCAGCGGTGGAGATGTTCACCAAGGTCAGCGCGATCGAGCTGGGCCCGCGCGGCATCCTGGTCAACTCCCTGGCCCCGGGAATCCTCGACGAGGGGATGGGCCAGCAGGTGACCTCCAACGACCGGATCTGGTCCCGCTACAAGTCCAGGCTCGCCCTCGGCCGGCCCGGCCGGGTCGACGAGGCCGCCGACGCGGCGGTCTTCCTGGCCGGTGCCGAGTCCAGCTATGTCAACGGCCACGTACTGGAAGTCAATGGAGGTCTGCTGTGGTCATGACGAATGCCGCCGCAGTGGGACACGCCCCCGTCTGGCTGGCCATCGACGGAGCAGTGGGCATCCTGCGCCTGGACCGGCCGCCGCTCAATGTGCTCAACCGGGCGACCCAGGCGTCGCTGCGCCAGGCCGCCGAGCAGGCCGCGGCCGACGAACGGGTGCGCGCCGTGGTCGTCCACGGCGGGCCCACGGCCTTCTCGGCGGGGGCGGACATCAAGGAGATGGCCGCGATGACCCACGCCGAGATGGTCGGGCACGCATCCGTGCTCCAGGCCGCCTTCGACGCGGTGGCCGCCATCCCCAAGCCGGTGGTGGCCGCGATCAACGGCCCCGCGCTCGGCGGCGGTTGCGAGTTGGCCCTGACCGCCGACGTGCGCATCTGCGGCACCGAGGCCAGGCTCGGACTGCCCGAGATCCTGCTCGGCGTCATCCCCGGGGCCGGCGGCACCCAGCGGCTGCCCCGGCTGATCGGCCCGTCCAAGGCCAAGGACCTGATCTTCACGGGTCGTCAGGTCGACGCCGACGAGGCGCTGCGGCTGGGCCTGGTGGACCAGGTCACGCCGAGCGACCTGGTCCTCGACACCGCACTGGAGTGGGCGCGGCGCTTCGAGAAGGGCCCCGCGCTGGCCCTGCACGCCGCGAAGACCGCCGTGGACCAGGGCCTGGCGACCGATCTGGCCGCCGGCCTCGCCATCGAACGGACGGTGTTCGCGGGACTGTTCGGCACCCAGGACCGGCTGATCGGCATGCGGCGGTTCGCCGACTCCGGTCCCGGCCACGCCAGCTTCACCGGGAGGTAACCACCATGCGCAGTACAGCGACCGAAGAGTTCCGACGCGCCCGCGACCACCTGCTGGCCTCCTACGGGGACCTGCCGCGGGCCCGGGCCTTCCCCAGGCCCGCGATCGGGGAGACGTTCAGCTGGGTCGAGGACTGGTTCGACGCCGTCGCCGAGGGCAACCACGCCCCCGCACTGCGCGTGGTCGACCTGGACAAGCAGGGCACGGTCCTCGCCGACACCTCGCTGAGCTTCGCCGAGCTGGCCGAGCGCTCCCAGCGGGTGGCCCAGTGGCTGCGCTCGGTCGGCGTGCGGCGCGGGGACCGCATCCTGCTGATGCTCGGCAACCGGGTGGAACTGTGGGAGTCCGTGCTGGCCGCGTTCCGGCTGGGCTGCACGGTGATCCCCACGGCCGTCCAGCTCACCCCCGCCGACCTGACCGACCGGCTGGAACGCGGCGCGGTGCGGCATGTCATCGCCGACGCCGAGCTCACCCCCAAGCTGGAGGAGCTGAGCGGCAGTTGGACCCGCATCGCGATCGGGCACCCGGTTCCGGGCTGGCTGGACTACCAGCAGGCCTACGCCGCCGAGCCGCTCCGGGAGGCCGTGCGGACCGGGCCCGAGGACATGTCGCTGATCTACTTCACCTCCGGCACGACCTCGCTCCCCAAGATGGTCGGGCACACCAGCGTGAGCTACCCGGTCGGCCACCTGTCGACCATGTACTGGCTCGGCCTGCGCCCCGGCGACGTGCACCTCAACATCTCCTCCCCCGGCTGGGGCAAGTGGGCCTGGAGCAACCTGTTCTCGCCCTGGAACGCCGAGGCGACCGTCATGGTCGTCAACCAGCCGAGGTTCACCGCGCGTCCGCTGCTGGAGACGATGTCGCGCTGCGCGGTGACCTCCTTCTGCGCACCGGCCACGGTCTGGCGCAGCCTGCTCCAGGAGGACCTCACCCGGCTGCCGATGTCGCTGCGCGAAGCGGTGGCCGCCGGGGAACCGCTGGACTGGGAGGTGGTGCGCCGGGTCCGCGAGTCCTGGGGCATCACCGTACGGGACGGCTACGGGCAGACCGAGACCACCGCCTCGATCGGGAATCCGCCGGGGATGCCGAACGGCGACGGCACGCTGGGCTGGGCGATGCCGGGCTACGACGTGGCCCTGCTGGACCCGCAGACCGGCGAACCCGTCCTGGGCAGCCCCGCGGAGGGTGAGATCTGCCTGCCGCTGGACGCCCAGCCGCTCGGCCTGATGAGCGGATACCTGGGCGACACCGAGGCCACCGCGCGCTGCATGCGCGACGGCTACTACCGCACCGGCGACTTCGCCACCCGTGACGCCGAGGGCCGCTTCACCTACCTGGGCCGCGGCGACGACGTCTTCAAGGCCTCCGACTACCGGATATCCCCCTTCGAGCTGGAGAGCGTGCTGCTGCAGCACCCGGCCGTCCAGGACGCCGCGGTGGTGCCCTCCCCCGAACCGATGCGGCTGGCCGTGCCCAAGGCGTACGTGGCGCTCGCGGCCGGCTACCTGCCGGAGGCCCGGACCGCGGAGCTCATCCTCGCGCACGCCCGCGAGCACCTCGCGCCCTACAAGCGGATCCGCCGCATCGAGTTCGCCGACCTGCCCAAGACCACCGTCTCCGGCAAGACCCAGCGCGCCGAGCTGCGGAAGCGGGAGCAGCAGCGGAGTTCGCGCTCGGTGCAGGAGTGGTGGGAGGAGGACTTCCAGAAGTAGCGCTTGTCCGGTCGGGCGAGCGGGCCGCGTGCCCGCTCGCCCGACCGGTTCCACCCGGCAACGAACCCCATTCCCCGCGGAGGCGAAATGAGTGCCGTCACCATCAGCACGGGGCAGCGCAGAAGAGCCGTTCTGAGCAGCCTCATCGGAAACAGCATCGAGTTCTACGAGTTCCTCATCTACGGTTCGTTCTCTTCGCTCTACTTCGGCAAGCTGTTCTTCCCCTCGTTCGACCCCACCACCGGCACCCTGCTGTCGCTGTCGACGTTCGCGGTCGCCTTCGTCGGCAGACCGCTCGGCGCCTTCGTCTTCGGGCACTACGGCGACCGGATCGGCCGCAAGGCCACCCTGGTCACCACGCTCACCGTGATGGGCGGCGCGACGGTCCTGATCGGCCTGCTGCCCACCTACGGGACCATCGGCGTGGCCGCCCCGGTCCTGCTGACGGTCCTGCGGTTCATTCAGGGCTGCTCGCTCGGCGGGGAGTCGAGCGGTGGATTCCTGATGGCGCTGGAGAGCGCCCCGCCGAACCGGCGGGGCCTGCTCACCGGCATCGTCGGCACCGGCAACGCCTGGGGGCTGCTGCTGGCCAACGGCGTGCTGCTGCTGGTCACCCAGCTCTCGGAGCGGCAGATCCTGGCCTGGGGATGGCGGCTGCCGTTCCTGTTCAGCGCCGTGCTCGTGGGCGTCGCGCTCCAGGTCCGGCTGCGGCTCGCGGAGACCCCCGAGTTCGCGCGGTCCAAGGCCGAGGGCGCGGTCAGGAGCAGGCCGGCGCTCGACGTGGTGCTGCGGCACGGCCTGGCCACCCTGTGCGCCTCGCTCGCGGCGCTGCCCATGTTCCTGGTGTTCTACCTGGGGTCGGTGTTCTCGCTCAAGTACGGGGCGACCATCAACGTGGGCCGGTCCACCGTCCTGGAACTGCTCGTCGTCTCCTGCGTCTTCCTGATCCTCGCCATGCCGTTCTTCGGCTGGCTGAGCGACCGTTACAACCGCAAGGCGGTCTTCGTCGGCGGCATCGCCGCCATGACCGCGGCCCCGTTCGCCTGGTTCCCGCTGCTCGACACCAGGTCCTTCCCGCTGATGGCGCTCGGATTCCTGCTGCTGTTCACCGGGTTCGCCGCCAACTACGGCGCCCTGGGCACCTTTCTGCCGCAGCTGTTCCCCACCGTCCTGCGCTACTCCGGCATGTCCATCAGCTACAACGTGGGCGGACTGCTCGGCGGCGCGGTCGGACCGATCATCGCCACGTCGCTGCTCAGCAGCTACCACAGCTGGACCCCGATCGCGGTCTACATGGCCGCCGCCGGCGTGATCGGCCTGGTCGCCTCGGTGTTCCTGCGGGAGTACTCCGCGAGGAGGACCGCCGCCGCACAGCACCCGGTCGAGCTGCCGACAGCCGTCGCGTCCCCTGCCGTCTCCGCCTGACTTCCAGTGAGGGAGTGTTCCATGTCGTCCCCGTCCATCACCAGATGTCCCGTTCTCGATCCCTCCGGCCGTGCGGTGCACGCCGAGGCCGCCGCGATGCGCGCCGAGGCGCCTGCGGTGCTGGTGGAACTGCCGGGCCCGGTCCTCGCCTGGGCGGTCACCCGGCACAGCGTCATCCAGGCGCTGACCAACGACCCGCGCGTCTCGCGCGACATCCGCCGGCACTGGGAGGGCCTGGCCGAGATGCCCGAGGGCTGGGCGCTCGCCCCGCTCGCGCTGCAGCAGAGTTTCTTCAACTACTACGGCGACGAGCACCGCAAGTCCCGGCGCCGGGTCGCCCCCACCTTCTCGCCGCGGCAGGTCGAGCGGATGCGTCCGCAGGTCCAGGCCACCGCGGACCGGCTGGTCGAGGCGCTGGCCGCGCTGCCCCCCGGGGCAACCGCCGACATCCGCCACGACCTGGCGCTGCCGCTCACCATCACCGTCATCTGCGACCTGTTCGGCGTCCCCGACCACCTGCGCAGGAAGGTCGGCACCGGGATCGACGCGGTCCTGGACTCCTCGCTCGACCAGGAGCACGCGCTCGCCGCGAACAACGAACTGTACGCCCGGCTGGGCGAGTTGCTGCAGTACAAGCGGGAGAACCCGGCCAGCGACCTGACCAGCGACCTGCTCCTGCCGTCCGAGCCCGGTACCGAGTCGATGTCGGACGACGAGCTGCTCGGCACCCTCTTCCTGATGATCGGCGCCGGCTACGAGACCACCGTCAACCTCATCACCAGCGGCGTCCAGGCCCTGCTCAACCACCCCGAGAACCTCACCCGGATCCAGGAGGGGACCATCGGCTGGCAGGACGTGGTCGAGGAGACGCTGCGCATCGAGGGGCCGGTCATGCACATCCCGCTGCGCTGCGCCCTGGAGGACATCGACCTCGGCGAGGGCGTCGTCATCCGCAAGGGCGACGCGATCACCCTCGGCTTCGCCGCCGCCGGACGCGACCCGGAGGTCCACCCGCAGTGCCCGGAGGGCTTCGACCCCACCCGGGCCAGCAAGGACCACCTCGCGTTCGGCCACGGACCGCACTTCTGCCTGGGCGCGCACCTCGCCCGGCTGGAGGGCGAGATCGCCCTGTCCACGCTGTTCCGCCACCTGCCCGAGCTCGCCCTGGCCCACCCCGGCCAGGAGCCCGCCCGGCTGACCTCCTTCATCATCAACGGCTTCGCCGGCCTGGAGGTCATCCCGCACCCGGTGTGATGCACCGTCATCTCGCCACAAGAGAAAGCGCCCGGGTTATCCCGGGCGCTTTCTTGTGGGCTCGGTTCACACACAGCAGTGCAGGGCACGGGTTCCGAGACCCGTGCCCTGCGGTGGTGCGGAACGACAACGCTGCGCGGCGCCTAGATCCAGAGCTGGCCGAGCGCCGCGGGCGAGCGGTGGCGCAGGGTGTTGTCCAGGTGGATGCCCCGGGCGACCCGCTCGGCCTGGCTGCGGGTGGAGGCGATCAGTAGCGGCATCACCGAGCCGCCCTCGGGCAGCCCCGCGTAGTACAGGCCCGGCAGGGCGCCGGCCCCGGCGCGGTGCACCGGCATGCCGTTGGCGTCGAGTGCCGCCGGCGGCAGGATCTGGTAGTCGGGCACGAAGCCGGTGGCCCAGACGATGGTGGTGATGTGGTGGGCGGCCAGATCCAGGGTGTCCCCGTAGTCCGCGAACCGCGAGGCGTCGAAGGCCGGCACCGGGGTGCGCTCGGGAACGACCAGGCCGTACTGCGCTATCGCCGCGTCGATGGCCTGCAGCAGCTCGCTCTCCGCGCGGGCCGCGCCCTGGGCGACCGCGCGGACGTTGTCCTCCAGCTGCAGGACGGAGCCCTGCGCGCCCCGGACCGTGCCGACGATGGTGACGCCCTGGGCGGCCAGGACGGTCAGGCTGAGGTCCCGACCGCCGGCCTTGCCGCTGAGCACGGACACGCCGGGCAGCACGGGCGAGTCGCCCTTCCCGCCGGACGCGGACTCCAGATTGCCTTCCAGCGGCAGCAGTTGCAGCCAGTCGAGGATCTGGGCGCCGCGGTAGCGGCGGGGCGAGGTCTTGTGCCGGCCGACCGCGAGGAAGACCTCCCGGCCGGCGTCGCGCAGGTCCTCGGCGATCTGCTGGCCGCTGTTCCCCGAGCCCACGACGAGCACCGCGCCCTCCGGCAGCAGGCCGGGGGCGCGGTAGTAGCGGGTGTGCAGCTGGGTGACCGCGGGGTCGATCCGGGCGGTCAGCTCCGGCAGCCGCGGTGAGGAGTAGCCGCCCAGGGCGGCGACGACGTTGCGGGCTTCGACGGTGTCGCCGTTGCCCAGGTGCAGCCGGAACCGCGCCCCCGGGTAGGCCGGGTCCTCGACGGGCGACTCGACCGCCTGGACGGACGTGTGCTCACGCACCTCGACGCCCAGCTCGGCCACATAGCGCCGGAGCCGCCGGGCGACCTCGCCGGCCGGCATGTAGCCCTCGGGGTCGTCCCCGTCGTAGGGCAGGCCGGGGAAGGTGACGGTCCGGTTGGGTGTGTTGACGCGTAGGCTCTCCCATCGTTCCCTGGCCCAGGTCTGGCCGGTCTCCCCGCGTTCGAAGACCACCGCCCGGTAGCCCAGTCGGGTGAGGGAGCCCGCGACCGAGCACCCCTGCTGGCCCCCTCCGACGATGGCGGTCTCGACGAACTCCGTCCCCATGGCAGCACTCCTGGTCCGTATGGATATGTGGATTCTCTGTCAGTCGGTTGGTGCGTCGGCGGCGTCCGCCCAGGGCAGCACCACCGTCTTCCCGGTGGCCCGGTCGGCCTCCATGTGGCGGTGCGCGGCCACGATGTGGTCCAGCGCGAAGACGCGGTCGAGGTTGGGCCGGTAGACGCCCGCCTCGACCTCGTCGATGATCCGCTGCAGCAGGCCCTGGCCCGTGCTGCCCTTGAGGGTGTCGCTGTGGAAGGCGGTGAGCCTGGTCCCGGTCGGGATCATCGCGATGGGTTCGAAGTCGGGGATCAGCCAGCCGCTGAGCGAGCCGGAGACGCACACCGTGCCGCCGCGGCGGACCAGGCGCAGCGAGTCCAGCACGGTGCTGGTGCCCACCAGGTCCAGTACCTGGTCCGGGCCCTCGGGCCAGAACGCCTGCACCGCAGCCGCCAGTGACCCGCCGTCATCGAGCAGGACGTGGTCGACGCCGGCCGCGGCCAGCGCCCCGGCCTTGTCCTTGCTCCGGGTGGTGGCCGCGGTCTCGAGGCCGTGGGCGGCGGCAATCTGGGCCGCCGCCATCCCCACCGAGGAGGTCCCGCCGCGGATCAGCAGCCGTCCCCCGCCGGCCGGGGCGATCCCCAGCGCGTCCAGGGCGCCGCGCGCGGTGAGGTAGGTCTCCGGCAGCGCGGCCAGGACCTCCCACGGCAGGGTGCTGCTGACCGGCATCAGCAGGGCGTTCGGCAGCAGCGCGTACTGCGCGTACCCGCCGTCGAAGGCCCGGCCCATCTCCCCCATCACCGCCGCGACGGTGCTCCCGGCCGGCAGCCGGGGATCGGTGGAGTCGGCCACGGTGCCCACGCACTCGATGCCGAGCACCCGGGGGAAGGCCACGTTCGGGGAGTGCCCCTGACGGGTTCTCAGCTCCGAGCGGTTCAGGCCCGCGCCTTCCACCCGGACCAGGCTCCAGCCGTCGCGGACCTGCGGGACCGGCAGTTCGCGGACCTCCAGGACCTCGGGACCGCCTGCCTTCACGCAGACCGCGGCGCGCATCGTCGTACTCACTTCGGGACCACCTCGCTGTGTGCGGACCGGCCGGGTACGCATGCCGGTCACGCTTCGTCGACGACCTCGAGGGACGGCGCCCAGCGCGGGATCGCCTCGCGGCCGGAGGGCAGCCTCAGGCTACGGCTGGTGCTGTACTCCTGCAGGGTCTCCAGGGCGTGTTCCCGGCCGTAGCCGCTGGCGCCCACACCGCCGAAGGGGGTCCCGGTGAACGCCCGGTTGTAGTGGTTGACGAACACGATGCCGGCCCGCAGTTCCCGGCCGAACCGCAGCGCGCGCTCGGAGTCGCGGGTGAACACCCCGGCGACCAGGCCGAACTCGGTGCCGTTGGCGATGCGCAGCGCGTCGGCCTCGTCCTCGAACGGGATCAGGCACACCACCGGGCCGAAGATCTCCTCCTGGGCGATCCGCATGTCCGGGGTGACCCCGGTGAACAGGGTCGGCGGCACGTAGTAGCCGTCCGCCAGGTCCGGGTCGTCGGGCAGGGCCGCCTGCGCGGCGATCGTGGCGCCCTCGCGGACGCCGATGTCGAGGTAGTCCAGCACCCGCTGCTGCTGCGCCGGGCTGACCAGCGGGCCGACGTGGGTGGCCGCGTCGGAGCCGGCGCCGACCTTGAGCCGGCGGACGGCGGACGCCAGGCGCCGGGCGACCTCGTCGTGCAGGGAGGCGTGGACCAGGACCCGGGAGGAGGCGGTGCAGGCCTCGCCCTGGTTGAAGTAGCCGCCCTCGACCGCCCAGGGCAGCGCCGACTCCAGGTCCGCGTCCTCGAAGATCACCAGGGCGTTCTTGCCGCCGAGCTCGAGCAGCGTCGGCGTCAGGTTCTCGGCGGCGGTCCTGACCACGGCCTGGCCGGTGGTGGGCGCGCCGGTGAAGGAGATCTTGCCGACCAGCTTGTGCGCGGCCAGGCTGGCGCCGACCGGGCCGCCGCCGGGCACGATGTGCACCACGTCGTCCGGCAGCACCGACTGGACCAGCTCGGCGATCCGCAGCACCGACAGCGGCGCCTGCTCCGGCGGCTTCATGACCACGGCGTTGCCCGCCGCCAGGGCCGGGGCGAGCTTGCCCGCGGTGTGCAGCGGGGGCCAGTTGAACGGCACGATCGCGCCGACCACACCGAAGGGCTCACGCACCGTGACATCCAGCATGCTGCCCGCGTCACGGACCTGACCCGGCATCGACTCGCACATGCCGGCGAACATCTCGAAGATGGTGACGCAGCCCTCCAGGTCGAACTGCCGCGCCTGGGTGAACGGCTTGCCGTTGTCGCTGGACTCCAGCGCCGCGATCTCGTCGGCGTGCTCGCGGATCACCTGGGCGACCTTCCAGAGCCACTTGCCGCGCTCGCGCGGAGTGCGGGCCTTCCAGGCGAAGTGGGCCGCGTGGGCGGTGCGCACCGCCTGGTCCACCTGGTCGGCATCCGCGCCTGCGATCACCACCAGGGGCCGGCCGGTGGCCGGGTCGTCGACGGTGAACCGGTCCGCCTCGTTCTCGGAGGACCAGCGGGTGCGCAGGACCTGGACGGTTTCGACGGTCGTGGTCACAAGACTCTCCTGACTCTTCGATGCTGCTTGCTGGTTGCTGGGGTTGGTGCTCGGGCTCAGTCGCGGGTCGCGAGCCGTTCGCGCAGGACCGCGGCGATCCGCTCGGCCACCACGATGGCCGGGACGTTGGTGGCCACCCGGGGCATCGCCGGGAACACCGAGGCGTCCGCGACGGTCAGTCCCTGGACGCCGCGCACGGCGCCGTCGGTGTCGACCACCGCGCCCGGATCCTCGGCCCGGCCCATCCGCATGGTGGAACTGCCGTGGTTGTAGTGGGCCGGCGCCCGGCGGACGGCGTCCGCCAGTTCCGCGTCGCTGATGTCCGGGCCCGGCACCCGCTCGTCGACCAGCAGGTCGGCCAGCGGGCGGGTCCGGGCGATCCGGCGGGCCAGCCGTACGCCGTCGGCGACCCGTTCGGCGTCCTCGGCGGCGGTGTAGAGGCCGAGGTCGATCACCGGCGCGGCTCCCGGGTCGGCCGACGACAGCCGGACGCTGCCCCGCGAGCGGGGCTGGACGCAGGAGACGAAGAAGACCATGTCCCAGCCGGTGGGATGGTGCTCGGCCGGCGGTACGAACTGCTCGGGCAGGCTGCCGGTCGGCACCGCCGCCGACGGCAGGATCTGCACGTCGAAGTCGGGCTCGTTCGGCCCCGTGGCGACGCTGAGGACGCTGCCGAACACCTGCCGGGCCGCGCTCTGCGGCGGCTTGGCCGCATGGACGTTCCAGTAGGCGGGATGGTCGGTGAGGTTGCGCCCCACCCCCGGCAGATGGGACACCGTGCCGATGCCGAGCGCCGCCAGGTCGGCACGGTCGCCGATCCCCGAACGCAGGGCTATCGCGGGCGAGTTGTAGGCCCCGGCGCTGAGCACCACCTGCCGGGCGGTGATCTCCTCGCCGGTGGCCAGCCGCACGCCCCGGGCCCGGGTGCCGGAGAACAGCACCCGGTCCACCAGGGTCTCGCCGCGCACCTCCAGGTTGGGGCGGTGGCGCACCGGGTTGAGGTAGCCGATGGCCGTGCTCAGCCGGATGCCGTCGGCCGCGCTGAGCGGGGTCCGGGAGAATCCGGCCCGGCCGGGCCCGTTGAAGTCGGCCACCCCGGGGTGTCCCAGCCGCGCGCTCGCCTCGCCCGCGGCGAGGGCGTGCGGGCCCAGGTCCTCCGGGGCGGGCAGCGTCATCCGGTAGGGGCCGCCCAGGCCGTGGTACTTCTCCTCGCCGTACGGGTAGTGCTCCATCTCCTGGTAGAGCGGGAGCAGTTGCGGGTAGCCCCAGGCCGGGCCGGCCAGGTCGGCCCAGGCGTCGTGGTCGGCCGGCCGGGCCCGCATGGCGACGCAGACGTTGACCGAGGAGGATCCGCCGATGACCCGGCCTCGCGGGACCGGCACCTCGTTGCCGAAGGCGTCCGGGACCGAGCGGTAGCCCCAGTCGTAGGTGAACGGCGCGTAGGCCGCGTCCTTGATGTCCGGCGGGAGTTCGCCGGTGCTGGCGAAGTCGGGCCCCGCCTCCAGCAGCAGGACCGTGCGCCCGGGGTCCGCGCTCAGCCGGTTGGCCAGGACGCAGCCCGCGGAGCCGCCGCCGATCACGATCACGTCGTAGGTCATGGCGTGTCCCAGAGCAGTCGCAGCTCCTCGAATCCGCGCGCGATGACCAGCCGCTCGCGGGTGCGGGAGTCGGCCGGCCCCAGCCGAAGCCCGGGCAGCCGGTCGAACAGCATGGGGATGGCGACGCGGAGTTGGAGCCGCGCCAGGGAGGCGCCGAGGCAGGCGTGGATGCCCCGGCCAAAGGCCATCTGCTGGCGGCCGGGCCTGCTGCGCAGGGCGAACACGTCCGGGTCCTCGATCACGCACCCGTCCCGGTTGGCGGAGCCCCAGTGGACCATCACCCGGTCCCCGGGCACCAGCTGCCTGCCGCCGAGTTCCGTCTCCTCGGTGACGGTGCGGAACAGGCCCTGGACCGGGGACTCGAACCGCAGGATCTCCTCGACCATCGCCTCGACGGACGCCTCGCCGCTCCGCAGGGCGGCCAGCTGGTCGGGGTGCTCCAGCAGGCTGACCAGGCCGTTGCCGATGGCCCGGGTGACCGTGACATGCCCCGCGATGATCAGGTTCATCACGATGCGCATCAGTTCCACCGTGTCGAGGCGGTGCTCCTCCCCGTACCGGCCCAGGGAGGCGACCAGCGAGCCCTCGTCGGCCCGCTTGGTATTGGTCAGCATCGCCATCACGTAGTGCTGCATGGTGACGACGTCGCGGGCCCACTCCACCCGCTCGTCCTGCGGGCCGGTGCCGACGGACAGCTTGAGCCAGTTGGAGCTCCACTGCCGGAGCCGGGGCACGTCCTCGGCCGGGATGCCGAGGATCTGCGCCATGACCATCAGCGGCAGCGGCCAGGCGTAGCCCTCGATGACGTCGGTCGAGCCGGCCGCCGCGAACCGTGCGATCAGTTCCTCGGCGGTGGACCGGATGAAGGGCTCCAGCTCGGCCACCCGCCGGGGCGTGAAGACCTTGTTGACCGCCACCCGCAGCCGGGTGTGCTCCTCTCCGTCGCTCTCGGTCAGGTTCGGCGTCAGCGACCAGCCCTCGGCCATGACCTGCTTGACGTCGTCGGACTCGGGTCCGGTGGCCACCCGGACGGCGTTCTCGGAGGAGAACGTCCGGGCGTCGTGGACCACGCGCACCACGTCCTCGTGCCGGGTCACCACCCAGAGGTCCAGGTCCTGGTCGTGCAGCACCGGGCACTTGGCCCGCATCTGCGCGTAGCCCGGGTAGGGGTCGGCCAGTTGGCTCTCGGAGGTGGGGTCGAAGGTCGGGGTCGTGGTCGGGTCCGCTATCGGGTCCGTGGTCTGGGTCGCGGTCATCGGGGACGCTCCGGTGTGGTGTCGGAAGGGCCGGGGTTCACTCGGCGGCGGCCAGCGCGGGCACCGCGACGCCCAGTTGCCCGCGCTTGGTGGCCAGCTGCCAGGTGCTGCCGGTGTGGTCCGGGGCCGCCGGGTGGACCAGGGGCGCCTCCGGTTCGGACACAAAGGTGTCGTGGACGATCTGGGTCGCCTCGGCCAGGTCGCTCTGCCCGGTCAGGACGCTGAGCTTGTTGGAGGTGACATGGAGGTCGGTGCGCGCCGCGCCGACCGAGCGGAGGGCCTCGAGCAGGCGCAGCGGTGCGTAGGGCCGCCTGCCGATGCCCAGGCCGACGACCGAGAGCCGGGCCAGGTTCGAGGTCCAGTGCGCCTCGTCCAGGCGGATCCCGCGGTCGGTGTCGGCCAGCAGTTCCCGCATCTCCTGCACGCTCTCCTCGGGGAGGGTGAGCGCGATGTCGCCGGTGTCCTCGGTGCCGAGGTTGCCGTAGCGGCGCAGTTCCACCTCGGTCTCGCGCTCGACCAGTTCGCTGAGCAGGCGCAGCACGTGGTCCGAGGTGATCCGGCGCAGCACGCAGCGCACCAGGCCGGAGCGCCCGGCCACTCCGGCGATCGGGCAGATGTCGCCGGCGGGCGTCCAGGAGTCCTCGGACGAGGGCCCCCGGACGCGCCGGCTGTCGCCCACCCAGGTCTCCGGGCCGACGGCGGTGAGGTTGGAGCGCACCTTGAGGTCGACCCCGTGGGTCCGGGCGTAGTCCACGGAGTCCGAGGCGAGCACCTTGGCCCCGCTGACCGCGAGTTCGGCCATCTCCTCGTAGAGCAGGGCGCTGTGGCGCCGGGCGCCGACCACCTTGCGGGGGTCGGCCGTGTAGACGCCGGCGACGTCGGTGACGATCTCGCAGTGGTCCGCGCCGAGCGCGGCGGCCAGGGCGACGCCGGTGGTGTCGGAGCCGCCGCGGCCCAGGGTGGTGCGGGCCCCGGTGAGGACCGACTCCCCCTGGAAGCCCGCGACGACGGGGACCGTTCCCTTCCTCAGGTCCTCCCGCAGCCTGCGCGGGTCCACCTGCACGATGGTCGCCCGGCCGTGGCGGTGGTCGGTGCGGATACCCGCGTCGGCACCGCTGAACGACCGGCTGGCGACGCCCTGGTGGTTGAGCGCCAGCGCCACCAGCCCGGCGGACGCCGCCTCGCCCGTGCAGAGCACGGCGTCGAGTTCACGCGCGTCGGGGTTGCCGGTGACCGCGGACGCCAGCCGGAGCAGTTCGTCGGTGGCCCCGCCCATGGCGGACACGACCACCACGACCTCGTGTCCGTCCTCGCGCGCGGCCCTGATCTGCCGTGCTGCTTCGATGATCTTCTCCGGTGTGGCGACCGAGGTTCCGCCGTACTTCTGTACAATGAGCGCCATCTCACGCACTCTCTTCCTTCAGAATCCTTGGGACGTGGAGGGCCGTTGGTCGAGCCCAGCGCTGACCGGCCGATCCCCCCGGTCGACCACCTGACCGGTTCGGTCTACTGCTCGTGCAGGAACTCGCGGATCGCGTAGCCGACGTGCCGCTGGTCGGTCATGGTGTGGCCGAGGATGAGGTCGCCGGGGCGCAGCTCGGTGAAGTTGTTCACGCTGCCGCCCGGGCCCAGCGCCCGCACGTGCCAGTCGTCCTGGCCGACCATGTCCACCAGCTGGCCGCTGGCGGTACGGGCCTCGATGCGCAGCATCGGGCGGGACTCCATCTTGATCCGGCCCACCACCACAGTGCGCACGCTGCCGTCCGTGCTGACGGCCAGGATCTCGGAGCCGCAGTGGAGTTCGGACAGGTACTGGGTCCGGTTGCCGGGCGTCAGGGTGTAGGAGGACAGCGCGGCGGCGTTCACCCGGAACGGGCGGGTCGGCATGTAGGGCAGCGGGTGGGTCTCGCTGCTGACGAGCACCAGGCCGGTCGAGTACGAGCCGACCAGGATGCCCTCGTTGGGCCGCAGGTGCGAGCAGGTGTCGACGCAGACCCTGTCCCCGAGGCCCAGGTGGGTGAGCCCGACGATCTCCAGCTCCTCCAGCTCCAGCGAGGCGGCCTGGCCCTGGGTGACCTGCACCAGCTCGGTGGCCTCGCCGACCCGCTTGGGGGTGAGCAGCACCGCGTCCGAGCCGCGCTCCAGCACGCCGATGGTGACGGCCGCGTCCTCGATGCCGTCCACCACGGTGATGATCGAGCCCTTGGCCCGGTCGGCGGCGGCCAGCAGGATCTCCAGCGGGATCTTGCTGGGGTCCTGCCGGAACTCGACCAGGGTCAGCGGCGACTCGTTGGCTATCTTGCAGGCGAGTTCGAGGGTGGGCTCGTCCAGCACCTTGATCATGACGCCGGAGCGCAGGCCGGGGCGGATGCCCTCGAACTTCTCGGCGATGCTGTGCTCGGCGATCAGGATGTCCACCACGTCGACCAGTTGGTCGATCAGGGAGGTGGGCGTCTCACCGGTGATGACGGCGGCCTTCTGCAGGGTCGGGGGGACCTTGCCGGCCAGGTCGGGGTCGTCCAGGACGACGGTCTCGATGCCGATGTGGGTGCTTTCCTCGATGACGGCGGTCGCGAGGTCGGTGGCGAGGCCGCGGAGGTCGATCCATGCAGACTTCATGATCACACCTTTGGTGATGGGTGGTGCCCGGATGGGTTCGGTAGGGCTGCGGGTGACGGATCGTCACCGTGGTGCGGTGAGCGGCTGCCGGTCAGGCGGCCGTCTCGGCGAGGGCCTGGCCCGGAACGGCCAGGGGCTTGGCCGGCCTGAGTCCGGCGTGGACCCGGCGGGCCACCGAGCGGGCGAGTGAGCCCGGGTCCGGCGCCTGGAAGATGTTGCGTCCGACCGCGACGCCGGTCACCCCGGACTCCATCGTGCTGTCGATGAGGTCGAGGAACTTCCCGGTGTCGCCGATCACCCCGCCGCCGGCGGTGACCACCGGGATCGGGCTGGCCTCGACGACCTCACGCATCGTCAGGGGCGAACCGGTGAAGGGGAGTTTGACGATGTCGGCGCCCAGGTCCGCCGCGACGTTGGCCGCGTGCGCCAGCAGCGCGGGGTCGGTCGGATCGGTGATCCGGGGGCCGCGCGGGTAGACCATCGCCAGCAGCGGCAGTCCCCAGCGGGCACATCGGGCGGCGACCGTGCCCAGGTCGGTGAGCTGGGCGGCCTCGGTGCTCGATCCCAGGTTGATGTGCACGCTGACGCCGTCCGCGCCCAGCGCGACGGCCTCCTCCACGGCGCCGACGAGGATCTTCGCGTCCACGTCCGGCGCGTGCTGGGTGCTGCCGTTCAGGTGGACGATCAGCGCCAGCTTCCCGAGCGAGGCGGTGGGCAGGAAGCGGACCCGCCCCTTGTGGACGATGATCCCGTCCACCTCGTTGGCGGCCATCGCCTCGACGAGCCCGGCGAATCCGGCGGCGGAAGCCACCGGGCCGTCGGCCAGAGAATGGTCGAGCGGAACCAGGAACGTCGTCCCTGAAGCCGGATGGATAATGCGCTGGGCCCGGCGGTTCTTTCCGGTCCAGCCATATGCATCGGTCATTTTCTCAACACCCCGTCTCAGACCTGCGTAATGCGGAATATTTCCCGGTGTTTCCCTGTTCTGCGTTTCGTGCTCTGCCTTTACGACCAAACCAAGGAATTCACCGGCCTGTCAAGGCCCGTAATTTCCCCTCCTTTCGGGGTTTACCGCGCATTCCTTACGGGCGGGCGGTGCCGACCGGCGCTGCGACAACCTGGCCTCCAGGTCCTGCCAGGCCAGCACGCTCGACTTCGCCAGTTCGGCCACGAAGTCGATGCAGTGGTCGGGCAGGTCGAGGACCAGGCTGTCCTGCGTCTGCGGGTCCATGGCGGCCACCGCGAGGATGCTGAGCATCAGCCGGCCCGACTGGTTGAACCGCAGCGAGGGGTCCGTGCGGAGCGACCGCAGCAGCGCGTTCGACCTGTCCAGGGCCTTGGGCCCGGACACCGCGGGCCGGGCCCGCGGCACATCCGCACCGCGCACGGGCGCGGCCCGGCGCGGTCCGGGGACCACCGCGCCGGTCTCCTGGCGCAGCCGTTCGCGCACATCCCGGACCGTGCCCGCGGACACTCCGGCGACCGCGCTCACCGCCCGCAGGGACGAGGAGGGCTCCCGTAACAGCACCTCTCTGGCACGCTCGCGTCCGGCGGCGGCACTGACCGGGCGCACCCGGCCGTCCCTGCCGATCCTGGCCGGCCCGCCGGGCCGGCCGGCCGCCTCGCGCAGGGTGGCGACCGTCTTGGGCGACAGGCCGACGGCCGAGGCGATCTTCCGGTTCGACCAGTCCGCCTGCTCGCGCAGGATGCGGCCGGCCGCCGTCTTCCGGTCGGCCAGCGACAACGGCAACCCGTGCCGCACGTTCAGACGCACCGCCAGCACGAAGGCGCTCGCGTCGTCGCCGTCGAAGAGGCGGGCCCGGATCTCCTGTTCGCCCCGGAGCTGGGCCGCGCGGACCCGGTGCACACCGTCGACCACCCGGTTCGTGCCCCGCTGCACCACGATCGGCGGCAACTCGGCCTGCGACTGCGCCAGGACCCGGATGTGCTCGTCGCTCTCCCCTGCGGACCGGGGCGAATGTGATAGTTCGAGTTCCGCTATCGGGATCCACTCGACGTCCGTGCCGGCGTCGGGATCCTGGTACCGCGCTTCGAGGTCCACGCGCTCCGGTGGGAGCACTCGCGCGTCCTGCCAATGGGGCACTGTTTCGCTGTCTGCCACGATCGACCACTCCTCAGCCACACGTGTCGCCGACGGTCAGGGGCGTCGGAGCGCTGACCGCGCCTCCGATCGACCCACCAGAAGAATACCTTTGCCAAGGTATCTTTTTGCAACCCCCGCGCAGGCCCCCTGACCACACCCGTGCAACCGGGGATTTCCCCAGTTGCACGCCGGGAGCGCCGTCGAGCGGCGGCCGGGGGTCGGGCTGCGCCGGGCCAGGCAGATTGCACGGCCGGGCCCAGGGCCGGACGCCGGGCCGAAACCTGGCCGGGGCCGAGGCCGCCCGTGGGGCCGGGCACGGGCCCTCGTACCGGCGCACCCGACCCGCTGGCGCGGCCGACGCGGCCCCCTCGGCGGGCCCGACTCGCCTGGCCAGCCCGGCCGACCCCGCTGGGGGATTTCTTCAACAATTCGCGCACCAATCCGGGTGATCAAATCGCTGCGGATTGGCTCCTATTTATCCGCGCGTTAAGCTGGCCGCGCCCGGGCCGGCAAATCCGGTCCGGGCGCGTGTGCCACATACAGAAGAAGTCGCGGTCACCGAAAGGCGTGGTCATGGTCAGCCGAATGCAGCGCATAGCCAGGATATTCGAGGCCGAGCCGGAGCTCGCCGACCGCATGCCGGTGGCCGGCGTCTTCGAGGAGCCCGCCGCAGGCGCCCCGCGCCTGGCGGAGATCGTCCGGAGGACCCTCGCCGCCTACGCCGACCGGCCCGCCCTCGGCGAGCGCGCCAGGGAGTACGTCCGCACGGACGGACGCGCGGACGGACGCACGAACGGACCCGCCGACGCCCCCGCCGACGGCGACGTCACCGCCCGGCTGCTGCCCCGCTTCGACACCGTCTCGTACGGCGAGCTGTGGTCGCGGCTGAGCGCGGTCGCCGCCGACTGGTATCACCACCCGGAACACCCGCTGCGCGAAGGGGACTTCGTCGCGGTCCTGGGCTTCGCCGGCATCGACTACACCACCGTGGACCTGGCGTGCAGTCAGGTCGGGGCAGTCGCCGTGCCGCTGCACAACAACGCCTCGGTCGACCACATCCGCCACCTGGTGGCCGAGGCCGCCCCGCGGGTCTTCGCCACCAGCACGGACCGGCTGCCGACCGTGCTGGAAGCGCTGGCCGGGCAGACCTCCGTGCGCCGGCTGCTCGTCTTCGACCACCGTGCCGAGCTGGCCGAGCACCGCGACAACCTGACCACCGCGGCCAAACTCCTGGCCGGGGCCGGTTCGCCGATCTCGCTGGAGCTGCTGTCCGACGTCCTCGCCCGCGCGGACTCGCTGCCGCCGGTGCCCGCGCTGCCGCCTCAGGACAGCAGCACCGAAGGCGCGTTGTCCGCGCTGATCTACACCTCCGGCAGCACCGGCACGCCCAAGGGCGTGATGTTCCCCGAGCCGACGGTCTCGCTGATGTGGCGTCCGCCGGCGGGACCCGAGAACCAGTACCCGATGATCACGGCCAACTTCCTTCCGCAGAGCCACCTGGTCGCCAGGAGGCTGGTGATCAAGACGCTGGCCATGGGCGGCACCGCGCACTTCGTGGCGCACAGCGACCTCTCCACCCTGCTGGAGGACCTGGCCCTGATCCGGCCCACCGACATCGCCATGGTGCCGCGGGTCTGCGAGCTGCTCTTCGAGAGCTACCACACCCGGTTGAACCAGCGCGCGGCGCAGGGCGAACTCACCGAAGAGGACCGCGCCGAGGTGATCGCGCAGCTGCGCGACGTGCTCGGCGGCCGTATCGTGCACGCCCCCTGCGGGTCCGCCCCGCTGGCGCCGGAACTGTCCGAGTTCCTGCGCTACGACCTGGACGTGCCGCTGCTGGACAGCTACGGCACCACCGAGACCGGCCTGGTCATGCTGGACCACCGGGTGGTGGCACCCCCGGTGCTGGAGTACAAGCTGGTGGACGTACCCGAGCTCGGCTACTCCACCGCCGACTCCCCCTACCCGCGCGGAGAGCTGCTGGTCAGGACCAAGCTGATCACTCCCGGCTACTACCGGCGCCCCGAGGCCACCGCCGAAGCCTTCGACCGGGACGGCTTCTACCGCACCGGCGACATCATGGCCGAGACCGGGCCCGGCCAGCTGGCCTACGTCGACCGCCGCAAGAACGTACTGAAGCTCTCCCAGGGCGAGTTCGTGGCGCTGGCCAAGCTCGAGGCGGTCTACGTCGCCAGCCCGCTGGTGCGGCAGGTCTACCTGTACGGCAACAGCTCCCGCGCCTATCTGCTCGCCGTGGTGGTGCCGACCCCCGAGGCCATCGCCGGGGCCCGGGACCAGAGGGCACTGAAGGCGGCGGTCGTCCAGTCACTGCAGCAGGTGGCCGCGCAGGCCGGCCTCGCGCCCTACGAGATCCCGCGCGACCTGCTCATCGAGACCGAGCCCTTCAGCCAGGACAACGGCCTGCTCACCGACTCCACCAAGCAGTTGCACCCGCGGCTGAAGGAGCGCTACGAGGGACGGCTCGAACAGCGCTACGCCGACCTCGCCGCGGAGCAGGCCAGGGAGCTGCGCGCGGTGTGGCAGGACGGCGACCGCCCGGTGGCGCAGCGGCTGGCCCGCGCCGCCCAGGCGCTGCTCGGGGTCCGCGACACCGAGCCGGCCCCGGAGCAGCGCTTCACCGAACTGGGCGGGGACTCGCTGTCGGCGCTGTCGTTCTCCCAACTGCTGCGGGAGGTCTTCGGCGTGGAGATCCCGGTCGGCACGCTGCTCGGCCCGGCCAACAGCCTGGGCGAGATCGCCGACCGGATCGAGCAGTTGCGCGGACCCGCCGCGCAGCGGACCGGCTTCGCCGCCGTGCACGGCGAGGGCGCCACCTCGGTGCGCGCCCGGGACCTCACCCTGGACAGGTTCATCGACCGGGAGACGCTCGCCGCGAGCACCGCGCTCCCCCGGCCGGCCGGCGAGCCCCGCACCGTGCTGCTCACCGGAGCCAACGGCTATCTCGGCCGGCTGCTGTGCCTGGAGTGGCTGGAACGCCTGGCCCCGGTGGGCGGCACGCTGATCTGCCTGGTGCGCGGCGCCGACGACACCGCCGCCCGCCACCGCCTGGACCGGGCGCTGGACAGCGGGGACACCGAACTGGCGGGCCGCTTCGCCGAGTTGACGGCGGACGGCACGCTGCAGGTGCTGGCCGGCGACATCGGCGCGGCCAACCTGGGCCTGAGCGAGCCGGACTGGCAGCGGCTGGCCGCCACGGTGGACCTGATCGTGCACCCGGCGGCGCTGGTCAACCACGTCCTGCCCTACCAGCAGCTGTTCGAGCCCAATGTGGCCGGCACCGCCGAGGTGGTCCGCCTGGCCCTGACCACCCGGCTGAAGTCCGTCGCCTACCTCTCCACGGTGGCCCTGGCCGCCCACGGGATGCCCGCGGTGGACGAGGACACCGACATCAGGACGGCCAGCCCGGAGCGGCCGATCGACCAGAGCCACGCGGGCGGCTACGCCACCAGCAAGTGGGCCGGCGAGGTGCTGCTGCGCGAGGCCCACGACCTGTGCGCACTGCCGGTGACCGTGTTCCGGTCCAGCATGATCCTGGCGCACAGCCGCTACACCGGGCAGCTCAACGTTCCTGACACCTTCACCCGGCTGCTGCTGAGCCTGATCAGCACCGGCCTCGCCCCCGGCTCGTTCTACCGCGACGGAGCAGCAGGTGCTCGCCCGCGGGCGCACTACGACGGGCTGCCCGGGGACTTCGTCGCCGCCGCGGTGGCCGCGTTGGGCGCCGGCGCCCCGGGACACCGCACCTTCAACCTGGTTAACCCGCACGACGACGGCATCTCGCTGGACACCGTGGTCGACTGGCTGGCCGACAGCGGCCTCACCGTCCGCCGGATCCAGGACCACGGCGAGTGGCACACGCAGTTCGAGGCCGCACTGCGCGCGCTGCCGGAGCGTCAGCGGCAGCACTCCCTGCTGCCGCTGATCCACGCCTGGCGGGAGCCGGCCACCCCCCGCACCACGTCGGCCGTCCCCGCCCAGCGGTTCCGCGCGGCGGTGCGCGCCGCCGCGATCGGCGCCCACCGGGACATCCCGCAGCTGTCCGAGCCGCTGATCGAGAAGTACGTGGCAGACCTGCGACACCTGGGCCTGGTCAAGTAGGCCCGCCGCCCTGGGCCTACTATGGTGTACGTACCATCAGAACATACCTTTTTGAAGGTATTTTATGGGCGGAGGAAGCACGTGACTCAAGAGCGTGCAGTGCGCACCCGGGAGCAGGTGCTCAACGCGGCGGCCGAGGAGTTCGCCGTGAACGGCTACACGGGCACCACCCTGCTCGACGTGGTCAAACGCACCGGCATGACCAAGGGCGCGCTGTACGGGCACTTCTCCTCCAAGGAGGAGTTGGCCGCGGCGCTGATCGAGGAGGCCGGGGGCGAGCTGGCCAACTACGCGGCGCGGGCCGACGAGCCGCACACGGCGGCGGCCCTGAGCCTGCGTCAGACTGTACTCGGCCTCGCCCGGCACCTGCGCCTGGACACCCGGGCCAGGTCCGCGCTGCGGCTCGCCGTGGAAGCGCCCCACCTGGACCGGCACGAACCCGGGCTGGTGGAGCGGATCTGCCTGCCGCTGACCCGTGCCGTGGCGCAGACGCAGGCCGGCGAGGAGGGCGACGGCCGGCACCACCCGGAGGCCGTGGTCCGGCTGCTGATGGCGGTCTTCTTCGGAGTCCCGCACCCGGTGCCGCGCAATGACGCCGACGCCGCGCGGCAGTTCGACGACCTGTGGGCGACCCTGTCCAGGCCGCCGCAGAACGGTCCTGCCGCCGGCCCCGACGCACCCTGAGGCACCCTGAGGCACAGCGCGGGCTACCGGGGTCGGCCGGCTACGGCCGGTCGGCGCCGTCCTCGCGGTCGCCCCAGGCCGCGTACGCGCAGGCCGCCGCGTCCAGCCGCAGGGCGCCGTGCGCCGCCACGGTGTGCACGTCCCGCCAGGCCCGCTGGACCTCGCTGGTGTCGTCCCTGGCGTGCGCGCCGCCCATCCTGAACAGCCGCTCGACGGCCTCCACCAGCACCTCGGCGGCCACCGCGGCGTCGCGCCGGTTGACCGCCTCCACCCCCGGCGCGGTCGGCTCGGCGTCGGCGCCGACCGCGGCCCGGGCCAGCAACAGGGCCACCGCGTCGATCTCGGCGGCCGAGCGCGCCAGCGCCCGCTGGAGGGTGGTGTCGCCGAGGGCCGCCGGCCGCCCGGCGGACGCGGTCCTGGCCCAGCGGTTCCAGGACCGCAGCGCCAGCCGGGCCGCGCCGAGCGCCGGCGCGCAGAACATCAGGCCCCCCGCCAGCTGCGCGGACGCCTGCCGCGCCGACGAGGCCCCCGGTTCGACCACCGCGCCGAGCACCTCGCCCAGCGCACAGGAGCGCCGGTCGGGGACGAACACCGCGCACACCTCGACCCGGTTGCTGCCGGTGCCGCGCAGACCGGTGCTGCGCCAGGTGTCGTGCACGACCACGTCGGAGCGCGGCAGCGCCAGCACCCGGGCCGGGGCGTCCGGCACCGGGGCCGCGAGCAGCACCCAGTCACAGAAGTCCACGCCGCTGACACAGTCCCACCGGCCGTCCAGCAGCCAACCGCCCGGCACCGGGCGGGCCTCCCCGGAGGGAGGCACCAGGGCCGCGGCGATCAGGGTGTCGGGGCCCCCGCCCCACAACTCCCGCTGCGCCTCCTCGGGCAGCCTGGCGGCGTACCGGCCGTGCGCGGCCCAGAGCATGCCGCACCAGGCCGCCGACGGACACTGCCCGCCGACCAGCGCCGTGGCGGCGACCAGTTCCGCGAAGCCGCCTTCCCGGCCGCCCCACCGGCGGGGCACGAAGTGCCGGGCGAAACCCGCCTCCCGGAGCGCGGCGACGACCTCGGGGGCCAGCCGCCGGTCCCGGTCCGCCGCGACGGCGCCACGTCCGGCGGCACGGGCGGCCTGCAGCACGTCCTCCTCGGCCAGCGGGCCGCCCGATCGCTCCGCAGGGGGAGGGCCGGACCGCTGCCCCTCCTGCAATCCAGCACTGACCGGCATCATTCAGCTCCTACTCAAGCCGGGCGGGACGGTACCGCCGAGAGCCGGCCGGCCGCGCTGCCCGCGAGGGCGACCTCCTCGGGCCAGGCGGACACGTTCCTGGGCTGCCACTCCATCGCGATCTCGGCCACGACCTCCTCCCGCTGAACCGCCGTCACCAGCAGTCGGGTGAGGTCAGAGGCGGTCGCCGGCGGATGCAACTCGGTGCCGAGCCGCACCGGTTCGTCGAGGTTCGCGAAGGCCGGGCAGTCCATCCGGACCGAACGCAGCACCGCTCCCGCGGGGTTGTCACCGCGGCGGTGGACCAGGTGGTGGCCCAGCTGGCGAGCGCCTTCCAGGGTGACCATCAACGGGATGTGGTCCCCGGGGTGGTCGAAGAGCACGGCGTGGTGCGGATCGACCAGCAGCCGCCACTCCCCCGTCTCCGTGCGGCCGAGCACACTGTCCTTGGCCCGCAGCCGGCCGACCTCGGCGGCCGGCAGCCGGGCCGCGGCGCCGCCGCCGATGTGGGCGTCCTCGGCGACGCCCTGCTCCCCGTTCCCCCGCCAGCGCAGCCGCCGGTACAGGCTCTCGTCGACGGCGTACACCCGCAGCCCGGCCCGGGCGCACTCGCGTCCGGCCACCGAGACCACGGCCTCCACCTGGATGCCGAACCGCCGGGGCGGCTTGTTCGCCACCCACGACCAGCGGACGTCCAGGGTGACCTGCGACGGGGCCCCGCCGACCACCAGCGCCTCGTGGCCCACGATCTCGAAGTGGGTGTCGCTGCCGACGAAGCGATACCCCGCCGGGATCCCGTAGAACTCGTGCGCCAGGTAGACCAGCGACTGGCGCACGGTCTCGGTCAGGAGCAGCGGATCGGAGAGGCCCTGGGCGTCGGGGGCGTACAGCGCGTGGTCCCGGGGCCACTGGGCCCCCACCACGAACCGGTCCTGGCCCACCTGCAGGGCGTCGGTGATGAAGACCTCCGCGACGGCGGCCCGATGGACCAGCTGCCGGGAGACGGGCTGAAGAAACTTCAAAGAGGCAGCCACCTCTGCTGTGCCTTGGTGTTCGCCTGCGACCCTGGCCGGAAGTGTACGTAACTGGCCCATGGTCTCTTCCCTCCACTAGAATCGGGAATGCCGTGGCGGTGCGACACGAAAATATACCTTCGCAGAGGTATCTAGCAAGGCTCAGGACACGCACCAGAGACTGCCGAACGCGTACGGAAGAGGGAACCATGAGCAACCGGAACAGCGATCTCCGGACAGCCGCCGCAGCCAAGGCCGCCCCGCGCGAACTCAAGCAGGAACGGGCCGGCCAGACCCGCAGGCAGTTGCTCGACGCCGCCGCCAGGGCCTTCGCCGAGAAGGGGTTCCCCGCCGTCACGCTGCAGGACATCGCGGACCGCGCGGAGGTGACCAAGGGCGCCGTCTACTTCCACTTCATGAACAAGGAAGCGGTGGCCGTCGCCGTCACCGAGGAGTTCTACACCCAACTGCCGGCCATCGCCGACTCCGTCCTGGCCAGGCAGCTGCCGCCGCTCGACGCCGTCGCCGAGTTCCTGCTGCAGACCGCCGCCTTCCTGCGGGACAACCCGGTGGGGCAGGCCGGCGCCCGGCTGCAGATCGAACGCAATCTGGTCGGTGCCGAGCTGCCGACGCCCTTCAGCGGGTTCACCCACTCCATCACCGACCTGCTGACGCAGGCTCAGGAGGACGACAGCTGGAAGTCCAGCGCCAACCCCGCCGTCATCGCCCGGGTCCTCGTCGCCGCGTTCTTCGGCAGCCAGCACATCTCCTGGATCGAGCACAACCGCACCGACCTCACCGACCGGGTCCGGGAGATCCTCGACACCGTGCTCCCCCACGACGCCCAGCGGTGAAGTTCGTTCTGGTGCCGGGTGGTTGGCAGGGCGGATGGGCGTTCGACGCGGTGGCCGCCGAGCTGCGCCGCGAGGGTCACCGCGTCGAGGCGGTGACCCTGGCAGGGCTGGAGGAGGACGGCCCGGCCGATGTCGGGAACCCGCCGAACCTCGACGCCCACATCAACCAGGTCGCCGGGATCGTCGAACGCGGCATCGACCGCGGCGGCGCACCGCTCGCGCTGTGCGGGCACAGCTACGGCGGGATGGTGATCGCCGGTGTCGCGGACCGGCTCGGCGACCGGCTCGACCAGCTCGTCTTCATCGACGCCTACGTCCCGGCCGACGGGGACTCGTGCTGGTCCCTGACCAGTGACAGGTTCCGCGAGTCGTTCATACTCGGCGCCGGCGCGGACGGCCGGTGGGTCGCGGTTCCCAGCGGGCTCGACCCCCGCTCGCGACCGCACCCGCTGCCGAGCTTCGTCCAGTCGATCAGGCTGGGAGGCACCTCCGGCAGCGCGCACGGCCGCACCTTCATCAGCGGGGGCGCCTGGCCCGGCAGCCCGTTCACCGCCCTGGCCGAGCGGCTGCGCCACGACCCGGACTGGCGCTTCCACGACATTCCGGTGGGCCACAACATCGCCCGCCGCGACCCGCGCGGCCTCGCGGCCGTCCTCGACGCGCTTCCCCCGGCCGCTCGGGCGCGGTAGCCAGCCGTACGACATCTTCGACCGGGACGACGCCGACGGTCCTCAGGAGACCTGCGAGAGCTTCGCGTGGTGCAGCCCGCCCACCAGAGTGCCGGTGCTGTCGTCGGAGCTGACGTAGAACTCGACCGTGTGCCGGTCGAAGTCGACGACCTGGCTGACGGTCACCCCGCCGGGCTCGATCCAGGAGATGAAGAACTGCTTCGAACCGGTCCGCACGGCATCGGCGGGGGCGGTGAAGGTTCTGCCCACGTTCGAGCCGACGACGGTGAGGCCGGTCACGGACCTGCCGTCCGCCGAGAAGGTGTTGCGGTAGACCGAGCCGTCGTCCACGGTGAGCAGGTAGGCGTGGCCGGCGAACAGCGGGACGCGGGGGGCGTGGCTCCGGGTGGCGGCACTCGGGCGGACGTCCGCGGCCGAGGCCTGACCGGCGATCAGGGTGCCGGTGCCGGCGAGGGAGAGTGCGGCAGCGGCGGCGAGGGCGGTGAATCGGCGCTTCATGCGCTTCCTTCCAGAGGGACGGGGGGGCGCGGGTCCGCGCACCGGAGTGCTTCCACCCCGGCCCGGCGCCCATGCCGTCCGAAACGTCAGGAAATGCAAACCGCGCGCTATTCCTGTGGTATTTCGTCAAGAGATGTCAAGGTCGGAGAACTGCCGCCGCCGCTGCTCGGGGCCGCTGCTAGCTTGGCCGGCATGGATGTCTTCTCACTGCCGCGGCTCGGGCTCCTGGTCCCGCCGGAAAACCCGATCGCGGAGCCGGAGTTCAACTGTCTCATCGGTTCCGAGATCAATGTCTACACTACCCGTTTCCCGGTCACTCCCGAATTCTCGAGAGAAACCATGGAAATGTACAACGTGGTGCTGCCCGATATTCTCGCCACGTTCGGAGCGCTGCGCCTCGACGCGGCCGTCGTCGCCTGCAACGCCTCGCACTACATCCTCGACCCCGACGGCGACCGTGCCTTTCTCGACCGGCTGTCGGAGCGCTTCGGCTTCCCGGTGCAGTCCTCGACGCAGGCGATCGTCGCCCTCTGCGAGGCGCTGGAGGTGCGGCGGCTGATCCTGGTCTCCCCCTACGCGCCCTGGCTCACCGAGGCGTCCCGCGGCTACTGGGAGAAGGCGGGGCTGACGGTCGACCAGATCGTGCTGGCGCCCGGCACGGTGGACGGGGCCGAGGTGGACGACCTGTTCAACCCCTATCTGGTGACCACGGCCACGCTGCTCGACCGGGTGGGGCAGGTCCGCGTCCCGGAGGACGGGGCGCTGCTGTTCACCGGCACCGGCATGGGCACCCTGCCGGCCATGGCGGAACTGGCCCGCGCCGGCAGCCGGCGGATCCTGCTGACCTCCAACCTCGCCTCGGCCTGGTGGGTCCGGCGCACCGTGAAGTCCGACTCGGCCCCGACCCACCCGCTGGTCCGCCGGGTGCAGCAGCAGGTCGCCGACCTGCGCCGCTGACCCTCCCCCGCCACGTACTGCCAAGGAGAGACGAACCATGTCCGTCCCCAGCGAAGCCCACACCTCCGACTCCCTGGTGGCGGTGGTCAGCGGCGGCTCGTCCGGTATCGGGGCAGCCGCCGCCGCCTCGCTCGCCGCCCGGGGGATCCGGGTCGCCGCCCTGGACCTGAAGCCCGAGGACGCCGCTCCCGGCGTCCTCGGCATCGGCTGCGACGTCGCCGACGACGCCTCGGTGCGTTCCGCCGTGGCCGAGGTGGTCGAACGCTTCGGCCGCATCGACATCCTGGTCAACAACGCCGGTATCGCCGCCCAGGGCACGGTCGCCGACAACGACGACGCCGAGTGGGAGCGGGTGCTGAACGTCAATGTGGTCGGCATGGTCCGGCTGGCCCGGGCCGCGCTGCCCTACCTGCGGAAGTCCCCGGCCGCGGCGATCGTCAACACCACGTCGGTCTTCGCCCGGGCCGGGCTGCCGAAGCGGGTCCTGTACTCGGCCTCCAAGGGGGCCGTCTACGCGCTCACCCTGGCCATGGCGGCCGACCACGTCCAGGAGGGCATCCGGGTCAACGCGGTCGCGCCGGGCGCCGTCGCCACCCCCTGGATCGAGCGGATGCTGGCGCAGGCCCCCGACCCGGAGGCGGCCCGGACCGCGCTGAACGAGCGCCACCCCTCCGGCCGTCTGGCCCGGCCCGAGGAGGTGGGCGAGGCCATCGCCTTCCTCGCCACCTCGGCCTCCTCGGCCAGCACCGGGACCATCCTCGCCGTCGACGGCGGCGTGCACGGTCTGCGCATGCGGTAGCCCTCCGTGCCGCGCGGCCCGACTTGACCCTCACACTAGTGAAAAGGTTTCAGCATTCCCTCATGACCAGTACCGAGCCGACTGTCGGCACCGCACCAGCATCCTCGCCCGAGAACACTACTGACACCCCGTCATCCGCGGCTCCGAAACTGCCGCTGGCGGCGCTGCTCGCCCTGTCCGTCGCCGTCTTCATCACCAGTCTCACCGAGACGCTGCCGGCCGGACTGCTCCCCGCCATGAGTTCCGGTCTGCACACCAGCGAGTCCGTCGCCGGTCAGACCGTGACCGTCTACGCGCTGGGGACGGTGCTCACCACTATTCCGCTGTCCGCGGCCACGGCCGGCTGGCACCGCAAGCGACTGCTGCTGACGGCCATGACCGGCTTCGCCCTCGCCAATACCGTCACCGCGGTCTCCTCCAACTACCCGCTCACCCTGGTCGCCAGGTTCGTCGCCGGGATCGCGGCCGGGCTGGCCTGGGCCCTGCTGGTGGGCTACGCCCGGCGGATGGTCGCCCCCGCGCAGGAGGGCCGTGCCATCGCCATCGCCATGGCCGGCATCCCGGTCGCCCTGGCCCTGGGGGTGCCGGCCGGCACCTTCCTGGGCCAGGAGGTCTCCTGGCGCGCCGCGTTCCTGGCGATGTCCGCCCTCACCGCCGTGCTGCTGGTCTGGATCACCGCGGTGGTGCCGGACTTCCCGGGCCAGCAGGCCGCGGGCCGGATCCCGGTACGGGCCACCCTGCGGGTGCCGGGAGTGCTGCCGGTGCTCACGGTCACCCTGGTCTTCGTGCTGGCCCACACCGTCCTCTACGCCTACATCGCGGCTTATCTGCACCACCTCGGTCTGGGCAGCAGGACCGACGCGGCGCTGCTGGTCTTCGGCGTCGCCTGCCTGGTCAGCATCTGGGTGGTCGGCGCGCTGATCGAGGCCCATCTGCGCGCGCTCACGGTCAGCGGAGCCCTGCTGGTCGGGGTCGCCGTGGCGGTCCTCGGCGCCTTCTCCGGCGTGCACGCCCTGGTCTTCGTGGCCGCCGCGCTCTGGGGGCTGGGCTGGGGCGGTGTGCCCACCCTGCTGCAGACCGCCGCCGGCCGGACCGCGGGCGAGGCGGCCGACGCGGCCCAGGCGATCCTGGTGGTGCTCTGGAACGTCGCCATGGCCGGCGGCGGGGTGATCGGCGGCATCCTGCTGCAGGCCGGCGGGTTCTCCTCGCTGCCCTGGACCGTGCTCGCGCTGATGGTGCCGGTGCTGGCGGTCGTGCTCGCCGCCCGCGCCCACGGCTTTCCGTCCCCCGCCGGTGCGGCGGGCCCGAGCTGACCCCCCGACAGAACACTGAGCGGTGGGGGCCGGGGGTCCCGCCCCCCCGCCCCCC
>NZ_JBHEZX010000002.1:333215-676609 GCF_042511045.1 Streptacidiphilus alkalitolerans
TGTGCCCGTGGTCTCCCGACCACGGGCCCACCGCTCAGTCGTCCGCCGGTAGCACCGGCCCCCGCCGGGTCAGACGGTGTAGCCGCCGTCCACGGCGATGCTGGTGCCGGTGATGTAGCGACCGCCGGGGCCGGCCAGGAAGACCACGGCGGCGGCGATGTCCTCGGCCACGCCGTAACGGCCCAGGGCGGTGATGCCGCTCTGGAACTCGGCGGTCTCACCGTCGGCCGGGTTCATGTCGGTGTCGATCGGCCCCGGGTCCACGATGGTGGCGGTGATCCCGCGCGGCCCGAGCTCCCGGGCCAGCCCCTTGGTCAGCCCGACCAGCGCCGACTTGGCCGTCGCCTGGAGCACGAAGTTCCCGCCGGGCACGTGCCCGTTGAAGCAGGAGCCGACACTGATGATCCTGCCTCCCTCGCCCAGGTGCCGGGACGCGGCCTGGGCGGTCAGGAACACCGACCTGACGTCCACGGCGAGCACCCGGTCCAGTTCCTCCGCCGACACCTGCTCCAGCGGCCCGTAGGTGAGGAAGCCCGCGTTGTTCACCACGATGTCGAGACGGCCGAACTCCCGCACCGTCTGCTCCACCGCGGCCGCCGCGGCCTCCGGCTCGGTCAGGTCGGACCTGAGGGCGACGGCCGTGCCGCCGTCCGCCTCGATCTCCTTGACGACCTCCTTGGCACGGTCCTCGGCCTGGACGTAGGTCAGGGCCACGGTCGCCCCCGACGCCGCCAGCCGCTTGGCCACCGCGGCACCGATCCCCCGGCTGCCACCGGTCACCAGGGCCACCTTGCCGGTCAGTTCACTCATTGCTGCTTCCTCCGTAGACACGTGGGTTTCGCTCCTGACTGGATACTGAAACCCTTCCATTAATGTGAAGGTCAAGTCGGTTCTGCACTAAGCTGGTTGGTATGCGGATCGGAGAGCTCTCGCAGCGCACGGACACCCCTCGGCGACTGCTGCGCTACTACGAGGAGCAGGGGCTGATCGTCTCCCGGCGCGAGGCCAACGGGTACCGGGACTACGACGAGTCCCTGGTCGACCGGGTGCTGCAGATCCGCGGCCTGCTGGCGGCCGGCCTGCCCACCCGGATCATCAAGCAGATCCTGCCCTGCCTCAGCACACCGCGGACCATCCACTTCGACGAGGCCACCCCGGAGATGCTGGCCACGCTCACCCGCGAACGGGACCGGATGACCCAGCGGATCACCTGCCTCGAACGCAACCGCGACGCCGTCTCCGACTACCTCGCCGAGGTCAGCCGCCCCTCAGAAGGCTGACGCCCCGCCACCGAACCGCACGGTGTTGGCCAGCACGGCGCCGTGGCTGGCGACGTCGATCACGATCCGGTCGCCGTCGGCGATCCGGAACCCGTCGTGGAAGCTGCTGCGGTCGGCCCCGGTGAGGACGTAGTTGACCAGGCCGGGGCGGCGCAGCGCCGGGAACGAGAAGAGCCGGTCCACCAGGTCGGAGACCTGGAAGAACAGCGCGTCGGCGCCGCAGTCGAACTTGCCCTCCCAGACCGGCTGCCCGTCCCGCTCGATGACGGTCCGGCCGGTCGCCGACCGGGGCGGCTCGCCGAGGAAGAGGTGGGTCGCCAGGCCGGTGTCGCAGAGCTTGCCGGAAGGCGTGTAGCCGGGGTCGATCCGGTGCAGCCCGATGTCGCACAGGTCGTTGCCGAAGGTGTAGCCGAGGTAGCGGGGCGCGCCGGCCTCGTCGTTGACGAACACCAGCACCACCTCCGGCTCCTCGACCAGGATCACCGGCTCGGCCGGGACGACCAGCGGCTGCCCGGGCAGCCGCAGCCAGGAGCCGAGGCCCTTGAAGAACCACTTGGGCAGCGGCGGTTGGCCGTCGTGTCCGACGATCGCGTCGGCCTTGGACTTGTGGGTGCCGAGGAAGCCGCTGACCAGGGAAGGGCCGGTGGTCGGCAGCAGCGGGGGCAGGGCCTGCAGGGCCGGGTCCCCGGCGGTGACCGTGACCGGCTCGGTCTCCGCGGTGAGCGCGGCGACGGCGGCCGGGGCGTCCGGGCTGAGCAGGGCGGCCAGCAGCCGGCCCTCGGCCACGGGGTGCAGGCTCTGCGGCTCCCCCGGGGCGGTGATGCCGAGGCTGACGTAGCGTCGGCCCCGGTACTCGTACTCGCTGACAATGGTGGACACGGGTGGATCGACCTCCAGCGGTCGTCGGTTCCAGCGGGTCCGGAGGGGTTCCGGACCCGCGTCGGCGGCGGGTGCTCAGACCCGGGCCGGGGTGGCGTCCCGGTCGGCGGCCGACCGGGACAGGTCGTCCAGGACCGCGGCGAGGCGGTCCAGGGACGCCTTGATCCAGGGGAGGCGCAGCGGGTCGGACTTGGTGAGCGCGGCGTTCTGCTCGGCCTCGGTGGCCCCGTAGAGCCGGCTGGTGGCGGCGCGGATCCGCAGGGTGCCGCCGGCTTCGCCGAAGGCGGTGCCGGGCAGCACGCCCACGCCGTAGCGCTCGGCCAGCAGGGTGGCCAGACCCACGGCGTCGGCCACGCCGTGGGCGCGGAGCAGCTGCTCCCGCAGCGGCTCGAAGTCCGGGTAGAGGTAGCAGGTGGCGCGCACCGGCGTCAGTTCCGCGCCGATCGCGGCGAAGGACCCGGCGGCGGCGCGGACCACCGTCTCGTGCAGCCGCAGGGCCGCGGCGACGTAGCCGACCACCTCGGGCGGCTCCTCGAAGGCATAGGCGGCGGCCTCCTGGACCGGGGCCGGGGCGGTCGACCAGATCTGGCTGGCCACGGCCGTCAGCCGCTGCCGCAGCCGCCGGCCGAGCGGGCCCGCGGGCAGCAGCGCCACGCCGGTGCGCCAGCCGCCCAGGGCCAGGTTCTTGGTCAGCCCGGTCGTCACCACGGTCCGCTCGGGGGCGAAGACCGCTGGGGAGGGCGCGGACTCCCCTCCCTCGAAGACCAGGTCGCAGTAGATCTCGTCGGAGACGATGACCAGGTCGAGGTCCCTGGCCGCCTCCGCCAGCCGCCGCAGGGTCCGCGCGGTGGCGATCGTCCCGGTCGGGTTGTCGGGCAGGGTGACCACCACGCAGCGGGGGTCAGCCCCGGCGGCCCTGGCGGCGGTCACCGCCGCCCGCAGCGCCGCCGGGTCGGGCACTCCGCCCTCGCCCGGCAGCGTCGGCACCTCGACCGGCCTGGCTCCGGCGAGGCGGGCCTGGGCCGCGTAGCTGACCCAGCTCGGGACCGGCACCACCACATCGCCGCCGACGGCCAGCATCAGGGCGAAGAGCAGCGGTTTGCTGCCGGGCCCGCAGACCACCAGGTCGGGGTCGGCGGGATGGCCCCGCCGCCCCCAGTACCCGGCGGCGGCGGCACGCAGCTCCGCGCTGCCGGCCACCGGCCCGTAGGCGTTGCGGCCCGCCGCGGCGGCGAGCCGCTCCCGCAGCGCGGGCAGCACCGGCAGCCCGATCTCGCCGCTGGCCAGGGACAGCACCTGCTCCCCTGCGCGGCGTCGGCGCTCCAGCGCCTCGTCCGCGGCCAGGGTCGGGGACATGGTCACCGGGACGGGTTCCGGCATGGCGCACTCCAACGGGTCGATCGGACGGCGGGCGGGCGGGTCGGGCGGGCGAGCGGGCGAGCGGGTGCGGCCGGACGGTCACCCGGCGCCGAAGCGCTTCCGCAGTTCGATCTTGCGGACCTTGCCGGTGAGGGTCTTCGGCAGCTCCGGCACCACCTCCAGGCGGGCCGGCAGGAACCGGGGGTCCTGGCCGGCGGCCAGCAGATGGCGACGGATCTCGTCCAGGCCCGGGGGCACCTCCCCCCGGGTGACGACCACCGCGAGGACCGGGTCGTCGATCCGCCCGTTCGGGCCGACCAGGGCGGCCTCGGCGACCCGGGGGTGGCCGGCGATGAGGGCCTCCAGCTCGGCCATCGGCAGCACCACGCCGTCGCGCACGATGGCGTCCTTGGCCCGGCCCAGGATCCGGATGCCGCCGCGTCCGTCCTCGCGGGCCACGTCCCCGGTGTCGAACCAGCCGTCCGCGGTCAGTTCGGCGGCGAACACGTCCTCGCGCCGGTGGTAGCCGAGCGCCTGGGAGGCGCCCCTGACCCGCAGCCGGCCGACCGGGGCCCGCCGGTCCTGGTCCTCGAAGGAGTCGATGCGGATCTCCATGGCGTCGACCGGTGCGCCGTGGCTGTGCGCCGCCCGGTCCTGGTCGTAGTCCAGGCGGGTGATGGTGATCGGGCCGAACTCCGACATCCCCCAGACCGAGTAGGTCCGGGCCGACAGGGTCTCCCGCAGCACCTCGACCATGCTCTGCAGGACCGGTGCGGCGCCGACCACCGCGTGCCGCAGCGAGGACACGTCGCGCGGGTCGGCCTGCTGGGCCGCCACCACGTCGCGGTGCATCGGCGGGGGCCCGTAGAGCAGGGTGGCCCGGTACCGCTCCACCAGGTCGAGCAGGCCGGGGTTGTCCTTGCCGTCCTGGAACACCACGGTGCCGCCCAGCATCACCCCGGCCAGCACGCCCTGGCCGAAGCCGGAGTAGTGGACCAGCGGGGTGGTGACGGCGGCCACCAGGTCGTCGCCCAGCATGAAGGCGTCCACATAGCCGCGGACCCCGGAGTGCACCGTGTTCTGACTGTGCAGCACCCCCTTGGACGGCCCGGTGGTGCCGGAGGTGAACAGCACCACGAAGGGGTCGTCGGGCCCGAGTTCACGCCCGGCCGGACGGTCCCGGTGCCGCTGCTCGTGCGGGACCGCCACGAAGTGGTCGTGGAAGTCCAGCGCCCCCTCCGGGGGGTGGCCGCCGACCACCAGCACGTGCCGCAGCGGCAGTTCGTCCCGCAGCCGGACCACGGTCCCGGCCAGCGGGTAGCCGTCCCACTCCGGCACGGTGACGCACACCGCGGCCTCGGTGAGGGCGAGCCGGTGGCGCAGTTCCTCCTCCTGGCAGTCCGGGGCGATCGGGCAGATCACGGCGCCGACCCGGATGCAGGCGAACAGCAGCGGCACGATCTCCCAGCGGTTGGGCAGTTGGACGGCGACGAAGTCGCCCCGCCGCACCCCGAGTTCCAGCAGCGCCCCGGCGAACCTGTCGGTCAGCCGGGCCAGTTCCGCGTAGTCCAGGGTGTCCGTGCGGGAGTCGGCGATCCGGCGCCCGGCGATGGCGAGCTTGTGCGGACGCAGCCGGGCCTGGCGGTAGAGGTCGTCCAGGAAGGTCTCGTCCCGCCACCAGCCGCGCCCGCGGTACTCGGCCGCCCGCTCCGAGGCCGCGGCGGTGGCCGGGCCCGGGCGCACGGCCGTGGTCGTCGGGGTCATCGGCGGTCCTTGCGGCGGAAGTCGAGCAGCTCCGGCAGCGGGTCGCCGGCCCGGGTCGCGGCGATCTCCAGCAGGTCGCGGGTGTTGCGGCTGACGGTGTCGCCGACCCAGTCGAAGACCCAGGCCTTGCGGGCGTCGGCCGACAGCTCGAAGGGCACCCGCCGGGTGACCGCCAGGGCCGCCGAGCCCGCGCCGCCGATGTTGGTGATGACGCCGGGGACCACGGTGACGCCCGAGCCCCGCAGCTTCTCCCTGGCCTCGGCGCTGGAGGAGAGGTTGCCGCCCTCGACCACCAGCGGTGCGCGCACCCGGTGCGCGTTGTCGGCGTTCACCGCGTGCTTCTGCGCGGCCAGGATCACCAGGTCGGCGTCCAGGTCCAGCCAGGCGTCCGGCTCGCTGGAGAGGACCACGCCCTGGGGCAGCCGGGAGCGGTCGATCCGGCCGAACTCGTCGGTGACGGCCACGAGTTCGGCCACCGGCAGCCGGTCGGCGCTGATCGTGCCCTCGATGTCGGCGACGCCGACGACGACATGGCCGCGTTCCTCCAGGTACGCGCCGACCGCGCGGCCGACCGCGCCGAAGCCCTGGATCACCACCCGGGCGGACCCGGTGCGTCCGCCGGCGGCCAGCGCGGTGACCGCGCCGACGCCGACGCCGTGCCCGGTGGCGTCGATCAGCGGCTCGTAGTAGGTCCGCCAGTCGATCGGCATGTCCGGGACCCCCGGCCGGAACCGGGGGTCGTAGCCCGCCTCGGCGAAGAACACGGCGCGGTCGGCGGGGGTGACCCCCATGTCGATGCCGAGGTGGATGCCGCCGTGCAGCAGCGGCTTGACGGTGCGTCCGAAGGTGCGGAAGGTGTTCTCCCGGTCGCTGCCGTCGGAGACTATCCCGGCCTTGGCGCCGCCGATCGGCAGGCCCGCCAGGATGAACTTGTGCGTCATGTCCCGGGCCAGGCCGGCCACTTCCTCCTCGGTGACGCCGGGCGTCATCCGGGTGCCGCCCATGGCCAGGCCCTCGTACAGCGAGTCGACCACCACCCAGCCCTTGAGCGCGCCGCCGCTGCCGTTCAGGTGGACGGTGAACGCGGGGTCCTGCGGATTGTCCAGGTCACTCATGGTCCATCCCTGCTTTCTCATGTTCACTGGAACTGCTGGGCAAAGCCGCGGAGGATCTCCAGGCCGTCGCTGCGGAACTCCAGGTGCGCCTGGGCGCCGTAGATCCGGCCGTCGTCGGAGCGGAGGAACTCCACCGGCGCGTGCTCGGAGCGGCCGATGGAGCGGAAGCCCTCCGGCGCCTCCTGCAGGTAGAGGGTGTGCCGGTGGAAGACCGTCACGGTGGGCTTCACATGGGTGAAGAGCGGGTCCTCCTTGTCGACCTGGACCTCGTGGCCGCCGACCCGCTGCGGTCCGTCCTCCAGTCGGCCGCCGGCCGCGACGGCGATGATCTGCATGCCGCCGCAGATGCCGAGGACGGGCACGTCGGCGCCCATCACCAGGTCGACCAGCGGCCGGTAGTGGTCCAGGTCGTAGGCCCGGACCTTGGTTCCGCTCAGCACCACGGCCTGGTAGCGGCCGTCGATCCGGGCCGGCACCGAGGTCGCGTCGACCGCCTCGGTGTCCGAGCCCAGGTCCTCGAAGCGCCGGCGGAGCTGTTTCAGGGAGAGGGTCCCGTTGTTGACCACTAGCACACGGGATCGCGCCATGCTGGTGCTCCTCTAGGTTCGGGTGATGACGGTGCCGGTGCGGGCGTCGAGCAGGTCGGTCACCGAAGCGCTGCCGATGACCACCCGCCGCACGCCCCGGTCCAGGGCCTCGCCGGCCGCGCGCAGCTTCTTGCGCATGCCGCCGGTGGCGCCCTTGTCGCGGAAGGCCGCCGCGTCGGCCGCGGTGATCCGGCGGACCGGTTCCCCGTCGATCAGCAGATGGGCCACGTCGGTGACCAGGACCAGGTCCTCGGCCCCGGCGGCGCCGGCCACGGCCGCGGCGGCCCGGTCGGCGTCGGTGTTGATCTCCTGCCCCTCGCTGTTCCTGGCCAGTGGGGTGACCAGGTAGGCGTGGCCCGGCTGGAGGTTCTTCAGGGCCGCCGGGTCGACCCCGGTGATCGGCCCGACCAGGTTCTCCAGCTCGACCAGCTGCTTGTCGCGCCACCACCAGCGTTCGCCGGGACCGGCCTGGATCAGGCCGTCGCTGCCCAGCAGCCGTTCCGCGGTGATGCCGCGGGACTCCAGCCGGGCCAGGACGTCGGCGCCCAGTTCGGCGCTGACGGTCTTGATGTCGGCGATGACCTCGGGGGTGGTCCAGCGGCTCTGGTTGCCGTAGCGGTCGCGCAGCACCGCCGAGGGCTCGCTGTAGCGGGGGCTGAGCTTCCGCAGCGGCTTGGACCAGCCGTGCACCAGCACCAGCGGCCGTTCCCGGCCGTGCCGGGCCAGGTCGTCCCACCAGCTCCCGTCGAGGTCGTCCAGGCAGCTGCCGCCGAGCTTGACCACGGTCGGGGTCGGGGTCGGGGTCGGGGTCGGGGTCGGAGTCGGGGTCGGCTGCCCCGCTGCCGCGCTCATGCGGGCAGCACCGGCTGCATGGTCAGCCCGGTCTCCTCGGGCAGCCCGAACCGGATGTTCGCCGCCTGCACCGCCTGTCCCGCGGCGCCCTTGACCAGGTTGTCGAGGGCCGCGAGGACGACGATCCGGCCGCCCTCCTCGTCGTGCAGGGCGGTCACGTCGCAGTAGTTGGAGCCCAGCACGGCCTGCGGGTCGGGGACCGGGATCAGCGTCTCGTCGTGCCTGCGCACCCGGACGAAGCGGTCGCCCTTGTAGAAGCGGGTGTAGGCCCGCTGCAGCGTGCGCTGGTCCACCGTCCCGTCGGTGAACACGTAGGAGCTGGTCAGCAGCCCGCGCACGAGCGGGACGCCGTAGGCGGACATGGTCAGCGAGCCGACGCTGCCCGACTTGGCGCGGGCCAGGAAGTCGGCGACCTCGCCCGCGTGCCGGTGCCCGGTGGGCGAGTAGGGAGTGATGGCGTTGTTGCGGAACGGGTGCAGGTCCGCGGTGCGCAGGTGCAGGCCGCCCCCGCTGGACCCGCTCTTGCCGTCCACCAGCACGGTCCTCAGGTCCAGGCCGAGTTCCAGGGTGAGCGGTGCCAGGCCCAGCGTGATCGCGGTGGCGTAGCAGCCCGGCAGCGAGATCAGCGGCGCGTCCACCAGCTGGTCCCTGACCAGTTCCGGGACCCCGTAGACGAAGCGGTCGGCCAGTTCGGTGCTGCGGTCGACCTTGGGGTACCAGCGCCGGTGCAGTTCCGGGGTGCGGATCCGGAAGGCCCCACTGAGGTCGATGACGGAGGGCACCCGGTCCGCCAGCAGTGCGGCGAGCTCCGCCGACGCCGGGGCCGGGGTGGCCAGGAAGACGACGTCGACCTGGTCGGCGATGTCCTCGGTGACCGGCTGCACGGTCAGCCCGAAGTCGATGCGCAGATTGGGGTGCAGTTCGGCCGGCCGGCGGCCGACGCTGCTGGAACCGCCGACGAAGGCCAGTTCCAGCTCGGGGTGCTGGGTGATCAGCCTGATCAGTTCGCCGCCGGCCAGCCCTGAGGCTCCGACGACTCCGGCCCGGATCATACGAGCAGCTCCTGGAGGTACGCGCCGATGGTCAGCGGGATGTCCGCGCCGGTGGCGGAGGCGACGCCGCGGAAGGCGGGGGCGTGGTTGACTTCGTTGACGACGAAGCCGTCGTCGGTGCGGAACAGGTCGATTCCGTAGATCCCGGTGCCGAGTTCGGCGACCACGGCGTCGACGATCTTCACGACCTCGGGGTCGTAGCCGATGGCGCTGCTGCGGTTGCCGAGCGCCGCGTTGCTGCGCCAGTCGGTGCCGGCGCTGCCGAACTCCGCCGCGGCGACCACCTCGCGCCCGACCACGAAGCAGCGCACCGAGGTGCCGCCGGCCAGGTAGGGCTCGACCAGGCAGGCCTGCTCGAAGGCGTGGCCGAGGTCCTCGACGTAGTCGTAGACGGAGTCGGCGGTGTCGGTGTCGCGGATCAGGGTGACCCGCTTGCCCATGCCGCCGAAGATCGGCTTGAGCACCACCGGCACGCCCAGCTCCTCCAGCGCCCGGCCGAAGTCCTTGCGGGACAGCACCAGCCGGAAGTCAGGCACCGGGATCCCGGCGGCCTGCAGCAGCGCCCGCAGCACGGCCTTGTTCTCGCAGACGTTGATGGCCCTGGCGCTGTTCAGCACCGGCAGCCCGGACGCCTCGGCGAGGGTGGCCACCAGGCCGCCGCGGGTGTAGCTGCGGCTGCGCAGCAGCACGGCCCGGTAGCCGTGCAGGGAGCCGCCGTCCGGGTCGCCGAGGCACAGTGACTCGTCGTTGACCCAGTCGATCCGCAGTCCGAACTCGGGGGCGGTCCGGATCAGCTGCTGTTCCTCCCAGCCGACCCGGTCGGCCACGAGGGCGATGGTCCTCGTCATCTCACTGGCCCCAGTCACGAAGCTGGACCTCGATCATCTCCAGGACCACCTGGCCCTCCTGGACGTCCTCGACGCGCAGCGTGAGCATGCACTCGGGGCAGGACAGGGTCTCTCCGCGGACGACCGGGGGCACGGTCAGGTCGGTCTCGCACTCGGGGCAGGATCCGGTCAGGGTGGCGGTGGACATGCGTCAACTCCGGTCGGTGGCGATGGGTGCGTGGTGGTGGAGGGGTTCAGGCGCTCTGGAAGTCGACGGCGGCCTTGCGGATGGCCTCCCGGTCCAGCAGCGGGGCGCCGTCGCGCTCCTGGCGTTCGGTCAGCCAGGGGGTGAAGGCCGCGACGTCGACGAGGACGCCCGAGTCGGCCAGGGCCCAGGTCACCAGGGCCGGGGTGAGCCGGGTGCGGACCCGGAGGTCGCGGGCGTTGCCGACCAGCTCGGCCGGCAGCGTCTCGTACGCCTCGGGGTGGTTGAGCTGGCCCGGCAGCTCGTAGGCGAAGGCGTGCGGTGTGGTCGGGCCCGACTGGAACGCCTCGCCGAGGCCGGCTCCGACCAGCGCGAGCCGCGACAGCTCGGTGAGGTGGGTCAGGTCGAAGCGGGTGTCGCCGTGGATCACCCGCAGCGAGGTGAGCAGCTCGGCCAGCGGGGCGTTGCCGCCGCGTTCGCCGATGCCGCCGACCGTCGCCGAGATCCACCGGGCGCCGGCCCGCACCGCGGCCAGGGAGTTGGCGACGGCCATGCCCAGCATGTTGTGCGAGTGGATCTCGATCTCGGAGCCGTCGATGGCGGTCAGGTCCGCGATCACCTCCTGCATCTGCCAGGGCGACAGATAGGCGACCGTCTCCGCGAGCCGGAAGCGGTCCGCCCCGGCCTCGAATCCGGCGGTGACATAGGGGACCAGCCGTTCCGCCGGGGTGCGGGCGCCGTCCTCGCCGCTGAAGGTGACGTGGAAGCCCCGGTCCTTGGCCTGGGAGATCGCGGACCTGGCCACGGCGGTCAGCAGTTTGGCGCTGGGCGAACCCAGCTTCAGGGCAGCGTGCTGCTCGGAGGTGGGGATGGAGTACATGATGTGCCGTACGCCCAGCCGCTCGGCCTCGTCGAGGGCCTTGGCCACCTGCTGGCGGTCCCGCACGACCAGCAGCGTCATGCTGCGGTCCGGGCCGACGGCCTCGTGGGTCGCCAGGACCAGGTCGGCGTCCTTGGAGTCGGGGCCGGCCACCATGCCGACCTCGACCAGCTCGACGCCGGTCCGCACCAGCAGGTCGGCAATACGGGCGGCGTCCTTGGGGCCGAATTCGACACCGGCCATGTGCGCGGAATCCCGAAGCGTCGCATCGGAAATGCGGGGCGGTTCCTGGAGTAATTCCTGCTGCTCTGCGAGTGCCATTGCGTTCTCTCCTTCGGAAGGGAATTCGGAGCGCCTTGCCGACCATCTTGTACGGCCACCCCGAGGTCGAACAAGCTTTCCCGGACCGAACTTTGTCAAGAACTGTCAGCACATGTCGAGCGGAGAAATATCGCAGACAGAGGGAATTCAGCCGCAGCCGAGGCGATAACCGACACCGTGGACCGTGATGATCCATTTTTCGCCCAGCTTCGCCCGGAGATTGCTCACATGGGTGTCGATGGTCCTGGTCGAGGCGGACCAGGTGCAGTCCCAGACGCGAGCCATGAGCTCCTTGCGGGAGAGCACGTTCCTGGGATTCGCGGCCAGGGTGTGCAGCAGGTCGAACTCCTTGGTGGTGAGCACCACGGGCCTGCCGTGCAGCCGGACCTCGCGGGTGATGTCGTCGATGTGCAGCGGGTCGGGCTCGGGCTCGGGCGGCTCCTGCGGCCACGGATGGGAACGGCGCAGCACGGCCTCGATCCGGGCCAGCATCTCGCGCGTCCCGCAGGCGGCGGTGACGCAGTCGTCGGCGCCCGCCTGCAGCGCCAGCACCCGGTCCAGTTCGGTGTCGCGGGTGGAGATGGAGATGACCGGTTTGGGCCCGGCCCGCCGGATCAGCCGGCAGACCTCCAGCCCGTCGATGTCGGGGAGGTCGAGGTCCAGCAGGACCATGTCCGAACGGTCGTGCAGCGCGAGCGCCTCCATCCCGGTGCGGGCGCTGCTGGCGAGGTATCCCTGGCGTTCCAGGCTGCGGATCCTGGCAGCCGCAGCCGCCGAGTCGCTCTCGACCACCAGGACGGAAACCGTCAGGGATCTGGTGGTCGGCCTCTGCGTGGTCATCTGAGCCATGGCTCCCCCGGGTACTGGACGAGTGGGTTGGGGTAGGAGGGCGGCCCGGTTCGTCCCTGCTCCGGCCGGGCAACAGCGTAAAGATACACTCGGGTCATCTTTATGGCTATAGATCAAAAATGTACTCGGGTCTAACAATGGAGGTCCGGTGCCCCGTCCCCCGGACGAAGGAACCACCGCCCCGTCCCGGCGGCGCCGCAACCAGGAGCGCACCCGGGAGCGGATCTACGCCACAGCCGTGCTGCTGTTCAGCAGGAAGGGGTACGCGGACACCTCGGTGGCCGAGATCGCCGCCTGCGCGGACATCGGGCGCGGCACCTTCTTCAACTACTTCGCCCACAAGGACTGCCTGATCAGCGCCTGGACCCAGGACCGGCTGCGCAAGCTGGACAGCCGGGTGACCGGCCGGCTGCGCGGAGGCGCCGGCACCGCCGAGGCGCTGTACGCCTACATGACCGCGCTCGGCGACCTCAACGAGGAGGAGCCGGAACTGAGCGCCGCGATGCTCACCGCCTGGATCCAGGCGGGCTGGATGGCGGAACGGCGGCCGGAGTTGGGGGCGGTCTTCGCCGGAGTCGTCGAACGCGGCCTGGTCCGCGGCGACGTCTCCGGCGCGGTCAGCCCCGAGCGGGTCGGCGACGTGCTGTGGGGGCTCTACGTCGGCGCGCTGCACCGCTGGGCCGGGCGGGCGCCGGACCGGCGCCGCGGCCTGCTCGACACCGAGCTCAGGCTCGGCGTCCAACTGCTGCTCAACGGCCTGGCGCCGACGTCCGCACGTCTTTAGGCAAAACCGAGGTCAAACTTGGTCTGCAGTGTAAGTTTGCATCCAGCTAGTCCCATTGGCACCGCTGACACGTCGTCACCGGTCGGTTCTAGAAGAGGTTGGCCGCATCCCATGGAGCACTCCACACACGATTCCACCGCCGTCCTCGCCGTCGTCGGCCTCGGCTGTCGCTTCCCCGGTGCGAACGGGCCCGCTCAGTTCTGGGACAACCTCCTGGCCGGCCGGGACTCGGTGACCCCGGTCCCCGTCGAGCGCTTCGACATCGCACCCGACTACGCGCCGCACTCCGGCACCAGCGGCAAGACCGCCTCCCGGCACGGCGGCTTCATCGAGGACGTCTTCGCCTTCGACCACGGCTTCTTCGGGATCTCCCCGGCCGAGGCCAGGGCCATCGACCCGCAGCAGCGGCTGCTGCTGCAAGCCACCTGGGAGGCGCTGGAGCAGGCCGGCCTGCGGCCCTCCACCCTGGCCGGAACACAGGCCGGCGTCTTCGTCGGGCAGGCCACCGCCGAGTACGCGGAGGTGTCCGCCCCGCCCGGCGGCCCCAACGTCCGGGACATGGCCGGCAGCAAACTGCGCGCGGTGACGGCCGGGCGGCTGTCCTTCGTCCTGGACCTGCTCGGCCCGAGCGTGGTCGTGGACACCGCCTGCTCCTCCTCGCTGGTCGCCGTGCACCAGGCCCGGCAGAGCCTGCTCGCCGGGGAGTGCGACCTCGCCATCGCCGCCGGCGTCAACGTGGTGCTCTCCAGCCATGACGCCATCGCCTACTCCCAGGGCTCGATGCTCTCCCCCGACGGCCGCTGCCGCTTCGGCGCCGACGACGCCAACGGCTTCGTCCGCAGCGACGGCGTCGGCGTGGTCCTGCTGAAGCGGCTGGCCGACGCCGAACGCGACGGCGACCGGATCCTGGCCACCGTCCTCGGCAGCGCCGTCACCAACGACGGACGCGGCAGCGGACTGCTGCTGCAACCCGCCGTCAGCGGACAGGTCGCCATGCTGCGCTCGGCCTGCCGGGCCGCCGGCATCACCCCGGACCAGCTCGACTACGTCGAGTCCCACGGCACCGGCACCGTGGTCGGCGACGCCGTCGAACTGCGCGCCCTGGCCGAGGCCACCGGCCGTCCCGCGGACCGCCCCTTACCGACCGGATCGGTGAAGACCAACATCGGGCACGCCGAGTCGGCGGCGGGCATCGCCGGGCTGATCAAGGCCGTGCTGATCGCCCGACACGGCGTCATACCCGCCTCCCTGCACTGCCCGCGGGAGAACCCGGTGATCGCCGAGGAGGGCCTCGCCGTCACCGTGGTCACCCGCACCACCGAACTGGCAGCGGCGGCCAGGCAGTCCAGGATCGGCGTCAGCTCCTTCGGGATCTCCGGCACCAACGCCCATGTCGTGCTGGGCGCCCACCGCCCCGACCCGGCCGCCGCGCCGGTCACGGTCGCGGGAGACCCCCGGGGGGAGCAACTGCTGGTGCTCAGCGCCCGTTCGGCCCGATCGCTGACCGGGCTGGCCGCGTCCTGGGCGGACTACCTCGAGGGGCCGGGCGGCCGGCATCCGCTCCGCGCCCTGTGCGCCGGGGCCGCCCTGCGCCGGGACGCGCACCCGTACCGGCTCTGGGTCCGCGGGGACAGCCACGCGGCCGTCGCGGCCCGGCTCCGGGAACTGGCCGACGGCGGCACGGCCACCGGGGGCGGCCTCGCCGACGCCGGGTTCGACGGCCCGCGGCGGACCGCCTTCGTCTTCCCCGGCCAGGGCTCGCAGTGGCTCGGCATGGGACGCGGGCTGCTGCGGTCCTCCCCCGCCTTCCGGGCCGCGCTCACCGAGTGCGACGCCGCGATCCGCACCGAGCTCGGCTGGTCCCTGATCGAACTGCTCACCGAGGAGCAGGAACTGCCCACCGGGATCGACCGGGTCCAGCCGGCGCTCTGGGCGGTCGGGGTCTCCCTCGCCGCCGCGCTGGCCGAGGCCGGCCTGGACCCCGACGTCTGCCTGGGCCACAGCATGGGCGAGATCGCCGCGTCCTACGTGGCCGGCGCGCTGACCCTGCGCGACGCCTGCGCGGTGATCTGCCGCCGCAGCCGGCTGATGCGCCGACTGGCCGGGCTCGGCGCCATGCTCGCCGTGGAGCTGTCCGCCGACGACGCCGCCCGACTGCTGGCCGAGCGGCCCGCGTTCGTCGGGGTCTGCGTGGCGGCGGAGAACTCGCCCTCGTCCACCGTGCTGGCCGGGCCGCCCGCGGCACTGGCCGCGGTCACCGAGGAACTGGAGCTGCGCCAGGTGCTGTGCCGCCCCGTGCGGGTCGAGGTGGCCTCGCACTCCCCCGACATGGACCTGATCAGCGACGAACTGGTCGCCGCCCTGGCCGGGCTGGAGCCGCGCCCGGCGCACGCCCCCCTGGTCTCCAGCGTGCTGGCCGCGCCGGTCCGCGGGGACGAACTGCGGCCCCAGTACTGGCAGGACAATCTGCGCCGACCGGTGCGCTTCACCGGGGCGGTGCGGCTGCTCTGCGCCTGGGAGACCGTGTTCATCGAGGTCAGCCCGCACCCCGTGCTGACCCAGGCGATCGACGACACCCGCAGGGACGCCGGGGCCGAGGGGGCCGTGCTCGGCACGCTGCGCCGCGACTGCGAGGAGCCCCTCGCCCTGCTGGAGACCGTCGGCCGGGCGTTCGCCCACGGCGCGCGGGTGGACTGGACCCGCTGGTACGGCCCGGTCGCCCCGGTCACCGAGGACCTGCCGGGCTACAGCTGGGACTGTGACGCGCTCCGCCACTCCGGCACCGCGAGCGGCGCCGCCGGGACCGGCGCCGGCCGGGCCGAACCGGCCTCCGCGCCCTATCTGCGGGAGGCGGACCCGCGCGACTGGGGCTTCGACGACCAAGGCCCGGGCGTCTCCGTCCGCGGCCTGAGACCGGTGCTGCCCTCGATGTACGTGCAGGCCATGCTGGAAGCCGCCAGAAGCGCCACCGGCCTGCCGGTCGCCCTCACCCGGGTCCGGCTCGGCGAGCAGCCGCTGACCTTCGACGAACTGGCCGGCGCCGTGCTCCGGGTCAGCGTCGACAGCCCCGGCCCCGACGGCCTGCGCCGGGTCCGGGCGCAGGCACGGCGCACCGCCGACGCGCCCTGGGAACTGTGCGCCGAGGCCACCGCGGACCCCCGCGACACCGCCACCGCGCACCGGGGCGACCGCCGTGAACTGCTGGACCGCACCCTGGCCCAGCGGCTGCACTACCTGACCGGCGAGGGCTACACCGCGCTGGCGGAGCGGCTGGGCTTCGGGATCGACGAAGAGCTCCGCGCGATCCAGCAGGTGTGGCGCAAGGACGGCGGCGCGGTCGCCCGGCTGCGCCCCGGCCCGGGCCAGTCCGCCGCCGCCTCCTGGGAGGCGGGACTGCTGGTCCTGCTGGCCGCCTTCCGCTCCGGCAGCGCGCAGGTGCCGGCCGGCTTCGGCCGGATCCAGGTGTACGGGGAACTGGGCGCCGAGTTGTGGGCGCTGTGCCGGATCCGCTCCGCGAAGGGGCGCGGCCACAGCCTCGGCGACGTGCTGCTGCTCGACCCGGACGGGTTCGTGCTCGCGGAGTTTCTCGGCATCGACCTGCGCGCGCTCCCCGGCCGCACCGGACGCACCGGCCGCTTGGCCGGGGCGCGGAGGCAGGCCGTCACCGACACCGGCCGGCCGCGACCGCCGCGGACCACGGCACAGGCCCCGTACCCGCACCCGGCCCCGCACCCGGCCCCGCGTCAGCACCCGAGTCCGGCCGTCACCGCGGCGGAGGCGCTGGTGCAGCGGGTCGCTCGGCTGCTGGAGATCCCGGAGGACCGGATCGACCACCGGCGGCCGTTGCGCGACCTGGGCCTGGACTCGCTGATGGCGACGCAACTGCGCACAGAACTGCGCTCCGACTGGGGACTTGACCTGACCGCGGGCCGACTGCTCGGCCCGGAGAGCCTGAACCGGATCCTGGCGACCATGGACTGACCGGCCCCGCGGGGAGCGCCGAGCCGATCCGGCCCGGCGCTCCCCGTGTATACGACTCGGAAACATAGTTAGACTATGGTCCACCGAATTGACCGGGGGGGAGGGACCCGACCCGATTCGGCACCGAACTGATCGGAGTGCCCCGTGATGACAGACACGCTCGACGCCCAGCCTGCGGCCCCGCTGGGACGACGGGAACGCAACAAGATCAAGGTCATGGCACGGCTGTACGAGGCCGCGATCTCACTGTTCGCGGAGCAGGGCTATGACGAGACCTCGATCGACGAGATCGCGGAGCGCGCCGACGTCGCGCGGGGAACCTTCTTCAACTACTTCCAGCGCAAGGAGGACCTCCTCTGCGTCTGGGGCGAGAAGCGCCGCGACACCCTGCTGGCCACCATGGCCGCCGACGGGGTGGTCCCCGACTGCGCCGTGGGCCGGCTGCGCCACTGCATGACCGCTCTGGCCCAGATCAACGAGGCGCACCGGCACGAGACCAACGCCCTGCTGATGGCCTGGGTCAGGGCCGGCCGGCCGCTGCTGGAGGACCCCTACCTCGCCGACCTCTTCGCGGAGGTCGTCGCCGGGGGCGTCGAGAGCGGGGAGTTCCGTTCCTGTTTCACCGCGGAGCAGATCGGCCACGCCTTGCGCGACCTCTATTTGGGCACCCTCTACCGCTGGTGCGGGCAGCCCGAGGAGCCCGCCGACCGGCTCACCGGCGAGCTGCTCACCACCCTGGACCTGATCCTTCAGGGAATCCTCGTCGACCGGCCTCCCGAGCCTGCTTCCTGATCCTGCCTCCTGACGTCCCGTCGCCCAGCTACCTCGCCCCGGCGTACCGGCTCTCCGGGCGGCGCAGCCCCAGGTGTCCGCGCAGCGTGCCCTCCTGGTAGCCGTCGCGGAAGGCACCGCGCCGCCGCAGTTCCGGGACCAACCCGCGGGTGATCGCGGAGAGGTCGTGCGGAAGCACGCCCGGACGCAGCCGGAAGCCGTCCAGCCCCAGGGCGTGCCGCTGCAGCAGCAGGTCGGCCAGTTGGGCCGGGGTGCCGGTGAAGACCTCCGCGTCGGAGCGCAGTTCGGCCCCGGCGAGCCCGTCCAGCCGGGCCTTGCGGTCGGCGGCGGCGCCGGGCCGGTCGTCCAGGAGGACCAGCAGTTCGGCGAACCTCAGCAGCGGCCGGGCCAGGACGTCCCGGCCCTCCCGCTCCACCGCCGCGTCGATCTGCCGCAGCACCGCGCCGGTGCCCTCGGCGTCATGGGGCGTGAAGCAGACCACGTCGGCGGCGCGGGCGGCGAACCCGTAGGGGACGGAGGCATGGGCCAGGCTCACCACCGGCGGCTGGCCCTGCGGGGGCCGCGGGGTGATCGAAGGACCGCGGACGCTGAAGTGCGGACCCTCGAAGTCGATGTGGTGCAGTCGGTCGCGGTCGATGAAGCGGCCGGTGGCCGCGTCCCGGATCTCCGCGTCGTCCTCCCAGCTGTCCCAGAGCCGCCGCACCACCTCCACCGCGTCCTCGGCCTCGGCGAACAGCGGGCGGAGCCGACGGGCGATCAGTTCCGGGTCGCGCGCCTCCTCCTCGCTGAGCCGGGGGGTGGTCCTGCGCCCGAAGTGGGCGGCGTCCTCGGCACGCGCGGCGATCTGCGGACGGAATCCGGCCCGCCCCCGGCTGGCGTAGTCGAGCGTGGCGATGCCGATGCCCAGGTGGAACGGCTCGGTATGGGTCACGTTCACGGTCGGCACCAGGCCGATGTGCGAGCTGAGCGGGGCCACCCTGGCCGCCAGCAGGACCGCGTCCAGGCTGCCCCGGACCTGGTCGGTCCGGTCGTCGGGCCGGGCCAGGGCGGCCCGCTGCGGTCCGAGCAGGTCCTCGAAGGTGAGGAAGTCGAGAGCGCCGAACTCGGCCTCGGCCACCAGGTCCGCCCAGTACCCGGCGGTGAACAGCTCCCCCGGCCTGGCGCCCTCGGCCCGCCAGGCGGCGGGGTGCCAGCCAGCGCCGTCGAGGGCCACGGCCAGGTGGATCTGAGGGCCGTGCGTCATGACGCCTCCGTCGCGGCGTAGGGCAGTCCCACCGGGTCGAGGCCCAGGTGGTCCCGGAGCGTGCTGCCGGTGTACTCCGCGCGGAAGACGCCCTTCTCCTGCAGCAGCGGGACCACCCGGTCCACCACGTCGTCCAGACCGTCCGGCGTCAGATGCGGGACCAGGACGAAGCCGTCGGCGCCCTCGCTCTGGACGAAGCGGTCGATGGCGTCGGCGACGGTCCGCGGGCTGCCGACGAAGGTCTGGCCGCCGTTGACCTCGATCATCAGCTCACGGATGCTCAGGCCCCCCTGCTCGGCCCGCTCGCGCCAGCGGCGCACCGTCTCCTCACGGCCGGTGCGGAACACCGAGTGCCCCTTGAGCAGCAGGGAGTCGGGCCGGGGCGCGATGTCCGGCAGCGGCCCGTCCGGGTCGTAGCCGGACAGGTCGCAGCCCCACACGGCCTCCAGATGGGCGATGGCGGTCTGCGGTCCCACCAGGGTGCGGGTGATCTCCTCGGCGTAGGCCGCGGCCTCCGCGTCGGTGTCGGCCACCACCACGGAGGCCGTCGGCAGCACCTTCAACTGCTCCGGGGAGCGGCCGTGGCGGGCCAGTCGGCCCTTCACATCCGCGTAGAAGGCGCGGGCCTGGTCCAGGCGGTTGTACTTGCTGAAGATGACGTCGGCCTCGGCAGCTGCGAACTCACGTCCCTGGTCGGACTCGCCCGACTGGATGACCACCGGGTGCCCCTGCGGCCCGCGCGGTGTGGTGAACGTCCCGGAGATATCGAAGTGGGCGCCGCGGTGCGCGAACCGCCCGGCTCCGGGCCGGACGAACTCCCCGGTGGCGGCGTCGGCGGGCACCGAGTCCGGCTGCCAGCTGTCCCACAACTCGCGCGCGGTCGCCAGGAATTCGGCCGCCCGGGTGTAACGGTCGGCCTCGGCGAGGAATCCGCCCCGCCGGAAGTTCTCGCCGGTGAAGGAGTCGAAGCTGGTGACCACGTTCCAGGCGGCGCGACCGGCACTGAGCAGGTCCAGGGTGGCAAGCCTGCGGGCCACCTCGTAGGGCTCGTTGAAGGTCGCGTTGACGGTGGCCGCCAGCCCGAGCCGCTCGGTGACGGCTGCCAGCGCGCTCAGCACGGTCAGGTTCTCCGGACGGCCCACAATGTCCAAGTCGTAGAACAGGCCCTTGTGTTCACGCAGCCGCAACCCTTCCGCAAGGAAGAAGAAGTCGAACTTGCCGCGCTCGGCGGTCTGCGCCAGCCGCACGAAGGACTCGATGGCGATCTGGCTCTCGGAACGGGGGTCCGACCAGGCGGTCACATTGTGGACCCCGGGCAACTGCGCTGCGAGGTGCACCTGCTTCAGTCCTGCGGCGGCCACGCGACGATCTCCTTCCCCGGGTGGTGGGCGTCGCACCAGCATGCACTGCCGAACGGTTGAATTGCCTTTATCCCCACATGATTTGACGTTCCGTTCACACTACGGAGGAACACCGTGAGGCGAGCACGTCAGACCACCAGCTCGGCGACCCGCGAGGCGTTCCCCCCGTGAGCGGGCCGCCGGCCCGGGCGGCAGCGTCAGCGGCTCCACCACCGGGTCGATCCGGGGACCGCGGCCCCCGGATCGTCGCCCGGCGTGCGCGCCGTATTCGCCGGGCGGACAGCTGGGAAGGCTATTGATGAAGGGTTCATGGCGAATGATCATGGACCTTGCATCCGGAACAGGTGGACTGCCCATGCGTAACGTATGGAGAGCGCTCGGCGCGTTGCTCCTGCTGGCCTGCTCGCTGCTCGCGGCGCAACCCAGCGCCCAGGCCGCGACCACCAGCAGTGGCAATCTCATCGTGGACGGCGACGCCGAGAGCGGCTACTGCACCACCGACTGGAACGCCAGCACCACCGTGCCCGGCTGGCAGGTCGTCAGCGGCGGTCCGGGGGTGGTCTGCTACGCCCCCAACAACTTCGCCCTGCCCAGCGGCGCGGCCCCCGGCACCGCGTTCTTCTCGCCCGGCGACGCGGGCGACGGCTCGATGACGCAGAGCGTCGACGTCTCCTCGGCCTCGTCGGCCGTCGACGGTGGCGGCGTCAGCTACAACCTCAGCGCCTGGCTGGGCGGTTGGAGCTCCTACGCGGGCTACGCGGCGGTCACGCTCCAGTTCCGCGACGGCACCGGGAAGCAGCTGGGCGGCACCGCCGCGCTGCCCACCGTCTCGGCCGCCGACCGCGGCAACGCCAACGCGTTCCTGGCCCGGACCGCCTCCGGCACCGTCCCCTCCGGCACCCGGTCGGTCCTGGTGACGGTGGCCTTCCTGCAGAGCTCCGGCGAGTCCGGCTACCTGGACAACCTCTCGCTGACCCTGAGCACCCCGGTCACCGCGCCGGTGCTGACCAAGCCGGTCTCCAAGGTCCCCGGCTACGACCACGTGTTCACCGTGATGATGGAGAACACCGACTACAACGAGATCATGAACGACCCCGGGGACACCCCGTTCCTGCACTCCCTGATGGCCCAGGGCGCCAGCATGACCAACTTCCACGCCAACTACCACCCCAGCGACGAGAACTACCTCGCTGTCGCGGGCGGCGACACCTACGCGGCCGGGGCGGTCTACTGGCCCAACATCAACGACCCGCACACCAACCTGGGTGACGAGCTGGAGGCCGCGGGCAAGACCTGGAAGGCCTACGAGCAGGGCATGGGCACACCCTGCAACACCACCAAGGCCTACGACTCCGCCTACATGCCGGACGACGCGCCCTTCATCAACTACACCGACATCAGCGGCAACCAGGCCCGCTGCCAGGCGCACCTGTTCGACACCACGCAGCTGACCACCGACCTGAAGAGCGCGGCCACCACCCCGAACTTCTCCTGGCTCGCCGCGGACGACTACTACGACGGCGAGCAGTCCGGCAACGGCACCGCCACCAGCCTGAAGGTCCAGGACGGCTGGCTGAAGCAGACCCTGGCACCGGTCCTGGCCTCGCCCGCCTGGACCACCCAGCGATCGCTGCTGGTGGTCACCTGGGACGAGGACAGCACCGAGGCGGCCAACCACATCGCCACCATCGTGCTGGGCTCGCAGGGCACCGTTCCGGCCGGCACCACCAGCGGTTCCCGGTACGACCACTACAGCACCGGACGCACCATCGAGGCGGCGCTCGGGCTGCCGGCCATGACCGTGAACGACGCCTACGCCACCCCGCTGAACGACGCCTTCGTCCCGACCGCACCGCCGGCCGGGCCGACCCTGACCACCACGACGCCCTCGATCGCCGCCGGCAGCGCGGTCACCTTCCAGTACTCGGTCCCGGCCGCGAGCCTCAGCGCCAAGAACTGGATCGGCATCTACCCGGCCGGGGTCACCCCCGGCAGCCAGGGCTCACTCACCTGGCAGTACGCACCGAACGCCAGCGGCAGCCTGACCTTCGCGGCCGGGCTGCTGAAGACCGCCGGCAGCTACTCCGTCTGGTACCTGGCCAACGACGGCTACACAGCCCTGGCCGGACCGCTCGCCCTCACCGTCCACTAGGGCCTCTCCGGCCGGGACGCGCACCCGGGGGCGGACCCCTGTCCGCCCCCGGGCGCCGCGCTGGGCGACCGCGTGAACGGGGCTACTTGGCCGAGGTGGTCTGGCCGGCCCCGCCCTGCGGGAGGACGACGGCACCGGGGACAGCGGCGGCCGTGCCCACGCGCACCTTGCCGAGGCCGATCGAACCGCCGACCGCCTTCAGGGCCGGAGCGGTACTGGTGGTCAGCCCCTCGCCGCCCACGGGCACGGTGGCGCCGGGGACCGGGATCGCCTTCCCCAGCTTGACGTGCGTGGGCAGGACCACGCCCGTGACGGGCTGCAGCACGGGGCCGCCGTCGGAGGCGGGGCCACCGCCGGCCGCGAGGGCGACGCCGCCGCCGGTCGCGGTCAGCAGGACGACGGCGCTGAGTACGATCACACCGCGGCGCCCGAGGGCCGGGCGGATGGAGTGGTGGAGCTTCACAGGAGTCCTCCAACGGTAGGGAATCGGTCCGGGCCGTAGGGCCGGAACCGGGTGGCACAAGGTGATCCTGACGGGGCGCCGCTGAGGGGCCGCTGAAGGTCCTGAAGATTGTCTTCAGCGGTTCCGGGCAGGTCATGGGGCACTCTGGTGGGCATGCGGGTACTGGTGGTGGACGACGACGCGCGCCTGGTGGAGCTGCTGCGGCAGGGACTGCGGGCCGAGGGCTGCGCGGTGGACGCGGCAGGTGACGGCCTGACCGGGATCGCCATGGCGGCCGAGGGCGACTACGACGTGATCGTCCTGGACGTGATGCTGCCCGGGATGAACGGCTACAAGGTCTGCGCCCACCTGCGGCAGGTCGGGAACCTGACCCCGATCCTGATGCTCTCCGCCAAGGACGGTGAGTACGACGAGGCGGAGGGGCTGGAGACCGGGGCCGACGACTACCTGACCAAGCCGTTCTCCTTCGTCGTCCTGCTGGCCCGGCTGCGTGCCCTGGTCCGCCGCAGCCGACCGGACCGGCAGGTGGTGCGGCATTTCGGCGACCTGGAGATCGACGCCGCCGCCCGGCGCTGCCGCCGGGCCGGCCAGGACGTGCCGCTGACCGGCCGCGAGTTCGCCGTCCTGGTCCAGCTGGCGCGGCGGGTGGACGAGGCCGTCAGCAAGACCGACATCGTGGACGCCGTCTGGGGCGACGCCTACGACGGTGTGCTCAATATCGTGGAGGTCTACGTCAGTGCGCTTCGCAGGAAGATCGACAAGCCGTTCGGGCGGGCGAGCATCGAAACCGTGCCCTCCGCCGGCTACCGTCTGCGCGCCGACGGAGGCTGACCGCGGCGAGCAGGGCGACCACGGCGGTGAGGGCGACCCCGGCGGCCCCGGCGGTCATCGGGCGGAGCGCCGGAGTCGCCGCCGCAGGAGGCCGAGGCTGCTGCCCCGCACGGTCCGCGGGCGCGCCACCGCGGTGGTGACCGTGGTGACCGCGGCCGCGCTGTCGCTGTGCGCCGGCGTCCTGCTCTACGCCGTGCACGGCAACCTGGTCGGCACCGCCCAGGCCGCCGCCTCCAAGCAAGTCACCGCTGCAGCCAGCCAGTTGAGGACCGGGGCGCTGACGCCCGCGGCACTCGAGTCGGTCGCCACGGGCGGGGTCACCGTCACCCCGGTCGGCCCCGCGCCCGAGGGCTCGCCCCCCGCGCAGGGCACCGGCGGCGGCACGGGACCGGCCCCCACCACCGGCGCGCATCCCAGCACGGGACCGAATCCCAGCACCGGCCCGAACCCCACCACCGGCGCGGCTCCCAGCACCGGCCCGTCGACCGGGACGGCCACCGCCGTCCCCGCGGCGACCGCGCTGTCCGTGGCCACCCCCCAGGGCACCTACCTGGTGCAGGCCACACCCGATCTGGGCGCGGTCAGCACCGCGCTGTCCACGATCACCCGGCTGCTGCTGCCCGGCTTCCCGCTGGTCCTGCTGCTGGTCTCCTCGCTCACCTGGGTGGCGATGGGCCGGGCCATGCGGCCGGTGGAGGCGATCCGCGCCGAGTTCGCCGAGATCACCACCCACGACCTGCACCGCCGCGTCCCCGACCCGCACTCCGGTGACGAGGTCTCGCGCCTGGCCGACACGATGAACACCACCCTCGACCAACTCCACCGCGCCGTCGCCCGTCTGCGCACCTTCACTTCCGACGCCTCGCACGAACTGCGCAGCCCGCTGACCACCCTGCGCACCCGGCTCGAACTCGCCGTCGCCCGGCCCGACCGGGCCGACTGGCCGGACACCGGCCGCGAGGCACTGCGCGACGCCGAACAGCTCCAGGACATCGTCGAGGACCTGCTGCTGCTCGCACGCCTGGACACCGGCCAGGTGCACGGCCGGGAGCGGATCGCGCTCGGCGACCTGGTACGCACCGTGGCCCGGGAACGCGTACCCGGGCGGCGCCGACTGCTCCTCGACGACCTCGCCGAACCCTCCGGCTGGGTCCTCGGCAGCCGGGTCGCACTCGCGCGGCTGCTCGCCAACCTGCTCGACAACGCCGCACGGCACGCCAGGACCACCGTCGACGTCACCGTGGCGTCCCGGGGAGAACTCCTGGTGGTGACCGTCTGCGACGACGGTCCCGGGATCCCGGCGGACGACCGCGACCGCGTCTTCGACCGCTTCACCCGGCTGGACGACGCCCGCAGCCGCGACAGCACGGCCACCGCCGGAACCGGCCTGGGCCTGGCCATCGCCCGCGACATCGCCACCGCCCACGGTGCGACCCTCACCGCCGAGCAGCCCGCCCCGGGGCAACTCACCGGCGCCCGGCTGGTGCTGACGCTGCCACGCCTGGAGGACCCGACCCGCGGCTGAGACCGCTGGTCAGGCGGGCGAAAGCACTAGTAAGGGTAGGCTAACCTTACAAACATGACGGCTGGTGAAGCAGCCGACAGCCGGTCGCGTGCGCGCGGACTCGGACTGTCGGCCACAGGAATGACCGTGGCGTACGACCGCGTCGATGTCGTGCACGAGGCCTCGATCGCGCTTCGGCCCGCCGAGGTGACCGCGCTGGTGGGTCCCAACGGCAGCGGCAAGTCGACGCTGCTGCGGACGCTCGCCCGACTGCAGCGCGCCCGCAGCGGCACCCTCACCCTCGCCGCCGGCTCCCCCCGGAGCACCGACGCCGGAAGTTCTGACGCCGGAGGCGCCACGGACGGCTTCGACCTCAGCGCCCGCGCCTTCGCCCAGCGGGTGGCCCTGCTGACCCAGGGACGCTCCACCCCGAGCGGCCTCAGCGTCCGGGACGTCGTCGCCTTCGGCCGCTACCCCCATCGAGGGCGCTGGGGACGGCCGGATCCCGGCGGCGCCGCCGCCGTGGAACGGGCGCTCGGACTGACCGGAGTGCAGCACCTCGCCGCCCGCGGCGTCGACCAGCTCTCCGGCGGACAACTCCAACGGGTGTGGCTGGCAAGCTGCCTGACCCAGGAGACCGATGTGCTGCTGCTCGACGAACCGACCACCTATCTCGACCTGCGCTACCAGATCGAACTCCTCGACCTGGTCCGCGACCTCGCCGACGACCACGCCATCGCGGTCGGCGTCGTCCTCCACGACCTCGACCAGGCGGCAGCCGTCGCCGACCGGGTCACCCTGCTCGGCGAGGGGCGCGTCATCGCCGACGGGCCGCCCGAGGACGTCCTGACGCCCGAACGGCTCTCCGCCGTCTACGGCATCCGGATCGACGTCGGCACCGACCCCTCGACCGGCCGGCTCCGCACCCGCGCGGTCGGCCGCCACCACCTCCGCAACGAAAGGCCCACCCCCTCCCCGTGAACCGCCGACTCCTCGTCACCGCCGCGATCGCTGCTGCCGCCGCGCTCTCCCTCGCCGCCTGCGGAACCACCCGCCCGGCCGCCGACATCGCCGCCGCGACCACCCCTTCCTCCGGCCCGATCACGCTCACCGACGCGACCGGCGCGACGGTGCACCTCGACGCCCCCGCCACCAAGGTGGTGGGCACCGAGTGGAACGTGGTCGAAGACCTCGTCACCCTCGGCGTCGACCCGGTCGGCGTCGCCGATGTGAAGGGCTACCAGGCCTGGGACTCCGCAGTCCCGTTGAAGAACACACCCAAGGACATCGGCACCCGCGGCGAGCCGAGCACGGACACGATCGCCGCGCTCGCCCCCGACCTCATCGTCGCCACCACCGACCTGTCGGCCTCCGCAGTCGCCCAACTGCGGAAGATCGCACCGGTTCTGGAGGTACGGTCGGCCGATGCCAGCGACCAGACAGGCCTGTTGAAGAAGAACCTCGACCTGATCGCCCGGGCCACCGGGACGGCGGCCAGGGCGACTTCCGTCGAGCAGGCCTTCGATACGAAGATCACCACCGCCCGCGCCACGCTCAAGGACGCCGGCCTGGCCGGTGCCACGTACGCATTCGCCGACGGCTACGTCGAGGCCAACCAGGTCTCGATCCGCCCCTACACCAGCGGCTCCCTGATCGGCGCGGTCAACGAGCGGCTCGGACTGCGGAACGCCTGGACGGTCAAGGGCGACAAGGACTACGGCCTCGCCACCACCGACGTCGAGGGACTGACCAAACTCGACGCCTCCCGGTTCGTCTACATCGCCAACAACACCGACGGCGACCCGTTCGCCGACAGCCTCGCCAAGAACGCCGTGTGGAAGTCGCTGCCGTTCGTCAAGGCGGGCAAGGTGACCCGACTGCCCGACGGCATCTGGATGTTCGGCGGCTACGCCTCGATGGAGGCGTACGCCGACGCGGTCGTCCACGCCCTGACGAAGTAGCCCCATGGCCCTCACCAAACCCTCCGTCACCACACCCACCGCCACCGCCACCGCACGCACCGGCACCGCGTCCAACACCGCCGCTGCGTCCACCGCCGACGGGTCCACCGCCGCTGCGTTCACCGCCACCGGGTCCAGCGCCACAGGGTCCGCCGCCACCGCGTCCGAGCCCCCGGCCCCTCCCCCGGCTGCCGCAGGCTCCCGCTCCAGCGCCGCTGCGGTGCCCGCCGCCCTGGTCCTCCTGGTCGCGGCCCTCGCTGTCGTCGACATCACCCAGGGCACCGCCGCGGTCGGTGCGGGCCAGGTGTGGAAGGCGCTCACCGGTCACGCCGACCCGGCCGACGCCTCCGTCGTCATCGCCTCGCGGTTGCCCCGGGCTGCGGCCGGCATCCTGGTCGGGATCGCCCTCGGCGCGGCGGGAGCCGCCCTGCAGGCGGTGAGCCGCAACGTCCTCGCCGCGCCCGACACCCTCGCGGTCAACGCCGGCTCCTACGCCGCCCTCGGGGTGCTCACCGTCACCGGCACCTCGCTCCCCCTCCTCGCCTCCTCCGGCGTCGCGTTCGCCGGGGGTCTCGCGGCGGCGGCCGTTGTGCTCGCGCTGTCCGGACTCGGCGCCGGGACCGTCCGACTGGTCCTGGCCGGCAGCGCCCTGGCGCTCGGCCTCGGCTCGGTCACCGACACCCTGCTGCTGCTCTACCCCGAGCGCACCAACGGCCTGTACCAGTGGAGTCAGGGCAGCATCAGCCAGAACGGGTTCGACGGCGTGGCGCAGATGGCGCCCGTCGCCCTGGTCGGGCTGGTCGGCCTGCTGCTCGTGTCCCGCCGCGTCGACGCGCTCTCGCTCGGCGACGACGCGGCCCGCGGCCTCGGCGTCCCGGTCCGCGGCACACGGGTCACGGTCGTGGTGCTCGCCACCCTGCTCGCCGCCGCCGCGGTGACGCTCGCCGGACCGATCGGCTTCGTCGGCCTGTGCGCGCCGGCGCTGGTCCGCCCGCTGGGCCGCCGGGTCCGCGGCCTGGTCCGGGCCCGGGCCGCGCTCCCGGTCGCCGGACTGGTTGGCGCGGCCCTGGTGCTGGGTTCGGACGTGCTGCTGCGCGCGTCGGTCGGCGCCGACTCCGCGGTGGCGGTGCCCACCGGAGTCATCACCAGCGTCGTCGGCGCGGTGTTCCTGGTCGTGATGGCGCTGCGCACCCGCGACACCGCCGCGTCCGCCGCACCGGACCGGCTGCGGATGCCGGGCCGGGCCGCGTTCACCGGCACGGTGGTCGTCCTGACCGCCCTGCTCGTCGCCCTGGCCATCGCGGCGGTGCTGCTCGGCGACACCACACTGCTGCTCGGCGACGTGCTGAACTGGGCCCGGGGCCGGGGCGACCACCTGGTCACCTTCGTCCTGGACACCCGGGTGCCCAGAGTCCTCGCGGCACTCCTCGCCGGGGCCGCGCTCGCCCTGGCCGGCACCATCGTGCAGGCCGTGACCCGCAACCCGCTGGCGGACCCCGGTGTGCTGGGCGTCTCCGGCGGGGCCGGTCTCGGCGCGGTCCTGCTGGTCACCACCGTTCCGGCCGCCGGGGCGTGGAGCGTGGCCGGCGCGGCCTTCGCCGGCGCGGCGCTCACCGCCGCCCTGGTCTTCGGGCTCGCCGCGCGCGGCGGCTTCCAGCAGAACCGGCTGGTCCTGGTCGGCATCGGCGCCTCCGCCGGGACAGCGGCACTGATCAGCCTGCTGATCGTGCTCACCGACCCGTTCAACGCGACCAAGGCACTCACCTGGCTGTCCGGCTCGACCTACGGCCGCACCCTGCCCGATGTGCTGCCGGTCGCGGCCGTACTCGCCGTCGGCACGGTCGTGGCGGTGGTCCGCCGCCGCGAACTCGACCTCCTCTCCTTCGACGACGACACCGCACGACTGCTCGGACTGCGGCTCGCACCGGCCCGGCTGGGCCTGCTGGCCCTGAGTGTCCTGCTCAGCGCCACCGCCGTGGCCGCCGCCGGGACGATCGGGTTCGTCGGCCTGGTGGCCCCGCACGCGGCCCGGGCCCTGGTCGGACGACGCCACATCCGGGTCACACCGGTCGCCATGCTGCTCGGCGCCACCCTGGTCTGCGCCGCAGACCTGCTCGGCCGCACCGTGATCGCCCCGTCCCAACTCGGCGCCGGCCTGATGACCGCCGTGATCGGAGCCCCCTACTTCCTCTACCTCCTGACCCGCACCCGCGCGTAGCAGTCGCACTCGCGTGTAGCACCCGCACTCGCGCGTAGCAGCCGCCGAGCCGCAGCTTCGCCGTCCACCCGTCGGATGGAAGCGACACCCGCGGTCAACCGGCTTGCGGCCGCAAGCACATCGGCGGCTCCGGGCTACCCGACCGTTGTGTCTGCGCTGCCCCGGTCCCGGTCCGTCCCGGGGAGGGCCTTGTCGATGAGGACGGCCGCGATGGCGGCAGCGGCGGGGAAGGATTCGGCGTTGAGGACCCGGGTCCGGGCCGAGGCGCCGTCGAGGAGCAGCGCCAGTTGTTCGCCGAGCAGTTCGGGGTCGGCGGCGCCGGCCTCGCGCGCCGTTTCGGCGAACCGCGCGGCGATGGCGAGCTTGTAGTCGCGTGCGTACTGGGACGCGGGGTGCTGGGGGTCGTGGATTTCGACGGTCGCCGCGATGTACGGGCACAGGGGCGTGAGCTCCTCCGGACCGGCCATGGGCAGCTCGAAGGCGGCGAGGAGCCGCTCGCGGGGTGTGAGGTCGGTGCGGTCGAACACTTCGGCCATGATGCCGGGATCGAATCGGCGCAGGTATTCGGCGACCAGTTCGTCCTTGCCGGCGAAGTGCTGGTAGGCCGTGCGCTTCGAGACCTGGGCCACTGCGCAGAGTTGGTCGATGCCGGTGCCGTTGATGCCCTGAGCACGGAACAGTTGCTGTGATGCGCTGAGGATGCGCTCGCGTGCGCCCCTGCCGCGGCGCTGGCCCTGGGGGCCCTTCTCCAGTTCTGCCATTCCTCCACCATAGCCCAGTTCGGTACTGACCGGTGTACATAGCTTGCGCTCTCGCCAACCGCCGGATAGGTTTACGTACACAGATCGGTATACATAGGAGTGACCATGGGAAAGCTCGAAGGCAAGGTCGCGGTGATCACGGGCGGGTCGACCGGCATGGCGCTGGCCGGCGCGAAGCTGTTCGTCGAGGAAGGGGCCTACGTCTTCATCACGGGCCGGCGGCAGGAGGCGCTGGATGACGCGGTCAAGGCGATCGGCCGGAACGTGACCGCAGTGCGGGGTGACGCGGCCGACCTGGCCGATCTGGACCGCCTGTATGAGACGGTCCGGCGAGAGAAGGGCTCGATCGACGTGCTGTGGGCGAGTGCCGGGACGGGTGAGCAGGGCATGCTCGGCGAGATCACCGAGGAGCAGTTCGATCGTGCGTTCTCGCTGAACGCGCGCGCCACGCTGTTCACGGTGCAGAAGGCGCTGCCGCTGCTCAACGACGGCGCCTCGATCCTGATGACCGGATCGAACGCCTCGCTCAGGGGCTTCCCCGGGTGGAGCGTGTACGCGGGGAGCAAGGCCGTGCAGCAGGCCTGGGCCCGTGTGTGGCTGAACGAGCTGAGGGACAGGCGGATCCGGGTGAACGTGCTGACCCCCGGTCAGGTCGCCACCGCCAAGCAGGAGGAGGTGTTCGACGAGGAGACGAAGCGCCAGTTCGAGTCCCTGATCCCGCGGGGCAAGATGGGCCGCCCCGAGGAGATCGCGACGGTCGCGCTGTTCCTCGCCTCGGACGACTCGAGCTATGTGAACGGGCTGGAACTGACCACCGACGGCGGCACCACGGTGGTCTGAACCCACACCGGTCCGGTACGTGAACAAGGCGAAAGTTCCAGCACAAGGAACAAGGAAGCGAGCACACCCATGAGCAGCATCAGCATCATCGGCACTGGGAACATGGCCCGTACCATCGGCGCACTGGCGGTAGCGGGCGGCAACACCGTCGAGGTCCTGGGCCGTGATCAGTCCAAGGCCGCCGACCTGGCCAAGGCCCTCGGCGGCGGTGCCACGACGGGAGAGTGGGGCGCCGCGCCGACCGGGGACATCGTCATCCTGGCCCTGTTGTTCGACAGTGTCGTGCCGACCGTGGCCAGGTACGGAAGTGCCCTCGCAGGCAAGGTCATCGTCGACATCAGCAACCCCTTCAATCCCACGCTCAACGGTCTGGCCCACCGCGAGGTCACCTCAATCGCGCAGGAAGTCGCCAAGGTGGCCCCGGCCAGTGCCAGCGTGGTGAAGGGATTCAACACCGTGTTCCGCCATGTCCTGGAGAACGGCCGGCCCGACGTCTTCATCGCCGGCGACAACGTGCAGGCCAAGGCGGACGTGGAGGCGTTCATCAAGAGCCTCGGAATGCGCCCGATGGACGCCGGCGGCCTGGAGATGGCCCACTGGCTGGAAGGAGCAGGTGTGCTCACGATGGGCCTCGCCCGCCACGGAGTGGGCGGCTGGGACTTCGCCCTCGGCGTCACGAAACTCCCCGCCTGAGCAGCATCAGAGGCACGGCACGACCTGAGAGCATGCCGTACGTGATCACAACCGACGTCGGAGCCGTAAGCAGCGAACGCGAGCTGCATGACCTTCTGGCACACGAACTGGACTTCCCCTCCTTCTACGGCCGGCGCGCAGACCGCTAAGGTCGTCGGGATGAGCGCTCCGAAGCCCGTCGTCTACCTGCTCACTGGGCTGCCCGGTGCGGGCAAGAGCACATACGCCAGGATGCTGGAGCGCAAGGGCACCATCAGGCTGTCGGTGGACGACCAGATGGCGTCCCTGCACGGTCTGCTCGGCAAGGACTACAACGAGCACGAACACTTCGCACTGCTGGCCCCCGTGGTTGAGGACGTGCGCCGACAGTTGGTGCAGGTGCTCGACCACGTAGTCCCGCAGGTCGTCGCGGACGGTGTCGGCGTCCCACTTGGCGCGGCTGAGCAGGTGCTGCATGGCATCGGGCGTGGCCTCCCCGGCCCATTCGGCGATGGTCCAGCAGTTCTTCCGCGGCAGGTCCGCGAGTAGTCCCAGCACCAGGTGCCGTATTCGACGCCGCGGTTCGACCCGGGCGAACCTGCCCGCGATGCGGTCCATCAGACCCTCGACCGCTTCCTGCCAGTGGGCGGCGACTACGCTGTGATCTGCGGCCACCGCGCGATCGTTTGTCTTCACACGCTGATGATCAACGGTGGCCGCACCTGCCGGTGCCAGCAGGGTGGAACGGATCGTCGAAGGAGACGCAGTGCTGGGATTGCTGGGCTTCTACGACGAACTCGACGCCCGCCCGGGCCAGCCGAACGGATCGATCCTCGACGCCGTCCAGTCCGTCGGCGAGCCGGATGAGGCCGACCTGGTGGCCTACTTGGACGCTGGCCACGTCCTGATGGACGTCATGGAAGGCGGCCACGACGTCATCACCGGCAGCACTCACCGACACGCCTCGGGATGCTCGTCACTGCTGACCGACGGCGCCTGGCTGTGGCGCCAGGACTTCCCGCACTACCTGGAAACCCACCACGTCTCGCTACCCCCGACGTTCCTCGAACACGTCCGCGGTCTGAACTTCCAGATGCCCACCATCGCCAGCGCGCAGTTCGCCCCGCACTACGACGAGACCATGCCCCTGATCGGATGGACCTCGGCCACCCCGTGGCGATCAATGGCGACCACGCTCGCACCCGAACCACGAGCAGTGACCAGCAAGGCCCAGTTCGACGCGGCGATGCTGGCCCAGGACCGGAACCGACCGCACGGCAGTTGGGGCAAGCGGCGGAAGCCGCGGAAGGCGTAGTCGCCAGCAGCTCAAGAGCGATCTACACGTCAACGACGTCACCCAGACCATCGCCCTGGTCGACGCGATCCCGCCGGTCGCGGGCCGGGTCGGCCACCCCCGCAAGCGGCCCGACGCCCTGCTCGGCGACAAGGGCTACGACAGTGCTTCCGTGCGCCGGGCCCTGCGGCACCGCGGCATCCTGCCGGTCATCTCCCGCCGCGGTCACCCCGACATCCACGGTCTGGGCAAACTCCGCTACGTCGTCGAGCGGACCTTCGCCCTGCTGCACCAGTTCAAACGACTCGCCACCCGCTGGGAACGCCGCCTCGACCTCCACGATGCCCTGGTCTCCCCGGGCTGCACGATCATCTGTTGGAGACGCCTCAAGAACGCACGAACGTCGTCGACCGTCGTCGTGTCATGATCCCAAAGGTCGCGGAACGGCGTCGTCAGGCAAGCCCTCCAGGATCACCGCGACCGTTGCCGCTGCACCTTCCATCTCCTGAACCCGACCGTCGGCGAAGGTCACCTCGAATCGGCCGTCACCGAGCGGTCTGGTCCGCGGGAGGTCATGACAGATGGGCGGCACGGCCCGGCGGCTGAAGGTCAGCCAGAACATCGAACTTCCGGGCGACAGGACCCGGAGCCGCGGCTGTTCGAAAGCAGCTTCGATGAGGTCTCGCCAGTCAGCGCCGTGTCTGCGCGCGGCGGACTCGCGCATCATCTGCCATCGAGCCGGCACGGCCTCCCCTCGCTCATGTGCCTCGGCCAACTCCCACGTCCTCAGGAAGGCACACTGCGCGACGAGCTCGCGCACCCTTGCTCCCTGAACCCAGGCACGCAATGCGCCGGCCACCTCGGACAGCTCCTGCGCGCTTCCCGAGGCCATGTGGACGCCGTGGGCCCAGCAGTCGACCAACAACCTGCGCTCGCCACTGGCCATCAGGACATTCGCTGAGCGGTCGCCGGCTTCCATCTTCGCAGCGACGTAGCGCCAGCCCGGTGAGGACGTCAGCTCGACCGTGAGCCCACGGCCCGCGCAATCGACCACCCTCTGGAGGGCGTTCTGCAGCGAGCCTGCCTCCACGACCTCGGGATAGAGGGTGGCGTACTTGTGCATGGGATGGGTGGCGTCGGTCGACGCCACCTCCGGAAGTGGCGCGTACTCCTGAAACGGACTGGCGACTCTGGCCGGTGTCACACCTGGAAGCTGCTCGGACATACGGCCGAGTCTGCCACCGCAGCCCACAGACAAGCCCGCGACCACGGATCTGCGGTCAACCACAAGTTCGTGTTACGAGCTCGTAGGAAGGCGTCCAGAAGTTGATTACTGCGTACGATACCGAGGTGCGCCTGGTGGAGGTCTGCGGAACGCTGATGGCTGCGAACGCCTACGTCCGGGCATGCCAACTACCGTCCGCCTGAGGCTGGTTGACACGTTCCTATGTCGCGGAACGGCGTCAGCCTTGGATGCGTTTGGCCAGCGCCGCAGCGATTGCGGCAGCCACCGGGGTGCCGAAGAGGCAGATCAGGATCCAAAAGGATTCGCCGCTGGCGGCCGTGATCACCAGGTTCTCTACGAAGTAGACAGTACCGGCAACGCAGGCAGCACGCCCTGAACGGGACGGCGTCGGCGCGTACTGCGGCAAACCGGCCGGCGGCTGGGCCAGGGCCAGGGCCACGCCAACGGCTAGGCCGGGAATCAGGCCGAGAGCCCCTCCGGCTGCGCACGCCTCGATGCCCACCGTCATGCCGTAGGGGCTCACATGCCCTGGGCCGCCCATGAGTTGAATAATTGCTTCAACTGCACTGCCCACCATGATGAGCACAAATGGCGCTGCCGATGCAGCCATGCCATACGCGGCTCCACGCCACACGATTGTTGACCTGAACTGCATTGATCTCCCCCTCGGCGGGGATTATGCCACGTGATCAACACGTGCCCGAAGGGTCCCCTCCGCAGGGGCTGGACCAGACGCGTAGGCCCGACCCGACCGTGTCAGGGCTCGGTGCGGTCCTTCAACGCCGCTGCGACGTCGGCCAGGAGCTGGTCGGAGAGGGTCGGGTCGTCCACTGCGCGGGCGATCGAGATCGCGCCGACGAGTGCGCTGAGGGCCAGCAGGGATTCCCGTTCCACCGTTCGGGGGTCGGGTCCGTCGATCAGGTCGACCAGTACCGCGAGGCACTTCCTGACCTGCTCGGTGTAGCTGTCGCTGGCCGCGCCCTCGTCACGTGCCATGTCGGCGGCGACTCCGGCGATCCCGCAGCCTGCCTCCGGGTGGTCACGGTGCCAGCCACTGAGGTAGCCGTCGACCAGCTTGGTGTACCCCTGGCGTCCGCCGAGCTCGCCGGAGGCGACCGTCCACTCGCTGCCGCGGGCCAGGGCCCGCTGAACGGCCTCGGTGACGAGTTGCTCGCGCGAGTCGAAGTGACGGTAGAAGCCGCCGTGGGTCAGTCCGGCCTCCTTCATGATCTCAGCGACGGCCAGGCCGGCCGCGCCGTCGCGGCGGATCCTGGCTGCGGCGATCTCAAGGATGCGGTCATGGGTCTCGACTTTGGCTGCCTGGGACGTGCCCACATGGTGCCCTTCTGCATGTCTGTCTGTATGTCCGGCCGTATGTCCGGCCGCGTTGCCCATGAAGATGATATCTGTCATCCTCAGTAACGTGGATGATGCTCGTCATCTTGATCCGCCAAACCACCGACGCCGCCCGGCTTCGAGAGGAACCCGCCATGCCGATGATCGACGTGTACGCCCCCGCAGGCACGTTCAGCGACAAGCACGCTCTCGCCCAGGAGCTCGCCCAGACGATCATGCGGTGGGAGAAGGTGCCCGCGATCCCCTTCTTCTCCGACAACACCGCCGCGTTCGTCCATGAGCTGGACCCGGACTCCTTCTCGACCGCCGGCGGCGACAGCACCCACGTACGGGTGCAGGTGACCACCAACGCCGGGGCGCTGGACCGTGATCAGCAGCTCGGACTCGTCAAGGACTTCACTGCCCTGGTCGCCAAGGCCGCCGGGGATCCCGGCCTGGAGGAACGCACCTGGGTCTCGCTGACCGAGGCCGTCCCCGGCGGCTGGGGCATCGCCGGCCACGCCTACACCAACGAGGAGATCGTCCAGCACGTCCGGGCGCTGCTCGGCAAGAGCTGACCACGGCGATCCCCGGGGCGCACGGCCCGTCAGCTCGGAGGCCCTACACCCCGCGCAGGTGGTGGGGGCGGATGCTGGCCGGCTCTTGGCCGGTCTCCACGACGTGGGTGGCGATGTCGCGGACCCTGACGTCCAAGCGCTGCGCGGCGTCGAACAGCAGGTCGTGGGCCTGGAGGGAGTTGATGGTGTGGCGTTCCATCAGGATGCCGACGGCCTCGCCGATCCAGGGCTGGCTCCCCCTGCCGCCGCGTTCCTGCGCCACCCGTTCGGCGCCGGCCAGGGCCAGGCCCGCGTGGACGGCATAGATCGCGGCGGTCTGCACCGCCTCGTCGTCGAAGGCGTACGGCCTTTCGGCGTGCAGGTTCAGGGCGGTGGCGGGGCCGTCCCCGGTGGAGATGCGACAGGAGAGGATGCTGCCGATCCCCAGTGCCACCGCCTCGCCGCGGAAGACCGGCCAGCGGCGGTCACCGGCCAGGTAGTCCGTGCGGACCAGGTCCTGGCCGCTCATCGCCTCCAGGCAGGGGCCCTCGTTGGCGTCCTGCTGCAGCCGGTCGAGTCGGCGGACCAGCGGATCCGTGCCCGCGGCGCTGTCGATGACGCCGGGTGCGCGCAACACGGTCACCCCGGCGTGGTCGATCCCCTTGACCACGGAGCCGACCAGGTCGACGACCGCGCCCAGGGTCTCCGGGACACCGTCGTGGGCGTGCAGGCGCAGGGCGGTCCGCGCCCACAGCGCTGCGACCACCATCTCGGACCGACCGGACACCACTGCGCCTCCCCACAACCGGACGGCGGGCTCCGGCGTTGTGCGATCCACGGTAGTCCGGCCCCCGTACGACGTCCGAAGGGGTGGAGCACACTTCGTCAGACTCAGGGATGGCCGGTGACGTGGGTCAGCCGAGCGTCCACTCACCGGTCTCGTCCGCGAATCCGCTGTCCATGGTGAAGTCGATCCGGGCCATGTGTGCGTGCTGCGGTATCTCCATCACCACATAACTCGTGGCGCTCTGCCCCGGTTTCAGCACCAGGTTGCCGCGGGGCGCGACGGCGGGGCCCTCGGCGAGGGTGGGGTAGACGAAGGACCCCACCTGGAGCCCGGTGTCGGTGCGGCCCCAACTGCAGTTGCTGGGCGAGTCGGAGTAGGGCTTGCGACCCGAGTCGAGCAGCCGGAGCCTGAGTCCCACGTACTTCATGCCGCGGTCGAGCAGAGAGGGGCCGCCCACCCCGCACGCCGGGTCGACCACCTGGAGGAACGTCACGGTCACCTGCTCCCCGGGATCATCGCCCTTGAGGGTCAGCGGGTGTCCCAGCGCTGCCACCTGGTCCGCCGCGGGGTGGCCGGGCAGCGAACCGTCGGCGTCGCCGGACCCCGCCGCGGGCGCTGCGGACCGGCAGGGGCGCGACGGGGCCGAGGAACCCACGGCTGAGGACGCCGGTGCTGCGGCGGCGTTCCTTACGGTGGACGAGCAACCGCCCAGGCACGCGATGAGCGCCAGTGCGACGGGCAGGGAGCGGCTGGAGGAGTGCACGGGCGCCACTCTCGCACCACCGGCACCGCAGCCAACCAGCACCCCACCCTCAGCACACAGCGGAGACGTGGCGGAGACGCACCGTCAGTCGGTGTTGTCCTCCAGGCGGGTGCCCTTGGTCTCCTTCACGAACTTGAGCACAAAGGGGATGGAGAGCGCGGCGAAGACCGTGTAGATGACGTAGGTCGTGGTGAGGTTCCAGTCGGCGAGGCTCGGGAAGCTCGCGGTGATGGCCCAGTTGGCGATCCAGTTGGCGGCGGCGCCGACACCCAGCGCCGCGGCGCGCAGCCGGTTGGGGAACATCTCGCCGAGCATGACCCAGACCACGACGCCCCAGGACATGGCGAAGAAGAACACGAAGACATGCGCGGCGACCAGGGCGACCAGGCCCTGTGCGTGCGGGAGGGTCGTGCCGGCCTTGGCCGCGAAGGCCCAAGCCTCGAAGGCCAGGGCCACGGTCATGCCGCAGGAGCCGATCAGGATCAGGGCCCGCCGTCCGATGCGGTCGACCATGATCATCGCAACCACGGTGCCGACGATGTTCACGATGGAGGTGGTGAACGAGTAGAGGAAGGACGAACTGGGGTCGATGCCGACCGACTGCCACAGGGTGTTCGAGTAGTAGAAGGCGACGTTGATGCCGACCAGTTGCTGGAACACGGCCAGGCCGATGCCGACCCAGACGATGGGCTTGAAGCCGAAGCGGGCGCCGAACAGGTCCTTGAAGGTGGACTTCTGCTCCGAGTTCATCCCGGCCTGGATCTCGGCGACCCTGGCGTCCAGGTCGGGGACGGAGGGCTCGACCTCGGCGATGACGGCCTTGGCGCGATCGATCCGCCCGGCCGAGATCAGGAAGCGCGGGGACTCGGGGATGACGAAGGAGAGCAGCCCGTAGATCACGGCCGGTATCACCATCACCCCGAGCATGACCTGCCAGGCCTCCAGACCGAGCAGGTGTCCTCGGTCCTTGCCGCCGGCGGCGTTGAGGATGCCCCAGTTGACGAGCTGGGACAGGGCGATGCCGATGACGATCGCGGCCTGCTGGAAGGAGGCGAGCCGGCCGCGGTAGGCGGGCGGTGCGACCTCGGCGATGTAGGCCGGGCCGATGACGGAGGCCATGCCGATGCCGAAGCCGCCGAGGATGCGCCACAGCGCGAGGTCCCAGACGGCGAAGGAGAGCGCCGAGCCGACGGCGCTGACGGTGAAGAGGACGGCGGCGATCTGCATGACCCGGATGCGCCCGATCCGGTCGGCCACCCGTCCGGCGGTGGCCGCGCCGATGGCGCAGCCGATCAGCGCGATGGCGACGACCTGGGCGAGTTCGGCCGATCCGATGCCGTACTTGCTCTGGATCGCGCCCGTGGCGCCGTTGATGACGGAACTGTCGTAGCCGAAGAGGAAGCCGCCCATCGCGGCGGCAGCGGTGATGAAGACGACGTGCGCCAGGCCGTCGCCGGAGCTCTGGGTCTGGGATGACGCGAGGGACGGGGGGTTGGTTGTGCTGCTCACGACGATTCTCCTGGTGCCCGGCATCCTTACCGGACCTAAATACTCTAGGCAACTTTTGAAGGATATGCCTTCAACTTCTGAGGTCAAAAAGCGGGTATACGCCACTCATCAGGTGCATGTCACTACACCTCTTGAACACATTTATGCGTCGGACCAGTGGAGGCAACCCGGTCTCCGTCTCTCCCGCATCGGGGCGAGCAAACCGGCCCTGTCAGCGATATGTCAGCGGACCCGGGCGGCTGTCAGCAGGATGTCGGCGGGGCCCGGCATCGTGAGGGGCATGAAGCAGATCGACAAGCACTCCGAATCCGGCCGCCCGGTGGCCGTGTCCGTCCGGGGACTGGTCAAGCACTACGGCGAGACCAAGGCGCTGGACGGCGTGGACCTGGACGTCCACCAGGGCACCGTCATGGGTGTCCTCGGCCCGAACGGGGCCGGCAAGACCACCCTCGTCCGCTGCCTGTCCACCCTGATCACGCCGGATGCCGGCCGGGCCGTCGTGGCCGGCTACGACGTGGTGCGGCAGCCCCGGCAGCTGCGCCGGGTGATCGGCCTCACCGGCCAGTACGCCGCGGTCGACGAGAAGCTCTCCGGCCGCGAGAACCTGTACCTGATCGGCCGGCTGCTGGACCTGTCCAGCAAGGAGGCCCGCTCCCGCGCGGACGCCCTGCTGGAACGGTTCTCCCTCACCGACGCCGCGACCCGCCCGGCCCGTACCTACTCCGGCGGCATGCGCCGCCGGCTCGACCTGGCCGCGTCGATGATCGGCCGCCCGCACGTCCTCTACCTGGACGAGCCCACGACCGGCCTCGACCCGCGCACCCGCAACGAGGTGTGGACCGAGGTCAAGAGCATGGTGCGGGACGGTGTGACGGTGCTGCTCACCACCCAGTACATGGAGGAGGCCGAGCAGTTGGCCTCCGAGCTGACCGTCATCGACCGCGGCAGGGTGATCGCCAACGGCGGCACCGAAGAACTCAAGGCGAAGGTCGGCGGACGCACCCTGCGGGTCCGCCCGGCCAACCGGGTGGACCTGCGTCCGCTCGCCGACGCCCTGGACGAGCTGCGCCTGACCGACGCGCCCACCACCGTCGACGCCGAGTCCGGCGAGGTCCTGGTGCCGATCATCAGCGACGAGCAGCTGACCACGGTGGTCGGCGCGGTCACCGCGCGCGGCCTCACCATCGGCTCGATCACCACCGAACTGCCCAGCCTGGACGAGGTGTTCATGTCCCTCACCGGCCAGAAGACATCGGCCCCGCAGGCCGCCGGCACCGAACTCGAGGAGGTCTCCGTATGAGTACCGTCGCTCTTTCCCCCCTGGCCCCGACGATCACGATCGAGGCCGACCCGAAGATCGGCCTGCGCGGCCATCTCCGCCACACCGGCGCGCTGATCCGCCGCAATCTGCTGTGGATCAAGCAGGACCCCGAGTCGATGATGGACGCGGTGCTGATGCCCGTCATCTTCACGCTGCTCTTCGTCTACGTCTTCGGCGGCTCGATCGGCCAGTCGCTCGGCGGCGGCCAGGCCGCCTACGTCCAGTACGTGATCCCCGGCATGATCGCGATGATGAGCATGAACATCGCCCAGGGCGTCGGCACCGGATTCAACGAGGACTTCAACAAGGGCATCATGGACCGCTTCCGGTCGCTGCCCATCGGACGCGGCTCCGTCCTGGTCGCGAAGATCGCGGTGGAACTGATCCGCCTCCTGGTCGCCACCACGGTCGTGATGATCATCGCGCTGCTGGTCGGCTTCGACGTCAACGGCCACTGGGGCGGCCTGCTGGCCTCCGTCGGACTGTCCGCGCTGTTCGGCTCCGCCATCATGTGGATCTTCCTGGTCCTCGGTGTGACCATGAAGAACGCCCAGTCGGTGCAGGCCATGGGCTTCCTGGTGATGATGCCGCTGCAGTTCGGCTCCTCGATCTTCGCGCCGACCAGCTCGATGCCGGGCTGGCTGAAGAACTTCACCACCTACAACCCGATGTCCGGCCTGGCCGACGCGGCCCGCGGCCTGATGACCGGAGGCCCGATCGGCCACGGCCTGACCGTCACCCTCGCCTGGACGGTCGGCCTGACGGTGGTCATGGCACCGATCGCCATCCGCAAGTTCACCCGCAAGAGCTGAGGCGCAGGACTCGGGGGACTCGTACGGGACTGCCTGGGTAGGCGGACGGGGAACGTGTACCCGAGGTAGTGGAGTGTGTCGTGATCGAGGTCTCCCTGCTGCTCGCAACCGCCCTGCTGGTGGCCGGGGCCACCGCGCTGCGGGCCCGGCGCGAGTACCTGCGCAGCCATCCCCGGGCTGCCGCCCGCGCCGCCGCGAGGGTGCTGGCGACGCGTCGGCGGGCGCTGGAGGCCTTCGCCACCGCGCCGCCGACCGCCCGGCCCTGCTGTCCCGCGCATGACCAGGGAACGCCGGCGGGCAACCCGTTTCCCCTCCGGCGACATGGCACCGCTACTCGTCGGCCGCTGCCCCGGTAAGCTCCCCCGGCTCCTCGCCCGCCGCGCGCTGTGAGGAGGCGCTGCTTCCCGTCCGTGCGCTTGGCAGTACAGCTCGCGTTGCTGTCAGGACCGCTTGAATGTCAGCCGGATCCGAGCGCCGCAGCACAAAGATCTTCGCCAGGGCGATCAGGCTTGGACCGCTCAGGATCGCAGTGCCCCACCAGTCTCCCCCAGAGCCGAAGTAGATGGCTCCCCCGAGAGAAACCAGGGCAACGATCAGACCGGAGAACAGGCCGGCAAAGTAACGCTGCTGGTTGAACTTCTTGTCCAGCATGAGGAGTTCGTGCTCACGGGCGAGCTGTGGTTCCAAAGCGGCAGTGAAGGCCTTCAACGTCGCTGCTGGAACAGTGCTCCAGTCCCTGGCGATCTGAAGCGCCACGGACTGTCCGGACTGTTCCTGTTCCGGCTGCCTCTGCCTACCCGCCATCACCGCACCGTCCCAGAGTTACTGCCCGTGTCTGCCGGCGCATTGCCCTCCAAGCCGTCCGGTGGCGGCCCGAGGCGGATGAGGTACCGGATCAGAGCGCTGTCGAACCGCGCTGCAGACCACTCTGCGTCTTCTCCGTCAGGCACGACGGGCACGTCGAAGGCGAAGTCGTCCTCTTCCACCGCCTCCGCCTCCGCCTCCGCCTGATTGTCGAGAGCCTCGGCGATGGCTGCGATCAGGTCGGCTTGGCTGGGCAGACCATGCAAGTCCTTCTCCGCGGACTTGGTTCCGCCTCTACCCTTGTCAGGGCTCCACATCGGTCGGTACAGCAGGTAGCTCACGATGCCGACGAACACGGCGCTGGAAGCTCCTGTCACCACCGCGAGACTGTCCTTGTTGCCGCCGGTCCCGAAGTAGTACCCAAAGCCGATCCAGAAACTTGCCGCTGAACCCGCTGCCGCCCAGCGCAGAAACCGTCCCCGCGGCGACGGGCCGAACGGCAGCACAACCAATGCAGGCGTCAGTACCAACGCGACGACCAATACCGCCTGCCGGAGGTCCATGGCTCCACGGTAGCGGCGAGAAGCAGCCGACAGACCTACTACAACGAATCCGTGACCACCAATCAGCTCGGGCTGTCCGGCAGTACCGCAGTGAGCGGCGGGTGCCGCTCGTCGGTGCCCAGGGACACCACACCAACAGCAAACGCTCCGGTGGGCTACCCGGTGGACGAAGGGCAGCATGCCTGGAGCGTAGGGTAATCCGCTTGAACGGGGGGTGGGTGGGCGTGGGAGGCTTGCGCGATGATCTCCGACCTGGCCCCTCGCTTCCTGACCTGGGACGAGGTGGACCCCGCCCGCCACCCCTTCGACGGCGGGTCGGCGTCCCGGGTCGTGCGCTCACTCGGGTCGGCCCGACATGTGCCGTGCCGCCCCGACATCACGGTCACCGACCCGGCGATGGACGGCTGGATCCGGATGAACGCCTGGAGCTCGGAGGTGGCCGAGCCCTGGGCCGATGCCGTGTCGCACGAGCTGGTCGAACGCTACGGGCGCTGGGCCCTGGGCTGGCGCTGGTCGGTGGGCGAAGCGGACTTCGACGCGGGGCCGGTCGGGAACTGGTGCTGCCTGCGGCACTCGATCACCCTCCCGGAGGAGACGCTCGAGCGGGTCGTGGCGGCTCTGTGCGAGTGGCGCGGCTGGCTGGAGAGCCTGGCCGCATGGTTCGAGGCGTACCCGTTGGATCTCGCCACGGTCGCGGACCAGCGCGTCCTGTGGGAGCTCGCCGCCCGGAACCTGATCCAGCACGTGGTCGACCGCACCGGTTGCGACAGCGGCTGGTACTCACACTGCGACCAGGTGCTCACCTGGTTCCTCAGCCGCTGGGGCGTCGCACCCGACCTCGCGCAGGAGATGGTCAAGCAGGCCATCGGCGGCCGGTTCGCAAGCTGGACCGCCCCCGACACGGTGCTGGTCGGGGACGTCGCGGAGCAACTCGCGTTGTCGCTCAGCCCGGACGACGGCAGGCCGCCGTCCGCCGAAGCCGTACCGGACCACCTCTCACGCTGGCTCGACGTCCGGGAGTCGGTCCCGTGGGAGGAAGCGCCGGAGCATGGCCTACGGAGCCCGGCAGCCGGGTCGCGCGACGGGGCCGCGGAGGACATCCGCGCCTTCGACGGCTCCGTGGACCCGGCCCGTGCCGACGGCCTGCTCACCGCCCTGGAGCTGATGCGGTCCGACGCGGCACGGGGTGCCCCGCTCGACTTCGCGCTGCTGCGCGGCTGGCAGCAGCACGTCCTGGGCCTGCCGCAGCGGCCGCCGTTCCGCACCCTGCCGGCCTTTGCCAAGGGCGGCCGTGAACGCTACGGCATCGGCCCGGGCACCCGCGAACGCCTTGACGCCTGTCTGGCCGCGAGCCAGGTGCGCGCCGGGTCACCCCTCCCGCTCACCGCCCGGGCCGCCCGCGCCTACCTCGACGTCTGCTTCTTCCATCCCTTCGACGACGGCAATGCCCGGTCGGCCTTCCTCACCCTGCTGTTTGTCCTCGCCCGCGAGGGCATTGAGCCCAACGGGGTCCGGCTGCTGCGTCAGGTCAGCTTCAAGGCCGACGATCCTCAGGACGCACTGGCCCTCGCCCGATACATCGGCATCCACCTCGCGGAGGCATGACGACCGCCGGCCCCCCGGCCCCCCGGCCCCAGGTCAGTGGACCAGGGTGGGGGCTGTGGGCTCGGCCTCGGTGGCGGCGTTGCCGTTGGCATTGGCGTTGGAGTTGGCGTTGGCGCCGCTGTTCGAGGAGGTGGGCTGGTGGCCGCCCAGCGGGCGGGCGTTGACCAGCAGCGCCGCGCTGAGACCGGCCAGCGTGAGCAGGCCGGCCGCGACGCCGAAGGCGATGCTGAAGCCGTGGACCATCGCGGCGGACTGCAGGCTCGCCGCGCCGGAGGCCGAGCGGACGCCGGCAGCGTGCGACGTGGCGTAGTGGGCGGTGGCGCTGTTGGCGATGGTGCTCAGCAGGGAGGTGCCGATGGCGCCGCCGATCTGCTGCGAGGTGCTGACCATGGCCGAGGCCACCCCCGCGTCCTGGCGCTGCACGCCCAGCGTGGCCAGGTTCATGGCGGGCATGAACACCAGGCCCATGCCGAAGCCGAGCATCACCAGTGCGGGCAGCACGTGCGTCGCGTACGAGCCGTCCGCCGAGATCTGAGTGAGGAGCAGCATCGCACCCGCGGCGATGAACGCGCCCGGCGCCATCAGGAAGCGGGCGGGGACCTTGGGCAGCAGCCGTACGGCGACCTGGGTGGCGCCGAGCATCATCCCCGCGACCATCGGCAGGAACGCGAAGCCGCTGGTCATCGGGGTGTAGTGGAGTACCACCTGGAGGTAGTAGGTGAGGAACAGGAAGGCGCCAAACATGCCCACCACCGAGATGCCGATGGTGAGGTAGGCGCCGCCGCGGTTGCGGTCCAGCACCACGCGCAGCGGCAGCAGCGGGGAGGCGCTGCGGGACTGCACCACCACGAAGGCGGCGAGCAGGACCACGGCCGCGATGATGAAACCAAGGGTGCTGGTGGCGCTCCAGCCGGCCGTCTCGGCCTTGTTGAAGCCGTAGACCAGGGAGGCGAGGCCGGCGCCCGCGAGCACGATGCCGGGGATGTCCAGCCGGGTGGAGTGCCGTGCGCCCTCGGGCTCCTTGATCACCAGCACCGCGCCGGCCATGGCCACCAGGGCGAAGAACACGTTGACGAACATGGTCCAGCGCCAGTTGGCGTACTCGGTCAGGACGCCGCCGAGGATCAGGCCGATGGCCGCTCCCCCGCCGGAGATCGCACCGTAGATGCCGAAGGCCTTGGCCCGTTCCTTGGGCTGGGTGAACATCACCGTCAGCAGTGACAGCGCGGCCGGGGCGAGTATCGCGCCGAAGGCGCCCTGCAGGGCGCGGGCGCCCAGCAGCATGCCGGGGTTGACGGCGGCCCCGCCCAGCGCGGAGGCGGCGGCGAAGCCGACCAGTCCGATCATGAAGGCGCGGCGGCGTCCCCAGCGGTCGGAGATCCGGCCGCCGAAGAGCAGCAGTCCACCGAAGGCCAGGGCGTAGGCGGTGACCACCCACTGCCGGTTGGCGTCGGAGATGCCGAGGTCGTGCTGTGCGGAGGGCAGGGCGATGTTCACGATGGTGCCGTCGAGGACGACCATCAGCTGGGCCAGGGCGATGAAGGCCAGTGCCTTCCAGCGCCTGGGGTCCAGGGCGGGTACGGGATTGCTCATGACTGCGATGCCTTTTCTGAGGATTCCGAGGACGAGGACGAGGATGAAGACGAAGAGGACGCCGGTGCGTCGAACGTCATCCGCGGGGAGCGCGAGGGGACGGCGTCGAGCGCGGCGAGGGAGTCCGGGTCGAGGGCGAGCGCGCCCGCGGCGGTGTTGGCGGCAAGGTGGTCGGGGTCGGCGGTGCCCGGGATGAGCAGGGTGTTCGGGGCGTGCTGCAGCAGCCAGGCCAGGCCGACCTGGGCCGGAGTGCTGCCCAGGGTCTTCGCCGCGGCGAGGACCGCCGGTTCGTCGGTGACCTTCGGCAGGCCGGGGAAGCCGCTGCCGAGCGGGAAGTAGGGCACCCAGGCGATGTCCTCGACCGCGCAGAGCGCCAGCATCTCCTCGTCCTCGCGGGAGAGCAGGCTGTAGGCGTTCTGCACGCAGACGATGCCGACCGGGAGCGCGCGGCGCAGCACGTCGAGGGTGACGCTGCTCAGGCCGATCGCGCCGATCTTGCCCTCGTCGCGCAGCGCGGTCATCACCGCGAGCTGGTCGTCGATGTCGACGACCTGGTCGCCCTCGGCACGCAGACCGGGGCCGTTGTCCAGGCGGCGCAGGTTGACCACCGGGACCTGCTCGACGCCGAGGCCGACGAGGTTGGATTCGACGCTGGCCCGCAGCTGCTCGGGGCGCTGGGCCGGACGCAGCGGGATGCGCCCGCCGGGATTGGGGTCGGCGCCGACCTTGCTGACCACCAGGACGTCGTCCTGGGGCTGGAACGCGTCGCGGACGAGGCCGTTGACGAAGCCATCGCCGTAGAACTGGGCGGTGTCGACATGGTCGACGCCGAGTTCGACCGCGCGGCGCAGCAGGGCGAGTGCGGCGGGGCGGTCGTCGTGGAGCCGTTCGAGCTGCATCGCGCCGAAACCGACGCGTGAGACGGTCCGGCCGGCGAGGCGGCCTGCGCCACCCGGGCGCGGGAGACCGTGCGCTGTGGTGCTGACAGGCATGGCTGTGCCCCTGTCCTGTGTGAGACCATGGAAGAAGCGGAGGTTCCTCCGCTCTATCGACTGTAGCACTAACGGAGGTACCTCCGCTTTGACTGCCTCCGAACGCCCCCTGCGCGCGGACGCGCAACGCAACCGCGACCGCCTCGTCGCGGTGGCGACCGCCGCCTTCGCCGCCGACGACGTCACCGTCCCGCTGGAGGACATCGCCCGCCAGGCAGGCGTCGGCATCGGCACCCTCTACCGCCACTTCCCCACCCGCGAAGCCCTGGTCGAGGCCGTCTACGCGACCGAGCTGGACGAGATCACCAGGAGTGCCGCCGTCCTCCTGGAGCAGCTGCCGCCGGACGCGGCGCTGCGCGCCTGGATGAACCGCTACGCCCAGTTCGCCGAGCTGAAGCGCGGCCTGGTCGACACCCTGCGGGCAGGCTGGGCCGCCGGACGCATCGCCACGCCCGCCACCCGCGAGCGCATCACCGCCGCCATCGCCACGCTGCTCACCGCCGGGGCGAAGACCGGCGTCCTCCGCGAAGATGTCGACCCCGACGACATCACCGCCCTGCTGCTCGGGGTGTTCCTCTCGACCGCGACCAACAGCAGCAAGGACCAGACCGGACGCCTGCTCGACCTGGTGCTCGACTCACTGCGCAGCACCAGGTCCGAAGGCGGGTCCGAAAGCGGGTCCGAACTCAGCGGGCCAGCCAGGTCAGCCCCGCTGTCACCAGGAAGGTGACCACCGCCGCGAGCCAGACCACACCTGGTCGCGGCCCGGACGACCCGGTCCGGGCGGCCCACTCCCCTCCCCCGCCCGACAGCGCGTCCGCAAAGATCTGCGCGCTCTGCGGCCGGTCGTCGGGATCGAAGGACAGCGCCGCGCGAAGGAGCGCATCGATACCGTCCAGGGCCTCCGACTCCCCCTCCCCCGAGACCGTCGGCAGCGTGGACGCCGACGCCTCCGCCGGGGTGAGCGTCGCCCAACCGCCCGCACCGAACGGCTTGTGTCCGGTGAGCAGTTCGAACGCCACGACGCCGAGGGCGTACACATCGGCCCGGGCGTCGAACCCGCTGGTCTGGAAGGCCTGTTCGGGCGCCATGTAGGCGGGGGTGCCGGTGGTCACGGTCAGCCCCGACGCGTCGGCGAGCTGCTTGGCGCTGCCGAGGTCCGCGACCAGCACGGCGGCGGGCGTGCGGCCGGCGTCGAGCAGCAGGTTCGACGGCTTGACGTCGCGGTGGATCACGCCGGCGTCATGGAGCACCTGCACAGCGCACCCGGCCTCGGCCGCCAGCCGGAGTGCCTCCGCGGGCCCGCAGTGCCCGACCTGCTCGGCCAGCGTGCCGCCCCGGACGTAGTCCATGACGAAGTAGGGCCGCTCGTCCTGGACACCCACGTCGTGGACCCGCACCACGCGTGGGCTGGAGATCCGGCGGAGCAGCCTCGCCTCCGCCAGGAACCGCTCCCGCACGTCGGCGTTCGACGCCCAGTTGTCGGCCAGCACCTTGACCGCGACGTCCGTGTCGAGCTCGGGATCGTACGCTTTCCAGACGGTGGCGAACGAGCCTGCCCCCAGCCTGTCCTCGAGGAGGTACCGACCTAGCTTCTGCATGTGAAAGCATTCTGCCTGAAGCAGCGAGAGCGGGGGAACAGCAGGATGATCGACGAGGACGAGCTGGCACAGCTCGTTGAGTCCGCCCAATCCGGCGACCGGGAATCCCTGGAGCGCCTGCTCGCCAGGCTCCGCCCCACGGTGATGCGCCGCTGCGCCAGGTTCCTCCCGCACCACGCCGACGCCGAAGAGGCCGCGCAGGACGCCCTGCTGTCCATCAGCACACATCTGCACGAGTACAGCGGGCGGGGCTCCTTCCTCGGGTGGGTGACCGTGATCGCCTCGAACGCCGCCAGGTCCACCTACCGCTCGATGCGCCGCCGTGCGCAGGACAGCTACGCGGTCGTCCCCGAGGGTGTCGACCCCCGGACGACCAGCGTGATCGCGGGGACCCGGCTGGACCTGATGGAGTCGCTGGCCGCGCTGGAGCAGCGGCATCCGGCCCTGGTGACCTCCTTCGTCCTGCGCGACCTCGGGGACCTGACCTACGTTCAGATCGCTGAGATCACCGACGCTCCCCTGGGCACCGTCAAGGACCGTATCCACCAAGCTCGCCGCTTCATGCGGGAGCGCCTCAGCGGCGGCTGAGGCGCAGCCGTGCGAACCCGGAGCATCATCGTCATCCTGTCCATGGCCGTCGGACTTGGCCTGCTGACCGGCCGCTTCGTCCTGCCCGCCCGCTCTGCCGCGGCTGCGCCTCCGCCGTCGGCGACGTCAGCGGCCACATCTCCCGCCGTGTCTCCCGCCGCCGGCCCCATGACGGTCCAACACCTGTTGACAGCAGCCGAGTTCAGGGACGTCGGGATCACCCGGCACATCTACGTGCAGGACCGGGTCGGTGACGGCAGGTACAGCAACCCGGCCTGCACAGGGGAGAAGACCCTGCTCCAGACCCTGGGTGGGCCGCGCGCGTACTTCCGCGGCTTGATGACCTCCAAGGGCACCGACGCCGACGACCCCACCCTGGCGGTGAACGCCGCGGACCAGGTCGCTCGCGAGGTAGCCGCCGACGCCGACAGCCCGGCAGCCGCCCAGAACTTCGCCGAGCGCCTCCTGCTGGAGGAGGTGCCGTGCCAGACCGAACCGGCCACCCACTGGGTCTACGGGCCGACGCACACCATCAACGTCGCCCCGGGCATCACCGCGAGCTGGATGGGTTCCTACACCGGCGACCAGAACACCACGGGGACCGCGCCGGCGGGCAAGGAGCCGTGCGGGGGCATCGCCATCCTCCGGAACGGCTCCCACTACGGGATCCTGGAGATCGACGCCTGCCTGGGCACGGCCGCGATGACCCGGATCGTCCGTGCGGCTGTTACACAACTCTGACAGAACATTCTGGATCGGCATCCAACTTCTCCCCCGGTCCATCCATCTCCCCTGATGTACGGAGACGCGAACCGCGTCGTGAACAACCAGGGGGATCACATGGGGGATCAGATGTTCAACAACCAGGCAGCCGACGCAGCGGGCGCAGCGGGCGCAACCGGCTCAACCGGCAAGGCGCGCTCGCGTCGCGGTCGCGTCGCCGGCGCGGCGGTCGCCGTCGGCGCCCTGATCGCGGTGGGGATCGCCACGCATGCCGAGGCCGCGAGCACGCCCGGCTCGGCCGGTACGGCTGGTACGCCCGTCGCCGTCACCAGCTCGCCGAACCGGCCGGCCACGGCGCCCGTCGCCCACCTCGCCGAGCCCGGCCTCGGCTCCGGCAACCTGCTCCAGAGCGAGGCCTTCTTCCAGCAGGGCCTGTCCGCGGTCGGCGCGACCGTGGACCTGACCGGCAAGCAGGCCCTCTCGGCCTGCTCCGGCGAGGAGACGATGCGCACGCTGACCAAGGGGAAGGCCGCCGCCTATGCCGACGTGACCTGGACCTTCGACACCGCCGACTCCCTGCTGACCGAGTCGGTCGCAGACGGCTCCACCAGCACCGCGGCGGCCTCGTACGAGAAGCAGCTCAACGCGCTGGTGCGCGACTGCCAGGACGAGCCGGACGGTCACTGGTACTACGGCAAGGCCCACCCGATCACCCTCCCGACCGGCGAGGGCCATTGGTACCCGAGCTTCAACGGCAACGGCGAGGTCGCCGGCGGCGTCGCGGTGATCCGCAGCGGCCACCGCGTCGGCATCGTCGAACTCACCGGCCAGCCCACCAACGACCCCACCTACATCGAAGGCATCACCGCCACCGCCCTCAACCAACTGGCCGACTGACCCCGGGGCGGCCCGGCCGGCAACGCTGCGGCGGAACCGGCCGGCCCGCCGCAGGGTCGCCGACCTGGCATGATCGGGGGTATGGCTGAACGTATCATCGCCGCGTGTGACGGGGCGTCGAAGGGCAATCCCGGGCCTGCGGGCTGGGGCTGGGTCGTGGCGGACGAGAGCGGGCAACCGGATCGCTGGGAGGGCGGACCGCTCGGCACCTCGACCAACAACATCGCGGAACTCACCGCGTTGCAGCGGCTGTTGGAGTCCACGGACAGCGACGTGCCGCTCGAGGTCCGAATGGACTCCCAGTACGCGATGAAGGCCGTCACCACCTGGCTGCCGGGGTGGAAGCGCAATGGGTGGAAGACCTCGGCCGGAAAGCCGGTGGCGAACCAGGCCCTGGTCGCCCGGATCGACGAGCTGCTGAGCGGCCGGGCGGTCGAGTTCGTCTATGTCCCGGCCCACCAGGTCGACGGGGACCGGCTGAACGCCTTCGCGGACCGGGCGGCCAGCCAGGCCGCGACCACCCAGCAGCCCGCCGGCACCGCGCTGGGCTCACCCTCCCCGGCCGCCGGAGCGGAGGACGTGGTCCAGCGGGCGCCCCGCGGCGACGGCCGGGCGAAGGCCGCCGGCCAGGGACCCCGCAAGGCGGCGGGAGGCTCCGGCGGATCGGGCGGATCCGCCGGCTCCGGCCGAACGGCAGGCCCGGGCGGCGGCCTCGCCGCGAAGTTCCCCGGGACCTGCCGCTGCGGCCGTCCCTACGAGCGGGGCGAGCGCATCGCCAAGAACTCCGACGGCTGGGGCCACCTGGAGTGCGCGGCCGGCTGAATCGGATCTGAGTACGCGTACTCAGGCGGAAGCGCTGCTCCTCGGGCATGATCACCGCATGACCCGTGCCGGTGGACGTGCCCGAACCCGTCCGCCCGGTGCCCGGAGCCGCCGGGCCGGTCCCGTCGCACTCGCGCTGCTCGCGCTGCTCGTCGTCGCGGCCGGCACAGTCGGACTGGCCGGGTGCGCCAGCCGCGCCACGGGCACGGCCGGGACGGCCGGCACCCCGGGCACCGTGGTGGTGCTGACCCCGAGCCCCACGGCCGCCCGGTCCGCTGCCCGGTCGGCCACGCCGTCGCCCACGTCCTCGCCCACCCCGTCGCCCGTCCTGTGCCCGGGAGAGACCCCGGCACGGACCAGCGCAACGGCCTCAGCACGGCCGGATCCGGCCTACGGGGACGGCGGGCCGCCGGACTGGGCCGACAACAACGCCTTCCGGAACCCGTTCCCACTGTCCGGCGCGCTGCGCTGCGAGGGCCTGGCGGACTCCAAGCGGATCCAGGCCGCGCTGGACGTCCTGCGGGTCGGACACCACGTCGGCCTCGACGCGGTGCGCGAGCGCCTGGTGGCGCTGGGTTATCCCGCCGACAAGGTCACGGTGCTGCCCAACGGCGAGGTGAGCGTGGACTTCACCGTCGACCTCTCCCCCCGGATGTGCCTCGAAGGCTCGGTGGACCCGTCCGCCACCAAGGCCGAGGCCTTCGGCGGCTACCCCGACAGCACCAACTGCCAGCCCCACCCCAGCGGCCACTGACCGCGCCCGGACGGCTCCTGACCCCGGGAGCAGCCGCCGCAGTCGTAGGCTTCCTTCTATGCGTACCCGTCCCATGGTCGACCGGCCCCTCGGGTCCCCCACCGTCGCGCCCGCTGCCGCCGTTCCGCCCGCCGAGGGCTTGGCCCGGATCCGCGACCTGCTCGCACGGGGCGGAGTGGCGGTGCTGAGCGGGGCGGGGCTGTCCACCGAGTCCGGCATCCCCGACTACCGCGGGGCGACCGGCAGCCTGCGCCGCCACACACCGATGACGTACCAGGAATTCGTGGCCGACGAGACGGGACGCCGCCGCTACTGGGCGCGCAGCCATGTCGGCTGGCGCACCATCGCCCGGGCACAGCCGAACTCCGGCCACCGCGCGGTCCAGGCCCTGCGCGCCTCCGGCCGCGTCGGCGCGGTGATCACCCAGAACGTGGACGGCCTGCACCACGCCGCCGGCACCACCGACGCAGTCGAGCTGCACGGCGGCCTGGACCGGGTGATCTGCCTGGACTGCGGGACGCTGTCCCCCCGCGAGGAACTGGACCAGCGGCTGCACGCGGCCAACGGCCGACTGGAGGCCGCCGGAGCCCAGGTCAACCCCGACGGCGACGTGGAACTGGCACCGGAACTGGTCGACGCCTTCCAGGTGGTCCCCTGCCTGGCCTGCGGCGGAGTACTCAAACCGGACGTGGTCTTCTTCGGCGAGAACGTGCCGCGCGCCCGGGTCGACCACTGCTACGACCTGGTCGACACGGCCAACGCGCTGCTGGTGCTGGGTTCCTCACTGACCGTCATGTCCGGACTGCGCTTCGTCCGCCGCGCCGCCAAGGCCGGCCTACCGGTCGCCATCGTGAACCACGGCCCCACCCGCGGCGACGAGCACGCGGCCGTCCGGGTCGACCTGCCCCTCGGCGAGGCACTGACCACGCTGGCCCAGGACTTGGGCCCGGGCCCAGGCCCTACACTTCCCGACTGACGCAGCGCCAACGACAGGGAGGGCCCATGTCGACCGACCCCGAACCCCCGGCCGAACCTGCGGCCGAACCCGCCATCCGGCGCGTCCTGGAGCAGGCGCTCCCTACCGTGCGGATCCTGACGCTGCGTCATCTCGCCGCCGGCTACAGCAGCAGGCACTGGATCGCCGATACCGACGAGGGCCGACTGCTGGTCAAGGTGCCCCAACGCGACCGCGACCCGGCGCACTTGGGGCGGCTGATGACGAACACCCGCGTGGCTGCCGAGCACGGCATCCCGGTCGTGCGGTACCGGTGCCTGGTGCCGCATGCTCCGGCCGTGGACGGGCCCGTGCTCATCCAGGAGTTCGAGGAGGGCGACACCGCGGCGGACCTGTGGGAATCCCTGGACGAGGGCCAACGGCTGATCCTGTGCCAGGACCTCGGCAGCATCGTCGGACAGCTGCACGGCATCACCGCGCCCTGGTTCGGCGAGGTCGCGGAGAACGCCACCGCGTCCAGCCCGCGGGAGTCGCTGCGGGAGTCGGTCGAGGCGGAGGTGGACGCGCTCCTCCGCCAGGGACACGCCGACCTGCTCGGCGGCAGCGCCGCCGTTCGCACCGCGACGGCGAGGGCACTGTCGCAACTGGACGACTCCGCGAGTCTCCCGGCGCTGACCCACGGTGACCTCTGGCTGCCCAACTTCCTGGTGCGTGAGGGACGGATCACCTGCGTCCTGGACTTCGAGCACGCCACGTACCAGGACCGCTTCCGCGACTTCGGCAAACTCGACGAACACATCTTCGATGCGTTCCCCGCAGGCCGTCCCGCCTTCCTCGCCGCCTACGCTGCCGCATGCCCGCTGCCGGACGACTGGGAGCAACGCGTCGACCTCGCGCACATGCTGCACGCCCTGACCATGCACGTGTACTTCCTGCGCTGGTCACCCCAGTGGGCTCCGGAATACGCCCAGCAGGTCAAAACCTGGATCGTCGAACACTCGTAGCACGTTCGCGGCGTCACAGGCTCAGCAGCAGGTCTCGGACTGTGGCGGGCTGGGACAGGAAGGGGTGGTGGCCGGCGTCGAGTTCGACGACGTTGTCAGCCCGGCGGGCGAACTCGCGCTGCAGCCGTGGCGGGGTGCCCCGGTCCCGGGCGCAGACGAGGTACGTCGAGGGCACCTGCTGCCACGCGGCTGCCCCGACCGGCTGCCCGGTCACCTGCACGCTCTGCCGGGCGAGGTGGTCCGCCGCCTGCGCCTGGACCTCCGGGTCGCAGTCCTGCAGGAACGTGTCCACGAGCAGCTCGGGGCGGACCCCGAAGGTGCCCGTGCCGGGGTCGACATCGAGGAAGGGGGCGGGGGCGGAGCTGCCGTCCCCGAACTCCGACAGGCTCTGCCCGACCTCGGGCAGGTAGCTGGAGACCAGCAGCAGGTGGCGCACCGACCCGATTCCCGCGGCGGCCTCCGCGGTGACGATGCCGCCGTAGCTGTGTGCGACCACGACGGTGGGCTCGTCGCCGCCGGCCAGCAACACCTGCCGCACCGCGGCAACGTCCTCGGGCAGCCCAGGACCGCCGACGCCGCCGGGTCGGCCCGCCTCGCCGCAGCTCGGTAGCGCCGGGGCCGCGCTCGGCACCCCCCGCTCCCGCAGCAGCTCGGCGGTACGGTGCCACCACCACGACCCGTCCCGCACACACGCCCCGTGCACGAATACCACTCTCATCGCGACCTCCACGTCAGCCCTTCCAGTGCTCCTCCTGTCGACGATAGACGTAGTGGTTGTTACGTGAAAAAGTAGAGCCATGGGCAGACGACCGCAGCCGCAGATCAGGGAGCGGCTGCTCGACGCCTGCGCCGATCACGCCCTCGCGCACGGCCTCCCCGACCGGCTCGAACCGCTGGCCACCGCCACCGGCGCCTCCGCCCGCATGCTGATCTATCACTTCGGCACCCGCGACAACCTGCTGCGGGCCGTCCTCGGGCACGCGCGGCAACGTCAGCTCGACTCCTTCGGCGGCCTCCTCCGGGTGCGGCCCGACGAGCCGTACCCGGACACCCTGAGCCGCGCGTGGACCTCCATCACCGGCCCGGAGGGCCAGCCGTACCTGCGCGTGTTCGGTCAGCTGCGGGAGAGCGCGGAGCAGCGGTTGTGGCCCGACTTCCGGCGCACCGCGACGACCGACTGGCTCGGGCCGCTCGAGGACGGCCTGCGCAGCATCGGTCGACCGGAGCTCGCGACACTGGTCCTCGCGGTCATCCGTGGTCTGCTGATGGACCTCGACGCCACCGGCGACACCGCCCGCACCGGCCGGGCCTTCGGCGATTTCGTCGCCTTCCTCGCCTCCCTCGGTACATCTGATGATCCGTCAGAGAGCGTGCGTCTTAGCCCTCGCAGCCGCCGTACCATGAGCCATGACTCCTGACGAGATGCTGTCGGCCGCGATCGCCGTCGCCGAGGAGGGGCTCGCCGCCGGGGAGCTGCCGATCGGCGCGGTGGTGGTCCTGGGCGACGAGGTCGTCGGCCGGGCCTTCACCGAGGACCTGGGGCGGAAGCGGCGGCTGGTCCACGCCGATCTGCTGGCGATGATCGAGGCCGACGAGCGGCTCGGGTGGGGTCGGCGCGTCCAGCCGCTGCGGCTGGCGGTGAACCTGGAGCCCTGCGTGATGTGCCTGGGCGCGGCGATGGCGCTGGGGGTGACCGAGGTCTACTTCGGGTTGGAGTCACCTGCGGACGGCGCGGCCGGGATCGCGGCGGCCTGGCAGCCGACCAGCGCGGACCTGCCGGGATACGCGCCCCCGGTCATGGTGGGCGGCCTCCGACGGGAGGAGTGCCGGGAGCAGTTCAGCCGCTACTGCCGTACCGCGCCGGACTCCGGCTTCCGCCGCTGGGCGCAGACGCTCGCCGATCTGCCCGACTGATCCCGAGCGCCCGCACAGCCGCCGCGGCGGAGTGCCAAACAGCCCTGCGAGGCCGTTACGGTCGGGACATGCCGGGCAAGATCACCGGAGCGGATCGGGAGGCTCAACGGCAGCGCAGCGCCTGCGGCAGGCCCGCCCTCGCGAATCCGCGTGGTGTTCCACTCGGCCCCGCGTATGCACGTCCCCGCCGATCGGCTCGCCCCCTTCGACGCGCGAATCGCTTGGCTCAGCAAGTCCGGTCCGCTGTGGTGGCTCTCCGTCGAGGACGCCGCCGGCCCCGACCCCAGGCCGACACCCGCCCGCCCCGCCCCGGCGCTGCGCCTGCGCACGCGCGACGGGCAGGAGCGCACGCTCGTGGCCGGCTACTGACTCCGTCGCGCTGGCGTGCACGGCACGCCCCGTGGCAGGCTCCGCCCATGAGTCCCCGGACCGACGGCGTGTCCGATGCCTCCTGGCTCGGCACACCCATCGACGCGCGCCCCCTGTTCGCACCGGAGGCGGCTGCTCTCCAGCGCCTGCTGCGCGGGCTGTCGGCCGCCGAGTGGAACAGTCCGACCGTCCCGGGGTGGAGTGTGAAGGACCTCGCCGCGCACCTCCTCGGTGATCTCCATGGCCGCCTCGGCTGGAGCACAGCGGGGTTTCGGCCTGCGTTCGCGCCCGGGGAGAGCCTCGAAGCATTCATCCACCGGGTCAATCAGGAATGGGTCGACCTCCGCGCAGCTGACAGTCCAGCAGAGCTCATGGACGCCCTGGAGGTGGCAGCTGCCCGGCTCAACCGCCGCTGGGAGTCCGTCGACCTCAGTGCGGCGGGGCTGGGGGTGTCCTGGGCCGGGGCCGACCCGGCACCCGTCTGGCTGGACATCGCACGGGAGTTCACCGAGTACTGGACCCACCGTCAGCAGCTCCGCCATGCGATCGGCCTCAGCACGGATCCGGAGCCGCGGGCCTTTTCCACGGTCCTGGACACCTTCATGCGGGCCCTCCCCCACACGATGCGCAGCACCACCGCAGCCGTCGGCACGCAGGTGCAGATGACCGTCCGCGGCCCGGCCGGCGGCACCTGGACCGTGACGGCCACAGCCGCCGGCTGGTCACTGGCCGAGCCACCCGGCGCACGGCCGACCGCTGCGGTGACCCTGGACCCCGAAACCGCCTGGCGCCTGTGCACCCGCGGCCTGGACCCCAGGGCGGCCCTGACCTGCGCAGACCTTCAGGGGGAACACCGGCTCGCCGAAGCCGCCTGTCAGATCGTCTCCATCGTCCGCTGACGGCCACGCCGTAGCGCTGCACGTTGCAGCCCGAGGAGCCTGCACCGAGTCACTTGTCGCGCACCCGGTACTTCGTTCCGGCCCACTCACGGAGCTGCGCGGTGAACGCCTCCTGCTGGTCAGGCTCCACCGCGCTCTTCGGGATGATGCGCGTACCGGAGGGGACCAGGAGGAACACCCACACCTCAGGCCGCTCCATGACATACCGGACGGACGCCTAGGCGATCTCCGGCGCGGCATCCGCCTTGCTCACCCGCAGGCCCGCGTCGGAGAGCTCGATCTCCGTCGGACCGGCCTGCCGCGCATTGACGGTTTCCGTCATCGGGCGACGAACTCGTGTCCCCCCGGGCCGTCCGGTGCGACTGGCACTACAGTCGCCCTGATAGATCGTCATCAGGAGGGCCCATGGCGTACGTCGTCGACTTCGTGAATGTGTCCACCGTCGGCCTGGAATCGTCCCCGGTCGCGGAGGCTCTCGCCGGACTGCGCGCCAACGAGGCGCGTTATCACAAGAACAAGTACGATCACGCTTTCACCGTCAGCCCCGCGAGCGAAGCACCCGAGGCGCTCGACTGGGTGACCCGCATCCTCGCCGACGAGCGCGACATCGTCATCGCCTCCCGCCCGCTCGAGGTGACGTCCTTCGAGGTCGACGGCATTCGGATGGCCTATGTGTTCTACGAGTCCGGCCTGTCCATCAATGTGATGTACAGCATCGCGGACGACGCGAAGCGCGCAGTCGGATTCAAGCTCTCCGAGGGCATGGACGTTCCCGAGGAATTGGCATCGCGCTTCAAGTTCGCGCGTCAGAAGTCAAAGCTGGCGGGCGTGATCCGCGGCTCCTACTTCGTGATCAAGGGCGAATACTGAGCCCGAGGGACGGACGGAGCGGCGCAGTGAACCACCGTCCGTCCGGACCGTCCCCCGAAGGGCCCGAGCAGCAGGCGCTCTTCGGCTGGGAGGACACGCTGCCCGCCGCCCCGCCGAGCGGCGGCGGCTTCCGGGACGGTCCGCAGGCCAGGCGGATGCTGGACGTGCGGGAGGTGTACGCCGAACCCGCCGCGCTGGCCTCCCCGCGCGGCCGGCAGATCCTGGCCAGGCTGCCGGGGGTCCCGGTGGTCGAGGTGCCCAGCCACTGGCGCATCCCGTCCCTGCACGGCAATGACGGCAACATCGCGCGCTGGACCCGGGTCAAGACCGAGACCCTGGTCCTTGGCGTCCGACAGACCCTCAGCACCCGCCCCAACGGCAGGTCGGCCGACTGGATCGCGCCCGGAGCCTCCAACGGCTGCGCCATGGCCTGCGCCTACTGCTACGTCCCACGCCGCAAGGGTTACGCCAACCCGATCACCCTGTTCACCAATATCGAGGCGATCGTCGCCCACCTCCGCCGGCACGTACAGGCGCAGGGGCCCAAACGGGAGCCCAACCAGTGCGACGCACACTCCTGGGTGTATGACATCGGCGAGAACGGCGACTGCTCCGTCGACGCCCTGATCTGCGACAACACGGCCGACCTCATCGCCGCGTTCCGCGGACTGCCCACCGCCAAGGCCTCGTTCGCCACCAAGTTCGTCAACCCCGACCTGCTCGCCCTGGACCCGCAGGGCCGCACCCGGGTGCGCTTCTCGCTCATGCCACCGAGCGACTCCCGTCTGCTGGACATCCGCACCAGCCCGGTCGCGGACCGCATCGCCGCGGCGGCCGACTTCCTCGACGCGGGCTACGAGGTGCACTTCAACCTCTCCCCGGTGGTGCTGCGCCCCGGCTGGCAGCGGGACTGGGGCGACCTGCTCGCCCATCTGGACGACGTCCTCCCGGCCCGGGTGAAGGAGCAGGCAGCCGCCGAGATCATCATGCTGACCCACAATCAGCAGCTCCACGAGGTCAACCTCGGCTGGCACCCCCGGGCCGAGGACATCCTGTGGCAACCGGCCGCCCAGGAGGCCAAACGCTCGGAGAACGGCGCCCTCAACGTCCGCTACGCCCGCGAGGTCAAACACAACGCCCTGGCCCGCCTACGAGAGCTGATCGCGACCCACGCACCATGGCTACGCATCCGCTACGCGTTCTGAGCTTGAGCCCTGCGGCCCTGCGGCCCTGCGGTCTCTGGAGCCGAGCTTCCGGACGAATGAATTCATTCGATACGCATGCGAGGACATGGCACCATGACCGCGTGATGACGAACCGAAAGGCCCATGCCGCGTAGACGGCCAGGACACATCCGAGCCGCCCAGCCCCGTCCCCGGACCAGGGAGGCAAGGCCGGTGATCGACGGTGTCTCCGCGCGGACGCTGTCCGAGATCGCCCGTCTTGAGCGCACTCGGAACTATCTGCACCCGGGGGCCGTCGCCGACGCGATCCGCCTGTGGAAGAGCTACGTCCACCGCCCCGCGCGCGAGTTGTGGCACGACTACGAGTGGGGCAACGTGCACTGGTACTGCTGCGGCGACCCCTTGGAAGGCCGCCTCCTCCTTGACACGGTGATGCAGGCCATGTCCCCGCAAGGCGCCCGGGAACTCCGACGGATCGTCAGCAGAATAGACGCCGTATGGAACCTGCCCTCGCCTCCCTACGTCGGCGACCGAGGCTGAAGCACGAGCCGAGCCAGTGCGACACCGGCTCCGTACCTGTTTCCGACCTCGCTTGGTCATGGCGCTAGCCTGTCCGCGTGACGCTCGACGACGATCGACAGTTCCCTGCTGCACTTGCTGCCGCGATGGCGGCCCCGTTCGACTACGACGACGGCGACGGCGTTGACTTCGAACCCTTCGACGGATTCCTGTCCGCCGAGGAGACAACCAGCTGGTTTCGGGCCTGGACCGGCAACGTGACACTGAGTGGCGACGGTTTCCGTATCTTCGGTCAGGATGGCACTGGCGGATACGCCGCCTTCTGGCTGGTCCGTCAGGACCGGGCGCTCGTCGAACAGCCGGTGGTCTTCCTCGGCTCCGAGGGCGAGACGGGCGTGATCGCGCGGGACCTGGGCGACTTCTTGTGGCTGCTGGCGGACGGGCTCGGCCCGTATGAGGCCGCTGATCCGCGCGAGCGGGACCGCGACTCACGCCCCAACCAGGTGTTCGCGGCGATCGCCGAGGGGTTCGCGCCAGGCCGGCGCCGGTCCGCCGGTGCCGTGATTCACGCAGCTGCCCAGGACTTCCCTGGATTCGACGACTTCATCATGGACCTCTGCGAGGGACTCGAACTCTCGCAGCAAGCAGCCGATCTGGATAGTGATCATCCAGCACCCCCGGCGCAGCCGGTGTACGAAAGCGGACAGCAGCCTCTGCCCTTCCCGATCTGACATGCCGCGTCACCATCAGAACCGTGCCCTGGTTGGGGAGGGCGACATCAGGGATGTCGGACCGTGCTGGTAGCAATGCACCATGGATGCTGATCACGCTCGCGCCGCGGAGCTCGATGCCCTCCGCGGCGCGTTCACCACTGGCTGCGCTCCCGCCCTCGGCTGGGATGCTGTGCGGGTCTTCGAGGCCGAGCACGGGATCGTCCTTCCGGAGCCCTATCGCACCTTCGTTGCCGAGATCTGCGACGGTTCCACCCAGGGCCCGCCAGAGTGGGGGCTGCTGCCGCTAGCTTCTCTGCCGGATGGCTGGCGCGGCGGCGGCACTGGGCGTGACCTGGTCAAGCCCTTCCCCCTGGCATCCAGGTGGATCTGGACGGACCATCCGCGGCCGGTCGAGGAGATTCAAGCTGAGATCGACGCAGTGTCAGATCATGGTTCAGTCATTCTTGGCGACGAGGGTTGCGGGATGTACTGGCATCTGGTCGTGGCCGGCCCGAGCCGCGGACACATCTGGCTCGTCTTCGAGGACGGAGCCGTGCCGTTCGGTGCCGAGTTCGACTACGAGCCTGGCGAGGCCGCTTTCCCGCACGGTGATTCCGGGTTCGCCGGCTGGGTCAAGCACTGGGCTGCCGGCAACTCCTGGTTCGATGACGACGACGAGTGAACGGCTTGCTGCCCAAGTTCTGCGCGTCATGGGAAGATGGAGCCCACATCAGTGAATCGGCGTTGGTCTTGGTGGCGATCGCCACGGTGACCGCCATGACGATCAGTGCTGCACGAGCCGTTCGTAGTCACGGGCGTGTCGGCGGGCGTGCATGACCCAGGCGTGACTGCGCTCGACGACCCAGCGGCGCCCTTCAGCAACGAGTAGGTCACGCCGATGTCCTCGGCCAGCCGGAACAACGAGTCCTTCACGGTGAACAGGTCGTCGCTCCGCTCCTGGCCGCCCGCCTCGCGCATCGGCTCGACCTCCAGCGCGTAGCCGCCGATCGTGAACTGCGCGCGACTGGTCGTCTCGATCAGCTTCCGCAGCTTGGCCACGATCTCCGCATAGCACGTGGAGCTGACACTGCCCACCTTGTCGGCCAGCTCGATCTCCCCGGGCATGGTTCAGCACCAACCAGCGGGCCGGGTACGGCCCTTGGCCGTGACGGGAGACAGCCCGCTTCCAAGCAGCAGCGCCGGACCGCCTATCGGCTGATCACAACAATTGCCGTCTAAACCACCGGAGTTGGCCGAGCTCGATCGGGCGTGCCGTTCGCGGTGGGGTCACTGTGACCGTTCGCCGAACGATTCCTTACAGGGCGTCAGGCCACGACGCCGACCTCAGCCGACCGCCACAGCCCCTGCACTTCCGCTCTCCAGCCCGCCCGGCGCCCTCAGACATCCAGCCAGGCCGAGCCTCCACGCTACCCAAAGCAGGGGTTCAGACACAGGTGCTCAACGTCCGGCCCGAGTAGATCCGTTGGCGCCGAGGGCCTTCGAACGAAATGGCCTAGCCGTTCTCCCGGCCCGGCAGGGCGACACCCTCCAGGAAGGCGTGGTAGGTCTCGACGGCGTCCGGCTCGACTTCAGCGTTGGAGGGGCCGTAGCGGGTGTCGGTGCGGTCCCGCTTCGGCCCGGAGACCCAGAACTTCTCGTCGGTCTGCACGTCGTAGAAGTTCGCATCGGACATCCCCGCTGCCCGGCGCAGTGTCCGGCCGTGAAAGTACGCGGTGCTCCAGGTCTTCGAGAAGTCCACCCACCCGATCCACGAGGGTCCACGGTCCGTGTTGTAACCGGTCTTCAACTGCACGAACATCAGGCGTCGAGGCATACGCTCAGGATCCAGCACAGATCGCGCCCGGGGCCAGCCATTTTTGTGGGCGCCTACGCGCCTACTCCGCCACCGCAGACCAAGCTGACGGTGCGTCGGTCGGCACACCACAGGTTTGGACTCCGGCGGTGGCAGGGCTGACACTGGGCCATGGGCTCGCGTCGGATGTCACTCATCGCCACCGCGTTGTTGTTGCTGTTGCCGCTCTGCTCCGGGTGCGGGGCCCAGACCCGTTCGCCCGCGCCGTCCCCTGCCGGGGCCACGGCCTCAGCCGATGCCGTGGAGGAGTGCGCGGACTCGGTGGCCTACTGGGTGCGCTACCTGCTCACACCCGGCAGTGACACTGGCCTGGACTACCAGGAGATGGGGCTTTCCAGCGGCGAGAACGACATCGTCCGCGCGCTGCTCCCCGCCACGGCGGCGACGGCGAAACGTCAGGGTCTGTCCCTGGCGCAGGCTGACGCGCTGACGCAGGCCCGTCCGCGCTGCCGCGCCTATCTCCTCGCACTGGGGCCCTCGCCGAGCGCTGCCGGCGGCTGGCCGCAGTAGTGGGCCTGTGAGCCGTCAACTGAATCGTTCAATCATGGGTCGCGCCAGGCGCGCTCGCCTCGCCGCGTCGCGCAGCACCGCCAGGGGCCTGATGCTCTGTCGGACCAGACAACTGACTGCTGCACGAGCATTGACGCTCGCCAATCCCCTCCCCTAGTGTCCAGGGCGACTCGATTGAAACAATTCAACCCACCATCGGGCAGGGGTGGCCGAGGGCGCGCCGGACAGGGCGGCCCGGCCGCGGACCCGCTCGGCCGTCGACGTCACTCTCCGAGGGAGCTCCGATGAACGACCGCGTGTACCCGCCGACAACCGATGGTGCGGACCCTGCCGGGGCCACGTCCGGAGCCACGCCCAAAAGCGCACCCGGAGCCGACGCCCAAGACCAGACCCGCCGCGGTTTCCCCCTCTCCCGTCGGCGGGTGCTCCAACTCGCGGCGGCGGCTGCGGCCGTGGGCGGCACCGCCAGCTTCTGGCAGCCCGCGTACGCCGCGGAGCCGGCCGGCCACGAGGCCTTCTCGGCCGCCAGGTTCGCCCGGCCGGCCGGGGACAGCATGCCGCTGATCCTCTGGTTCTGGAACGGCACCGTGACCACGGAGCTGGTGGACGCGTCGCTGGCGGACATGCGTGCCAAGGGCGTGACCGAGGTGCTCGTCTTCCCGTTCGACACCACCGCCCTGCAACCGGCCTTCTTCACCGAGGCGTGGTTCGCCATCGTCGAGCACACGCTGCGCCAGGCCGAGCTGCACGGTATGCACGTGTGGCTGTTCAACGACGACTTCTTCCCCAGCGGCCGGGCCGGCGGCTTCGTGGTGAACGGCGGCAAGGTCGGCGACCGCAGCTACCGGCCGCGCCCCGACCTGCGGACCAAGGGCGTCACCCGCAGCAGCACGCAGGTCGCCGGTGGCGCGTCGGTCCCGCTGGCCGGGCGGGCGTTGAGCGTGGCCGACGGGCGGCTGGTCGTGGACGCCGCCGCGTACGACGGTGTCCGCGTCCTGAAGGGCGGCACCGGCTGGACGGACTACACCGTCAACGCCACCGTCCGCATCGGCTCCGGCACCGCGGGCCTGATGGTGCGCTGCTCGGACCCGAAGAACGGCTACCTGGCGGACCTGCGGGCCGACGGCGGGATCGACCTCTGGCGCCAGGTGGACGGCGGCTTCGCCCTGCTGCGCCAAGGGGCCGGCGTCGCCGGTTTCGACCCGGCCGACGACCACGCGCTCCAAGTCACCGTCCAGGGGCAGCAGATCACACCGTCCCTGGACGGCACCGCCCTCCCGCCGGTCTCCGACCCGACCTTCGGCGCCGGGACGGTCGGGGTACGGGCCACCGCGACCCAGTCCTCGTCCTGGGACAGCCTGACCGTGACCGGGGCGGACGGCGGGCAGTTGTTCGCCGACACCTTCGACGACGCCTCGTCCGTGGACGACTTCGTGACACCCGACGACCTCGGTGTGGCCTTCGCCGCCTCGGCCCGGCCGGTCGGAGCCACCGGCGAGGTGGTCCCGACCATGATCGACCTCACCGACACCGTGCGCGGTGGCGGGACCTGGAAGGCGCCGGACGGGCAGTGGCAGGTGGACGTCTTCACCTGGCGGCTGCTGGCCGACTCCGGCGGCAGCCGGCGCAACTACCTCGATCTGCTGGACGACGAGGCGGTCAGCCTGTTCATGGACATCGTCCCGGGCGAGTACGTCCGCCGGTTCCCGTGGGCCGTCGGCAAGGTGCTGCTCGGGTTCGCCGACGACGAGCCGTTCGTGGCGTCCGCGGACGCCGAGTGGGCGACCGTGCCCTGGTCGCCGAGTCTGGCCGACGAGGTCGACCGCCTGAGCGGGAGCACGGGGGTGAGCGGGAAGGCAGGGCTCGGCATCGTGCTGTCCTCGGTCCACGACGACCTCGGCGCGCAGGGGCGCAGCCTGCGCGGGCTCTTCTGGCGCGCGGTCTCCAACCGCTTCTCCTCGGGCTACTACAAGGGCGTCGGCACCTGGATGGGCCGGCACGGGCTCCAGCTGATCTCCAACCCGCTGTGGGACGAGTACGGTCCCGCGGAGCAGGTCATGAGCACCGGAAACCTCAACACCGCCCACCAGTGGGCCCAGGTGCCCGGCACCGACCTGATCACCGACCAGTACCAGGTCGGCTACTACCGGACCCTGCCGCGCTGGCCGGCCAGCGCGGCCCACCAGACCGGGCGCGACCGCGTGTACCTGGAGGCCATGGGCGCCACCGGGTGGCAGGTCACCCCGGCGTTCACCCGTGAGGTGATCGGGGCGTTCGTCGTCCGGGGCATCAACAAGGTGCTGCTGCACGCGCGTTTCTCCGACTCGAACAACATCGTGTTCGCGCCGCCGTTCCAGCCGGTCAACCCGTGGTGGGACCTGTCCTCGCCGCTCAACGAGTGGATCGGACGCCTGGTGGAGGCGGCCCGGGCCACCCCGAGGGCCCGCACCGCACTGCTGCAGCCGCAGCGTGCCGCGGAGGCGTTCCAGGGCTACCCGCAGCAGTCCGCGATCGACGACGCGTTCATCGGCGCGGTGCACGCCCTGGAGGACCAGCAGATCGACTTCGACTTCGTGGACGAGGGCGCGCTCACCGGCGACCCCGCGCTGATCGAGCACGGACGGCCGCGCGGCGGTGAGTTGGTCGTCGGACGGCAGCAGTACGGCATCCTGGTACTGCCGCAGGCGCCCATGCTCTCGCTCGGTGCCGCGTCCATGCTCCTCTCCTTCGTGGACGGCGGCGGGACGCTGGTGGCGGTGGGCGACCTGCCGGTCCAGGAAGCCGCGGGCCAGGACCGGGAGTTGGCGGCTGCGCTGGCCAAGCTCTTCTCCGGAGCACGCGCCTCCCGCGCCCACCGGGCGACGGACGTGACGTCGGCCGCGGCACTGGTCGTTGCGGCGGGCGGTGCGGCGGTCGTGCTGTCGCCGCCGACGCCGGAACTGCGCGTGCTGCGGTTGGAGCGCGGCAACGAGCAGTCGTTCCTGCTCAACAACGAGCACGCCCAGGCGGTCGAGGTCACCGCGACGTTTCCCGCGCTGGGAGCGCCGCAGTTGTGCGACCCCGACACCGGGAGGACGGTCGCGGCCGGCGTTTGGCACCCGGCGCCGTTCCCCGGCCGGTCCGGCCGGTCCGCTGGAGGCACGGCGGGCACGTCGGGCATAGCGGGCACGGCGGTGTCGCTGCGGCTGGAGGCGAAGGCGGCGCTGCTGGTCGTCTTCCGCGCCACCGGCCAAGACGGTCCGGCCCATGCGATCGAGTCCACCGCGCCGGTGGAGTCGGTGACGGTCAAGGGGAACTCCGCCACCGCGACCGTGCGGGTGTCGCTCCCCGGGACGGTGCGGGTGGTCGCGCGGAGCGGCAGCCGCCGGTTCGCGGGCAGCACCGCCGTCACCGACACGCTGGCCGCCGTTCCGCTCGACGGCGACTGGAGCTTCCGCTTCGACGCGGCAGGAACGCAGTTGGCCGACCGCCCGCTCGGATCCTGGACCGACCTGAACCCCACCTACTCCGGCTCCGCCTTCTACGAGCGACGCTTCACCCTCGACGCCGCAACCCTCTCCGGCCGGGTCTGGACCCTGGACCTGGGTGAGGTGCACGATGTCGCCCAGGTCGTCGTCAACGGTGTGCAAATGCCGCCCCGGCTCTGGGCGCCGTACCGGATCGACGTCACCGAGGCGCTGCGCAGGGGCGACAACGTGGTGCGGGTGCGCGTCACCAACACCGGTGCCAACGCGCACGGCGACCCGATAGCGTCCGGGCTGCTCGGCCCGGTCCAGTTGCTTCCGGAGCGCTTGGAGCAGGTCCGGCTGTCCGCCCAACCACACTGACCGGCCAAGGATGCTGACAGACCGTCAGCCTGACCTCAGCGCCGACTCCACCGCAGTGTCGGAGAGGTGGCGCAGCACAGTCCTGTCCTGCGCCACCGGCGCCGTCGCGCTGCCCAGCAGTCGCAGGGCCGCCTCCGAGGGTGAGCCGGGTTCGGCGGTGTAGGCGATCAGGCGTTGGCCCGAGGCGCCGGGGATGACGAGATTCTCAAAGCTGAGCTCCATCGCACCGACCAGCGGATGACGCAGCTGCTTCACCCCGGAGGTGCAGGTGCGCACCGGGTGCCGGGCCCAGAGGGCGGCGAACTCGTCGCAGCTCATGGTGAGTCGGCCGACCAGCTCGGCCAGCGCGCGGTCCTCCCGGTGCCGGCCGGCGTCCAGGTGCAGTGCGGCCACCGCGAGTTCGGCCTGTTCGTGCCAATGCGTGTACAGCGCCCGGTACTGCTCGTCGAGGAACAGCATCCAGGTCAGATTGGGGCGGGCGGCGGGGGTGTCGGGGGCGGCGAGTGCCAGGTGTCCGGCAAGCAGCGCATGGCCCAGTCGGTTCCAAGCCAGAACGTCGTTGCGCCGGTCCAGGACCAGGGCCGGTACCTCGGCCATGGCCGCCAGCAGCTGCCGCGTCGAGGCACTGGCCTGCGCCACCCGGGCCTGTCCGGGGCGGGGCGGCACGGGACCGGGACGCGCGAGGTCCTTCAGGTGGGCCGTCTCGTCGTCGGTCAGCCGCAGGGTGCGCGCGATTGCCTCCAGCAGGCCGTCGGAGGCGGTGCTGGCTCGACCCTGTTCGAGACGGGTGTAGTGGGTGATGCTGACGTTGGCCAGCGTCGCCAGCTCCTCGCGGCGCAGCCCGGTGACCCGGCGGCGGGTCGGATGCGGGGTGATGCCCACGTCCTCGGGACGCAGCGCCGCGCGGCGCGACCTGAGGAAGTCTCCCAGCTCGGACGGGGCGCTCATACAAGCCTCCGGGTCGGCGGACTGCGACAGGCGGTGGCCCGCCTCTGACGCTCCCCATCATGCCCGCCGGCCCCGGGGGCCGGGAGCCGTGAGAGTGGTGCTGCGATGACTACTCTCGCGCCGGATGCGCAGCGCAGGGTTCTGGCTGGGAATCCGAGCGCCGACGAGCCTTTCCCCACAAGCCCATGAGGAGAGGACCCGACGTCATGACAGTCACTGGTACGGAGTCGCCCGGCACCGCGCCCGACACCGCGGCTGGCCCCACCGCCGACCCGGCGGCAGCAGCAGTGCTCACTCCCCGGCTCCGGCTGGTGCTGGTCCTGCTGCTCGCCACGCAGTTCATGCTGGCCGTGGACTTCGCCGTGCTGAATGTCGCGCTGCCGGTGATCGGCGAGGGCCTGGGCTTCTCGCTGGCGAACCTGCCGTGGATCGCCACCTCCTTCGCCCTCTGCGCGGCGGGCTTCACCCTGCTCTTCGGCCGGGTCGCGGACCTGTTCGGCCGCCGGCGGCTGTTCCTCGGCGGCCTCGCCGTCCTGGGCGCGGCCTCGCTGTTGGGCGGGCTGGCGCAGAACCAGGAGACGCTGATCGCGGCCCGCGTCTTCCAGGGCCTGGCCACCGCCGCCGTGACCCCGGCCGGGCTGTCGCTGATGACGACCTCGTTCCCGGAGGGCCCGCTGCGCGCCAAGGCGCTCGGCCTCAACGGGGCGCTGATGTCCACCGGATTCACCACCGGCGCCATCCTCGGCGGTGTGCTGACCGACCTGCTGTCCTGGCGTTGGGCCTTCTTCATCAATGTGCCCGTCGCCCTCGCCGTGCTGGTGATCGCCCCGAGGGTGATCAAGGACTCCCGGCCGGACGAGCGCCCCCGGCTGGACCTGCCCGGCGCCGTCAGCGTCACCCTCGGCCTGCTGGCCGTCGTCTTCGGGCTGACCCGGGCGGGCGAGCGGGGTTGGGGGTCGGCGGACGCCCTGGTGCCACTGGCGGCCGGAGCGGTGCTGCTGCTGGTGTTCTACGCCGTCGAGCGCACGGTGCCGGCGCCGCTGATGCCGCTCGGTGTGCTCGGCAAACGGTCGGTGGCCTGGGGCAATGTCGCCGGTCTGGTCGCCTTCCTCACCGAGACCTCGCTGGTCTTCCCGCTGACGCTCTACCTCCAGGACGTGCTCGGCTTCTCCCCGCTCGCCGCCGGCCTCTCCTTCGGCGTCCTCGGGACCGGAACGGTGCTGGGCGGCAGCACAGCCCCGAGGGTCATCGGGAGGATCGGCAGCAAGCGGACACTGATCGTGGGCGGCATGCTGCAGGCGGTGTTCACCGCGGCCCTGCTCGGCCTCGGCGAGGACCGCTCGTCCATGGTGCTGATGCTGGTCGCCAGCTTCGTCGGCGGTGTCGGCAACATGCTCGTCATCGTGGGCTTCATGGTCACGGCCACCTCGGGGCTCGCCGACCACGAACAGGGCCTGGCCACCGGCCTCGCCACGATGACCCAGCAGGTCGGCATCACCATGGGCACACCGATCATGAGCGCCGTGGCCACCGCGGCCATGGCCGGCACCGGGGCCTCGGCCGTCCTCGGCGGTCTGAAGGTCGCCATCGCGGTCAACGCCGCCCTGGTGCTCCTCGGTGTCCTCACCAGCGCCCTGTTCCTGCGCGGCGCCCGGCCGACCGCGCGGTAGCGGTGGTAGTGGTGGTAGTGGTGCGAGGGTCCGGCAGGGCCGGGCGTCGTCTGCGTGTGCCGGGCGACCAAGCGACACAGCCGCTGCACCGTGAACCCCGATTCGTCCACGCAGACGACGCCCATCCACGCTACGAGCCGCCCACCGACCGCGCATCTTCCCGCCGGGCCGGGCCCGTGCTCAGGCCAGGAACCCGGGTCAGGACGTGGCGGGGGCGTCGTCCAGCAGCTGCGGGCCGTCGTTGCGGACGTTGTTCACCGCGAGCGACACCGGCCGAACCTCGATCTCGCCGCCGGCCGGCACCGCCAGCAGCGCCCGCAGGTCCGCGACGTCATGGTGCTCCGGGTTCAGCCAGTCGGCGAAGTCCTCCGGGGCGATGGTCAGCGGCATCCGCGGGTGGACCCGTCCGGCGGCGTCGGTGGCTTCGGTGGTGATGATCGTGCAGGACACCACCCACTCCTGCTGGTCCCTGGCCACGGCCGGGTCCTTCCAGAACTCGTAGAGGCCGGCCATCGCCATCCCGCCCCCGCCCTGCGGAGTCAGGAAGTAGGGCTGCTTGTGCGCTTTCACCCCCTTCGTTGCCGGGACCGGGATCCACTCGTAGTAGCCGTCGGCGGGCAGCAGGCAGCGCCGGGAGGTGAACGCCTTGCGGAAGGACGGCTTCTCGTGGACCGTCTCCACCCTCGCGTTGATCATCCGGGCACCGACCGAGAGGTCCTTCGCCCAGGACGGCACCAGCCCCCACCGCAGCGGGCGCAGCTCCCGCGCGACCGCCGCGGCGTCGTCCTTGGCCACGCGTTCCAGCACACCCCACACCCGGTCGGTGGGCGCGACGTTCCACGACGGGGTCGGAACCAGGTCCGGAGCCAGGTCCGGCCCCGGGTCCGGCAGGGACGCGTGGAACGCGGTAGCCAGGTCCTCGGGGCTTCGAGTGGAGACGTATCGGCCGCACATGGGCACCACCGTAGTGCGGATGCGGCGCGCGGTGGGCCGGACGGACCCTAGATGTGGCGCATGGCGTAGATCGTGCCGACGTAGCTCATCTTTTCGAACTTGACGACGGTGCCGGTGTGCGGGGCGTGCAGGATCATCCCGTCGCCCGCGTACATGCCCACATGGGTGTTGTTGTTGAAGAAGACCAGGTCGCCGATCTGGAGGTCGGCCGTCGAGGTGACCACGGTGCCGTAGTTGATCTGGTCGTAGGTGGTGCGGCCGATCGAGAGGCCGGCCTGCTTGTAGGCCCACTGCATCAGCCCGGAGCAGTCGAAGCTGTCGGGCCCGTTGTGCTGCCAGACGTAGGGGTCGCCGCGCCTGGTCTCCGCGGCGGCGAAGGCCCTCGCCTGGACACCGGAACCGCCGGACGCGGGGTGGTACGTGCTGCTGCTGCCGGCGTTCTCCAGCTTGGTGACCGCGGTGCGCTGGGAGGCGGTCAGCGAGGCGAGCTCGGCCTTGGAGGCGGCGAGCTTCTGCTGCACCGCCGTCTTGGCCGCGGCGAGCTGCCTGCCGGTGTCGTCGAGCGCCTTGAGTTTGCTCTCGGCCTCGGCCTTCTCCCGGGCCAGCGTCGCCTGCTCGCCCTGGAGCTCGCCCAGCAGCTCGGCCTGACTGTCGGTCACCCTGCTCATCGCGGACGCCTGGTTGAGGTACTCGGTGGGATCCGCGGCCAGCATCAGCTGCACCGAGGGGTCGATCGACCCGCTGCGGTACTCCGCGCCGGCGATCTGGCCGAGCACCACGGACTTGGCACTCACCAGGGCCTGCTGACGCGCGACCTGGTCCTGGAGGATGCTCACCTGCTTCTGCAGTGTCTGCTGCTGGGTCTGCATGGCGTCGTACTGCTGAACCGCCTTGTCGGCCTCCTGGTTCTGCTGGTCGATCTGCGCCTTGAGCTGCCCGGCGCTCGGCTTCGGCGCGCCCTGCGCGGACTGCGTGGCGACCGCGGTCAGCGCGACGGTGGCCGCGGCGGCGCTGAGCACCGATATGCGGGCCCGGCTCGGACTCTTGGGACGACGATGGGACGCCATGCAGGCGGGCTCCTTCACTCGGGGGCGTGCTGGGCGGCAGCCGGGCTGGTGGCGCAGACGAACAGGTTCGCCTGTTCCAGCACCTGCGTCCGGGTCGGGTGCGGGACGGACATCACGCCGTAGCGGCAGGGGGCCGGCAGCGCCTTCCACACCCGCTCCCAGGCCGCTGCCGTCAGCAGGGCCTGCGCCTGCGGGACCGTCAGCGCCTGGGCGGGCGCGCTGGACGACATGCCGAGGTAGAGCCCCTGGCCGTCGGGCCCGTTCCAGGCCAGGGACCAGATCGCGACACCGGTCCCGTGCGTGTAGTCCTTGAAAGACTTGTCCACGTAGAAGGTGCCGCCGGCCACGGGGGTCTTGGTGCAGACGTCGTGGGGTGCGACCGCCTTGCTGGGGCAGCGGAGGTCCTGGGCGGAGCTGCCCACGCTCAGCGAGATGGTGGACTTGCCGTTGGGGGTCTCCAGGTCCGTCCTGACCACGGCCAACGACTGGCCGCCGGGCGCCTGCACCTCGGGGGCGAACACCTGCAGCGAGACCCCGCCGAGGTCGGCCTCCTTGACCGTGGTGGAGCCCGCCGGGAGCAGGGACTTCAGCGTCTGCTCCACATAGGCCGGCATCCAGGCCGTGCTGGGCGGCGTCGGCGTCGGCGCAGCTGTCCGGGTACTGCCGGCGGCGGCCCTGGTCGTGGACGCGGCTGCCGTCCCTGTGGTCGTCGTCGACGCGCCGCCCAGCAGCGGCACGCCCACCGCGGCGACCACTCCCAGCGTCGCCGCGCCCGCCACCACCCGCTTGATTCTGACCCGACGACGGATCCGGCGCCCGCGCCCCACCGCCCCCGCGTACAGGCCCTGCGGAGCCGGTTGCACGGCCGCTTCGGCCGCCTCCCGCAGCTGCCGCACCAGGTCGGCCTCCATGTCTGACGACATGCCGCACACCTCTGCTTCCCTGCTCGATGATGAGATCTGATCGATGATCGTTCTGGGCCGTTCCGGGCCGTTCCGGGCCGTTCCGGCGTGGGGCGCGGTCAGCGCTCGGCGATTTCGGCGAAGCCGCTGCCCAGCACCCCGCGCAACCGCTCCAGCGCCCGACTGCTGCGCGAGCGCACCGCCGTGGACGACAGCCGCAGCGCGGCTGCCGTCTCCTCCACGCTTCGGTCCTCCCAGTAGCGCAGCACCAGGACGGCCCGGTCCTGCGGCGCGAGCTGGCGCAGCGCGGTCAGCAGGGTGACCCGCAACGCGGGGTCCTCCTGCCCGGCCGGGCCGCCCGCCTGCTCCGCCAGGACCTCGGTCGGCAGCTCACTGCTGCTGCGCTTGCGGCGTTGCGAGACGAAGACACTGACCAGGACCGTCTGCGCATAGCCGGCCGGATTCTCCAGGCCCGACAGCCGCCCCCAGCGGGCGAACATCCGCCCCAGCGCCTCCTGCACCAGGTCCTCGGCCAGGTGCGCGTCCCCCGCGGTCAGCAGGAACGCCGTCCGGAACAACTGGCCGCCCCGGCCCAGGGCGAAGTCCTGGAAGTCGACAGGATCCTGGACCCGGCCCCGCGAGCGTGCCTGCGTACCAGTGGCTGTCATCTGTTCCATGCCCGACTAACGCCACGACCGCGCGGTTCTGTTGCAGCCCGATCCCGAAAAACTTCGGTGAACCGCGCGGCGCCGCCGCACCGCCCCGCGCCGCAGGACCGTGCGGCGGAGCCCTCCACGCGGACCGGGCCCGGCCGGGATCCACCCGCACCCCGGGGTCCCGCTCACCGCGTGCCACGCCAACTGGCCGCCCGCGGAACCCTGGTGGCCACGGACCCGGTCGACCGGAGCGCCCACGTCGACGCCGAGGTCGAAAACGACCGCCGCGGGACGCCCGTCGCCCCGCCCGCCCCCGGCCCGCCAAGGCCTCCCGGGCCGGGGTGACATAGATCACTGCTGTCTATCGGCGCAGGCCGAGCGCCTCCCTGCCCGCGTAGCGCGCCTGGCTGCCCAGTTCCTCCTCGATGCGGATGAGCTGGTTGTACTTGGCGGTGCGGTCCGAGCGGGAGAGCGATCCCGTCTTGATCTGGCCGCAGCCCGTGGCGACGGCGAGGTCGGCGATGGTCGTGTCCTCGGTCTCCCCGGAGCGGTGCGACATCACCACCGTGTAGCCGGCGCGGTGGGCGGTGCCGACGGTGGCCAGGGTCTCGGTCAGGGTGCCGATCTGGTTGACCTTCACCAGGACCGAATTGGCGACGCCGTTCCGGATCCCCTCACGCAGCAGGGTCTCGTTGGTGCAGAAGACGTCGTCCCCGGTGAGCTGGCAGCGGTCGCCGAGGCGCGCCATGAGCAGCCGCCAGCCGTCCAGGTCGTCCTCGGCCATCGGGTCCTCGATGGAGGCGACCGGGTAGCGGGCGACCAGGCCGGCCAGGTAGTCCACATGCTCCTCGACCGTGCGCCGAAGGCCCTCCCCCGTGTAGTCGTAGACGCCGTCGCGGAAGAACTCGGAGGTGGCGGGGTCCATGACCAGGGTGATGTCCTGGCCCGGCTTGTAGCCGGTGCGCTCGACCGCGCCGAGGACGAACTCCAGCGCCTCCTCAGCGGTGCGCAGATTCGGGGCGAATCCCCCCTCGTCACCGACCCCGGTGCTGTGGCCCGCGGCGAGGAGGTCCCGGCGCAGGGTGTGGAAGACCTCGGAGCCCATCCGGACGGCCTCGGCGAAGGTGGCCGCGCCGATCGGCGCGATCATGAACTCCTGGAAGTCCAGCGGATTGTCGGCGTGCGCGCCGCCGTTGATGATGTTCATCATCGGCACCGGCAGCAGCCGCGCGTCCACTCCCCCGACGTACCGGTACAGCGGGAGGCGGTGGGACGCCGCCGCGGCCTTGGCCACCGCGAGCGAGACGCCCAGGATCGCGTTGGCGCCCAGCCGGGCCTTGTTCGCCGTCCCGTCCAGGTCGATCAGCACCCCGTCGACGGCGGCCTGGTCCTCGGCGTCGAGATTCAGCACGGCGGCTGCGATCTCTCCGTTGACGAAGTCGACGGCGCGCCTGACCCCCTTGCCGTGGAAGCGCCCCGCTTCCGCGTCGCGCAGTTCCACGGCCTCGCGCGCACCCGTGGAGGCGCCCGAGGGCACGGCGGCACGGCCGGTCGAACCGTCCCGCAGTTCGACGTCCACCTCGACGGTGGGGTTGCCCCGGCTGTCGACGATCTCGCGTCCCGTGATCCTGGTGATGGCGGTCATGCTGCTCCCCACATGTGGTTGTCCCTGTTCGGCTCCCTCCCAGGCTCCCGTGCGGCACGCACGGACGACAGCGGCGTGATCGCCACTGCCCGAAAGGATCGTGCCACCGGTCTGTGCTGCGGCGGAGCGCCACCCGCCGTGTGGGGCCGGGTGGCGTGGGGCTATCGTCACGCTCACAACTCACACACAGGGGGGATCGCCATGCGGCGAATACCGCTGGGCCTCGCCGTGGCAACGGCGTTGGTACCGGTGCTCGGCACACTGTCCGCCACTCCGGCGCAGGCAGCCGGGAGCAGCCTCACCGTGACCACCATCGGTCGCAACGGTGCGAAGATCACATCGGACCTGAACCTGGTCAACACCAGGACCGGGAAGTATGTCTCGGCCAAGAGCGGCAGGCGGGTCTCGCTGGCCAAGGGCCTCTGGTCGGTCACCGTCGACATCGAGACGCCGAACACCTCGCCGTACCTGATGTCCGACACCCTCGTCGGGGTCCGCTACTCGGTCACCGGCAACAACAAGCTGACCCTGGACGCCCGTAGGGGCAAGCTGGTGCGCTCCTCGGTCGACGCGCTGTCCGGCGCGGCGGGCAAGCAGTACCGCAGCCTCCAGACCGCGGCGGTCTGCTCGGGCGACGACAGCAGCGGACTGGCCGGCGCCTACAACGTGCCGGGGCAGATCTACGAGGTCCCCAACCCGGGCTCGACCTACTTCCACTTCGCCTGGCTGGACAGCTGGGTCTCCGACGAGCTGGTCAACGGGAAGACCACCCAGACGGCGTACTACGTGACCCGGGCGACCACCGGGATGCCGACCACGCCGTCCGCGTCCTACCGCCGGTCGGGCCTGGCGAAGGTCGCGCTGTGGGTGCGCTCCGGGGAGACGCCCACGCCGACCGGGGAGATCAACGTCGGCCCGACCGACCGCAGCACGCTGTGCGAGGACATGGTGTACGGCTCGGCCTTCGTACGGACCACCGGCCCCTACAACGCCACCGCCTACGTCACGCCGGGCGACTGGTCCCTCAACGGCTACAACAGCGACGGGGACAACGTCTACACCAACGGCAGGACCTTCAAGGCCGGCCACAGCTACGGGCAGGCCTTCGGCGCGGCCGTCTACGGGCCCACCTCCGGGCTCCCGGTGGTCGCCAACCGGAGCCTCACCTACAACCCCGAGCAGACCATCGGGGACGACCACACCCAGACCAACGTGGACACCCACAACAAGATCACGCTCAGTCTGGGCGGCAAGGTCCTCAAGAGCCAGACCATCACCACCAAGTACGGCTCGGGCGGCACCTTCTCGGTGCACCTCGCCAAGGCCGGCTGGTACGTCCTCACGGACTCCTCGACGCGGGTCCACGCCGCGCCGCTGTCCAGCACGGTCACGCTGGACTGGCACTTCCACGCCGATCCCAAGCACTCCCAGGTCAGCCCCGGCTACCTGACCACGTTCAACCCGGCCGGGCTGAACAGCAGCAACAGCGCCCCCGAGCGCAGCACCACCTCGGTCGCGATCTCGGTGCTGCGCAGCACCGCGGAGTGGCAGGGCGAGCCCTTCGCCGCCGAGCACATCAAGTCACTGAAGGTCTACGCCTCGCACGACGGCGGCAAGACCTGGCACGCCCTCAGCGTCCGCAAGTCCGGGTCGCAGTGGGTGGCCAAGGTACCCGAGCCCGGCAGCAAGGGCCTGGTCGCGCTGCGCACGGTCGTGGTCGACACGGCGGGGGCCTCCTCCACCGAGTCGGTCTACCGCGCGTTCAACGTGGGCTGACCCGCCCCCGTCCCGTCCCGGATGCCACCACGGCGCCCGGGACGGGACGCCGTCCTCAGGACGAAGACGCCCCGGGGCTTGTACCTCCAGCGGCTGGAGGTCGCAGACTCGCAGGCATGGACATCACACCCGACGCGGACCTCCCGCTGCTGACCATCGGTCAACTCGCCCGGCGCACCGGACTCCCTGTGCGCACCCTCCGCTACTGGTCGGACGCCAGGGTGGTGCCGGAGGCCGCCCGCAGCGCGGGCGGGCACCGGCTCTACGACCCGGCCGGGCTGGCCCGGCTGGAGCTGGTGGCCACCTTGCGCGAACTCGGACTGAGCCATGCCGAGGTGCGGCGGGTGCTGGACCGCGAGAGCACCGTGGCCGAGGTCGCCGCGACCCATGTAGCGGCGCTCGACGCCCAGATCAGCACCCTGCGGCTGCGCCGCTCCGTGCTGTCCGCCGTCGCCGCAGGAGATCGGGAGGAGCCGGGGCACCTGGACCGGTTGAACCGGATGGCACGGCTGTCCGCGCAGGAGCGGCAGCAGATCATCGACGACTTCGCCGCACGGGCCTGCGCGGGCCTGGAGGCCGAACCCCAGCTGCGGGAACGCCTGGGTGGCGGTGATGGCGGCGGGCACCAGTTGCCCGACACCCCGACGCAGGAGCAGTTGGACGCCTGGCTGGAACTGTCCGAGATGATGCGGGACCCGGAGTTCCAGCGGTTCGCCCGCAGGGCCGTGGAGCACAGCCCGGCCAACGGCGCAGCCGGGCGGGGCCCGCAGCCGGACCCGCACAGCGTCTTCGCCCGGAACCTCGACCGCACGGTCGGCGCCGCGCTGCGCGAGGGCATCGCCCCGGACTCCCCCGCGGCGGCGGAGGTGGTGGACCAGTTGCTCGACCACCCCGGCCCCGAGCGCCGCGCGGCCGTCCGGGCCCGGCTCCGCGCCCGGCTGGACGCCGGCATCGACGGGCGCCTGGAGCGCTACCGCCGGCTGCTGGCCGTCCTGCAGGACCAGCAGCCGCCCACCCCCCGCACCGCCGCCTGGACCTGGCTGGCCACCGCACTCGACGTCCCCGACGCGGGGGCGGGGGCGGGGGCGGGCCAGCCGTCCTGACGGGTCAACGGTTGAGCCGGTTCTCGGCTTCGGCCCCGCTCACGAGTTCACGCAGTTCACGGGTGAGGGACGGCAGGTGGATCGTCTGGCCGATGATCGTGAACCAGTTGTAGAGCTCGAGGGCGAGAGCGATGCGATAGAGCCGCAAGCGCGAGCGCCAGGCCACCGGCCATGGTCCGGATGGCCGACCGGGCACGGAGATGCCGTACCCGGACAGCAGTCCGTCGATTTTGGTCGGGTCTCCCCGCATGGAGAAGGCGTCGAGGCGGACGAAGTCCATCAGCGGATCTCCGGCGTGCATATTGAGCGGGTCGAGCAGGCCGGTCAGCGCGCAGGTGCCGTCCTCGGCGAGGTCGACCAGGAGGTTGGGCTCATGCACGTCGCCGTGGCAGTACGCGGGCCGGAGGCATGCGGAGAATGCCGCTGAGTGTGCGGCGACATACGCGGTGAGGTCGTCGGCCAGGTCCGGACCCGGGGCCGGGTCGGCGGCGTTCTCGCGAAAGGCGCGCAACTCGCGCTCGAACATGCGGTCCATATGTGACCGATTGTCCGGAAGCGGCTTGTGGATCTCACCGTTGACGTAGCCGTACCCGTCGGCGGGGATCGCATGCAGGCGCTTCAGCACCTCGCCGACCTGCCGGTAGACCTCGTGGAGCTGTGCCGGCGTGAGCGCGTCCCCCACCTCCGTGAGGGTACGGCCTGGGCGCAGCGAGGAGACGACGCAGGGGCGTCCGCCGAGCGCGTCGGCAGCGCTGCTGAAGGCCAGGACCCGCGGCGAGATGTTGATGCCGTGCCCGGTCAGGAAGCGCAGGGCGCGTGCTTCCTTGGCGGCCTCCCAGAGGCTGTCGGTCCCATAGATCTTGAGCACGACCGGCAGCGCATCGGCCTGGGCGAACCCGATGCGGTACGCCCCGGTGACCGAGCCCTCGGCGAACCTCGACACGGCGCGGACCGGGCCGCGGGCAGGCAGCAGCTCGGCGAACAGTTCGCCCGCGCAAGGCACGGTCAGCTCCTGGGACACCCGAGGAGCCTATGAGCGCTCCGCCGCGACCGTCCACGGATTTTGGCCGCACTGCCTTCGCCCTGCCCGGAGGAAGGCCGTCCGTGACGTACCGTGTCCGGGGCGAGCAGAACAGCGTTCGAGACCGGAGCGAATGATGAAGGCAGCACGCTCCGACCAGCAGTCAGCTGTCCGGATCGGTGCGCTCGTTCCGCTGTCCCGGCCCGGCTGGGTCGGGGCGGGTCGGCACCTGCTCGCCGGACTGGAGCTCGCCGTCAGCGAGGTCAATGCGGCCGGCGGGGTCGGCGGGCGACCGCTCGAGCTGGTGGTCCGGGACACCGCCGCCGATCCGCAGCGGGCCGCCGCAGCCGTGGAGGAACTGGCCGGCCTGGGCGTGGCCGCCCTGGCCGGGGAGTACCACAGCGTCGTCGCCCGCGCCGCTGCCGCCAGGGCCGACGCCCTCGGTCTGCCGTTCCTCTGCTCGTCGGCGGTTCTGGACGCTCTCACCGAGGAGCCGACCGGATGGGTCGCCCGGCTGGCCCCGGCGCAGTCGCACGGCTGGCAGACCTACGCGGGCTTCCTCCTGGGCTCGGGCCACAGCCGCATCGCCGTGGCAGCCGAGCCGAGTGTCTACTGGGCGTCAGGGGCCCGCATCCTGCGGAACCACCTCGCCCCGCGCGGCGGCACCGTGATCGAACTCGACGCGCGGGCGCTCACTCCCGCGGCCCTGTGCGACCAACTCGTCGGCAGCGGTGCGACAGCCCTGCTCCTACTGGTCGGCTTCCCGGAACCGGCAGCGTCGATCGTCACCTCCGTCCGCCGCGACCAGCGGCTCGCCGAGATCCTGATCGGTGCTCCCGCCGGGCAGCCGGAGTTCGCCGAATGGTCGGCACTGCTGGGCGACGACGGCGCCGGGATCCCGTTCCTGCGCTACCTCCCCGAGCGCCTGGGCCCACTCGGCCTGCGGGTCGGGACGGCGCTGCACGAGCGGCTGGGCGAGGCGCCCTCCTTCGTCGCGTTCGAGGGCTACGACACCGTCGCGGTCCTCGCCGACGCCCTGCGTTCGCACGGCACGGATCGGGCCCGCCTCGCCGCGTCCTGGCCGCAGGTCGCCGTCGAAGGCACCCGTGGGCGGATCCGGTTCTCGCGCACCCCCGGCATCGGCGTGTGGCAGTGGGCCTGGCCGCCCACCCAGGTCGTGGACCGGGACCCGGCAGCGCCCGACCGCTTCCGCGTCCTCCATTCCGCCTGACGGGGGCACGCGGGCCGGGGCGATGTCACATTCGCCGGCCCTGATCCGTCTTATCTGCGGAAGCGACTACTGACGCGGAAGCAGACAGGCAGGAGTGGGCTGTCATGACCCAGCAGGAACCCGCAGCGGCGGGTGCCACGGAGGGTGCTACGGAGGCGGCGGGTGCTACCGAGGCCGCCGCCGACTGGCTCGACGGGCGGCTGAGCATCTACGCCGCGGCGAGGAACAACCTCCGGAAGATCTTCCCGGACCACTGGTCCTTCATGCTCGGCGAGATCTGCCTCTACAGCTTCATCATCCTCATCCTGACCGGCATCTATCTCACCCTGTTCTTCAACCCCAGCATGGGCGAGGTGGTCTACCACGGCAGCTACACCCCGCTGAACGGCATCCGGATGTCGGAGGCCTACAAGTCGACCCTGGACATCAGCTTCGACGTCCGCGGCGGCCTGCTGATCCGTCAGATCCACCACTGGGCGGCCATCGTGTTCGTGGCGGCGATGCTGGTGCACATGATGCGGGTGTTCTTCACCGGCGCGTTCCGCAAGCCCCGCGAGATCAACTGGCTGTTCGGCTTCCTGCTGCTGGTCCTGGCGATGTTCGAGGGCCTGATGGGCTACTCGCTGCCGGACGACCTGCTGTCCGGGACCGGCATCCGCTTCCTGGAGGGCGCGCTGCTGTCGACACCCATCGTCGGCACCTACATCACCCTGTTCCTGTACGGGGGCGAGTTCCCCGGCACCGACATCATCCCGCGCTTCTACAGCATCCACGTGCTGCTGCTGCCCGGGCTGATGCTGGCCCTGGTGCTGACCCACATCTGCTACGTCTGGTACCACAAGCACACCCAGTTCGCCGGGCCCGGACGCACCGAGCGCAATGTCGTCGGGATGCCCTTCTTCCCGGTCTACGTGGCCAAGGCGACCGGCTTCTTCTTCCTGGTCTTCGGCGTCATCACGCTGGCCGCGGCGGTCGCCTCGGTCAACCCGATCTGGGCCTACGGCCCGTACCGTCCCGACCAGGTGTCCACCGACGCCCAGCCGGACTGGTACATGGGCATGCCCGAAGGACTGATCCGGATCATGCCCGGCTGGGAGGTACGGGCCTGGGGCCACACGCTGGAGCTGGGCGTCTTCATCCCGCTGGCCCTGTTCGGCCTGGTCCTGGTCGCCATCGGGTTCTACCCCTACCTGGAAGGGTGGATCACCCGGGACAAGCGCGAGCACCACCTCCTGGACCGCCCGCGCAACCGCCCGGTCCGCACGGCGCTGGGCGTGGCCTGGGTGACCGAGTACCTGATACTGCTGCTGGCGGGCGGCAACGACGTGGTCGCCACCCGCTTCCACCTCTCGATCAACACCATCACCTGGGCCTGCCGGATCCTGGTCCTGCTGGGGCCGGTGGTCGCGTTCAGCGTCACCAGGCGCTGGGCCCTCGGCCTGCAGCGCCGCGACCGGGACAAGGTCCTGCACGGCCGCGAGACCGGCATCATCAAGCGCCTGCCGCACGGCGAGTTCGTCGAGACGCACGAGCAGCTCACGCCGGCGGCGCTGCACACCCTGACCGCCCACGAGCACCCCGAGCCCGTCGCACTGCCCCCGGCGGTGGACGGCAACGGCGTCCGCGCCCGGACCAGGCCGCTGGAGTTGCTGCGCGCCAGGCTCTCCGCCGCGTACTTCGGCCCCGGCGGCCAGATCCCCTGGCCGAGTACGCCGCAGCACGATGAACTGACCACTCGTCAGCACCTTGCCCAGCAGGCCCACCTTACCCAGCAGGCCCAGCCCGCCGAGCCCGCCGACCGTTGAGCCCGGGAGGATCCCCATGGCACCGTCCTGGAACCGCATCGCCCACCGCTCCACCGGCCCGACCGATTCGACCGGCCTCGCCGGCCTCGCGAACCTCGCGGACCTCGCGGACAGCAGGCGCATCCTGCTCACCACCTACGGGCCCGACGCCGCCCCGCACCGCCGACTCTGCCGAGTGGTCGCGGACGGAGCCGCGCTCGGGATCGTCCTGGGCGCCGACTCCCCCGAGGCCGACCGCATCCGCCGCTGCCGCGGCGTCCTGGTCCAGGCATGCGACGGCGGCGGCACCCCGACCGGCCCGCAGTGGCGGGCCAGGGCGACGGCGCGCAACGCCGGGCAGACCGTGGACTACCGCATCGCCCTCGTCAACAAGTACGGGCTGGCCGCCGCAGTGGCACTGGCCGTGCACCGCCTGCGCAGCGGGCTCGACGGAACCGTCGGCGTCAGGCTCACCCCGGCCGCCCGTGACTGGCCGCTGCTCGGTCCCACCTGGCGCCCCGGCGCTGCCTACAATCCCAACTGACAGCGGTGGCAACCTTGCTGTCACTCCGTCATGTCACCAGCGCTCCAGCGTCGTTGGCCGGGTGCACGTCCCCGTCGACTCGTCGCCGGGCCAGTTGCCCGGCCGCGAACGCGAGGGTGATCCGGTGGGCCCGCCTCCGACTCCCGGTGCAGTTCGACACCGGTGGAGTGGATCACTCCCCCCGGAGCTGACGACCACGTCCGGACCGGTGAGGTAGCGCCCAGCCAGGGACTCGATCGCGTGCTCGGACCGCTTACACCGTGACCGTCCGGCGGGCCCGGAATCTGTTAGCTCAGAACTCGATCAAATGTTGTGACAACGGACTGAAGCGTGGGCACGCTGACCACACGACAGCACGGAACGGCTCGGCAACCAGCCGGGCAGGTCAGCACACCACCGGGGGAAACACATGTCCAGCGAGTACATTCCGATCGTCTTCATCGGATTTGTCGTCCTGCTGCTGATCGTCAGCATCGTCAGGGGCGCGGCGGCCCGGTCCAACCGGTACTCCAGCAGCCGCAGCGACGCGGACCTGCCGCCGTACCTGGCGGACGGATCCCTCCCCGACCAGCCCGACACCACCTCGCACGGAGGCAGCCACCACCACCGCGGGCACCACCACAGCGGCCACGACGCCGGCAGCTTCGGCGGAGGCCACCACAGCGGCGGGCACCACGGTGGCGGCCACGACGCCGGCAGCTTCGGTGGGGGTCACCACAGCGGCGGGCATGACGCCGGTGGCTTCAGCGGCGGCCACCACGGCTGACCTCACGTCCGTGGGGCACCTCGCGACCCGGAGCAGGCCGGATCGCAGCCCCTGTCACCCCGGCTCGCCGCCGGCTGGGGCGGCTGCGCGGCGCAGCCCCCGGATCGGGGGGATCGCGAACAGCGCCGCGCAGCCCGCCATGCAGGCGCCGGCCGATACCAGCAGCAGCCGGGCCGGGGAAACCAGCGCGATGGCCGGCCCGGCCAGGATCTGTCCGAGCGCGATGCCGGACACCGAGCCGGCCAGCTCGTACGCGGAGACCCGGTTGAGCACCGCAGGCGGGGTGTGGGTCTGCACGCTGGTCGCCCACATCACCGACCAGAACGCCAGCGCCCCGCCGCCGAGGACGTGGCTCGCCAGCAGCACCGGCAGGTCGGCGCCCAGTGCCACGGCCAGCGGCAGCGCGGTGTAGAGCGCCATCGCCACCGTGCCGGCCGCCAGCGGCCGAGCCGGGCGCAGCCGCAGCGCCAGCAGCCCGCCGAGCACCGTCCCGACGCCGAGGAAGGAGACCGCCAGGCCGTAGGCGTCCGGGCCGAGCCGGGCCCCGACCAGCACCGAGCTCAGCGGGACCAGCGGGCCGAAGACCAGCACGCCGTAGACCATCCAGATCAGGATCACCGCCCACATCCAGGTGCGGGAGCGGAACTCGTGCCAGCCCTGGCGCAGGTCGCGGCGAAGCGAACTCCCGCCGGGGGCAGCGGAGTCGAGGCGGGCCGAGCTCCCGGCCAGGGCGCCGGCCGGGGCGAGGCGGATGAGGGCCAGGCACAGTGCGCTGAGCACGAAGGTGCCGGCGTCGATGGCGTACACGGTCCCCGCGCCGGTCAGCGTGATCAGCAGCCCCGCCAGGGCCGGGCCGACCAGTTGGGCCAGCGCGTCGGCCACCTTGAGCGTGGCGTTGGCCCGCTGCGGCTCCCGGGCGACCAGCGGGACCATCCCGTTCACCCCCGGCAGGAACATCGCGACGGCCGCGCCGGCCAGCGCCGCCATGGTCACCAGCAGCCAGAACGGCGGCGGCCCGGTGAAGAACGCGGCGGCCAGCACACCCTGGGTGAGCACCCGGGCGAGGTCCGCGCCGACCATCATCCGCCGCGCGCCCAGCCGGTCGGCGAGTACTCCGCCGAACAGGACCAGCAGGACGAACGTCCCGGTCCAGGTGCCGAGGACAAAGCCGACCCCGGAGATCCCGTAGAGCCCGCCGACCGCGAGCGCGGCGGCCACCGGCATCATCGCGTCGCCGACCAGCGAGACCGTACGGGCGGTGAAGTAGAGCGTGAAGCGCCGGTCCCACAACGGGGGCCGGACGGCCGGACGGTCGCCGGGCGGATCGTTGAGCGGTGAGGACTCGGTCCGAGCCTGGGTGGTGGTCACACACGCCATCCTGGTCTGGACCATTGAGCCACCCCCAGTGTCCTGAACGACATGATGGGGTACTTTCACGCCATGACGTCCCGTTCGCTGCCGAAGCCCCCGACGCCGCACCGGGTGGTGGCCCTGCTGCAGCCCCCGCAGGCGACCTTCCCGCTGGCCTGCGCGGCCGAGGTGTTCGGCGACCACGGCCCGGCGATCCCGGTCCGCTACACGTTCGAGGTCTGCACCGAACGCCCCGGCCCGGTCCGCACCCAGGCCGGCTACGACCTGCTGGTCAGCACGGGCCTGGACGCGCTGGAGCACGCGGACACCGTGCTGGTCCCCGGCTGGCAGCAGTCGGCCGACTCCGAGGTGCCCCCGGCGGTGGTCACGGCGATCCGCGGGGCGCACCGGCGCGGCGCACGGATCGTCAGCCTCTGCTCGGGCGCCTTCGTACTCGCCGCCACCGGACTGCTGGACGGCCGCCGGGCCGCCACCCACTGGGCCGGGGCCGCCGAGCTGGCCGCCCGCTTCCCGAAGGTCCTGGTCGACCCCGGGGTGCTCTACGTGGACCACGGCGACGTCGCCACCAGCGCCGGATCGGCAGCCGGTGTGGACCTCTGCCTGCACCTGGTGCGCGAGGACCAGGGCGCCGCGTACGCGATGCGGATCGCCCGGCAGATGGTGACGGCGCCGCACCGCGAGGGCTGCCAGCTGCAGTACGCCGAACTGCCCACCTCGGGGCCGGTCGCCGACTCGCTGGCCCCGCTGCTGGAGTGGCTGGGCGGGCGGCTGGACCAGCCGATCAGCGTCGCCGAGATGGCGCTCCGCTCGCAGGTCTCGCCCCGCACGCTGACCCGGCGCTTCACCGAGCAGCTGGGCATCAGCCCCGGACGCTGGCTGCTGGACCGGCGGATCGCCGCCACCCGGGCACTGCTGGAGGAGACCGACCTGCCGGTGGAGACCATCGCGCACCGGGTCGGCCTCTCCTCCGCCGTCAACCTGCGCCGACGCTTCCACGAGGCCCTGCGCACCACGCCCGCCGCCTACCGCCGGACCTTCCGCACCTTCCGCGCGGACGAGGCCGGGTAGACCGACTGCGACCTGCGTGGTGGCGGCGACGTCCGACGGACCGTCAGAGGGCCGGCAGACGCTGCTCGGCCGCGCTGTCCCCGAGCGCCCCACCCTACGGTGACGGGACGATCCCGAGGACGGGCAGGCACTCGGCCACGGCGACGAGTTCGATGTCGTCGCGCCGCCGCTTGCTCCACTGGTCGCGGGTGATCCGCCATCGGTTCAGCTCCGCCGACTCGCCGCGGCGGGTGGCCCAGGTGACGCCGTTCGGCAGGTAGCCCACGGCCTCGGAGACCCGGTTCGAGGCGTGGTTGTCGACAAACGCGTCGCTGTTCGCCTCGCGGGCCCCCAAGCCGTCGAAGGCCAGGTGCAGCACGGCCTGCCGCATCTCCCGTCCCAGGCCTCGGCCGCGCAGGCCGGGGCTGAGCCAGGAGAAACTGTCGACCGTTCCGAACGCGGCGAAGTCGGTGCCGATCAGGTCCTGCATGCCCACCGGCTCGTCGTCCACGACCACCACGAAGTAGAGCCGCCAGAAGCCGGCCGTGACCCGGCCCCGGCCGCTCCACACCGCCCGCAGCCAGGCCCACTCGCGCTCCGGCCCCTCCTGGTAGAGCGACATCGGGTCGTCGAAGGGCCAGGGCGGCTCCGTGGCGACGCCCTTGCGGACCGTCGGCAACAGGCGGGTCAGGAGTTCGTCCGTCGCCCCCAGCAAGGACAGCCGGGGCGTGTGCACCTGCACGTTCAGCGGCGGGTACGCGGACGGGGACGAGGCAGTCGACGGCATGGGCGCCACTCTAGAGGCGTGCCCATGCCGCGTGCCCGGCAATATTTCCACGGCCTCCGGCGGCGCAGGAAGCCCGCCTACAGCGAGGACAACACCTCGAAGGGAGCGGTCACGACGAGGCCCTTGACCGCATCGGCGAGCTCCGCGTCGAACGTGATCAGCGCATCGGCCTGGAGCTGGGTCAGCGCGACGTACTCGGCGTCGAGGGTGTCGGGCCAGCCGAGCGTGTCGGCGACCCTCCAGGCGGTGCTCTGGAGGACCCGGTCCCCCAGCAGCCGAATCCGCAGCGCACGCACATGGTCGAGCTGACGGTCCGCGTCCTTCTTGGTCATCTCGCCCTGGCGCACCGCCCGGTAGAGCTGCGTCAGCAGTTGCGAGCGGAGCAGGGTCGGGGCCAGCAGTTGGTGCTCACCGGGGATCGCGGCCCCGTCCCGGGCCAGCCGGAGGGCCACGTCCGGAGTGATCACATACTTCGCCACGGCCAGCCCCTCCCTCGGATCCTACGACGCGTCATCGTACCCGGCCGGGCCGGGCGAACGCGGCCCGGGAGTGGCGATTCATCTGACGTCGGTACGGCCGCTTGCAGAGAATCGTCAGTTCACTGACAGATGACATACGGTTTTTGCTGACTTTTCTCTGAGTCTTGCGTCGCCGTCACGGCTGACTGAAGATGGTGCGGGACACGGGCGCCAGTGCCCCGAACCTGCCTCTGGCCGAACGAATCTGACGACGTTTCGAGGGGACTGCGGTCGATGGCTGAACCGGTAGCGAGGACGGTCCTGGGCGGGGCGCGGATGACGGATCGGATCATCGTGCCGTTCGAGGGCCCCGGCGCCGGCACCGGCGAGCTGACCTGGGGGCAGCGCAAGGTCTGGACGCTGATGCAGCAGGCCGGCACCTCGATGAGCATGGGCGGCGCGGTGCCCGTGACGGACGGCCGGACGGTTCAGGATCTCGCGTCCGAACTGCGCTTCTTCCTGAGCCGCTACGCGTCGATGCGGGCCCGGATCCGGGCCGGTGCGGACGGCGGGCTGGTCCAGGAGGTCGCGGGCGCGGGCCAGGCCGAGCTGGGCATCGTCGACGTCGCCGACGACGGCGACCCGGGCCTGGTCGCCCAGGAGCTGGCGGAGCAGTGGGAGGCAACGCCGTTCGACCACGCCGAGGAGTGGCCGATCCGGATGGCCGCGGTGCGCAGCCGGGGCGCGGTCACCCATGTGGTCGTGATGATCTCGCACGTCGCCACCGACGGCAGCGGAATCGCGGTCATGCTCGGGGAGTTGAGCGAGCGCGACCCGGTCACCGGCGAGCCGAAGAACCCGGCGTCGGCGATGGGCCCGCTGGAGCTGGCGGCGCTGCAGCGCACACCGTCCGGCCAGCGGCAGAACGAGTTCTCGCTGCGCCACTGGGAGCGGCTGCTGCGCGCGGCCGGGCCCCGGCGGTTCGGCCCGCGCGTGGACCGGGGCGAGCCGCGCTACCGGCTGGGATTCTTCGAATCCCGCGCCCTGCACCTGGCGTCCAAGGTGGTCGCGGCCCGGGTCGGCAGCTCCACCTCCTCGGTCCTGCTGGCCGGGTACGCCGTGGCCGTGGCGCGGCTGACCGGTATCACCCCCGCGCTGATCCAGGTGGTCGTCAGCAACCGCTTCCGGCCGGGCCTCGCCGACGTGTCCCACCCGCTCTCCGTGAACGGCCTGTTCATGGTCGACGTCGCGGACGCCTCCTTCGACGAGGTGGTGGACCGCACGACGCGGGCCTCGGCGCTCTGCTCCAAGTACGCGTACTACGACCCGGAACAGCTGGAGGAACTGCGCGCCCGGGTCGACCGCGAGCGGGGCGGGGAGGGGGTCGAACTCTCCTGCCTGTTCAACGACCGCCGGCTCGGCATCGGTCTCGAGTCGCCCGGCCCGGCGGCGCCGCCCCGGGAGGAGCTGGAGGCCGCGCTGGCCGAGAGCACCCTGCGCTGGGGCAGGCCGTTCCCGCAGTACCTCGACAAGCTGATGATCCAGGTCGGGTCCGCCCCGGACACGGTCGAGCTGGAGATCCAGGTGGACACCCACCATGTGTCCGCGGACGAGGTCAACGCGCTCATGCGGGACTTGGAGGCGCTGGTGGTGGAGGCGGCCTACGATCCGACCCTGCCGACCGCTGTCCGGCCGATGCCACCGGAGCCAGCCGGCTCCCCGGAGTGATCGGACCGGAGCGACCGACCCAACGCCCTGCCCCGGCACCGGCGGTCCCGGCTTCATCGCCGGGCACTGCAGCGCGGTTCGGCCGTCCTGCCGGGGACATCGAGCAAGCCCGCCTGACGCCCCGTCCGGACGCCGAGCCGGGTACGACGCCGACCGGCGGGCCGGGCAGCGCACCGGCCGCGCGGCGCCGGGTAGGTGACGACCGGTCCGGTTCCGGATCGCAGACTCGTTGACACCGGCGCCGCGCGCCACTTATACCTCATGGGGGAGAGCGCTCTCTGACCTAAGGCGCCAGGCCCTCCGCCCGGCGAAAAGGAGCTGTCATGGCCCGATCATGCCCAGTCGCGCGCGGCCCTCCGTACCTGGCCCAGCGGACCACTGATGATCGTGGTCGCGGTGCCCGTGCCGATCCCCGCGCCGGACGAGCGCGTCGAGGCCCCCGCACGCACCGCTGTTTCGCCGCTCCTCACCCTGACCAAGCTGGAGTTGCCATGCAGGCCCACTCCTCCGGTGGCACGATCCCCCGGAGTGCTCTGATCCGCCCGGTACACGCCGCACTGCTCTTCCTCGTCGCCCTGAGCCTGGCGATCTGCACGATCGCCGCACCCTCCGCCCATGCCGCCGACACCCTGCTCTCGCAGGGCAAGCCGACCACCGCGTCCTCCACCGAGAACGCCGGGACTCCGGCCGCGAACGCCACCGACGGCAATACCGGGACCCGCTGGTCCAGTGCCTTCTCCGACCCGCAGTGGCTGGAGGTGGACCTCGGCGCAACCGCCACCATCGACAGGGTGGTACTGAACTGGGAGACCGCCTCGGGCAAGGCGTACCAGATCCAGACGTCCAACGACAATGTGAACTGGACCCCGATCTACACCACGACCACCGGCCCCGGCGGCACCGAGACCCTCGCCGTCGCCGGCACCGGCCGCTACGTCCGGATGTACGGCACCGTCCGCAACACCGGCTACGGCTACTCGCTGTGGGAGTTCCAGGTCTACGGGACGACCGGTTCCGGCGGCGGCTGCGGGACCACCAACGCCGCGCTCGGCAAGACCACCACCGCGTCCTCCACCGAGAACGCGGGCACCCCGGCCGCCGACGCCACCGACGGCAACACCGGCACCCGCTGGTCCAGCGCCTTCTCCGACCCGCAGTGGCTGGAGGTCGACCTCGGCAGCAGCCAGTCGGTCTGCCAGGTCGTCCTGAACTGGGAGGCCGCCTACGGCAAGGCGTTCCAGATCCAGACCTCCAACGACAACGCGACCTGGACCCCGATCTACACCACGACCACCGGCACCGGCGGGGTGCAGACCCTGAACGTCACCGGTAGCGGGCGCTACATCCGGGTCTACGGCACCGCGCGCGGAACCGCGTACGGCTACTCGCTGTGGGAGTTCCAGGTCTTCACCGGAAGCCCCGTCGGCGGCAACACCGTCACGGTCACCAGTCCCGGTGCCCAGTCCACGGCCGTGGGCACCGCCACCAGCCTGCAGGTCCACGCCACCGACTCCGCAGCCGGGCAGACGCTGACCTACAGCGCCACCGGCCTGCCGACCGGACTGTCGATCAACGCGTCGACCGGCCTGATCTCCGGCAGCCCCAGCGCGGCCGGCACCTTCAACCCCACCGTGACCGCCACCGACACCACCAACGCCACCGGATCCGCCGCGTTCACCTGGACGGTGACCAGCGTCGGAGCCGGCTGCACCCAGCCGAGCAACCCGAACTTCGGCCCCAACGTCGACATCTTCGACCCGAGCATGTCGAGCGCGTCCATCCAGGCGACGCTGGACTCGGTCTTCAACACCCAGAAGGCCAACCAGTTCGGCACCCAGCGCTACGCCCTGCTGTTCAAGCCGGGCACCTACAGCAACACCGCCAACATCGGCTACTACACCTCGATCCAGGGCCTGGGGCAGAACCCCGACGACGTCACCATCAACGGCGACGTCACCGTGGACGCCTTCAACGCCTCGGACGCGGGCAACGCCACCCAGAACTTCTGGCGCTCGGCCGAGAACCTGGCCGTCAACCCGTCCGCGGGCAACACCCGTTGGGCCGTCGCCCAGGCCGGTCCTTTCCGCCGGATGGACATCCACGGCGGACTGCAGGTCTACCCGGCCAGCTACGGCTACGCGAGCGGCGGCTACATCGCCGACTCCAAGGTCTCCGGGCAGGCGTCGAGCGTGTCCCAGCAGCAGTGGTACTCGCAGGACAGCAGCTTCGGCAGCTGGAGCGGCTCGGTGTGGAACATGGTGTTCTCCGGGGTGACCGGCGCACCCGCGCAGAGCTTCCCCACTCCCCCGATGACCACCCTGGCCACCACCCCGACCTCGCGTGACGTGCCGTACCTGTACGTCGACTCGACCGGGGCCTACCGGGTGTTCCTGCCGTCGCTGCGCACCAACGCCTCGGGTCCCAGCTGGGCGAACGGGCCGACCCCCGGAACCTCGCTGCCGATCAGCCAGTTCTTCGTGGCGACCCCGTCCAACACCGCGGCTCAGATGAACGCGGCGCTGGCGCAGGGCTGCAGCCTGTTCCTCACTCCCGGCGTCTACAACATCGACCAGACGCTCAATGTGAACAACCCCAACACCGTCGTCCTGGGCACCGGGTTCCCGACCCTCATCCCGACCGGCGGCGTCAACACCATGCAGGTCGGCGATGTCGACGGAGTCCGGATCAACGGCGTGCTGTTCGACGCCGGGACCACCAACTCCGCGGCGCTGCTGACCGTCGGCACCCAGGGCTCGGCGACCAGCCACGCGGCCAACCCGATCTCGGTCCAGGACGTGTTCTTCCGGATCGGCGGCGACATCGCAGGCAAGGCCACCAACAGCCTGATCGTCAACGCCAACAACACGCTGGTGAACGACATCTGGGCCTGGCGCGCGGACCACGGCAACGGCGGCACGGTCGGCTGGACCGTGAACACCGCCGACACCGGACTGATCGTCAACGGCAACAACGTGCTGGCGACCGGACTGTTCGTCGAGCACTACCAGAAGAACGAGGTGGTGTGGAACGGCCAGGGCGGCGAGACCATCTTCCTGCAGAACGAGATGCCCTACGACCCGCCGAACCAGGCGGCCTGGATGAACGGCTCGTCCAACGGCTACGCCGCCTACGTGGTGTCGCCCGGCGTCACCTCGCACCAGGCCTACGGGCTCGGCAGCTACTGCTACTTCAACGTCAATCCGGCGGTGGTGTCGGACCACGCCTTCGAAGCCCCGAACGTGGCGGGGGTCAACTTCCACGACCTGCTCACCGTGTCCCTGGGCGGGGTCGGCGTGATATCGCACGTGATCAACCAGACGGGAGGTGCGACCCCGTCCAACACCACGCCGTCGAACGTCGTCAGCTACCCGTGACCGACCGCTCTCGATCTCGACTGATCCGCTGAACCGTCAGGGCAGGTCCCCCGGCAACGGAGGGCCTGCCCTGACCCGAAAGTCAGGTGACGTACGGGGCCCGACCGTCGAGAATCCACCCGTGGCCACCATGAACGCGGAGCAGACCGGACATACCGCACGTGCCGGACGGGCCCTCGGCGCGATTCCGCCAACGGTGCTGGTGCTGCTGGGCATCGTCAGCGTTCAGATGGGCTCGGCCCTGGCCAAGCACCTGTTCAGCGAGGTGGGCAGCTTCGGGACCGTCGCACTGCGCCTGTTCTTCGCGGCGGTGGTGCTGATGCTGCTGTGGCGGCCGTCCCTGCGTCTGAACCGGTCCACCTGGACGGTGGTGCTCGGCTACGGCGTCACGCTGGGCGTGATGAACCTGTGCTTCTACCTGGCGCTGTCCCGGCTCCCGTTGGGCATCGCGGTCACCATCGAGTTCCTCGGGCCGCTGGCCGTGGCCCTGGCCGGGTCGAGGCGATGGCTGGACGCCGTCTGGGCCCTGCTCGCGGCGGGCGGTGTGCTCCTGCTGATGGAGGGGCGCGGCGACCTCAACCTGGTCGGCGCTCTGTTCGCCCTCGCCGCGGGAACCTGCTGGGGCCTGTACATCCTGGTCGGCGCGGCACTGGGCCGCCACACCACCGAGGGAAACGGCCTGGCCCTGGGGATGGCCGTCGCGGCCCTGGTGGTGGTGCCCTTCGGCGTGGCCGACAGCGGAACGGCACTGCTGCAGCCGTGGGTCCTGCTGGCGGGGCTCGGCCTGGCCCTGCTGTCGTCGGTGATCCCGTACTCGCTGGATCTGGAGGCACTGCGCAGGATCCCGCCGCAGGTGTTCGGCATCCTGATGAGCCTCGAACCGGCGATGGCCGCACTCATCGGCCTCGTCGTCCTCCAGGAGTCGCTGCGCTGGTCGCAGTGGATCGCGGTGCTGTGCGTGGTCGCCGCCTCGGCGGGCGCCACCCGCGGCGCCCGGCCCGACGCCTGACCCCCGTGTTCCGCGAACAGCTTCGCCAGGCTTCGCCGGCTAGCGCCGGCGTCCGCGCCCGCCCTGTCGGCTGCCCTGGTCCTTGCTCGGCCGCCTGCCCTTGGCCTTGCCGCTGGATTTGCCCGGTGCCCCCTGAACCGGACGCCCCTGCCAGTCGGTGTCGGCGTCCTTCGACAGGCTCGCCGCATGCGTGAGCGCGTGCCGGACCAGCAGGGACAGTTCGCGCTGGGAGTCCGCCGAACGAAGCCCGCTCTGCCAGGGGCAGACCGAGTACCAGCCCTGGCCCGGATCCGTCAGCGGCGCCCACGGCGCTGCGGGCTCCAGGAGTTCGGGCGGTGCTTCGGGAAGGCGCACCACCAGGATGCCCGTTCCGCGGGCGGCGACCGCGGCGATGCCCTTGGCGGCCAGCACCGGTACCCCGAAGGTCGCCAGCACCGGCCAGTGGGGAGCGAGGTCCTCGAGTCTCTCGATGAGATCGGGGTGGGTGTGCAGCTGCCACCCCTCGTAGGCGTAGGTGCCCCGCTCCTCCGGAACGCCCTGCTCCCGCAACAGGTCGAGCAGCACCGTGTTCTGAGGCAGGTCCGGCAGCAGCGTCATGCCCGTACACGCTACGCGCCGGGCAGCGGCGGGGGCAGTTCCTGCCGCTACTCCTCCGGCCCGGAAAACGGGATGACAGCCCGCAGGCGCAGTGCGTAGCGTCGGCTGAATGTACGTGGAACCCCCCTCCCTCGCCTGGCGACCGCTCACCACCGGGGACGCGAAGGCGTCGGCCGACCTGCTCAACGCCATCGAGGCCGTCGACAGGACCGGCGAGAACTACGACGAGGAGGACACCCTCCAGGAGTTGACCGACCCCTACGGTGACCTGGAGCGCGCCAGCCTCGGCGCCTTCGACGGCGAGCTGATGGTCGGCTACATGAAGACCACCTACCGCCCGTTCGCGGAGGACGTCCATCGGATGCTCGTGGACGGCGGGGTCCACCCGGACTACCGCCGCCGGGGTGTCGGCACCGCGCTCATGGAAGCCGGAGTCGCGGCGGCGAAGGCCCTGCACGCGCTGCACCACCCGGCGCTGAAGCTCGTGGTCGACGTCGAGAAGGCCGACCACGTCGCCGGCGTGGCCGAACTCTTCCGCGCCCAGGGCTTCGCACCGGCCCGCTACTACCAGCACATGGGGCACCCCCTCGGCGAGGCGATCCCCGACCCGGCGATCCCCGACGGGCTGCGGGTCGAGCCCTGGTCGGAGGCGAACGACGAGGAGTTCCTGATGATCCGGAACGAGTCGTTCAAGGACCACTGGGGTTCTGAGCCGATACCCCTGGACGCCTGGAAGAACAGGATCACCAACCAGTCGTTCCAGCCCGGGGTCAGCTTCCTGCTCCGGGACGCGGTGAACGGGGCCCCGGCGGGGATGCTGGTGACCATGTCCTGGGAGGCCGACACCGCGGCCACCGGTGTGCGCAGCGCGCACTTCATGATCATCGGGACGCTCCGGGACTACCGGAAGCGCGGCATCGCCGGCGGGCTGCTCGGGCACGCCCTGCGCAGCGCCGCCGAGCAGGGCTTCGGGAAGGCCAACCTGCTGGTGGACTCCGCGAACCCCAGTGGGGCGTTCAGGCTCTACGAGAAGGCCGGGTTCGCACCCGAGGTGCGGTACGTGCGCTGGGCGCTGGAGGTCTGAGGCCCTCGGAGTCTGGGGCGTGCGGGCCGCGGCCGGGAAAGTTCGACCGGCGGGGCAGTCGGACTCCCTTCCGCACCCGTCTTTACGGGGGACAAGGGAGGGCACACATTGAACGCCGACGAGGAACGCGAGTTCCGAGAGTTCGTGGCGGCACGGTCGAAATCGCTGCTGCACACGGCCTACCTGCTGACCGGGGACTGGGAGCAGGGCCGCGACCTGCTGCAGACCGCGCTCGCGTCCACCGCCCGGCGCTGGTCGCAACTGCGCGATCGGCAGCAGCCGGAGACCTATGTGCGCCGGGCGATCTACCACGCCCAGGTGGACCGTTTCCGACTGCTCAGCTGGGGACGGGAGACCGTCACCGACACCCTGCCTGACCAGCCGTCCGCGCACGCCGTCGACTGGGCGGACACCGTGGTCCAGCGGCAGGACATCATGGCCGCGCTGCGGCAGTTGCCCAAACGCCAGCGCGCGGTGATCGTGCTGCGCTACTTCGAGGACCGGCCGGACCCTGAGATCGCCACGATCCTCGGTGTCACCCAGGGGACGGTGCGCAGCCAGACCCACAAGGCCCTGACCTCCCTCCGCGCCGCCTTCGCCGAGGCCGGGCCCTCGGCCAGCCCCTCCACCCCCGCTGCCTCCGGAAGGGGCGCCGTCGCATGAACGACTCGACCGAACACCCGCTGCACGAAGCGCTGCTGCACGATGCCCTGCACGCCCACGTCCGGGAGACCGGGGACGAAACCGCCGCTCCCTACCTGATCGGCCTGGCCGACGGTGCCCTGCGGGTCGCCCGGCGGCGGCAGCGGATGGCCCGCGCCGGGGTCGGCGTCGTGGTCGCCGCCGTGGTCGCCACCGCCGGGGTCGCCGTCGCGGACGGCGCGACCCGGCACGTGCACCTGGTGCAGCCCGCCGCGGGGGGCACCGGCAGGACCGAGAAGGCCGCCCGGCTCTCCCTGCTGCCGGTCACCTCCGTCACGCTCCACGCCTGCGCCCGCGGCAGCGGCGGTTACACCCTGCGGGAGAACACGCCCCCCACCACGATGTGCGTCCACGTCGACCCGGCGAAGGGCATGACCGACATCCGTGCCACCTCCGCCAAGGCGGACAACAGCGGCCCGAGCGGCTTCTGGGAGGTCGACCTGACCCTCGGCCCCGCCGACAGGACCCGCCTGGCCGCCCTCACCGCCACCGCCGCCGCGGCCACGAGCCCGCGCAACGAAGTCGCCGTCGTCATCGACGGCAAGCTGTTTTCCGCGCCCTCCGTATCGGCCACGCTCACCGGCGGCCGCTTCTCCCTCGCCGGCAACCTCACCAGCGCCTCGGCCCACGACCTCGCCCTCCGCCTGGGAACCGGCAAGTAGCCCGCAGCCGCCGGCCGGGCCTCAGTCCTGGACGATGCGGTAGATGCCGTAGATCACCCCGGGGATGTGCCCGAGGAGCTGGAGCAGCAGCGCCCACAGCACCCGCAGGCTCGGCCCTTCCTTGATCAGCACGGCGAGGAAAGGAAAGAAGAAGCACAGGATGATGAGCAGCGTCTTGACCATGGAACAGCCCCTTTGCGGATGACGGAGACACGGTGATCAGAACTCTCGACTACCCCCGTCCCGCCACCGCACCCGTGGTGCCGACACCTACCGCGATTCGCCCGGCCGCCGTCACCCGGCCCGGGTGATCCCGTCGCGGATCAGCGTGACGACTGCCTGGGTGTCGGTCAGACCAGGCAGTGTCGCGTCCGCGCCGGCCTGCCGCAGGTCGTCCTCGCTGGACTCGCCGGACGCCACCCCGACAGCTGCCGCACCCGCGGTGTGCGCTGCCTCGATGTCCGACGGGGTATCGCCGATGACGAGCAGCTCACCCATGCCGTAGGCCGGGCCCTCACTTTCGGTGGCGCGCTTGTAGGCGGCGCGGACGAGATCAGCGCGATCGTCCGAGTCCTCCGCGTACCCGCCGAGGTCGAAGTCGATGTGCCGGTCCAGGCCGAACACGGCGAGCTTCGTCTGCGCGACCCGGCGGACATTGCCGGACACCACCGTCTGCCGCACTCCGTCCAGCCTGGCGACGGCACCAAGCGCCAGGGCGGCCCCCGGCAGTGCTCGGCCGCGCTCGCGCAGCTCCACTGCGCGCTGCAGGTACCCCTCGGCGAGTGCGTAGGCGTAGTCCTCAAACGCATAGTCAGCCGTGTGCAGGCCGTGGAGCTTCAGAGATTCGGCGAGGATCGCCCGCTCGGTGCGACCGGACACACGCGGGTGATACTGCTGGGGCCTCCCGGTGACCCTTTGGAACGCCTGCCGGGAGATCTCGCTGCCCACCCCGCCGGACGCGATGAGTGTGTGGTCCACGTCCCACAGCACGAGCTTGAACCCAGACATGCCAACCCCCTCATCCGGTCGAACACCCACCCTGTCACATGGATCAGCAGATCGGAGACACTGCGTCACCAACGCCCCTACCCTGGCTGTTCCGGGCTGTTACCAAGAAACGGAGACGCCCATGGACCTACCCATCGGCGACCGCATCCGCCACTACCGCGGCCCGCGCCGCCAGGACGTCGTGGCCGGGCTCGTCGGGATCTCCGTCGACTACTACTCGCAGATCGAGCGGGGCCTGCGCATCCCGACAATCGGCGTTCTGCACCAGATCGCCCGTGAGCTCGGTGTGCCCACCGCTGCCCTCCTCGCCGAGACCACCGTCTCCGCGGCGAAGCCCTCGGACACGGCCGCCCCAGCGATTGCCCGAGCTCTCATGGGATGCGGCCCTGCACCCAACACCAGGCCGGTCGAACCCCGACTGCTGCGCGAGCGGGTGGAGTCTGCATGGCGCTCCTGGCAGTCCTCGCCGACGCGCTTCACGGACGCTGCCGAGGTACTGCCCGCGCTGATCGCCGACGTCGAGCACGCGGACCACGCGCACCGCACGGACGCGGACCCCGGCGAGCGCCGGGAGGTGCTGCGGATCGCTGCCGACATGTACTTCCTGTTGCGTTCATACCTGCGCCGAACCGGACGGGTGGACCTGTCGATGATGGCGGCGGACCGTGCGATGCGCGCCGCCGAGGACGCCGACGACCCGTTGCGGATCGCCGCCGCCCAATGGAATCTCGGGCACGTTCTGCTGGCTGCCGGTGACGCGGACGGAGCAGAGCAGACCGCAGTCCGGGGCGCCGAGCAGCTCCAACCGCAGGTGGCGAACGGGGATGTCCGGTTCGCGGCGATGCAGGGCGCGCTGCACCTGGTTTCGGTCGTGGCCTGTGCGCGGCGCAGGGACTGGTGGACGGCCCGCGACCGGTTGCTGGAGGTGGCGGCACCAGCAGCGAGGCGGGCCGGTGAGGGCAACATCATGTGGACGGTCTTCGGGCCGACGAACGTGGCCTTGCATCTGGTGAGCATCGAGATGGAGGCGGGCGAGGCGGCCGATGCGCTGCGGCGTGCCGACAGCATCGACATGAGCTGGATGCCCTCCTTGGAGCGCTCGTTCACGCACTTGATCGAGGTCGCACGCTGCTACGACCTGCGCCGTGAAGATGCCGCCGTGCTCCTGCAGCTCCTGCAGGCCGAGGAAGTGGCGCCGGAGGACATGGTGCGCACTGCGGCGGCCCGGGACATGACGGTGGGCCTGATGCGCCGGGCTCGGGCCACGCACGCACGCCAGGCCGAGGCACTGGCCGGGCGCATGGGCTTGCTCTGATCCGTGCTGTGAGCACGGCCGTGCTCACAGCACGGTCAGTTGCAGCTGGCCCTCCGTAACGTCGCATTCAGACAGTTATGGAATGGGGGTTCGTTGTGCCACAGGCCCAGAAGCAGGTGACGCAGCAGTACAGCGACGGGCAGCTCCACGAACGCGCATGCATCGTCTGCGGCCGGGACGACGGCAGGCTGAGCCCCGACGGTCACGTGACGACCGAGGAACGACCGGGCCACCCGCTGGTCTGGGCCGTTGTCGTCTGCGCCGAGCACGCTGGCGACCGGTCATGACGGCGGATGCCCGCCGTTCCGGGGCGGCCGAGGAGCCGTTCGGGACCGCCGTGGGGTCCTGTCGCAGGTGCGGCAGTTGGTCGGGGGCAGCACGGATCGTCGCCGAAGTCCACTCGGACTCCGGGGCCGGCGCGACCGTCGTGGAATGCCTGACAGCTTGTCAGCGGCCCGTGCTGCGGCGCGAGACGGACCAGCCACGGACATGGTCTCCCTGAAGTCCACCACCCAGGCAGGAAGGAAACACCCCCTCCTCAGAACCAGTGCAGGCAGTGTGGGGGGCGGTCGGCGCGGAAGAGGGTGTCGGCGCGGGCTGCCGCGTCCGGGTGGTGGGCTTGGATGTGGCCGGCGCGGACGAGGGTGGTCGGGGCGGTGCCGCCGAGGTAGATCGAGCCCAGGTCGCTCACGTCAAGGGACAGGTCGGGCTCGCGGTCCGTGGGGACGCAGTCGGCCTTGCCGTCCTGGACGGTCAGCAGGTAGCGGCCGTGCTCGCCCAGGAACGGGTCGTCGACGTCCAGGACGAGTTCGCCGTCCGTGAACCAGCCGCGCGCGGTCAGCGCACGCGGGACGTCCAGCAGCCGTACCCAGAGCCAGTCGGTGCTGTTGGTCACCTGGCCGGCGCGGAAGTCCTGGAGCTGCCAGCGCAGCGGGTGCTCGGTCGGGAGGTGCTTGAACACGACTTCGGCCACCAGGTCGTGGTCGAGCACGAACCGGGCCAGGGCGGTGAAGACGGCGTCGTCGGTGGCGATGGTCTCATCGACCGTCAGGGTCTCGGCCTCGCCGAGCGAGTAGCTGGCGTACCCGTCCGGGACGCCGTCGGCGTCGCGGTGGACAGCGACGTAGCGCGGCGCGGTGGAGATCGGGGGCTGCCCCGCGCCGCGGGCCCACCAGCGGTGCGGCCGGGACAGCGCGCCGGGCTGGGCCCGGCGGTAGCGGTCGTAGACCTCCTCCAGGATCTCGCCGCACTCGGCACGCCGCAGCAGCTCGACCGAGCCGGCGCCCGAGCCGGTCGCCGGGCCGACGCCCGAGCCGGTACCGTCGCCCACCCCCTGCGCCCGGGGCCGGGCGAAGGCGGCGCGGCGGCGCGGGACCGTCAGCCGCTGCGTGTATGTGGCCGGCCCGTAGCCGAACCTGCGGTAGATCAGCGCCTCGGAGGCCAGCAGCACGGACAGGAACTCGCCCCGGGTCCGCAGCTCGGTCAGCTGATGCCGCATCATCGCGCTGAGCACGCCCTGGCGTCGGTGCGAGGGCAGGACGCCGACGGCGGTCACCCCGGCGGCCGGGACGAGGACCTCGCCGGGCAGGGTCAGCTCGAAGGAGTACGCACCCGCCGTGCCGACGGGACGTCCGCCCGGCGCCACGGCCAGCAGGTTGCGGTCCATCTCCAGCGCGGACCACCAGACCCCGCCGCCGCCCTCGTTCGGGGTCTCCGGGAAGCGTCCGAACGCGGCGAAAACTGTGTCGACGAAGACATCGAGGTCCTGGTCGGTCGTGGAACGGATCTCCATCGCTGCTGCCGCCGCCTTCCCGTGGATTCCTGGCACCACGACCCGTGGTGTCCCGCCACAGTGCAGCGCCCACCCGAGGCCAGGTCAAGCGATTTTCGCCCCAGCACGAAGGAACAGGGAACGCCGCACCCCCCGTGCTCCAGGTCGGGACCTGGGGAGCACGGAGGGGGCGGCGCAGCAGCGTCAGGACCGGTGCGATCCGGTCATCCGGTCAGCTGGTGGAGAAGGCGTCGAAGTCGGCCTCGCCGGTCGTGCCCGCGGAGTGCGCGGTGGCGAAGACGCCGACGTCCTGGGACGCCGCCGCCTGCGGGACGGTGACGGTGCCGACGGTGTTCCAGGTGCTGCCGTCGGTGGACCAGTAGCCGGTGTAACTGGTGCCGGAGCGCACCAGCTTCAGCCAGGAGGGGTAACTGGCCGTGCCCTTCGACGTGTTGGAGTCGAGTTGGCCGTTGGCGTCACTGTCCCACTGAAGGGCGTAGCCGTTGCCCGGGGTGGTGGCAAGGATGACGAAGCCGGGTGAGCCCGAGGCGTTGGTGATGTCGTTGCGGACCATGATCCCGGCCTTGGCCCACGGGTCGGTGTTGGTCTGCGCGGTCACCTTGACGATCGTCGTGGAGCCGTCGTGCTCGGCGCCCGGCCGGTAGATCGCGCCGTACTCGTTGGTGCCGCCGTAGACGTCGGATCCCTGGGCCCTGATGCCCAGTTGGGTGCCCGACTGGCCGTAGCCGGCCGTGGTGGACCCGAAGGTCTTGAACGGTGCCGCCACCGGCTTGCCGACCGCCGCGGTGCCGCTGCTCGTGGCCTGCTCGCTCCTGCCGGAGCGCGGCTTGTAGGTCACGGTGCCGGTGACCGCCGCCGTGTCGAAGGCGGCGGAGGTCGGCGGCACGGTCACGGTGAACCCGTACTGCGCGGTGCCGCCGGGCGGTACGGAGCCGAAGGTGACCGGCGAGGCCGGAGCGACGGTGGCCCCCTTGGGCGCGCCGAGCGAGAGCCGGACGTTCTTGACCTGGTTCGCGCCGTAGTCGGTGAAGGTCTCGACGACCGCGGCGGGCGAGGTCTGGGTCGGCGCGTCCAGTCCGCCGAGGGTGAGCACGGTGCTGGGCGGAAGGGTGCTGGAGGCCTGCTCCAGGGGGCTGACCCGGTAGAGCGCCACCCCGTGCGCGGGTACCGCAGCGGCGACGGTGCCGGCGGTCTCGGTGGTGGTGTGGTTCCACAGGTCCCGCTGGGAGTAGTCGGCCGCGGCGGGCAGGCCGAGCGCGGCTGCGGTGGCGGACACCAGCCGGGACCCGGAGCCGGTGTTGAACAGGCCGACCAGGACGTCGCCGTTCGGTTCGGTCTTGGCGAAGACCTGGCTGCCGGACCCGCTGGAGACCCGGTGGGCGTCGATGCCGTCCTGGTCGACGGCGAGGACGTCGGTGTTCTTGAGCAGGCCGAGGTCGGTGGGGTCCAGGTGGGTGAGGTCGGTTCCGATGATGAGCGGCGAGGCGGCCAGCGACCACAGGCTCATCTGGGTCTTGCGCTCGTCGTAGCTGAGGCCGTCGTTGGCGCCGTTGCCGAGTTCCAGCGAGTCGTAGTCGTTGTACCCGCCGGGACCGCCGTACGGGGCCCAGGCGGCCACCTGGTCGAAGCGGGAGGAGATGGACGACCAGCTGGTGAGCGGGTAACTGCTGCCGTTCGGGCCGCAGTAGCACTCGATGTCACCGCCGGTGCGCCAGCCGTTGGCCAGCTTGTTCCAGAGTGCGGCGTTGTTGATGTCCAGGTTGTTGGACAGCTCCAGGTGGATCGGGCGGCCGGTCTGGCGCAGGGCGTCCGACCAGGCCTGCACGTCCTGCTGGTCGGAGGTGCCGACACCGTCGATCTTGAGGTAGTCGATGCCCCAGCCAGCGAACTGGTCGGCCCAGGAGTTGGTGAACGCCTGGGCGCCGGGCTTGCTGTAGTCGATCCCGACCATGCCGCCGCAGTTGTAGTTGGCCTCGTTCTTGGTGGTCGCGATGTCGTCGGCGTGGTAACTGGTGCCCTGGATGGCGGTGTTCTGGGCCACCGCCTGCTTGGAGATGCCCGGGGTGACGTAGATGCCGAACTTCAGGCCGAGCGAGTGCACGTAGTCGGCGACGACCTGGATGCCGTTCTCGCTGCCGCTGGGCGGGAACGTGGTCTCGTCGGTGACCCAGCGGCCGTAGCTGTCGACGTCAGGACCCTGGCCGCCGGGGCAGTGGTACCAGAAGTCGTCGACGTTGGCGTAGACGAACCCGTTCTTCGCCAGGCCGCTGTCCTTGAGCGCCTTGGCCTGCGCCTCGATCACCGCTGCGGTCGGGTGGGACCGGACGAAGCTCCAACTGCTCCATCCGAGAAGGGGCTTGGCACCCACCCCGTTGTCCTCCGCCTGGGCCGCCGGGGCTCCGGTCACGGCCGCCGCGGCCACGATCAGGAGTCCGCCGGTGAACGCGGCCAGCCAGCCGCGTATGGGTCTCTTCATTGAGTCCTCCTCGGTTCCAGCACACTTTCGCACTCACTGGATGGCGATCGGACTCCCCCTGGCCCCAAATCCAAACATAATCGAATGCGATGCATCAGATATCACCAATAATCGTCAAGCGTGTCAAGATCCTGGTCCATCATCATTTCCGGTCTGGTCATCAGCAGTTGTGGCCGGCGGCCGTGCCAGGATGCTGACCATGCCTACGCCTGCGCCCACGCCCCAGCCCGTGCCCCAGCCCGTGCTCAGTCCGCTGACCCGCGCCTCGCTCTTCCTCGTCCTCACCGTCGACCCGGGCGGCGAACCCGCCGTCCGGGAACTGCTCGCGGACCTCGCGGGCCTGCGGCGCGCCATCGGTTTCGGATACCCGGACGCGCAGCTCAGCGTTGTCGCCGGAATCGGCTCCGAGGCCTGGGACCGGCTGGTGGACCGCCCGCGGCCCGCGGAGCTGCACCCCTTCCGGGAGTTGCGCGGCGCCCGCCACCACGCCCCGGCCACACCGGGCGACCTGCTGCTCCACCTCCGGGCCACCCGGCAGGACCTCTGCTTCTCGCTCGGCACAGAGATCATGAACCGGCTGCGCGGCCATGTCGCCGTGGCCGACGAGGTCGCCGGTTTCAGCTACCTGGACCAGCGCGACCTGCTCGGTTTCGTCGACGGCACCGAGAACCCGGTGGGCCGGGAGGCCGCCGACGCGGTCCTGGTCGGGGAGCAGGACCCGGCCTACGCCGGGGGCTCCTATGTGGTCGTGCAGAAGTACTTGCACGACCTCGACGCCTGGAACCGGCTCCCGGTCGAGCAGCAGGAGCAGATCATCGGACGGCGCAAGCTCACCAACCTGGAGCTCGACACCCCCGGCTCGCACGTCGTCCTCAACACCATCACCGACCCGGACGGCACCGAACGGAAGATCCTGCGCGACAACATGCCCTTCGGCAGCCCCGGCAGCGGCGAGTTCGGCACCTACTTCATCGGCTACGCCCGCACCCCGGAGGTCACCGAGGAGATGCTGCGGCACATGTTCCTCGGCGACGGCCCCACCAGCCACGACCGGATCCTCGACTTCTCCACCGCGGTCACCGGAACGCTCTTCTTCGCCCCGCCGGCCGACTTCCTGGAGGACCTGGCCGACCAGCCGGCCAGTTGACGGGTTATCAGTCGGCCCTTCTCCGCCGCGGTTAGGCTGATCCCCAGCGATCACGACAGCACCGCGAGAGGAAGGCCGGCCGTTCCGTGTCCGAGAACTGGATGACCGAGGTCGACACACGCTTCCCGGAGCCGACCAACCTGCACCCCGAGATACCGCACCCGGCGCGGGTGTACGACTTCCTGCTCGGCGGCAAGGACCACTTCCCTTCCGACCGCGAGGCCGGTGAGAAGATCCTGGCCATGGGCGAGGGAGGCCGCACCGCGGTCCGCGCCAACCGGGCGTTCCTGCAGCGCGCCGTACGCACCCTGGCCGAACTCGGCATCGACCAGTTCCTCGACATCGGCACGGGCATCCCCACCGCGGGCAATACCCACCAGGTCGCCCAGCAGGCCGATCCCGAGGCCCGGGTGGTCTACGTCGACAACGACCCGATCGTGCTGACCCACGCCCGCGCGCTCATGTCCGGGCCGGGGCACGGCGTGACCCGGGTGCTGCAGGCCGACCTGCGCGAGCCGGAGCAGATCCTGGCCGCCCGCGAGGTGACCGAGACCCTCGACCTCACCCGCCCGGTCGCCCTGCTGCTGGTCGCGGTCCTGCACTTCCTCAAGGACAGCGAGCGGCCCGGCGAGATCGTGGCCGCGCTGATCGACGCCCTGCCCTCCGGCAGCTACGTCGTCCTCAGCCATGTCACCGACGAGGTGCTGACCGACGAGGAGGTGACCGGCGTCGGGGTGGCCTACAGCAAGGTCCCCACCGGGATGAACCTGCGCACCCGCGAGCAGGTGGGCCAGTTCCTGACCGGGGTGGACCTGCTCGATCCGGGCCTGGTGCTGTGCCCGTTCTGGCGCCCCGACGGCGAACCCGCACCGGAAGCGAACCGGGTGAGCATCCTCGCCGCCGTCGGCAGGAAGCCCTGACCCGAACCCGCGCCGACGAACCCTCCACAGTGCCACGGGCGACCTAACACTGAGGTAACAAGCGCAACTTGTCAGCGCGCCGGTGTCGCGCCGGGTGCGGGAGCGCGAACGCTGTGCGAACACTCCGGGGCACCCCTGCCGCCGGAGCTGCGGGCACGTCAGGATCACGCCGAAGCGCAGGGCCCCATCCGGTCCGGGTCCCTGCCAGAGATCCGAGGAGCCCCATGAACCGCCGTCATCTCCGCCTGGCCACCGTCCTCAGCACCACCGGGCTGCTCGGCGCGGCCCTCCTGGCCCAGGCCAGCGCCGCTCCTTCGGCTCCGGCCGGCAAGGCCGGTCCGCAGGCCGCCGCCAAGCATGTGCTGCTGGTCTCGGTGGACGGCCTGCACCAGTCCGACCTGGCCTGGTACCTGGCCAAGCACCCGTCCTCGGCGCTGGCCAAGCTGGTGCGCGGCGGCGTGGACTACACCCATGCCCAGACCACCAACCCCTCCGACAGCTTCCCCGGCATGGTGGCCCAGGTCACCGGCGGCGGCCCCGGCACCACCGGGATCTACTACGACGACACCTACAACGCCGCCCTGCTCCCGGCCGGCACCACCCACTGCAAGGGCGTCAAGCCGGGCGTCGAGGTCGACCTCACCGAGGACCTGGACCTCGACAAGACCTCCATCGACGCCGGCCAGGGCCTGAAGAACCTCCCGGGCAGCATCCTGTCGATGACCGGCAACCCCACCGCACTGATCAACCCGGCCGCCCTCCCGGTGGACCCCAAGACCTGCAAGCCGGTCTACCCGCACTCCTACCTCCAGGTGAACACCGTCTTCGAGGTCGCCCGCCAGGCCGGGCTCCGCACCGCCTGGTCCGACAAGCACGCGGCCTACGAGATCCTCAACGGCCCGTCCGGCACCGGCATCCAGGACCTGTTCACCCCCGAGATCAACTCCGACGCCCTGGGCTACCCGGCCGGCAACGACTGGACCACCGACAACAAGGCCACCCAGCAGTACGACAGCTACAAGGTGCAGGCCGTCCTCAACGAGATCGACGGCTACGACCACTCCCGCACCCACAAGGTGGGCACCCCGGCCGTCTTCGGCCTCAACCTCCAGTCGGTCTCCACCGCCGAGAAGCTGCCCAGCTCGGACGGCCTGGCCGGCGGCTACACCGCCAAGGACGTCCCCGGACCGCTGCTGCAGAGCAACCTGGACTACGTCAACGCCCAGATCGGCGCGCTCACCGCCGAGATCCGCAAGCAGCACCTCCAGGGCAGCACCACGATCATCCTGTCCGCCAAGCACGGCCAGTCCCCCACCGACCCGACCGCGCTGACCCGGGTCGACGACGGCCCGCTGCTGGACGGGCTGAACGCCGCCTGGAAGAAGCTCCACCCCTCCGCGCCCACCCTGGTGGTCCATGCCGTGGACGACGACGCGATGCTGCTCTGGCTCTCCGACCGCTCCAAGGCCGCCACCGACTTCGCCAAGGACTACCTGCTCGCGCAGAGCGGCACCGGCACCGACATCAACAAGAACCCCAAGGCCTTCACCCACAGCGGCCTGACCAAGGCCTACGCGGGCGCCGACGCGGCCCGCTACTTCGGCGTCAAGCCCGGCGACGCCCGGGTCCCCGACGTCTACGGCGTGGCCCAGTACGGCGTCGTCTACACCGGCGGCACCAAGAAGGTCGCCGAGCACGGCGGCGCCCACGCCGACGACCTCGACGTCCCGCTGGTCGTCTCCGGCGCCGGCGTGCCGGACCAGGTCGTCGACAACGCTCCGGTGCACACCACCCAGATCGCCCCGACCATCCTGGACCTGCTCGGCCTGAACCCGAACAAGCTCCAGGCCGTCCGCGAGGAGGGCACCAAAGCCCTGCCCGTCCGCTGAGCCGACCGCCCGCCGAGCGGATCGGACCCTCGAAGTCCCGGCCCCGGCGGGCTACTTCTCCTTCGGAGCGCCGCCGGGGCCCCGGTCCGGGCCCCGCGCGGCGCGGTGGACGGACAGGCCGAGCACGGCCGCCACCGCCGCCGGCAGCAGCCACCAGGCGTTGACGCCGACCTGCACCAGGCCCGCGGTGGCGGCCAGACCGAGCGCGACGCCGAGCGCGGTGCGCCAGTCGTCACCGACCACGAAGCCGTACCAGAACCGGGCGAAGGAGCGGACGGCGTTCACCGGGTGTGCGTTCACAGGGTGCGTCCTTCGGTTCGGCGCAGCAGGCCGGTGCAGGCCAGGGCGAGCAGCGCGGTGGCGGGGACCACGGCCAGCAGCGCGGCGTCGCCTCCGGGCCAGTGGGCGTCGGTGCCCTCGGTGGCCCAGAACAGCCCGAAGGAGGTGAGCATGGTGCCGACGACGAATTTCACGGTGTTCTCGGGCACCCTGGCGAGCGGTGCGCGGACGGCGACGCCGAGGGCGGCGACCACGGCCACCGCAGCCGCGGCGCCGAGGGCCGCGACCGGCAGGTCGTGCTGGTTGGCGCCGAAGGTGACCACGATGAAGGCGACCTCGAGGCCCTCCAGGAAGGTGCCCTTGAAGGCCACGGTGAAGGCGTACCAGTCGTGCACACGTCCCCGGCCGCCGGTGCCGGCGGCCTGCGCGGCGGCGAGCTCCCTGCGGTAGGCACGGTCCTCGTCGTGCAGGGCCTTGTGGCCGGAGCCGCGCAGGATGGCCTTGCGCAGCCACTGCAGCCCGAAGACCAGCAGCAGCGCGCCGACCACCAGGCGCAGCGGCACCAGCGGAATCGACCCGACGGCCGGCCCCAGCGCGGCCACCGTCACCGCCAGCAGGGCCAGCGCCGCGAACATCCCCTGCAGCGCCGAGCCCCAGTGCCGTGCGGTCCCCGCCGCGAGGACGACCGTCAGCGCCTCGACGGCCTCCACCGCACAGGCCAGGAACACAGTCAGGAACAGCACCCAGGCGCTCATGCGGCCCATGATCGCAGGGTGGCGATTCCATTGTCTACAACGTCGTAGACGCTGGGGAGAAGTAAGCGGATCGGCGCCCCCAAGCGTTGAGGGGGTGTGAAGCAGCTGGAGTTCAGCGAGTTCTACGAGGTGAACCGGGACATGTGCCTGCGGGCGGTCCTGGCCGGAGTGGGTGATCGGCAGCTGGCCGAGGACCTGGTCGCCGAGGCCTTCACCCGTGCCTGGACGTCGTGGCACGTGGTGCGTCGCCATCCCGCGCCGCGTGCATGGGTGGTGCGGACCGCGTTCAACACCCGGGTGTCGTGGTGGCGAAGACGGCGCCGTGAGGTCGTGGTCGATCTCGTCCCCGAGGCCCTGGAGGCGGTCCCCGATCCCGGCGGGGCGGACACCGTGCTGGACCCGGCCCTGCTCGCCGCGCTGCGCGGCCTGCCGGAGCGGCAGCGCGAGGTGATCGCGTTCCGGGTCTTCCTCGACCTCGACACCAAGGCCACGGCCACGGCTCTGGGGATAGCCCCCGGAACCGTCACCGCCCATCTGGCCCGGGCCGTCGCAACCCTGCGCGGCCAGTTCGTGAGCACCGACAATCTGGAGGTCAGGCCATGAGCCTGGACAAGACGAACGAGGACACCCCCGGGACCGCGGAGGTCCTGGACGCCCTGAGGCAGTCCATGAGCAGCGTCACCATGGACACCCCGGCCGAACGGATCGTCGCGGCGGGAAGGGGCCGGGCCCGCCGCCGCGGCCTGGCCAGGATCTCCGTCGCCACCGCGGTGGCGGCCGGGCTGGCCCTCGGTGTGAGCGACTACGCCAACCCGCCCAGCGCGCCGCCCGCGGCCGGGGACAGTACCGGGGCGGGCGCGGTGCACATCCACACCGCCGCGTACAGCGTCGACTCCAAGACCGACGGCACGGTCCACGTCAGCTGGGACAAGGCCAAGTACTTCAGCGACCACGCCGGGCTCCAGGCGGCCCTGGCCGAGGCCGGGCTCCCGGTCATCATCAAGGTCGGAGAATTCTGCAAGGGGCCCAGTGACGATCCGAGCCTCGACCACGGCCAGGGTCCCGGCATCGACAAGGTCATGCAGGGCCAGCGGCTGAGCAACGGCAGGGTCGAGCTGGTGTTCACCCCCTCGGCCGTGCCCGCGGGCAAGCAGTTGTTCATCGGCTACCTCAACGCCGCCCAACTGGCGGTCAGCGGGGGCCGCCCCGGCTCGGTGGAACGGCTCGTTCCCAGCAGCGGCCCGCTGAGCTGCACCACCCAGGCGCCGACCCACGACTAGGATCTGTCCGGCCGCGCCCGGGTGGTGCGGCCGGATCAGCCGTCGGTGTCGGAGGAGGGGATGTACGCGCCGGGGACGTCGTTCGGTGCGAAGATCTTGCTCTCGCCGGGGTAGGGCTGCTTCCAGTTGTGCGTCTCGTACCAGGTCAGGTGGTTCATCTGGGCCGGGTTCGCGTAGTCGGGCACCGCGTCGGGGCCGGTCAGCCGCTGGTGCGACTTCCAGGTGGTCCACTGCGCCGCGACCGACTTCTCCGCCGCCGGCACCGCAGTCGTCGCCGGTACGGCCGCCGCGTGCGGGTCCTGCGGCGCCGGGGTGTCCACGCCGCAGCTGGGCGGGGTGGACAGGCCGTCGGTCAGCGAGGTCCGGTTGGGCAGCGCGGTGAACGGCGTGTTGTTCGGCTTGCTGGTGAAGGCCGCGGTCATCGGCGTGGCCGCGCTGTCCTTCTGGTTCATCGGGTGGATCCCGAGGATCTGCTCGATGGTCCGGATCATCGTGATCTGCGTGTAGTAGTGGTCGTCGACGACGCCGTGCTGGGCCCAGGGGCTGATGATCTGGATCGGGGCCCGGTGGCCGTCGACGTGGTCGAGGCCGGCCTGCGAGTCGTCCTCGACCACGAAGATCGCCGAGTCCTTCCAGTACTTGCTGTGCGAGATCTCGTCGACGATCTTGCCGGTCGCCAGGTCGTTGTCGGCGACCTGCGCGGCCGGGCCGGCCGGACCGCCGGTGTGGTCGCTGGAGAGCCAGAACATGTTCAGGTTCGCCGGACCGTTCTTCTGGAAGTCCTGCTTCCAGATCTCGTAGCGGTACTGGTCCGGGACGCTGGTGTCGAACTTCGGGAAGCCGGGCACCGACACGCTGTTGAGGGAGGGGATCGGCGAGGAGGAGTCCAGGGGGTAGGCGGTGCCCTGCCCCGTCGCGTCCATGGTCTTGGCGTCGCAGTACAGGTTCTGCCAGCTCGCGGTGGCCGGCTTGGTGAGGAACTGCTGGAACTCGCCGAAGTCGCGCACGCTCTTGCCGGCCGCCTGCGCGCCGGTCCACAGGAAGCCGGACTCCTGGTGGCCGAGCGCGTCGTCCTCGGTGTCGTAGCTGCGCAGGTACTCACCGGCCGAGGACTCGGTGTACTCCGGGTCGTCGGCCTGCATCAGCCAGTTGTGGCCCTCGGCGGAGTTGGTGCCGATGTCGTAGGTGTTGTCGTAGAGCCCGAACTGCTGGGCCAGCGCGTGCTGGTTGGGCGTCACGTTCTCGCCGAACTGCGCCAGCGCGGCGTCGCCGTTGCCCTGCGCCATGTCGCCGAAGAGCTGGTCGTAGGTGCGGTTCTCCTTGACGATCAGGAAGACGTGCTTGATCGTCGAGGGTGCGCCGATCCGCGCCGGGACCGGGACCGGCTCGGCCTTGCTGTTCCCCTTGGCGGCCAGCGCGACCGCGCCGTTGGTCCAGCCGTTCTGCTGGAAGACCTTGGCGGTCTCGGACCTGATGACCCGGTCGCTGGGCAGGGTGAACCGGGTCAGGCTGGACGTCGTGTCATGGGTGCCGTGGCCTGCGCTGTTGGTGGGCCGGAGCGCGTCTATGCCGCGGGTGTTGGAGACCACGACCTGCTTGCCCACGGTGGTGATCTCCGCGGGGAAGTAGTCCGTCGGCAGCAGGCCGACGTAGCTGACCGGCTGCTGCGGGCCGGTGTAGCGGTAGACGGCGACCGCGTTGGCGCGGCCCAGCGTCACCAGCAGGTGGCCGTCGGCGGTCAGCGTCACCGCGTCGGGCTCGTAGCCCACCGACGCCTCCGGCCAGGGCTGGGTGGCGATGGTCTGCACGACCCTGCCGCGGGCGGTGTCGATGACGGAGACGCTGTTGCCGGCGGTGTTGGTGACGAACACCGCCCCGTGCGCGGCGTACACGGCGGTCGGGTGCAGGCCGACCTCGATGCTGCGGACCGCGGCGGAGGGTTTGGCCAGGTCGATGACGCTGACCGTGCCGGTGGTGGTGGCCCCGGTCACCGGACTGGCCGGCACCTGGGTGTTGTAGGAGTTGAGCGTGGAGTCGCCGGCCTTGGCCGGACGCCCGCCCTCGTTGCTGACGTAGAGCCTGCCGCCGACCTGGACGATGCCGCGCGGGGCGTTGCCCACCGCCCAGCTCTGCTCCACGGCCCCGGTCGCGGCGTTGATGGCGACCACCCGGTTCTGGCCGTTCACGGCGGAGTACACGGTGGAGCCGTCGGCCGAGAACACCGCCGCGCCCACCAGCGCGTGCTTGGGTCCGTCGGCCGGGATCGGAACGGCCACCGGGTTGGACAGGGTGCCGTCGGCGTTCACGGTGAACCTGGTGTAGCCGTCGGTCTGGCCCAGCCACAGCTGCGAGCCGTCGGGCGAGTACGTCGGGCCCTCCTGGCCCACCGCGCTGCTGCTGATGCGCAGGTCGTCCACCGCGGCGCTGCCGATCCGCTGCCGCACCTGGCCGCTCTTGAGGTCCACGACCACCAGCGCCGCGTCGCCGTCCGTGACCGAGGCCGCGAGGTGGCCGCCGTCCGGGCTGACCGACGACGACATGATCTTGCCGTCGTTGAGAACCAGGCGGGTGCCGTACGGGGCGAGGTACTGGTCGCTGGAGATGACCTGGCCCTTGGCGGTCACCTGGCCGACCTGCTCGGTGCCGAACTGGTGCGTCTCGGCGAACGCGGTGCCGGTGGCGGCCACGGCGAGGGCGGTGACGCAGGCGGTGACCAGTGTCGCCCGACGGCTGACCGGCCTGCCCAGGAAGTCGAACTGCCGCTTCTCGGTCCCTCGGCGACGACGTGTTACCTGCATGGGTTCATCCGTTCTGGGAAGTGGGGACCAGTTCGACGTCACCGTCGAACTGCCACAGCGGGTTCGGTGCGTCCCCGGTCGGGGTCCGCACCAGGAAGTAGCCGTTCACGTCCTTCGGTCCGTCGCCGTCGGCCTCGATCCGACCGTCCGAGGTGACGTCCAGCTGGTAGACGGCCGTCCCCGGAGCCGCGGCGCCGGGGAGGTGCCAGCTGACGACGCAGCGCCAGTCGTTGCCAGGACCCTCCGGGTCGGCCTGGCCGTCGCTGCGGTCGCACGCCGCGGTGACCCGCAGCTGCGCCTCGGTGACGGCGGGGCGGTGGAGCTGCTCCGTCTGCAGGCGGTAGAGGTGGGCGAACGCGGTCGCCACCGACCGCTGCACCTTGTCCTGCGTGATCCCGGAGCCCAGGGACGGCGTCGCGACGGCGACCGCGCCGAAGGCGAGGGCGAGCAGTCCGACCGGCGGCAGCACGGCGACCGCGAGCACGCGGCGCCCGATGCCGTCGTCGGTCGCGTTGGTGAAGTCCCGCCGTACGAACAGCTGGTGGGCCAGCGCCGTCACGACCACGACCCACACCAGGCTGACCGCGACCGAGATCAGCAGCTCACGGGAGTGCGCCGGGCCGGTGAACAGCCCGTGCCAGGCGATGAAGGCGTAGCCGGGCAGGGCCAGCCGCAGCGCCACCGGCAGCGGCAGCATCTGGGCCAGCTGCATCGCGACCGCCACCAGCGCGGGCAGCAGCAGCCCCATCGGGGAGCGCCGCAGCACGACCGAGCCGAGCAGGCCGATCGCGGCGAGGGCCAGCGTGGGCGCGAGCGCGCAGGCCCAGGCCAGCAGGACGTTCCGGAGCGCGTCCGAGGAGGTGAGCAGGTGCCCGTCGAGGCCGACCAGCGGCTGGTCGCCGACCGCCAGCAGCCCGCCGACCGTGCTGGAGCCAAGCAGCCCGGCCACCAGCAGCAGCACGACGGTCAGGCTGGCCAGGGCCTTGGCCGCGAAGATCCGGCGGGCCGACCGGACCGCCACCAGCAGATGGCGCCAGGTGCCCAGCCGGTCCTCGGCGGCGAAGACGTCGCCCGCGACCACCGAGGTCAGCAACGGCAGTGCCCAGGAGCCCGCGAACCCCAGGACCACCAGCGGTCCGGCCCACCCGGTGGCGTGCATCCAGCGGCCGAAGAGGGTGTCGGTGGGGAGCGTGCTCTGCTGGCTGACCGCGGCGACGAACAGCCCCGGCGCGGTCCAGCAGGCGAGGACGAGCAGCCGGATGCGCCACTGCGAGACGAGCTTGACGAGTTCGAACCGGTAGGCGCGGGTCACCGGGACGACGAGGACCTCGGGATCGGCGCCGGTCCCGGCACCAGTGCCGGTGGTCTTGTCGTCGGTGACGATGACGGTCATCGGGCGGCCTCCTGCTGTTCGGTGAGGGCGAGGAACGCGGCCTCCAGCGGCGACACCACCGGGGCGAGTTCGCGCACCGCGATGTCCGCCCGCACCAGCCGCGCCACCAGTGCGTCGAGGGCCGGCACCAGCGCGCTGACGACCAGCGACTCGGCGCCGCGCCAGGCCCCGGCGTCCGCGACGACCCGGACCCCGGCCGTGTCGGCGGCCAGCCGGCGCGCGGCCTCCGGCGCGGAGGTGAGCAGCCGGTAGTCGAGCGCGCCGTTCTCGCCCGCCAGCGTGCTGAGCGGGCCGGAGAAGCGGACCCTCCCCGAGGCGAGGATGGTGACCTCGGAGCACAGCGCCTCGAGGTCGTCCATGCGGTGGCTGGAGAGCACCACGGTGGTGCCCTCGTTCGCGAGCCGGGTCAGGACGCCGTGCACGTGCTTCTTGCCCGCCGGGTCGAGGCCGTTGGCGGGCTCGTCGAGGACCAGCAGCCTCGGTGTGGTGAGCAGGGCGGCGGCCAGGCCGAGCCGCTGGCGCATGCCCAGCGAGAAGCCGCGGGCCCGGTCGTCGGCGACGTCCGTGAGGCCGACCTCGTCCAGCACCTGGTCGATCCGCGCCGTCCGCGCCGTCCGGGTGTCCTTGCCGCTCAGAGCGGCCAGCGCGGCCAGGTTCTGGCGGGCCGTCAGCGACGGGTACAGGCCGGGTCCGTCCACGAAGCCGGCCACACCGCCGGGAGCCGCGAACATCCGCCCGACCCGCTTGCCGAGGATCTCAAGACTGCCGCCGTCGGTGACGGCCAGTCCGAGCAGGAGGCCGAGCAGAGTCGTCTTGCCGGCGCCGTTCGGCCCGACCAGTCCATGGATCCGCCCCCGCGCCAGATCCAGATCGACGCCGTCGAGTGCGACGACGTCACCGAAGTACTTGGTCAGCCCGCGGGCCAACACCGCACGTTGTGTCCCCATAGCCCCTTCTCAGCCGTACCGCTGAGAACGTATGGCATGAGCACAGCGGAGTCAGGGACCTCCGGCTGAACGTTCGCGGAACGGAAAGCCACACGCCGACACGTGGCGGAGCCTGCGGCGTCCCGCCCGGGGTCAGCCTGTCGCGCGGTAGCGGTGTTCCGGCCGGCCGGCCGCGCCGTAGCGGAACTCCAGGTGCGCGAGACCGTCGCGGACCATGTGCGACAGGTAGCGCTGGGCGGTGGGGCGGGAGATTCCGGTCACCGCGGCGACCTCCGATGCCGACAGGTCGCGTTCCCGTACTGCTTCGCGGACCAGCGCGAGGGTGGGGGCGGAGAGGCCCTTCGCCAGGGTCTGCGGCGCGGGCGCCGGACGTGCGGCGCTGAACAGGGCGTCGACCTCGGCCTGATCGGTCTCCACGGCCGGGCCCACCGAGTGGAAGCGGCGGTGCAGTTCCCGAAAGGCGGTCAGGCGTTCGCTGAACGCGGCCAGGCCGAACGGCTTGACCAGGTACCCGACCGCACCGACCTTCAGCGCGGAGCGGACGGTGGCCATGTCACGCGCTCCGGTGATGACAATGGCGTCGGGCCGAGCGCTCACCGAGTCGCCGGTCAGCTGATGCAGCACATCGAGGCCGCTTCCGTCGGGCAGGTAGACGTCCAGCAGAAGCAGGTCCGGTTGCAGTGCGCGAGCGGCCTCGACCGCGGTCCGCACCGTCGCCGCCTGGCCCACCACCTCGAATCCCTCGACACGCGCCACGTACCGGGCGTGGATGGCCCCGACGCGGAAGTCGTCGTCCACCACCAGAACCCTGATCACCAGCGATCGCCTCCTGAGCCGGACAGTTCGAAGGGGTTGGCCCCGGCCGGCCGGGGGCGGCCGGAGGCTGTGGGGGTGGCCGGCAGTGGTAGCGTGACGCCGAACACGGCTCCGGCCCCGCTGCTCACCGTGATGGTCCCGCCGTGGTGCAGTACGAGGCGGTGCACCAGGGCCAGCCCGAGTCCACGCCGCGCGGTGCCCCGGTCCGGCCGGGTCGACCAGCCGTCCTGGAAGATGGACTCCACGGCGTCGCCCGGCACCCCGGGCCCCGAGTCCGCGACCCGGACCGTGATCTCGGACCGTGTCTCCAGCAGCGACAGCTCCACCCGCGCGCCTCCCGCCGTCGCGGCCCCGGACAGGGCCGCCTCCACCGCGTTGTCCAGCAGGTTGCCGACAATGGTGAGCAGCCCGCGCAGGTGGACGGGCTGCTCACCGAGCTGGGAGTCGTCGCTGAGGGTGATGCTCACCCCGCGCTCGGCGGCGACGGTCGACTTCGCCACGATCAGTCCGACCATCAACGGATTGCCGACCCGCTGCCGTACCGCCTCGGTCAACGCGGGTTCGACGCAGGCCGACTCCACCGCGTACTCGAAGGCCGCGTCGTGCTCCCCCAGGTCCAGCAGCCCGGCCAGGATGTGCATCCGGTTGGCGAACTCGTGCTGCTGGGCCCGCAGGGCGTCGGTGAGGCCGCGCACCGAATCCAGTTCGCGCAGCAGCCCGACCAGCTCGGTGCGGTCCCGCACGGTCACGACAGCGCCCAGCTCGCGCCCGTGCAGCACCACCGGCATCCGGTTGACGACCAGGCAGTACCGGTCGGTGAGGACGGTGAGGTCGTTGCCGCCGAGGGTGCCGTCGAGGGCGTCGCGCAGCCGTCCCGCGGGCAGGACGTCCGCAGGCCGCAGGCCCAGCGCCGCGTCGATCCGCAGCAGCCGTCTGGCCTCGTCGTTGACCACGGTGACCCGGCCGCTCGGATCGAAGGCGACCACACCCTCCCGGATCCCGTGCAGCATCGCCTCCCGGTCCTGCAGCAGCCCGGCGATCTCCTCCAGCTCCAGGCCGAACGTGGACCGCTTGAGCCTTCTGGCCAGCGCGTACGAGGCGCCGCAGCCGACCGCGAGGGCGATGCCGGCGTACAGCGCGAAGGTGGGCAGCTCCCGCCACAGCTGACCGGCGACGTTCTTCTCGGCGATGCCGACGGAGACCTCGCCGATCACTCGGCCCGAGGGCCCCCACAGGGGGGCCTTGCCATTGGCCGACCGGCCGGTGACACCCTGGTCGATGCCCACGTGGCCCCGGCCGTCGAGGACGGCCAGCGGTTCGGCGATTCGCTGCCCGATCAGATCGGCGTGCGGATGGGAGTACCTGACGCCGTTCAGGTCGACCACGACCACGTAGGAGGCCCGGGCAGCCTCGGCGATGCGCTCGGCAGCCGGCTGCACCAGCGCCGCGCCGCCCGCGCCGGACATGCCCTCGCGGATCTGCGGGTCCGCGGCCGCCACCCGGGCGGTGGACAGCGCGCGCTGCTCGTACTCGTGGTCCAGCTGACCGCGCTGCACCCAGGCGAAGAGGACGAAGCCGATCACACTGGTCACGGCCAGGATCGCCACCTGGCTGGCCAGGATCCTGGTGGACAGCCGTCGCCGCTGGGCCGTCCCTGCTCTCCTTGGGATCATCGTCTCTCACCGCTCGGCTCCCGAGCCGGCACCCTTGCCGCGCTCGTGGAGAGATTGTCGCTGGTCAGGGGGGATTTGCCCAGCCCTCGGGCCCCGGCCCCTCCCCCCTGACCCCGGGTGCCGGTCAGCCGCTGACCGTGAAGCCCTCCAGCTTGTTGGCCGCGATGACGTACTGGTTGGTGTACGTGCCGCTCACCGTGACCTTGCTGACGTCGACGCCGGAGAGCTTCGCGGTGGCCTGGACCGTTGCCGGGCCGTTGACCGGCATCATGCCGTCCGGCAGGAACTGGCCCTTGTCCTGGGCGAGCGCGGCGACATAGTCGGCCTTGGTGATCAGACCGTTGTCGGTGTACGACGCCGGCAGTGCGTCGGCGATCTGCGCGGCGGTGTGGGTACTGATCCAGTGCATCGTCGCGACCAGGGCGTCGACCACCTTCTGGGCGGAGTCCGGGTGGGCCTTGGCCCAGCTGTTCAGGGTGAGTACGCCCGCGGCCGGCCAGGTGCCGCCGAGCCACTGGGTCGCACCGGCCGTGCTGGAGAGGTCGAGCACGGACGTGCCGGCCCCGGACTTCTCGATGGCGCTGACCGTGGGCTGGGTGGTGATGGCGCAGGCGACCCGGTTCTGCTTCAGCGCGGCCAGCAGCGTGGACCCGTCGCCCACACCGATGCGGTGGAACTGACTGGTGGACAGGTTGTAGTGCGCGGCGACCTGCTGGACCAGGTCATCCGTGCCGGAGCCGAGGTCGGTGACACCGATGCTCTTCCCCTTGAAGTCCGCGGGTGTGGTGACGCCCGAGTTCTTGGAGCACATCACCCGCTCGCCGGGGGCGCCGCTGAGCTGGGCGAGATTGATGACGTCCTTGCCCTTGGCCTGGAAGTCGAAGGTGTGGATGTACCAGGCGCCGGCCATGTCGACCTGGCCGGAAGCCATCGCGTCCTCGGCTCCGACACCTCCGTTGGTCTCGGTGCTCAGCTGCATGTCGACGCCGTACTTCTGGTAGAAGCCGAGCCGCAGGGCCAGCTCGTACGGCAGGTAGATCTGCTTGTCGATGCCGCCGACCATCATGGTGACCTTCGGCAGGCTGCCGCCGCCGCTGGAACTGCCGGTGGAACCGCCGGTGGACGAGCCGCAGGCAGTCAGCCCGAGGGTGGCGAGCAGGCCGCCCGCAGTAGCGAGGGCGAGGGTGCGACGAGAGCGCTTGGAGTTCTTGGTGGTGGGCATGGGGGCGTACTCCCTTGTACGGTGGGTGGGTTTCGAGTCGGCTTCCAGCCGGTTCAGATGCCGGCGACCTCGGTCGAGGACGGGGGGCGCCAGGCCAGCAGCTTCTTCTCCAGCAGGCTGATCCCGCTCTCGGCGGTGAGCGCGATGACGGCGATGATCACCATGGCCGCGAAAACGCCGTTGGGGTTGAAGTGGTTCTGGGCGTCGGAGATGACCAGGCCCAGGCCCTGCTGGGCGCCCAGGAACTCGCCGACGATCGCGCCGATGACGGCGAAGCCGAAGGCGACGTGGAGGCTCGCGGTGATCCAGGTGAGCGCCGAGGGCAGCACCACATGCCGAGTGATCTGCAGCCGCGAGGCGCCGAGGACGCGGGCGTTGTTGACGAACACCCGGTCGACCTCCCGAACCCCCTGGAAGGCGTTGAAGAAGACGACGAAGAAGACGAGCACCGAGGCCAGCAGCACCTTCGCGGGAGTCCCCAGGCCGAGCCAGACGAAGAAGATCGAGCCCAGCACGATCCGCGGGACCGCGTTCACGATCTTGATGTACGGCCCGACCACATCGGCCAGAAAGCGCACCTGGCCGAGCAGCACGCCCAGCACGACGCCGCCCAGCACCCCGTAGACGAAGCCGAGCAGGGCCTCCTCCATGGTGACGCCGATCTGCGACCAGATGGAGCCGAACGAGGTGCCGTGCTGGAACCAGTCCACCAACTGCCTGGCGATGCCGGACGGCTGGCCGAAGAAGAACGGGTCGATGATCTTCCACTGGGCGAAGAGCTGCCAGCCGCCCACCACGACGATGCCGAGGAGCGCCCGGCCGACGTTGACCTGAATCGTGCGAACACGGGCCTGGCGCAGCGCCTTGGCCTTGACGGTCGCCTCGTCGGCGGCGATCTCCGACCGCAGGACGGAGCGCACCTGGTCGGGGGTCTGCATCTCTCGCTCCGGTGACTCGGGTGCGGTGTTCATCAGTGGTCCCCCTCGGCGCCGGAGTTGCCCGAGGTGCCGCCGGCGACCGCATAGGCCCGCTGCACCTCGTCCTTGAGCGACTCCCAGATCTGGTGGTGGAGTTCGAGGAAGCGCGGCTCGAACCGGATCTCCTGGACCGCGCCGCGCGGACGCGGCAGGTCGATGTCGTAGACGCCCTTGATCGTGCCGGGCCCCGAGGTCATCACGACGACGCGGTCAGAGAGGGCGACGGCCTCCTCCAGGTCGTGCGTGATGAAGAGCACCGAAGGCTTCAACTCCTCCCACAGGCCCAGCAGTTCGTTCGACATGATCGCCTTGGTCTGCACGTCAAGCGCCCCGAACGGTTCGTCCATCAGCAGGATCGACGGCTCGTTGATGAGTGCGGCGGCCATGGCCACGCGCTTGCGCATGCCGCCGGAGAGCTGGTGCGGATGGTGGTCCTCGAACCCGCGCAGACCCACCCTGCCCAGCCAGTCCCGGGCGTCCGCCTGCGCCTGCTTCTTCGCGACGCCGCGGAACACCGGGCCGAGCGCCACGTTGGCGAGCACCGACTTCCAGGGCAGCAGGGCGTCCTGCTGGAACATGAAGCCGACGCCGTCGGTGATACCGTCCACCTCCTGACCGCCGACGCGCACCGTCCCGGCGCTGGGCCGGTCCAGACCGGCCACCATGCCCAGAGTTGTCGACTTGCCGCAGCCGGTCGGCCCGACGACCGCGCAGAACTGCCCGGGTTCGACGGTGAAGTCCACCTCGCGGAGCGCGGTGAACACCTTGCCCGCCGGGGAGGTGAAGCGCCTTGTCACACCCGACAGTTCAATGCGGGCGCTCTCGCCCCTCCGCATCCTGCCGCCAGGGTCGGGAGCGGGGCTCACCGCCTGGTCCCTCTGTGCCGCCGTCACGTCCGTCTCCATTCGTCCTCGCCGTTGAGGACTCTGAAGCTAGGACGACGGGCAGGTAACCTCCATGTTTCGTGTGTACGTCGCCATTAAGCTCTCTACCGCGGGTTTTGTGCGTTGTGCTCACTGCCGGCGGTTCCAGTAGAAGCCGAGCGCGACCAGAACGACCAGCACCGGGACGAACAGCAGGACGCCCAGGGGTGCGGGCCGGTCGGCGAGCGCAAGGACGGTCATGAACGGGCCTCCCTCTCGTGGGTTCTGGCGTGTGCAGCGTGGCAGAGAACGTGCTGACCATGCCACGACTGACTACATTCTTGTAGACGTCATACCCGAAGCGGCGCCCCGGTCGCGCGCCGGGCGATTAGAGTGCGTCCTGGCGATCACGTGGGTGCCCCAGCCGTAGCCACAGGCCCAGAACCGACTCCGGACGTTGATGACCCACATGCCCCTCTCCCGCCCCCCGACGGTGTATCGACCCTCCGTTGTCAGTTCGGCTGCTCCGAGGAACGACTCCGTCGGCCCTGGGCGCGGCTCCCGCGCTCCGTGGTCGCTGCTGCGTCATCCGGTCCTGGCGGCCACGGTGCTGGCGGCGGCGATCCAGACCGGCTGGGCGCTGTTCCTGGCCACCGACGGCGGCGACATGGCTGCCCAGTACGCCTGGGCGCACTTCGCAGCCGCGCATCCCGGGTCCGCCGATGACCTCTCCTGGTACGGCGGCATGCACGCGGTCTCGTACAGCGTGGTCACCCCGTATCTGATGGCCTTTCTGGGGGTGCGCGCCACGGGGGTGGCCGTTGGCACCCTCTCGGCCGCGCTGCTGGCCCGTCTGCTCATGCGTTCCCCCGTCCCTCGCCCGCTGCTGCCCGCGCTGTGCGGAGCGACTGCCCTGGCCTGCAACACGGCGTCCGGACGGATCACCTTTGCTGTCGGCGTGTGCTTCGCGCTGGCGGCGGTCCTGGCCGCCTACGAGACCCACGGGTCCAGCGGACCGCGCGCCGCGCTCGCCGGGCTGTTCGGGGTGCTGGCCACCCTGGCCAGCCCCGTCGACGGCTTGTTCCTGCTGGCCGTGGCCCCGGCCCTGTTCCTCACCGGGAGGCGTGCGACCGCCGTGGTACTGGCGGCCGGACCGCCACTGGTCGTCGGCACGACGTCGCTGCTGTTTCCCTTCTACGGCGTGCAGCCCTACTCCCTGCTCCAACTCTCCCTGGTGCTGGCGACATCGCTGCCACTGGCCCTGCTCGCGCCGACGGCCTGGCGGGCGGTGCGGATCGGAGCCTGGACCTATGTGCTCGGAAACCTGCTCACTGCCGTGATTCCCTCTCCCGTCGGCAGCAACGTGGAGCGCCTCGCGCTGCTCTTCGCCACAACCGCCCTGCTGGCGGCGGCGATGGCGACAAGGGCACGCCGGTCCCGCGCGCTGTGGGTCGTGTTCTCGATCGCGATGTCCTGGCAGAGTGTCCAGCCCCTGACGGACCTCGCTGTCGCCGCTCCCGCTGCTCGTTGGACGCAGTACACCAAGCCCCTGGCCACCGAACTGGTCGAGCTGGGGGCGAAGCGGGGCCGGGTCGAGGTGGTGGGGACCGCGTCCCACGTCGAGTCGTCGGGCCTGGCGGCCACCGTGGAACTGGCGCGAGGATGGAACCGGCAGGTGGACATCGCCCGCAATGCCCTCTTCTACGACGGCGCCCTCAACAGTGCCACCTACCATGCCTGGCTGCGGAACTGGGCCGTCGGCTACGTCGTTCTCCCCGACACGACGCTCGACTACGCGTCAGCGGCCGAGGGCCGCATTGTCGCCACCGGGCAGACCTGGCTCCAACCTGTCTGGAGTGACCCGCACTGGCGGGTGTACCGGGTCGTCGACGCGCTCCCCCTGGCCGGCTCCCCCGCCGCGGTGGTGGACGCCGGCCAGGCCGACATCACGCTCCGACTGCCGACTGCCGGAAGAGTACTGGTCCGGATCGTCTGGTCGCCGTGGCTGTCGGTTCTCGGCCCGGGCAGGGCGTGCCTCACACCCGACGGTCCCTGGACCCAGCTGGTGTCGGATGCCCCGGGCATCCTGCGCATCGGCACCGGTTACGCACACCCGTCAACCCCCCGATGCCCGAAGAGCGCCAAGTGAGCGGCTACCGCATCCTGCTCAATCCCGGTTTGACCAGGGCTCGGTGAGCCATACTCGGTTTGTCGCCACGGCGGCGGTGGCCTGATGCCGGGGGGAGGGGCAGTGGCTGACGAGCTCGGCAACTGGCAGGGGTTGGGGAATCCCCATGTCACGACAGGGGGTGACGCGTACCTGGCCGGACAGAATCTCACGGTCAATGTGTTCGCGGCCCCGGCGGAAGCGGTGCGGCCGGCCGACGCCGCGAGCACACAGGCCTATCTGACCCTGCTGGCGGAGGCCTACCAGTGGCTGGAGCTTCAGGGCATCAACGAAGCCGGCACCCTGCGGGTGGAGTTGGAGAAGGTCTATGTCGCCCTGAAGGCGGAGCCGGAGAGCGACTACGGCCTGCGGCACATGGCGAACCTGCACGGCACCGAGGTCGAGGAGGCGGCCGGCGGCACCGCGCTCGACCTGATCGAGCCGACCCGGCTGGCGGTCTTGGACGCGGAGAACGTCCGCCGCAGCTACCGGCCGCTGCGTGAGGCGGCCAAGCGGGCCCGGATCACCGAGGTGCAGACCTTCGCCGACGCGTTCCGGCTGCACAGCCGGATGGTCCTGCTCGGCGGTCCCGGCAGCGGGAAGACGACGCTGGGCCGCTGGCTCGCGCTGCAGCTGGCCCGGGGGATGCTGCGGCAGCTGCCCCATGAGGTGGAGCCCGAGTCCGGGCCCGCCCTGCCGGACGCCTTCCGGGTCCATCTGCCCGCGGGCATCTCCTCGGTGCTGGACCGCAACCTGTTCCTGACGCCGGGTCAGGGAGACCAGGCCAGGGCGATCCGCCTGGACGAACTGCCGGCCCGCGGAACGCTGGCCCTGTTCGGACGGCCGGTCCGCCTCGGCCAGGTCGTCGGCCCCGACCAGCTCCAGCGGCTGACCTTCACCCCGGCCGGCCAGGAATGCGGCCGTCGCTACGCACACCTGCGGTACTCGGTCGCCGGCGGGCCCGGGCCGTCCCCCTCCGCCGCCGTCACGATCGACGTCGGGGTGCACATCCTCGTGCCGGTCTCGCAGATCGACCCCGACCACCCCGGCGGCCAGGATCCGGAGCGCCTGGTCGACCTCGGCCCCGCGCGGGTCCCGATCTTCCTCCGGCTGGCCCACTTCGCGCGCGAGCTGGCCGAGCGGGAGCGTGCGCAGCAGCCCACCCTGTCCCTCGAGGAGTACCTCGGCCAGGACCCGGACTCCTGCGGCCGGGCCGACGGCTGCACCCCGCAGACGCGCAACGCCCTGCTGCGCGCGTTACTGGACCAGGACCGCGCCGTCGTGGTGCTCGACGGACTCGACGAGCTCCCCGAGGCCAAGCGACGGACCGTCACGCAGAAGATCCAGAACTTCATCGAGCGGACGGCCAGGCCGAACCCGGCGAACGAGGCCGAGGAGCCCTGGCGGGCCGGCGGCAACCAGGTGCTGGTCACCAGCCGGTACGTCGGCTACCCGCACAACCCGGTCCGCAGCAGATGCGCCCACTTCGGCATCCAGGCGATGCAGCGCCCTGCGGTCGAGCACTTCGCGCGGGCCTGGACCCGGGCGATCAGCGCGGAACTCGGCCTCGACCTCTCGGGCCGGTCGGTCGCCGAGGCCCTGATCGCCGAGATCTACGACGACTCCCGCCCCGCCATCCGGGAACTGGCGACCAATCCGCTGCTGGTCACCATCCTGGCGATGGTCTACTGGGTGGACGGGCACCTGCCCGACCAGCGCGCCGCGGTCTACGACCGCGTGGTGGAGAACCTGCTGCGGATCTGGCTCGACCGCCCGGAGTGCCGGGCGCACGGGCTGGGGCGGGACGAACTGCTCGCGGCCCTGGAGCCGCTGGCCGCGGACATGCAGGAGGACCGGAACAACAACGGTCTGATCAGCCTCGGCCGGATCGCCGAACTGATCGAGGGCCCGCTCAGCCTCATGCGCGGATCGGTGCCGATGGACCGCTCGTTCCGGCCGGTGCTGGACGCCCTGCTCACGACCATCCGCAAGCACGTGGGCCTACTGGCGGAGCAGGCCGACGACAACTACGCGTTCTTCCACCGCACCTTCCAGGAGTTCCTCGCCGCACGCCACCTGCTCTCCGACCGGGAGCACGCCGCGGCGAGAATCGTCGAGCGGCTGGACGACCCGCTCTGGCGCGAGCCGCTGCTGCTCGCCGTGGGCCTGGTGATGGCGAGTTCCGAGTGGGGCGGGGCGGAGAGCCGGACCCGCCTGCTGCAGGACGTGCTCGCCGCCGACGACGAGGACCTGCTGATTCCCCGCGGCGCGATGCTCGTGGTCAGCGCCCTGCCCCAACTGGACGGCGTGCCCAAGCGGGTGGTCGACCGGATCGTGGAGCAGTTCCTGGGCTGCTACGCCTTCATCCAGCGGCAGTCGCAGGCGGAGCGGTTGCGGAAGGGGATCTGCGACGTGTTCGCGCGGCTGCGCGAGGGACCGCAGGCCGATCTCGTCGCCGAGGCGATCGGCGCGGTGATCCGGCGGCCCCGCGTGGACCGGGACCACGCGGCGGCTGCCGCGGAGATCATGCTGCGGATCGACTGGTTCACCACCGGCACGGTCGACGCCCTGCTCCAGGTCGTGCACCGGGACCAGGCCGCCCTGCGCTGGCCGGTCCACTGGGCGCTGCTCACCGCCCTGGGACAGACCGCGAGCGACCGGCCCCCGTCGGGGCCGGCCCCGGCGCTGAACACCCCGGCGCTGAACACCCCGCGCCTGGTCGCCGCCCATCTGCCGATGCGTCGGCTGCTCGAATCGAGCCCCGCTCTGACGGAGTACGTGCGCGGCGACGTCGGCTGGCTCTGGCTGGTCGTCGCGCTCTACGGCGGCATCGCCGGCACCGCGGTCCGGGAGCGGCTGCAGGCCTCCCACAAGAGGCACCTGGAAGGGCTGCGGCTGACCGCGGACGACGAGGTGGAGGAGCCGCCGGAACCGCCGCCGGCGATCCCGCCGATGGAGTTCGGCTCGGGCGACATCGTGCACGACCTGGCGTCCGCGGAGTTGAGCCGGGCGGTGCTGCGCCTGCTGCGGCTGCGCAGGCCGGTCGGCGAGCTGGCCGAGGTCTTCCGCCGGGTCTGGCGGCGGAGCGCGGATCCGGCGGGCTGCGCCGAAGCGGTCGTCGGCCTGGCCGCGCTCGGTGAGGACGTCGTGCCGCTGGTCCGCGAGGCGCTCGCCGACCCGGACCGGCGGCTCGCCGCCCGTGCGGCGCTCGAACGGTTCCAGTGGCTCAGGGCGCTGCTGCGGGAACCGCTGATCAGATCCACGGACACGGCGGCCCGCACCCTGCCGGAGGAGGCCCCGGAGGAGCACCAGCTCGATCTGCTGCGGATCGTGATCGAGGCCAGGGCCGCCGCCGGCGGCGGCCCGCTGCCGGTGAGCGACTCGATCCCCTCGCGCCGCTTCGTCGACGCGACCTCGGACCCGGTGCGCGAGGCGCTGGACGCCGAGGACTGGGCGTACCGCTTCTCCGGGCTTCCTGACGAGGCGTCCGACAGCGTGGCCGCCGCCCTCGGGCCGGTGGGAGCCGTCGAACTGCGCCCGCCCGGCCGCGCGGCCAGGGGATGGTCGGAGCTGGCCCAGGCCCGCAACCAGCTCGCCCGGCTGCGGCTGCCGTGGCCGCAGCAGATACTCGCCCCGCGGTGCGACACCCCGGTCGAGCACTGCCTCGCCATGCTGGACGGGCTGCTGGGAGTGCCCGAGGAGTGCGACTACCTCGCCGGCCGGGTGCTGGCCCGGAGCGGGGCGGTCCTGGCCGACCACCCCGAGCTGGTCTGGGAGACCCTGGCGGTCTGCCGCATCCGCGGCCAGGACTTCGTGGCCGGGTACCTGGCGGGCGCCGGCGGTGGCGGCGCCCCGGCCTCCGCCTGCGCCAAGGTGGCCGTAGACCTGGCCGCCCACCTGGTCAACGGCCGGCCCGACGGCTGGTCCGCCGCCGGGGCGGAGGCGGCGGGGAGACTGCGCGGCACCATCCAGAACACCCTGCTCCGGCAGGTGGACCGAACCACGGTGACGAGGCGTCAGGTCGCCCGGGCCAACCGGGCGCTGCTGGAGCAGGCCGCCGGGATCGCCGACCCCTACCTGCGCTTCCGTGCCCTGACCCGCCTTGCCGCGGCGTCCGACCCGGAGCTGGCCGTCCGGGTGCGGTTGAGCCCGTTGGACCTGTTCCAGGAGCTCACCGACGCCCACGACCGCGCCCGGGCCCTTGAGTGGATCATGCTGGCCATTCCGGACCTGCCGATCGGGCTGGGGGTGGGCGACATCTTCGACCTGGACCGGGTGCTGCGGTTGCTCTCCCGCATCGAGGACCCGGAGAACCGGGCCAGGGCCCAGTGCCGGTTGGCGCTGCTCGCGCCCGAGCGGCTCGAGGACCTGCTCGGCGCCGCGGGCGTGTCGCTCGGTGAGATCGCCGATCCCCGGCGGAGGGCCGAAGCCGTCAGCAGTATCCGCTTCGCACTGGAAGGGGTGTGGGACCTCACGGCGGCGTTCGACGCGGTCGCCGACTCCCTGCCCGAGGGCTGGCTGCGGGACAAGGCGCTGGGCCGTGCCTCCCGTCTCGTCGCCGCCCACCGGTCCCGCTACGGGGCGGGCGCGCTCGCCTGGCGGCTGCCGCCGGAGGCCGTGCCGGTCGGCGCCGCGGTCCACCGGCACGCCTACCCGACCGGGCGTTTCGCCTGGGGCGTCCTGTACCTGGAGACCACGGCCGCCGAGGTCGTGGCGCTCGGCACGACCTCGGTCGGCGACACGGCCCAGTGGGAGATGCTGCTGGGCCCCGAGTGGCAGGCCGGCGTGGAGGCCCTGGTCGCGGCTGCGGCCGACGGCGGGCTGCGGCTCACACCACGCGCGGCGTCCGTGGTCAACCGGGTGGTCCAGTCGGGCCGGGCCGCGGTCCTGGAACGCCTGTGGGGCCATCTGGAGAGTCCGGACCCGCAGGCCATGGCCATCGCCACCCGGTGGACCACGGCCGAGCCGGAGGCCGAGCGCTGGAAGGCACTCGTGCAGGTGGAGGCCGGCCGGCTGACCCCGGAGAACCTGGACCAGCTGGTCGAGCTGCTCTCCGAATCCACCGACCGGCTCCGGCTCCGGAGCGCGCTCGCCCTCCACGGGCCGACGCCCTACGGCCGCAACCGGGAGCGCCGCTGGTCCGTCTCCCGGGTAGGCGCGGAGGCGATCGAGGCCGTCGCCCGGCACTGCAGCCAGGGCGACCATGCGCCGGCGGTCCGCAGTGCCCTCAGCTGGATGCGCAGCGCCATCCACCACGACGACGCCGAGGCGCTCAACCGTTGGCTCGCGGAAGCCGCCGTGCACCCCGACTCCCCCGCCCACTGGATCCTGGGAAGCCTCGAGTCGATCGACGACGCCCTGCTGGCTCCGCTCCTGGAGGCACTCCCGTCGGCTCCGCCCTGGCGGCAGCACAGCCTGCTCCTCGGGCTCGGCCGACTGGCCGACTGCACCACCGTGCTGAGGGGATCGGAGAACGCCGTGCGCGCGGCCGTCGCCGCGGTGCCGACCGAGGTGCGGCAGGAACTGCGCTTCATTCCCGAGGGCCCGGTGACCTACCTCAAGGCCGCCGCGGCGGCGACCGAGCAGCAGGGGGAAGCGGTCCCGGAGTCCGCGCAGCTGCCGCTCGACCCGGAGAAGTCCTGGCTCGACGACACCTGTGTGGCCCACCCGGCGCTCTGCCTCCACAGGCTCAGAAACCTCGGGAGCAGCCTCTACATCCAACTCGGTTCGGACAGCTACTGGGCCAGGGCGAACGAGACGGCCCTCACCCTGGCCGAGAACGAGCCGGCCCTCCGGCTGCTGCTGTCCTGGGTCGAGCGGTCGAGCCCGGTGGAGGGCTCCGAGAAGTTCCTGCACCACCTTCTGACCGCGATCGACGCACTGGCGCAGGTCTCGCCGATCGCCTTCAAGGCGGTGGCGGAGCCCGACGTCTGGGAGCCGATCCTCACCGAGTGGGTGCAGACGGCCGACCACTGGACCACCCGCCTCGCGGCCGTGCGCCTGCTCGGCCTGCTCCGCCGCGTCACGGAGCGGGTGGCGGTCGCCCTCAGCGCGGCCATGAACGATGTCAGCTTCGTGCAGCAGGCCGCCTACGACGCGGCGGAGGAGTTCCACAGCATGAAGAGCGACATCACCCCGGAACTGCTCCGCCTGCTCGACGACCCGGATGCCGCCGTCGCCGCCTCGACGGCCCGCCTCCTGGTGTACCTGGCCCGCGGCGAGGGCCTGCTCACCGACCGCCGCCGGATCCTGCGCGGGTTGAAGGACGCCGTCGCCGGCCCGGTCGGCGGCAGGAACGTCTATCTGATGCACGAGGGCGAGGCAAGGATGTCGATCCAGTTCGTCGACCGTCTCGACCAGGTCCTCTACGGTGCGATATTCGAGCTGAGCGGCCTGTGAGCGGGAACCCCCTACCCGGCGAGGAGGCCGTCCTCGGGATCGAGCTTCCCCACCCGCCGCACCGCGTCGAGGCGGACGAGCTGCTCCTCCGGCCCCAGCGACCAGACCTCGTTCGCGGGTAGTCCGAGCAGGTCCTCGACCTCGGACGCGGCGGCGGCGTCCGAGGTCCCGAAGACCTGGACCGCCCCGCTGCCCGAGACGATCGCGGGCCAGCTGCCCGGATAGGTGGCGCGGAGCTGGTGCAGGTCGTGCCAGAAGGTCCAGATCCGGTAGCCGTTCCGCTCCGCGCCCGTCCGCAGCACCGAGTCCAGCAGGGGGAACGGGCCGAGTTCCGCGGTGTGGTCGAGGAGGAAGAGCGCCGGTGGAACGGCGTCTCCGCGGGATCCCGACACCCGGTGCAGCAGGGTCCCGATCCAGAGTCGGAGCAGCACCGCGTGGATCTCCAGCTGTTCCACCGGGAGGATGAGGTAGACGGTCACCGGCTGCCCCGCGGCCAGGTCGGCGAGCGACACGGTCGACTGCCGCAGGGTTCTGCGCACTTCGGGATTGCCGAGTGCGGTGAACTGGGAGGTGAGTCTGGCGAGAATGCGGTCGCGGGCCTTCTCCTCCCGCCGCAGGAAGGACGCGATCTCCTCGTAGGACGTCTTCCGGATCCTGCCGCCCGCGGTGTCCAGCACCACGGCCAGGCTGTAGACGACGTCGTCCGTGTTCAGCGTGGAGTGGATCTCGTCGAACGACCGCTTCTCCGGCACCGCGAAGTGGTAGCCGATCAGCCCGCTGAGCAGCCCGAACGCCTCAGCCTCGACCACGTCCCCGAAGGACGGGCGCAGCGGCAGCAGACCGGCGAGGTCGTGGCACGCCGTCGCCAGGGCCGGCTCCTCCAGGCCGTCGAGCAGGTCCAGGGGATCCAGCGCGTCCGTCTCCGGTCCGGTCACCCCGAAGGGGTCCAGCCGCACCACGGTGTGTCCCATGCGGCGCCTGGCCTCCGCGGTGGCGGCGTAGGCCTGCCCGCCGAGGTCGACGGCCACGATCCGCCCCGGATAGGTCAGCAGATTGGGTATCAGGCAGTGCTGGACCCGTCCCGACCGATTCGGCGCGATCGTGAGGACATGCGAGTCCCGGTCGGCGACCACGAACCCGGACCGGTCCGCCCGGCCCAGCAGCAGCGCCGTCGGATCCAGGCCGTCCATGCCGCTCATACGCACTCCACCCCTTGCGTCGGACCGAGACGATGGCGGCAGCGGCCCCCGCCGACTACGCTTTTATTGTGCCCGTGAATTCCCTTGGCCGCAGCGGGATGTGACGTAGAGACATGTGACGCGGAGACAGGAGATCGACCGGTGAAGAAGTTCACGATTCCCTGCGACTTCAGCGGCGAGAAGGCTCCGTTCAACATCTACATCGGAGCGCCGGCGGCCGGCCACCATCCGCTTCAGCACCAGTCGGCCTGGCTGTCCCGGGAACGAGGCGGTTCGGTCCCGAGCGAGGTGATGGACTCCTTCCAGAAGCTGTTCGACATCTCCCTCGAGAACGGCGTCGACTTCGAGCAGCTGTGCGTGTACGCGCTCGGCACGGCGTCGGGCGATTCCTCCTCAACGCCGGCCGATGCGGGCCCGGACGGCCCGGGCAGCGACGCGCCCGCAGGCTCTGCCTGAACTACCGCTCCCCGGACGGGCCCCGGGTGTGGTCGACCGTCATGTCCCGGCCCGCGTAGTAGGTGTTCCCGCCGGAGTGGATCGTCGGGGCGTGCACCACGGGCCGCTTGGCGGCCAGGAGTTCACGGACATCCGCCAGCATCGCCGCGTCGTCCTGCAGTTCCCTGCCGATGGCCAGCCGCAGGGCGTCGAGCGTGCCCGGGTCGCCGGGAGCCTGGACCGCCCCGGCCAGGGCGGCGGGCAGCGCCTCGCCCGGCTGCCGCCGTCCGAAGACCCGCTGGAGCAGCCGGCGGCCCAGGTTCGCCGTGGCGTCCGCCGCATCGTCCTGGACCCTGGCGAGGACCGCCGCACCGTAGGCGGTCAGCGCCGCGGTCACGTAGGGCGCCGAGGACGCGATGAGCGTCGCCATCTCTTCTCCAGGCACAGCCTTCTCCCCCAGGTCAGCGAATGCAGGCAGGAACCAGCGTAGACCTCACCGGCCCGCCCGGACGGGAACTCATATAGTTGGCGGAACGTACCTTCTCGCGTACGCTGCGGAGGATGACCTCCAGGACTTCCAGGACTTCCCGTGACACGACGCCGCCCCCGCCCGCAGGCACGGACCTCGGCCTGGTGGACGCCATCGCCCAGCTGTCGTTCCTGGTGCAGAACACGCTGGCCGAGATCGCCGGGGAGTACGACCTGTCGCTGATCCAGACCCGGCTGCTCGGAGTCCTCCGGGACCGCGAGCCGACCATGAACGAACTCGGACGCCACCTCGGCCTGGACAAGTCCTCGATCACCGGCCTGGTCGCCCGCGCGCAGCGGCGCGACCTGGTCACCCGCAGCGTCAGCACGATCGACCGCCGGGTGGCCCAGGTCTCGATCACCGAGGCCGGCCGCGAGCTCATCGAGCGGGTCGCCGAACGGTTCGCCGAACGGATCCAGGACACCGTCGCCCCCCTGGCGGGCCCCGACCAGCAGGAGTTCTCCCGGCTGGCCAGCCAGATCGTCACCTCCCACATGCACCGCCAGGGCATCGACCCGGGCACCGCCGCCGTTCACTGACACCGCTCCCGATCCGCCCCCGACTCGCCTTCGCGCCTGCGCCTTGATCGGGCCTCCCGTCGCTATATTTCCCTGGTCGGCTGAATCGTCGTGCGGTCAGGAGCGGGGACGGGTGGACGGGTCAGGAACCGACGCGGTGTTCGCAGGCTCGATCCCCGAGTTCTACGACGACTACCTGGTGCCGCTGATCTTCGAGCCCTATGCCGAGAACCTGGCCGCCCGCCTGGTCCGGCTCGATCCGGCCAGGGCTCTGGAGATCGCCGCCGGCACAGGTGTCGTCACACGCGCGGCGGCACGGGCGCTGCCCGAGCATGTGGAACTGGTGGCGACCGATCTGAACCAGGCGATGCTCGATCACGCCCGGGCGGTCGGCGCCGCGCGGCCGGTGCGCTGGCAGCAGGCCGACGCCCTGCGGCTGCCCTTCGCCGACGCCGGCTTCGATGTGGTGTTCTGCCAGTTCGGCGCGATGTTCTTCCCGGACAAGGTCCGGGCCTTCGGCGAGGCGCGCCGCGTGCTGCGTCCCGGCGGAACCCTGGTCTTCAACGTATGGGACCGGATCGAGCAGAACGAGTTCGCCGACATCGTCACCACCGCGCTGGCCGGCCTGTATCCGGCCGACCCGCCGCGCTTCCTGGCGCGCACCCCGCACGGATACTCCGACCTCGACGCCATCGCGGAGGACCTGGCGCGGGCGGGCTTCACCACCGCGCCGCGCTGCGAGACGGTCGCCGCACACAGCCGCGCCGCGTCGGCGCGGGCGGTCGCCGTCGCGTACTGCCAGGGGACACCGTTGCGCACCGAGATCGAGCAGCGCCCCGGCGCGGATCTCGCCGAGGCGACCGCGGTGTGCGCCGCGGCGATCACCCAACGCTTCGGCCCGGGCCCGGTGGACGGCACCATCCAGGCGCATGTCGTCACCGTCCCCGGGGTCTAACGGTCACACCGTCTCCGGCTCCGCGTCCGGCTCCGGCTCCTCGGCGGGGTCGCGCTGGACGCCGATGCGTGTAGGGTCCGCGAATCGGTGATCACTCCCGGCTTTCCGATCTGGCGAGACGCCAGAATCCGCTGCCATTGAGCACTTTGATGTTCGGGTTCTGTGCGCACTTGCTGCTGGTGTCACGGACATGTTGTTCGCTCCCTGTGACTGTCGAGCAGTTTGACGAGCTGCTCCGTTTCGGTGAGAAAGGCGCGGCCTTCTGTGGTTGCAGCCAGCGGCAGCGTTCGTGTGATGAGGGGGAGGCCAACGATCTGTTCGAGGGCGTCGACCTGGTAGCGAAGGACCGACCGGCGGATGTCGATGGCCCTGGCTGCTGCGCTCAGACTCGGCTGGCCGGGAAGCTTGGCGAGGTTTCTGAGCCGGGGGAGGCTGTTGGCCGATCGGCTGACGGTCTGCATCCGTGGCGACATCGGGACGTCGAGTTGGGAGAACGGGTTGGAGCGCCAGCCAGTCGGGTGCCGGGGAATCCCGTAGCGGTGGAGAAGTTTCATGATGGACGACTTGTGGATCCCGGTCTCCCCTGCGATCTCGAGAGTGCTCCTGCCGAGGCGGACGTACTGTTCCTCCAGCCAGTCGCGGGAAATTTCGGCGGCGATGGATCCGTTCGCTCGTCGCGGTCGCGTCGGGATCGCAGCTTCGCGCAGAGCCTGAGCCACGGTGCTGGCGCTGCATCCGGCCAGCTCGGCGATGTCCTTCTTCGTCATGCCGTTCTCCGCGTAATGCAAACGCAGTTGATCAGGGCTCAGGTGCCCGGTGCGGGGGATGCCCTTCGACCTCCTTCGCGGTTCGACGGGCACCCTCGGTTGCTTGGGCAGAGTGGGGCGGGGCGTGCGAGGCGCTCTTGATCGCTTTCGCTGGGGTCGGTGGACGGTGATGCCGCGGCTCTCGCAGAAGAGCTGACGGTGGGTGATGGACAGCGTCGACAGGGGGTCTCCGTCTCGAAGGACGAGTTGCTGTCCGCGGCGACTGTGAACCTCACGGTCAAGGTCTTCGGCTTCAATGCCCGGCCAGGCTGGTGCGGTCGCCCAGGATTCTGGCGGTTCCCAGCACAGCGGCTCGTGGATAGTGAACATGTCCAGGTTGGCCTGGGCCTGCTCTTCGAGGAAGCCGAGCAACGGGGCAGGTAGGTGCGGACGGCGTCGGCCGTGATCGCTGATCTTCCCGGAGGTGACTGACGGATCGGCGCCATGCAGCAGTGCGAGGACATACCAGCGGGCGAAGTCTTCCTGACGCGACTGGTTGCGCCAGCCGAAGTCCCCGCAGAGTCGCGTCAGGACTGCAGTGTCGAGGGTGGTCGTCTCCGAGCGGAAGAGGTCTCGGCGGCGGGCGTAGTCGATGGGCGAGCCGTGCTCGTCAAGCGCCCAGGCCAGCTGGGTCAGGGTTGATGCGAGGACGGTCTGCGGGCAGAACTGGAGGGCTCGTGGCAGGCTCGCCCTCTGCCGAATCTCGGCTTCGAACTGCTGCCCGAGGAGTCTGACGGCCCGCCGGTAGGGCAGTCGGGTTCCGGGCAGCGCGATCAGTGCCACGGACGCGCTGCGGAAGCTCTCGGCGACCCGGATGTTCGCCAATCCTGGGGGCAACAGGCGCATGGCCCACGCCGGCCAGAGCTTGGAGGGGAGGCAGGCGAGCCGTGCGCGGGTCTGCTCGTCGGTCAACTGCCTCCAGTAGGGCGCCGGTGAGGCAGTGCCATAGCGAAGCCGCGCTGCCAGCGTGAGCTCACGGTCCCAGGTCGCCATGGCCTGCCCGGCCAGGCGCGGGCTGGCCTTCCTCCAGGCGAACGAACGTGCGCCGCCGCTGTTCGGGTCCTGCTCCCGCGCGACGAAGCGCTGATGGGCTTGCGTCAGCCAGGCGAGGAGAGCCGGGTCGGCGGCTTCGGGGTGCGGAACGGCCTGACGTGCCAACGTGGTCGCGAGGGCGATGCTCCGGACGTCTGTGGCGCCCTGGGCATCGGACTGGGCCGGCGGCCCACCACCGGTTTCGTCCAGGACGCGGCGAGCAGACGCCGGCGCTGTCTGGAGGCTGCTGGACAGCCCGGCCAGAACCCTGCCGCCCAGGATGTAGAGGTCCAAAAGCTCCTCGCGAGCGGCATCGCGGTCCGAAGCGGCCTTGGCGAGCACGGCGTTGACGTGTTCCTGAGCCGGGAGGACCAGGCCGTGCGACGGCAAGGGGGGAGCCGGCGCCTGGCTCAGGGGGAATCCGCAGGAGATCCGTGGCCTTTGCGAGCCTTGCGTGAGCTGGCGGCCGCGGGTGCAGAGGCTGGGCATGCTGGGGCCTCCCACCCGGGTGCCCCGGGCTCGGACGGGCTGCTGACACGAAGGACACCGCTCTGCCAGCAGGCACTGGTGGTCCAGGCAGGCGAACGACCAGGGCTGCCGCCAGGCCAGCAGCCACCGGCCGGAGGTCTCCGCGAGGCACTGAGGGCAGAAGCGGCTGTTGCTGCCGTAGTAGCGCCACATCGGAGGACGGCCCATGCCGACCTTCGAAGGATGGAATGAGACAGTCAGTCCGCTGTAGGGCTCCAAGGTCAGCTCGGTCAGTGCCCGCGGGCTCAGTCCGGTGGCCCGTCCCAAGGCTTCGTGCTCCTTGGGCGTCAGGCGCTGAGTCATCAGTTCGGGGCGCGACCCCGGGAGCCCGAGGAAGCTCAGCAGCGCGGGCGCCGTGACCTTCAACCTGCGCGCGTATGCCTCCAGCCAGCTGTCCAGGGCCTCGCCCGCGATCGGCTCGACGAAGATCGGGAGGTGTCCCCCCTGCCAGGCTGTCACGCGGACCTCCGCTGGGCCGCGGGGCGTGAGGTCCTCAGGCCCCGCGGCCAGCTCAGCGAGGAGTCCCTGGCGGGCGTCCTCGGCCGCGGCGTCGTTCCTCACCCGGTCCATGAGTGCTTCGTCCAGGCGCTCGACTCCCTTGCGGATAGCGCGCAGGCTGCCGCGGTTGACCAACGCCATGAGTGAGGCGAAGTGCCCGGTGGAGCGGGCGTAGAGGTAGTCCGACAAATCGTCGGCGAGCATGCCGGGATAGGCGTCGGCCAGGACCAACTGGCGTTCGATCGTCAGCAGGAGTGTGCGCCATTCCTCGCGTCCGCTCTCGCTCTCGATATCGAAGGGCGGCAGCGTCAGCGGGGTGGTGCGGCGTCCGAACTGGGCGAACAGCGTCTCCTCGTCCGAGAGCCCCTCGCGCAGGATGCCCCGCTCGCGGACCCCGACCCCGATGTAAATCAGCGTGACCGGGAAGACGTTCGACAGGTACTTCAGCTGGTTCGCCATCCGGGCCGAGTTGGCGCGCGGCCCGGCCAGGAAGTGCACGTCGTCGATGATGAAGGCGACCGTCCTCGTGCTGAGCGCCGCGTCCACCGCCCGTTCGGCCAGGGTGTCGGCGTCCCCGGACGTCGGCAGGCCGTAGAACCGGCAGATCGCCGCGTTCAGGCCGCGGATGTGCGTGTTCCCGCTCAGCGCGATGTAGACCACTGGGACCCGCCGGTTGCCCTCCGGCGTGGTCTCACCGCGCAGGGCGACCTGCTCGCGGTGCAGGGTCCTGCCGTAGTCGCAGACCGCCGTGCTCTTCCCCAGGCCGGGATAGGCGTTCACCAAGGCAGCCGGCTTGGCCTTGTTGCCGTCCTGCCGGTTCGATTCGAGGATCTCGGCCAGATCCTCGTGCAGGGCGAGCAGTTGCGGGGTGCGGATCGGACCGATGTTCGCGTGCCAGACCTTGCGTCGGTCGTTGTGGCGCAACAGCGCGTGCGGTTCCAGGTCGGCCAGTTGGGCGCGGGAGAGGCGTTCGGGCCGGGCCCGGGCCGGGCCGTCGACCGACTCCAGCCACCCCGGCAACCGGGTGAGCGAGTATTGACGGTCATCACCCTCGAAAACGTCGTCGTCCTTGCGCGCGGTGCTCATTCGGTCTCCCAGACGCCGGCGTAGAAGCTGTCCTCGTCGACGGGGCCGCTGCCGCCGTCCTCGCCCGGAAACGCCGCCTGGCATTCCTCCTCTTCGTCGTCGTCCCCGACCAGGTCGACGTCCGGGGGCGCGAACGTGTCACGGTCCGCCCCGTCGTCGCAGGTCCCAGGCGCGCTCAAGGCCGCGATCCGCTGGACCGTGGGAAGCAGGCCGACCGCGGCCCGCGCATCCCCAGCCACCTCGGCCTCTCCAGCGAGCTGCAGCCGGTCCTGCGACAGGCGAAGCGCCATGCGTCGCTCGGTGCGGTCGCCCGTCAACCCCGCGCCCCACCGCTCCAGTAGCTCGACCAGCGCGCGCTTGGGGTCGGGGAAGCGGTGCGAGCGCGCGGCCAGCCGGCGGGCGTAGGCCATCGCCTCGCGGCTGGCCGGCCCGTTCAGCACGGCCGTGTGCTCCCAGACCAGCGCATGCCAGGCGTGGTCTTTCGGGTCCTGGAAGTAGACCTTCCTGATGTCCCCCGGGTCCACCGCGATCGGCCACTTGCCGGCGTCGGCACCGCGGCGCGTGCTGGGCTGGTTCCGGTAGCCGTTCAGGGCCGCACCGTTGTAGCGGAGTCCGCCGACCTCAACCCCGTAGTGCTGGATCGAGGTGCGAACCTCCTCCAAGAACTCCAGGGCCAGATCCGGCCGAGACGGGATCCGAAGCGGCCCTGCCCGGTTCACGCCGTGCTCGAACATCTCCAGCGGGCTCAGCTTCAGCCCCGGGACCTCCGGGACGACCAGCCCCCTGTGGTGGCGCCGGTGATACACCTGGCTGATCCACTCACGGATGATCGCCTCCAACTCGTCGATGAAGAAGAACGCCTCCTGCTCGACCTTCTCGCCCCGGCTGTGGACATCCGCTCCCTTGTAGCCAGGCAGGGCCGCCAGCAGCCCCTGGTTCAGGGTCTTGAACCAGCGCTCCACCGGCTTGTCGGTCGGCGTATAGGGGCGGGCTGGCTGGAGAGAGATGTCCAGCCGGGCGCACACGCTGCGGATATGGTTCGACAGGTAGACCTTGCCGTGGTCGAAGATGATCGTCTCAGCTGCGACCGACGGCAGCAGTAGCCGGCCGTGCGCGTCCACCAGCTTCTCCTGGTCGACCAGCACCGCCGAGGGAACCCCGCAGTAGGGCAACGGCTCGCCCCCGTCCAAGGGCTCGCGCGGGCGCACCGTCTCGAACAGCACCCCCGCAATGTCCACCGACTTCGTGGACACCGGCGTCAGCCGCAGCCCGGTGATCACCCTGCTGTAGAGGTCCATGGCGACCGAAATCTCGCACTGCACCCAACGGCAGGTCACCGGCTCCATGGCGAAGACGTCCAGCCGATTGGTGTCGAGCACGATGTACTCCCCGGGCCGCGTCGCCCGCAGCCGTCCGTAAGCACCCTGCGGCCGGTTCGCGATCGACCGCTTGCCCTTCGTGCTGCCCTCGAAGGCATTGGTGCCCGCGCTCAGCTCCTGCAGCAACTCGTAGCCGGCGGTGCGTCCCGGAAGCCGGACCACCCCCGCCCCGAACTCGCAGGCCAGACGCTCCTCGATCTCCAGCAGGACCAGGCTCCTGACGGGCCGGCTCGACTTCACGTGCCCGGCCAGCACGGACCGGGCCGCGTCCACCCACCGCGGGTCAGCCCGGTCCAGCCCGCTCACCCCGCCTCCCTGACCGACCAGCCCCGCGGGCCCCGACCGCTTCACCGCCGCCACCCACCGGCGCACGGTGGCCGGAGAGACGCCCAGTTCGGCCGCCTTCGCCGCGTAGCGGCGCATCAACGGCACCGCGGGCGCGTACTCCGCCCTGGGCTCCCCATCCAACGCCAGCTCCGCTGAGCCCAGTTGGTAACCGAACCGCACCTCCTGCATGTGCCGGAAGCGCAGCGTCAAGGCGTCGTCCCCGGCTTCGTCCAGATCACCGAGGACCGTCGCCGCGGCAGCCTCCGTCGCCGGAGCCTCGACCAGAAACCGAGTCGTGGGATGGGCCAGCAGCACGGAGATGTCGACCTGCCGCCACCTGGGGCGGCCATCTGCTGCCGTCTGCTGCAGTACCACCCGCCGCCCCTCGATCTCCGCAATCGTGAACTGCTCGCCCTCGTAGACCAGCGGGAGCCCGAGGCGCAACGTGGTCGTCCAGGCATTCATGCCGTCCTCCGCAGCACCGAGCCGCCGGCCAGCGGTCGCGACAGGTCCGTCGCCAGCCGCCCAGACCACAGCAGGGCCATCAGCGGCGGACGTGCCGCGTACCGAGGAAGCCCTCCGGCCAGCCGCCGCTCGGCGACGCCCAGCGAGTCCCCGTCGCACACGCTCGACCAGGCCCGCGCGACCTCGACCTCGGGCACCACACCAGCGCGTCGGTACGCAGCCAGGAATCGCACGTTCTCCAAGAGCACCGGATCTGCCCCAGACCAGATCTCGTACCGCCAGCCATGGCCCTCGACCAACTCGCCCGGCCAGGCGAGAGCCTCCACGATCTTCGGATCCTCCAACCGGTCGGCAGGCTTCACGTTCACGACCTGCACCGTCCCTGTCCCCTGCGCCAGCAGGAAGTCCGGCACGTGGCGCCGGACACGGCCACCGACCCGGGCCACCACCAGACACGGCTGGGCGAAGATCCCGCAGACGCCGCCATCGAAGTCGGCCAGGAGCAGCCGCGCCAACTCCAGACGGCTCTCATAGACGACATGGCCGCCCGTCGTCGCCGACGCGTAACTGCCCGAGTAGTGCTCCTGGCCGTGGACGGACCGGAACGTCCGCCAAGGGATCGACCCCGCGAAGTCCGCCAACCGCACGTCCCGAAACGGGATCCGCCGAACCAGGCCGTCCTCGTACCGGATCGACACCGAAGGCTCCTCATGCTTCTCCCGGCTCCGAACCGGAATCCGACTGCGCTTGACTGTCATGATCATGAACGTAATTACGCTCCGGATTCCTTGCGCAGGGAATCCCGGATTTGCTCGGACAGTGCTCACTCTTGGCGTACAGTGCGCTCGGATTCGCGGACCCTACAATGCGGGCCTCGGCGACGTACTGCGCGGCCTGGAGCCGGTACAGCGCGGCGTAGCCGTCCGGTCCCGAGGCGGCACCGGCGGCCATCAGCTCCTCGTGGCTGCCCTGCTCGACCAGCCGTCCCTGGTTCAGCACGAAGATCACGTCCGCGCTCGCACTGGCCGCGAGCCGGTGGGTGATCAGCACCACCGTGGTCCCCTGGGCGGCCAGGCCCCGGATCCGGCGGAACGCGTCCACCTCCGCCCGGGCGTCCAGCGCGGAGGTGGGCTCGTCCGCGATCAGCAGGACCGGGTCCCGGTAGGCGACCCGGGCGGCGCCGACCTTCTGCCACTGCCCGCCGGAGATCTCCTCGGAGTTGCGGTATCCGCTGGCAAGGATGGTGCTCCAGCCGTTGGACAGCCCGGTGACCACACTGCCGGCGTCGGCGAAGTCGGCAGCACGCCGGATGCCGTCCTCGTCCACCCGCGCCTCGGGCCGTCCGACGACCACATTGGCGCGGGCGGTGAACGGCCACCTTTGGAAGTCCTGGGCGAGCAGCCCGATCCGGCCGAACCAGGCGTCGCGGTCCGCTGCGCCGATCTCCACGCCGTCCCAGGTCAGCGATCCACTGTCGGCCCGGAGCAGCCCGCAGATCAGCTTGGCCAGGGTGGTCTTGCCGGAGCCGTTGGCCCCGACCAGGGCGATCACCGTCCCCGGCTCGATGGTCAGGCTGACCCGGTCCACCGCGGGCTCGGCCCGGCCGGGGTAGCTGAAGGTCAGGTCCTTCAGCTCCAGGGCCCCGACCCGCTCGGGCAGCGCCGCCCCTCCGGACGGGATGGCCAACCGGTCCCCGACGCGGCACAGTTGGTGCAGGTCGCCGACATACAGTGCCGACTCGTACAGGCCGTTGAGCTGGCTGACCATCGCGGTGATGCTGGCGACTCCACTGCGGATGCCCAGCACCGCGGTGCCCGCGACGGCCAACGGCAGCTGACCGTCGGTCAGCAGTACGTACAGCACGCCGTAGGTGGCCAGCGCCGCGAGACCGGACAGCGCCGCCGACGCCAGGTCGGTGCCGGCCCGCCGCCGGGCCAACCGGGTCTGCTCGGCCTCGTTGGCCCGGGACATCTGGGTGAAGTGCCGCAGCAGCCACGCCCCCACCCCGTGCACCCGCACCTCGGCCGCGGCCCGCTGGTCGGTGAGCAGGCTGGTGATCAGCCGTGAGGCACGCATATGGCCCAACCACGCCTGCACCGACGCATACCGGCTGCGGGCGGTGCGGACGGCGCCCCACGCCCTGGGCACCGCGATCAGCACCAGCAGCGGCAGCAGCACCGGCGCGAGGACGGTCAGCACGCCGCCGGCCGCCACCATGCCGATCACCGCGTTCGCCACCGCGACCGCCTCCCCGACGGTGCGGCGCGCCTCCGCGGCACCGAACTGCGCCGAGTCCAGCAGCCGGTGGAACTCCTCGTCCTGGATCGCCGAGAGTTCGACCCGGATCGCCCGGCTCAGAAACTCGACGGTGGCGGCGCCCTCGATCTTCGGCTCCAGCCGACCGGTGGCCGCGGTCGACACCGCCGAGAGCAGGACCGAGGAGCCGCCGAGAAGCCCCACCAGCAGCAGGGCCGGCAGGGCGGCCCGGATCCGCTCGGGGGTGGGACCACCGGCGAACAGCTGGAGCAGCACGCGGTTGGTCGCCACCAGCCCGAACGCCCGTGCCAGACCCATCCCCAACTCGGCGACACTCACGGCCAGTAGGGCCCGGCGATCCGCCCGCCACGCCAGTGTCGCCGCCAGCACCAGCATCGTCGGAATACGCCGGGCCATCGCCGGGAACGACAGGCCGGCAGCGGCCAACTCATGCCGGCTGAAGCCGTAGTCGTACAGCAGGGGGCCACCGAACAGGAGTTCCTCGCTCTCCGTCGTCGTCTCCGCCGGCGCTGGTCCGCCTCGCGGGAGGCGGACGCCCTTGAACGGGTACGGCACGGTGACTCCTAGCCCTGTCCGGGAGTGGTACGAACGATCCTGACAGGGCTGCGACCCCCAAGGGGTGCAAAGTCCGGGCGAAGCCGTCGGTTCAGGGGGCGGGGTCCGGGGGCGGGGGGAGGTGGACGTGGATGAATCCGCCCTCCGCGCCGTCGAGGTCCTCGTTCAGGACAACTTCGACGGGGATGGCGTCCGGGGTCAACGGGGTTGTGGTCGCGTCCTGTTGACGGATAGTCAATTCCTGAGCCAGCGCGCTGCGGACCGCTGTGGCGAGGGTGCGGCCCTGGCGGTCGCCCTGCACCAGGGAGCGTCCGAAGTGCGGAAGTCCGCCCTCCAGCACGACGGCGCGGCTGGAGACAGTGACCCTGGGCAGCGGGCCGCCGGTGCTGTGCCGCTCCAGGCCGAGCGAGGCGATCCGCGCTGCCGCGCCCTGAACCGTTTCGCCCTGACCGCTCGCGACCTGGCGGCTGCCGCTTGAGGAGGAGACGTCGAAGCTGAGCGCAGGCTCTTCCGGCCGGACCGCGGGGACGCTGGGCTCGGGCGGTGTCGCGGAGGACTCAACAGGAGCTGGCCGCTGGTTGGTCGACGGCGTGTCGGAGCTCACCGACCGCAGCACCGGCGTCGGCGTCGGCGTGGCTGGGAGGCGCGGCGGCTCGAAGGCGCCCAGCACCGACCCCAGCGACCGGATCGAGGGCTCCTCGGTCGCATCCAGCCCCAGCGCCAGGATCTGCGCCCGCTCGGGCCCCCGCAGGCCCACCGGGGCGGGGGCGGACCGAGGCACGAGCCGGGGCACGGGCCGGGGCACGGGCCGGGGCACGGGCCGGGGCACGGGCCGGGGCACGGGCCGGGGCACGGGCCGGGGCACGGGCCGGGGCACGGGCCGGGGCACGGGCCGGGACGTGGTCCCGTCAGTCGTGCCGTCCCGGACCGGGGCGGGTGGCAGGTCTGTGGTGGAGGTACTGCCCACGGTCTCGGCAGGACGCGGGCCCGTCGGCGGGATCACGGTCGGGCGGGGCGCGCCCTGGGACTCCAGCCCGTTGGCGCGCAGCGGCGGCGCAGCGGGGCGCACCGGCGCCTTCTCGGCCTGACGGGGGGTCAGCTGCTGGGCCGATCGCGGGGTCAGGGCCGGGGCCGTACCGTCTTGGCTGCCGCTCACGCCCGGGCCCGGGCCCGGGCCCCGCACCGGAGGACCCTGCCGCTGCCCCTCGACTGCCCTCGTCACCGTCGTGGGCGTCGTCCTCGGCGGCTCCGGGCGGACCACGCGGGGCGTGGAAGACGCGGCAGCCGAGGTGGACGCCGCGTCGGAAGGGCGCAGGAACTGCCCGAATCGCCGGGGCTGCTCGTCCGATCCGCCCCTGCCGTTGCTGAAGTAGCTGCCGAAGAGGCTTCCGTCGTCCGGGTCCTCCTCGGCGAGGAAGCTCTCAAGTCCCCTGCCGCGCTGCCCCGCTGAGGACAGCGGGCCGGCCGGCACCGTCGCCGGTGCCCTGCCGTCCCGTCGGTCGTCGGAGAAGAGCAGGGTGTCGCCGGGGCCGTGCTGGGCCGTGCCGGTCTCGTTCTCCGGGATGTCGAGGGTGACCGGGACGACGCCGCGCTCCTGCACCTGGCGACCGCCGTCCACAAAGGTGACGGTGACCTCCGCGTAGCCGGTGAACCGGGCCATCGGCGTGTTGAACTTGCCGCTGGCGATGACCCGGCCGCCCTGCTCCAGCATCGCGCCCGCACGCTTGCGGTGCTGGTAACCGCCGGTCAGCAGCCCGGTGGCCTCGGCCGAGCCCGCGCTGCCCTCGGCCCCGATCTGCAGCTGGCCACCGGTGTTGTGCCAGCTCAGCCCGGTGTGACGGGTGGTGCCGGAGACCTCGCCTGCCGGGCTCAGCTCGACGTTGCGGTCGGTGGACTGGTACTCGAGGTTCAACACCCGTACCGAGGCCCGGATCTGGGCCCGATTGGTGAGCAGCCGCAACCGCCCCGCGGTGGGCGTGGTGATGTCGTCGCCGCGCGTGGACGCATTGAAGCCGGCCGACAGCCCGCTGTGGCCGAGGCCCTGCCGGGCAACCACGCTCAGCCGTCGCCAGGTGCCGCTGTCGAAGAAGCGCGGGCCACGCATCCGGATGATGTCGCCGATGCCGGAGGAGTCGCCGATCCAGCGGGTGACATCCACATCGCGCAGGCCGTAGGTCCACACCCGTTCCGGGGGCACCCGTACCGTCACCGGCGGGCCGGGCGGATTGCTGCCGCCGGCCAGCCCCTGCAGCCGGGCGCGCTCGGCCCGGTCGAAAGCGGCGCGCTGCGCGGTCCCGGCGGCGTCGGGGCGGGCCACAAAGGCGGGCGGCTCACCGGTCCGCAGCGGTCGGGCCTCGGACTCCAGCAGGGTGGCGTGGAAGCCGACGTCGAAGGCGGCCTGGGCGCGCCGGGGCGCGGCCAGGCGGCGGAGGGTGCGGACGGTGTGGCTGCTGTCGCCGTAGACGACGCTGCGGACACTCTGGGCGAACATGTGCGGCACACCGCCGAGCGCACGCGGAGGCAGCGGGCGACCGCCCTCGATGCTGAACACCGGCGCATGCACCTCCGCCGGATTCCCGTTGGCCGCAGGCTTGTTGTAGACCCGAAGCGGGTCTGCGGGGTCGGTGACCCGCTGCCGGAAGGCGGCGGAGGCCGGCTCCGGCACGACCCGTTCGCTGTGCCCGAGCCGGATCAGCGGCTTGCGGGTCATGGTGAAGACCAGCCGGGCCTCGCCCTGCGCGCTCACCGCGGGGTTCTTGCTCTTGGACGTCATGCCGGTGGACGCGGAGCCGATCGACGCCAGGTGCTCGTCATGGCCCCAGGAGTGCACCGCACCACCGCCGGCCAGGACGGAGGTGCCCTCGGGGAACGGGTTGGAGGTGCCCAGCACATTGACGTTGACCACGTTGCCCGGGCTGCCGGAGCCGCCGTGGTCGTCGTGCTCGGCGAAGGTGCGCTGGGCGCCGGTGCCGGTGTTGAACTCGGTCGTGCCGGTCTTTCCGGTCACTTCGAGCCTGCTGACGTCGGAGCTGATCCGGACCTCGCTGCGGCCGTGGCGCAGCACGATCTCGCCGCCGGACATCGCGGGTTTGAGGGCGGGCACCAGACCGTCGCTCTGGATCAGATCGACGATCTTCCGGCGCATACCCTCCCAGTCGCCGCCGAGGGTGGCCCGGCCGGTGGTGTTCAGCCGGTCCACCGACTGCTCGACGACCTCGCGGTTGCGTCCCACCGGCACCGGCGCCGCCGCGCCGACTTGGGCGGCGGCGGGCGCCGGGGCGTGGGCGGCGGGCTGCAGCATGTGCACATCGGTGACGATGTCGGAGGAGCCGAGCCGGTGGCTCTGCCGGATCCGGTCCGGCACGGCGGTGCTGGGGACACGGGCCGGTGCGACTGCGGCGGGGTCGGGGGCGTCGCGCAGCGGCACCGCCACCACGGTGTCGGGCAGGCTGACCGGGAACTGGTGGTTGAAGCGCTCCAGGTGACGGCTCAGATTGACGTCGACACTGAAGTCGGCCGGCCCGGTGAAGAGGCCGGCGTTCTCAACTGTCTTTCCCCGACTGACCGTTGATCCCGATCCCTCGGTGGTCATGCTGTCCGAGAAGTCGTAGAGCCGGTTGTAGGAGAGGTTGACGGTGGTGTGCGGCAGCTTGAACTTGAGCGGGATGCCGACGATGTGCCGGACCCGCTGGTCGCGCACGATGCCCATGGTCGAGCGTTGCTGGCTGCCGAGCTCGAACTCGAAGTTGTCGACGTTCTCGGTGTGCGTCATCCGGCCCATCCGGGCTCCCACCGAGATGCTGCCGGACCAGCCGCCGGCGTCCACCTTGATGACGATCCGGCCGCCGCGGGTGAGCCGGGAGAGCTGGCCCTTCAGTGCGAACGGGTCGAGCTGCTCCCGCAGTTGCTGGTGCAGCTCGTCCGGCAGCGGGCTGCCGAGACGGGTCCGCAGCTGCTGCTCGACCTGGTCGAGCAGCCGGGTGTCCTGCGGGCCGAGGCTGTGCAGCACGTCGGAGGCGCCCAGCGCGCCCCGGTCGGCGATCCGGGGCGGCGGGTCGTGCCGGGTCGCCGGGGCGGCGCGGGGCAGGAACGGGGCGGGCGGAGCCGGAGGCTGGGCCGCGGGCCCGGCCGCGGCAGGCCGGGGCCGGGTGAACACGGCCTCGCCGCGGGCGTCCGCCTGGGCGGCCTGGGTGTCCCGCGCGTCCATGCTGAACTCGGCGTTCAGCGGCTCCGCGTGGACCCGCACCGGGTCGCCCTGCCGGCTGAACCGGAGGTCGATCTCCACCCGGGAGTTGAACAGCGCCTGCGGCTGGCCGTACTTGCCGTTGGCGTAGACCTTGCCGGCCTGCCCGGACCGCCAGCCGATGCGGGTACGGCGCTGCTGGGCGTAGCTGCCCTGGATGTCCAGCGCCTCGGCGGTCTCCATCTTCGGGGCCGCCTCGGTGCCGCCCGCGCCGGACTCACCCTGCTGGCCCTCGCCGCCCTTGGCCACGACCTGGTGCAGCACCGCCTCGCCGCCGCCGACCGCGCCACCCGCCGTGGTGCGGGAGAAGATGGTGCGGTCCGCCTCGGCCGTGCCGGTCTCGGCGACCGCGTTCAGCTCGGCCTTGGTGTCCAGCCGCTTGTACTCCATCTCGACCACCCGCGCCGTGGCCGACACCTGCAGCCCGTGCCGCCGCAGCGTCTCGCCCAACACCCCGGTCTCCAGCGGCAGTCCACGGGTCATCGAGGGCAGGTGGGCGGAGACCATGGCGTGGCTGAAGGAGTCGATGACCTCCTCGCGGATGTCCTCCCACACCTCGGGGAAGTGCTGGCGGCCGATGGTGTCCAGCCGGTCGTGGAGGGCGGACACATCGGCCAGGTCGCGGGTGGTCACTGTGTCGCGCAGGCCGTAGGGGTGGGCGGGCGGGTGCTGTGCGTCCGGTCCGCCCCAAACCGAGTCGGGGGGCCGCGCCACCGGGTCCCCCGGGGTCCGGGTCAGCCGGGGCAGCGGGGTCGCGGCCCCGGCGGCGGTGAAGCGGGTCGGATCGGGCTGGCCGGGCTGCGCCGGCTGCACCTCGTGCGCCTCGCTCTGCTCGACCAGCGCAGTGAAGTTCACCTCGGCGGTGGCGCCGCCGACCCGGTCCTCGCGCAGGTTCTCCACCCGGACGAAGTGGAAGTCGAGTCCGCTGGTCCCGCTGAAGACCGCGCCGGGGGCCTTCAGCTTGGTGGTCACCGTGACGTCGTGGGACGACCCGCCGATCTCCACCCGCTCCCGGCCCCGCTGCTGGGAACCGGTGAAGCCGAACATGCCCGGCAGGTACTTCATCACGTTGCCGACCACCGGGAGCTGCCCCAGATGACCCCGGTGCACCTGCCGACGCTGCGAACGGGACACGCCGGTCCCGACGTTGAACTCGGTGGTGCCGGTGTTGCGCTGGTGCTCCATGCTCCGGACGTGCGCGCCCACCTCGACCACGGCCTTGGACCAGCCGAGGAAGTTGGCCGGCACCTCGATCCGCAGCCGGTCACCCGCCATCATCCCCTTGAGGTCCTGGTGCAGCCCGCCCAGGTCGATCTGCGACTTCAGCTCCGGGCGCACCGTGTTCCGCCAGAGGTCGTTCCCGAAGACCCGCTCCCCCTCGGTGTCCAACTGGTGCAGCACCGCGTCGACGCCCTTGAGCTCCTGATGGGACGTCGGGTGGGTCTGCCTGGCCGACACGTCCAGCACGATGTCCGAGCCGCCGAGCCGCCGGGTGTGCACCACCCGGTCCGGCGGGGCGAAGAGCCGGTCCGGGACCGGCGCCACGCCGTGCCGGTCCCCGGTCTCCAGGCGCGGCACGGCCACGGTCGCCGCGATGTCCACCGGCACCCGGTGGTCGCCCGGCAGGTGCTGCAGCTCGCCGAGCCGGGTGACGTCCGAGAAGTCCAGCTCCAGCCGGAAGTTGGCGCCGAAGAGGGCGGCCTCCTCGGTGGTCTTGCCACGGGCGATGGTACGGGCCCCGTCACCGCGCAGCTTGGTGTTCAGCCGGTCGTAGATATAGCCGACCTGGGGGGTGAAATCACCGTTGCCCCACTTGAACTTGCCGGAGAGATTGGCGAGGTAGCGGTTGCGCCGCTCGCGGGTGCGGCCCACCGTCATGTGCTGCTCGGCGCCGCCCTCGAACTCCAGCTTCTTCGCCTCGGACAGGTAGAGCGTCTCGTCCACGCGGACCCGCGCCTTGAGCTTGCCGGACCACGGCCCCGCCTTGAACGGCGCCTCCCAGGCGTCGCCCCGGGAGAGGGCCGAGAGCCGGGGCTTGAGCCCCGACCCGCCGAAGAACGCCTCCGCGATGGTCCGCCCGGCCGCGTCGTCGCCGAAGGCAGCACCGATGTGCCGCTCGATCTGCCGCACGATGTCCCGCTCCCGGCCGTGCAGGCTGACCAGCAGGTCGGACGCGCCGAGCTGCTGGTGGGTCGCGATCCGCGGGGGCGGCTGACGCTCGACATCCGGCCCGGGCCGCCGCGCCGGGGCGAACGCCGGGTCGTGGAGGCGGTGCCCGTCCCAGGCGGGGTCGGGCACGTGGGGCGCGGGGGTGCGCCGGACGGGCGCGGGGGTGCGGGTGTCGGGCGTGCGGGTGTCGGGCGTGCGGGTGTCGGGCGGGGCGGCGGGGCGGCGGGTGGCCGCGCTGCTGGACTCGGCGCGGCTGGACTGCCCCGTCTCCTCGGTGCGAACCGAACGCGTCCAACGGAAGCGCGAGCCGAAGCCGTTGCCTGAGCGCTCCCCGTCCGGCCGGGTACGGTCGGGCCGGGGCGGCGGCGTCAGCTCCATCGAGTCCCCCGGCACGTGCGTACGCTCGCCGCGCAACGGCCGCGGAGCGGACAGCGCGGCGGCAGCGTCCTCGCGGCTGGGTGTGACCGAGGGGTCGTCCAGACGCGGTTGCCGGACCGGGGTGGTGGCGTGATCGGTGACCACCGGGACGTCCGTGCCCTCGTCAGGCCGGGAGCGGAGCGCCTCCGGCTCGCGGACGACCGGCGTCACCACCGTCCGACGCGGAAGAGGCAGCGGTTGATCAAGCGCCGCCTCGTCAGACCCGCGCCCCAGGTGCGGCGGGACCACCGGTGTGTGCTCGGAAGGCAGCACGGTGGGCACCGCGCCCAAACCCCGACCCTCCCCACGCACGCCTCGGGGCGGCAGCACCAACGGCACGTCCTCGTCCGAGGACTCCCGAAGCGGCAGCAGCAGTTCCCCCCTGTCCGCCTCAACCACACCCCGCTCCGGCGGCACCACCTGCTCCAGCGCAGGCCCACGCGGCGGCGGGACCCTGGACTCGGCCTCCGGTGCTACCCGCAAGGGCTCCGGCTCATGCAGCGACGGCGGGCCCGAGAGCCTGCCCGGCGGGGGCTCCACGGCCGGCGTTGACGGGGCGTCGTCCACACGGGCGCCGGAGGCGGAGAGCTCGACGCCGCGCTCCGGCGGAACCACCTGCTCCAGCGCAGACCCACGCGGCGGCAGCACCGTGGATTCCGCCTCCGGCACCGCCGGGGACGGCTCTCGCACCGGAGTCGACGGATCGTCCACGCGGGTGACCGAAGCGGGCGATTCCGCACTGCGCTCCGGGGGCGCGGCCTGCTCCGGGGCAGGTGCGTGCGGCGGAGGGACCGCAGGCAAAGCTGCCGCGGTCACGCTCTGCTCCCGGGCAGGGGCAATGCGGGTGGGGTCGGAGACGGGGTCGACCCAGGTGTGCTGGCGCTGGATCACCGGGGCCTGGGCGCGGGCCTGCTGCCACGCGGGATCGTCCTCCGCGCCCACCGGCTGCGCCGTGCCGCCGACCTGGCTGGTGCTGGGCTCCCCCTCCTCGGGAACGTCCGTTGACTCGTCGTCGGTGCTGCTGCCGTCGGGTTTGGGGGCCCGCGGGGATGCCTCACCCGCGTGTACCGGGGCCGGGCCGGGCACTGAACTCTCGGCGTCGTCGCCCCCGATCAGGGCACCGAGTAGGGCCAGGTGGCGCCCGCGCAGCCCGGACTGCGGCAGCCCCGAGACCGCAGGCTGACGGAAGTCACCCAACAGGCTCCCCGCCACATGCGGACGCTGCGGACCTGACGCGTCGCGGTACTCGTCGCGCAGGCCCAACTGGTGCGCGACCTCGTGCGCGTACGCCGCAGGCTCGGCCCCCACCGCCCACCTGTGCTGATCCATGTCCCCGCCACGCCCCACCAGATCCACCGTCAGATCTGGCCTGTCGCCCTCCCCCACCCGCTCCACCGTCACATGCAGCCGCTCGCCACCGGGCAGCACATGTCCGGGATCGTTGAAGAACTCCTTGACCCCCTGCTGTACCCGCGACCACGTCGCGTCCCCGTCCAACGAGCCACCCGCGTCACGGAACGCCACCCGCACCGACACGTCCGCGAAGCGCTGCCCACCCACCTCGAACCGGCGTACTGAGAACCCCGACCGCACCACGAACCGCGGCGACCGGTCCACCCGCGACGAGGGCACCTCCCCAGGACCGCGCGGCGGATCGTTCGGAAGCGGGACCTGCCCCTCCCCCTGACCCGCATGCGCAGTTGCCGCTGCGGCCTGCCCAGTACCTGACGTGGCGTCAGGGTGGCTGGCCACGGCCCCCGTTCCCCCGGACTCGGTGGTGGTGATGGTGGGGACGGGATGCGCAGGGGCATCCGCCGTGCTGGTGACGGGTCGCGGCGCGCGGGGTGAAACGCCCTGGGGCGACCCCTGTGCCGTCCCCGACTGCTGGGTGACGCCTCCGCTGCCTGTCCGCGTGGGTGCAGGGGCCTGACGCTGTGCGCCCGCGTCGGCGGAAGTCGTGGCCGTGACGGCGCCACGCCCCGAAGTGGCCTGCAGCGGTGCCCCGTTGACCGGCTCCCGGACGTCCGCACCTGTCTCGGTGTTGACGCGCGGCGCACTGGCTTTGGCCGTCTGATTGGCACCGCCGACCTCCTGCCGAACACCGGTGCCCCCATCCGTGGTGCCCTGCTCGGTGTCGGCCACCGGCCGCACAATCCTGCTCGGACTCTCAACAGGGCTTCGCCCCATCCGCTCTGACGTCTGCTCAGAGCTGTTGCCGCGCCCCGCCTCGTTCGTCGCCGCGCCGCGCTGCCCCACCCCCTCCGACTGGGTGCGAACGCTGCCCGTTCCCCGCTCCACCGTGCCGGGCAGGCCGGACTCCACCACGGCCGGACGGCCGCGCCCCTGTTGTTCTTCCCCACCGACCCCGGTCACGGCGTGCGCGCCGCCCGTGCCGTCCCCGGCCTCGTGCTCCAGGCCGGGCAGCCCCTTCTCGCCGAAGCCGCCGCCCTCCCCCGGCAGGTCGGTGCCAAGGTCGGAGCCGAGGTCGGAGGGCAGATCCAGGCGCAGATCGGGCATGGACGGGAGCTTGATGTCCCCGTCGATGTGCTCGTGCTCCCCCTCGCCCCCGCCGAACCGGCGGCGCCCGCCGCCCCCGCCCATCGCGCCGATGATGCCGGAGCTGAGCGTCGCGCCCCAGTCGCCCTCGCCGCCGAAGATGCCGTCCATCGTGGCCGTGCTGACCACGCCGGTGACCGCGCCGATGGTGCCCTTGCCGATGAGCGAGCCGGTGAACTTCGGCGCGAACGCACCGCCCACGCCGTGCAGGATGCCGCCGATGCCACCGGAGATGGCACCGCTCTCGACCGCCGAGAGGGTGAGCGAGGTGTCCCACTTGGTCCGGTCGCCCTTGAGGAACTGGATCGTCTGGATGGCCACGTCCATGCCGACCATGAAGCCGACGCCCATGACCACGGACTGCAGCAGCCGCTTCAGGATCATCTGCACGATCAGCCGGGCCGCGGTGATCGCGGCCGGCACCGCCTCCGGTGCCCAGAACGCGAGCTGCACCAACTCATAGGCCAGCCAGACCAACTGAGCCAGAATCATGTACTTGGAGTACTCCAGCTGCACACCGGTGTTGTGGCCGAGCTGGCCCATCTGGCCTGCCGCGTCGGCCATGTCGGGCAGGCTGGACCGGAGCTGGGCGGTAAAGTCGTGAAACTGGTCCGCCACCTGCCCCCCGATGCTGTTGAGCACGCCGCTGGTGGCGGGGTCGATGGTCGCGCTGAGGTTCACCAGCTGCTGGGCGGCGTCGTTCCACGCCGCGCCCAGCGCGATCATCTTGTCCTCGTCGCCCTTGGGCCACGCCTGGCCGACGGCCAGACGGGCCACCCAGCCCAGCTCGGGAGGCAGGTTGATGCTCACAGGCGGCCGTGCTCCGTCCTCGATCCGCCGGTCGGGACGTCCGGCTGGTCGGGGGTGTGCAACTGCCGGGCGGCGGCGGTGTTCTCCTCCTCCAGCTGGGTGAAGCGCAGCGCCATCGTCTGGATGCCGTCCGCGGTGCTGTCGAGCACCTGGCCCACGCCGCTGATGCCCTCCAGCAGCTCGTGGTGCGGGTTCTGGTACTGGTCCAGGAACTCCTTGCCGCTGGCGTCGTCGCCCCAGGGCTCGCCCAGCGCGCCGAGGCGGGCCTCCAGGTTGCTGCCCACCGAGCGGATGTGCTCCGCGAGCTGCCGTACATACGGCAGTTGACGGTGCAGCCCGTCGGTGTCGACCGAGAAGTGTCCGTTGTCCATGGTCGTCCTCATTCCTCTTCCACGTTGGCTCAGCCCGGGCGGTGCAGGCCTTCCGGCGGTCCGTTCTCGACGTACTCGCGCACCTGGTCGGGCATGCCCGGCTGTTCGGGGAGCAGCGCGGTGGGGTCCACCCGGCCCTGGATCAGGTCGGCGACACCGACGCCCGACGGCAGGTTCAGCATGGTCAGTTCGGCCACTTGCTCCAGGGCCTTGGCCCTGGCCTGGGAGAGTGCCGCGAGCAGCGCCTCGGAGAGCTCCTTGGGGGCCATCCGGCGCCAGGCCCCGGTGGGGAACTCGATCGCGGTGACCTCACCCTGTGCGGTCACCGTGGCCTTGACGCTCTGCCGGGGCGCGATGCCGACGCCGGTCACCTCATTGATCTGCCTCCGGGTCTCGGCAGCCTCCTCGCGCTGGCGCTGGTAGAGGGCCAGCAGGTCCTCGATCTCCTGGTCATAGGGGGTGCTCATGCCGGTCCTCCCCAGATGTCGCCGTCCTGGACCAGGAGGTCGGCGATGCTGCGGCGCTGCGGCTCCTCCGCCGGTTCCTCCTCGGTCTGCTCCTCCGGTTCCTCCTCGGGGACCTCGTCGGTGGAGCGGGCGGTGAGCGCGCCGGTCGCGGCGATGGCGGCAGCTGTCAGACCGCCCGGCGCGGGGGTCTGGTCCGGACGCCAGGTGGTCCAGGTGGGACCTTCCTCCTCCTCGGCGTCCCCGGCGGGGGCGACCACGGGGTGGGCGCCCCAGGTGCCGTCCTCGGCCGTGGCGTAGCCGGAGGAGAGGACGTCGCGCTCCTCCTCCGGACCGACCAGTCCCCAGAGCAGCGGCACCAGGGTGTCGCCGCCGACGTCCCAGGCGGCGCTCTCCTCCCCGCTGCCGGCGTCGGCTCCGCCGACCAGGGCCAAGGGCGGCTCCGGCTCCGCTACGGCCCCGGCCGTGGCCTGCTCCAGTGCCTCGGCCTCGGCGGTGGCGGCGGCCTCGACCGCCTCCTGCGTCAACACGGCCTCCCCAGCGGGGGGTTCGGCCGCTGCGGGCTCCTCGCTCCAGGCCACGGCCTCACCGGCGAGGACCAGCGGCACGACGGCCACCGGGTCCTCGTGACGGCGCTGGTGCTGGTGCTGCTGAGCGGTCTGCGCCCCGGCCACGGTCGCGGTCGCGGCCACAGCCGCGGCCGACAGCGCGACCTCGACCGCGGCTGCCTCGGCGCCCAGTTCCAGCCCCGCGGCTCCCGCCGCCGCGCCCTGCGGGGAGCCGGCCTCGCCGGTGGCGGCCGGTGCTCCCTCCCATGGCTCGCCGTCGCCCTCCAGCAGGCCGGAGGCGTCGCTGCGCTCATTGGCCTGCCCCTGGCCCGGGCCCGCGCCGCCGCCCATGCCCGGCATATAGGGCATGCCCTCGCCCGCACCGGCTGCCTGCTCGGCCTCGGCGGCAGCCGCCTCGTCCGCTCCGGCGGCCGACCATTCGCCATCGGGCAGCGCGGTTGCGGTCACCGGCTCCTCGGCCAACGGCTCGCCCACGGGCGACGCGGCGAAGAGGTCCGCGCCGAGTCCGTGCAGCCCGGGGCCGCCGGCAGCCGCGCCGAGCAGCGTGCCGGCCTCCTCGGCTGCCTCGGGCAGGCCGGACCAGGGTTCGGCGTCGCCGCTGAGCAGACCGGAGGCATCGCTGCGCTCGTTGTTCTGCCCCTGGCCCTGACCGGCCCCACCGCCCATGCCCGGCAGGTACGGCATACCGCCCTCGCCCAGGCCCTCCCCCGCACCGAGGCCGCCGATCCCGTCACCCAGGCTGTCGCCGCCCAGACCGTCCAGGCCGGGGCCACCGGCCAGCGCGCCGAGCGGCGACCCCGCCTCGCCGCCGCCCACGTCGGTGGAGCCGGCCCAGGGTTCGGCGTCGCCACTGAGCAGACCGGAGGCGTCACTGCGCTCCAGGTTCTGCCCCTGACCCTGACCCGCGCCGCCGCCCATGCCCGGCATGTACGGCATGCCACCCGCACCGAGCCCGTCACCCAGGCCCTCCCCGGAGCCGGGAGCACCGAGGCCGCCGACGCCGTCACCCAGGCCGTCGCCGGCTCCGTCACCCAGGCCGGAGTCGAGGCCCGTTCCGTCGGGGAGACCGGACTCGGTGGAGAGGCTGCCCGGGAAGGAGGCGGGGTCACCGAGCCCGCCGGTGCCGCCGGTGCCCAGCTCGCCCGGGAAGGAGTCGCCCGCGCCGTCCGTCAGCGGGTCGGTCAACCCGTCCTCGCCCGTGCCGGCCTGACTGGCCGCCTTGGTGGAGGTGCTGAGCGGGAAGGGCGTCGGCGTGAAACTGTTCAGCGGCAGCCCGTTCGGGCCGGTGCCCACATCGGTGCCGCCGGGGAAGGCGCTGGGATCGCCCAGCCCACCCGGCCCACCGGTGTCGGTGCCGCCGGGGAACGCGGCCGGGTCGGCCAGGCCGTTCAGGCCGCCGGTGTCCGTGCCGCCCGGGAAGGGGGACGGGTCGCCGATGCCCCCGGCCGGGTTGAGCGCGGCGTCCATCAGGGCCGGGTCCGAGCCGCCGAAGGGCAGCCCGGAGCCGTCGCCGGTGGAGAGGTCGCCGGGGAAGGGGGCGAGCGGGGAATCCTGGCCGGCCTGGAGGTCGCTCAGGTTGGCGGGCTGCAGGCCGGGGTCGGTGAGGCCGTCCGTGTTGGTGAGGTCGTCCGGGTTCGGCTGCGGGATGGTGTCCGGGTTGTTGTCGCCCGGCGAGGTGATCGGCTGCGGTGAGCGCACCGAGTCGATGGTGACCTGGTACTCCCCCGCCAGGCTCTTGAGCACGGCCCGCATGTCGCTGGTCATCATCTGCACCAGTTGGGGCTTCTGGCTGATCGGGATCAGCCCGTTACTCATCGGGTGGACACCCATCTGGATCGCCTGGTTGGCGTACCAGTTGTCGATCTCGACGATCTTGTTCTTGGCGTTCAGCAGGTTCACCGCATTGTCGGCGAGCTGCTGCGGGATGGAGTGGGTGCCGGTGGCGCCCCCGGAGAGCACGTCCGCGGTGGCCTTCACCTGCCGGGAGAAGGTGGTCATCATAGTGATGAACGAGTCGGCCGCGTCGCCCTTCCACGGTCCATCGGGTCCGGCCAGCGCCTTGGCCTGGGCGTCCAGGCTGTCCGCGATCTCGGAGAGGGTGACCTGCACGGCGTAGAAGGCGTTGGCCGCCTTGTTCAGCGAATTCGGGTCGGAGACCGCGAGCGCGTGCGACTGGTTGTCGGAGTCGTCCACGCCTGCGGACATGCCGTTGATGGCGGCCTCGATCTGCTTCCAGTCCCAGGTGTCGTAGTCGGAGACCGACCCCGGATCGGAGCCGGGGTCGCCGAAGATGGCGCCGTCGCCGCCCTGGTTGAAGCCGTTGCCGCTGTAGTCGGTGTCACCCATCGTTGCCCCTGACCTGCTCCGTCTGCCCTGTGTCCTGTGCTCTGCGATGGGCCGGGCCACCGGCCGCCGACGTCCTGGCGGGACGTCGGCGGCCGGGGGGCCGCGGCTCTCAGCTGCCGGGAGCGCTTGTCGTCCCCGAGCCGCCACCGTCGGTGATGAGCGAGGTGAAGTCGGCCTGGGAGAGGTTCATCGCCGTGGCGAAGTCGGTGGCCGTCATATGGCTGGCGTCCTCGACCGTGGTGTACGTGTGGCTCAACTGCTTGATGCCGTCCCGCAGATCGGCCAGGCCCTGGCCGAGGTCGGCGAGCACCAGCAGGTACTTGGCCTTGAGTCCGTCGTCACCGTTGGCGCCGTTGACGTCGACCCGGATCTTGTTGGCGTGGTAGAACGCGCCCGGCGAGATGCTCACCTCGTCCAGCGTGGTCGAGGCCGTCTGCGTGGGCGCGATCAGCAGGTCGATGTTGCCCGCGAAGACGTCCAGCGCCGAGGTGTTGACCGTGGTGCCGGAGCCGCTGCCGTCGTGTCCGGGCACCGGCGGCACCGTGAACGGATCCGGGTTGTCGAAGGTCCCCTGACCGGGCGTCAGGGTCAGTCCACCGTTGTACTGCTGGGCCTGGTGGACGGGCTGGGCCGGCTGGTTCCGGGTGGCTGGCATCGCGGATCAGCCCCAGAGCTGAACGCCTTGGCGTTCCCCGTTGGAGTAGAACTCGTTGATGTTGCCGAGCATCTGGGTCGCGGCGGCGGCCTTGGCGGTCATGTCCGCCGCGGCGGCGTCCCACTGGGCCTTGACCTGGGCGTAGGTCTCCTGCGCGTCGCTGGTCCACTCGGCCAGGTTGACCTTCGACTGGTTGTCGAGGTCGGCCAGGGTCTGGTTGATCTTCTGGGTGATGGAGTTCATCTCGCCGACGATGAAGTCGACCTGTTCCATCTGGACGGTGTAGGTGGCCATGTTCACAGGCTCCAGGTGTTGAGAAGTGACAGTCATTCAGAGTTGTTGCGGTAATGCTGAGTTGCAGGGGGTGGATCAGAAGCCGGGCAGGCCGACCGCGCCGGACGAGATGTTCTGGGCCACCTGCTGTGCGACCTGCTGGGTGTCCTCGTGGGTGTTGGCGTAGACGTTGGTGTTGGAGGACAGCTTCTCCAGCATGGTGCGGAGGGCGCCGTTGACCGTGTTGAAGTCCTCCAGCCACTGCTGCATCGCCTGGGTGTAGACGTTGGCGGCGTCGCCGCTCCAGCTGGCCTGGAGGCCCTCGATCTGGCCGTCCATCTGGGAGTAGGAGCTGGTGGTCTCGTCCAGGGCGTTCTGGAAGGTGCCCTGGGCGGCGGTCATTCCCTGCAGTTCGACTGAGGTCAGTGCCATGTCGGTGGTCCTTCTCTACTCGATCGGCGGTTGCGGTGTCAGGAGCGCACCAGCGGTGCGGTCCCGGTCTGGCCGACCGTCCCGAGGACGGCCTGCGGGACGGCCTGCGGCACCGGCTGTGGATCAACCGTGCTCCGGCCGTTGGTCGTTGGGGGTTCCTCCGGGTGACGCCGGGCTGACGGCCGGGCGTCGGCCGAGTGCGCCTGCAGCAGCGCCGTCAGCTCGTCCGCCTCGACGGTCCGCGAGCGGGCGGCAGCGGCCAGCCGCTCGGCCAGCCGGTGCAGCTCGTAGGCACCGCCGGGGGCGGGGCCCACCTGCTGGTCGGCGGCCAGCGTCCGGGCCGCCTCCTCCCCGAGCCGGAAGCCGAAGGCGCGCAGCCGACGGCGCACCAGCTCCACCGCCTGGCCCGGGGTGTACGGGTCCAGTTCGGCGTACACGGCGAAGGTCTGGGCCAGCTCGTCGTAGTCGGAGAGCGCCTGGGTCAGCTCCGGGCCGCCACCGCAGAGCACCAGCACGGCCCCGTGGTCCCGCACCGCGAGCTGGGCCAGCGCGTCCAGCACGGCCCCCCGGTGCTCGGCGGGCCGCCGGTCGAAGGCGGCGTCCCAGGCCACGGCCAGCACGCCGCCCTCGGCCTCGGTCAGTGCGGCGGCCAGCCGGTGCAGGGGCTGCTGCGCCCAGCGGACCGGGACGGCGGATAGCTCGATCCGGTGCGGGGCGCCGTGCGGCAGCAGGTTCAGCTCCGCCAGGGCGCGGGCGTACGCCTGGGCCAGGGCCAGTCGTCCGCTGCCGGACGGGCCCTGCAGCACGGCGTGGGCCAGGCTCTCGGTGGAGCGGCCTGCGGCGCGGAGTCGGGCCAGGCCCTCCAGCCGATCGACCAGAACCTGACGGGCACTGTCCAGGCCGACCAACTCTGCGAGAGCGCGGAGCGGCTCCGCCGGGGGCTTCGCCGTCGCGGCGGCGGGGGCCGCGGGATGTGCGGGGGCGGCCGGTTGGGGGGCAACGGCGGCTGGGTTCTCGGGCTGCGCCTGCGGCTGGGGCGTGGACCGAGGTGTGAGCAGCGGCCCAGGCGTGGGCTGGGCCTGCGGCTGCGGGGAGGTCTGTCGAACAGTCAGCGATGGCTGCGCAGCGGCAGGTTGGGGCTCGGGGACTGGGCCCGGGGGAACCGCCCTCGCGGCAGGCTGCACCGGAGCGGGCTGCACCACCGGGGCCGGCCGCGCCGCCGCAGCGGGCTGGACCGGCGGGAGGAGTACGTCCGCGCCGGTCAGTCGGCTGAGCTCGCTGTCGTCCTGCGGCGGGCCGGAGGCCAGCCGGGAGGCCTGGCCGCTGATCATCTCCTCGAAGACCTGCCGGGCCACCCGCCCGTTGCCGAAGGTGGCCCCCTTCGGCACCAGGTCGAAGTAGCGGTCCAGCGCCTCCAACGCGCTCTCGTCCAGCTCGTAGTAGTGCTTGGCGCACAGCCCCCGGACGATGGTGACCAGCTCGTCCGGGCTGTAGTTGGGGAAGGCCACGCTGCGGGCGAAGCGTGAGGCCATACCGGGGTTGGACGCCAGGAACTGGTCCATCTGCGCCGAGTAGCCGGCCACGATGACCACGATCTCGTCGCGGTGGTCCTCCATCAGCTTCATCAGCGTCTCGACCGCCTCCTGGCCGAAGTCCGGTCCGGTGCCCCGGGACTGGTTGGTCAGGGTGTAGGCCTCGTCGATGAAGAGCACGCCGCCGAGCGCCTTCTGGAAGACCTCGGTGGTCTTGATCGCGGTGCCGCCGATGATCTGGGCGACCAGATCGGCCCGAGCCACCTCCACGATGTGGCCCTTGCTGAGGATGCCGAGCTCGGCCAGGACCGCGCCGTAGAGCCGGGCCACGGTCGTCTTGCCGGTGCCGGGCGGTCCGGCGAAGACCAGGTGGCGGCTCAGCGGCGGCATCGGCAGGCCCATCTCCTGGCGCCGCTGGGCCATCTTGTTGAGGTTGATCAGGCCGGTGACCTCGCGCTTGACCGACTCCAGTCCGACCAGCGCGTCCAGGTCCGCCAGCGGCCCGGTGCCGGTGTGCCGCAGGCCCTCGGGCGCGCCGGGAGCCCCGGCGGCGGAGCTGTTCGACGCACCGTCAGTTCCTTTACCGTCCGGGCTCTGCGCCGTGCCGGGACGGCTGCCGGTGTCCAGCCGCTCCACGGTGACCGGGCCGCCGGGCTTCAGCTCGTGCACCGGGCTGCCGCCGTTGTCCCGGATCTCGCAGTCGTGCACCCGTACCGGCGCGTCGGTGTTGCAGCGCACACCGTCCGCACCGTTGTCGAAGATCCGACAGCCGCCCAGGTCGGCCCGGCCGGAGGCCTGCACATGCACACCGTTGCGCCGGGCTCCGCCGATCCGGCAGCCGACGGCGGTCAGCAGGCCACCCGCGACCCGAATCCCGTCCGCATCGGAGCCCGTGAACTCGCTCTCGGAGGCCCGCAGTTCACTGTCCGCGCCGACCAGTGCCTCGCCGCCGTGCACCGAGCCGGAGACAAACTCCGCCTTGGCGCCACCGGCCAGCGTCAGGGGTGTACCACCGGCCGCGGTCAGCCGCACCTGGCTGAGGCGGGCGGTCACCTCGCCGTCCAGTTCCACGCCGAGCGCTCCGGGCGGCACGGCGATCTCGCCGCCGTTCAGGCTGAGCGTCACCCGGCCCTGGGCGCGGACCGCGACCGCTGCGGCGTCCCGCACGGTCAGGCCGACCGCCTCGGCCGCACCGGCGGACTCGACCAGCAGGGCGATCGGGGAGCCCTCGATCCGGCACTGGTCCAGCACCGCGCGGGCGTCGGCGGCCACCCGAACGCCGCCCACCGCCGCCCCGCTGATCACACAGTCGCGCAGCAGCGGCGCGGCCCCGGCGCCGACGTGCACCGACTGTCCGGCCGAGCCGGTGAAGACGCAGTCCAGCAGGCTGATCGCGGCGCTGCTGGTGAGATAGGCGTCCAGGTGGACGCTGTCGGCCACGGTCACCCGACGCAGTTCGGCGCGGCCCTGCTGCTCGACCGCGACGGCGGGCTTGCCGCTGCGTTCGATCCGGCTGGACTCGACCACGGCCGCTCCCTCGCCGTTGACGCAGATGCCGTTGCCCCGCGCGCCGGAGAGGGTGCAGTCCCGGACGGTGAGCCGCCCCTGCTCGGCCACGACCACGGCCGAGGAGCCGACGTCGCTCACCCGCGAGCGCTCCATGACATTGCCGCCGCCGGAGGTGACCACGATGCCCGCGCCCTGGGCGTTGGTCACCGTGCAGTCCCGGAGCGCCAGTTCGCCCTGCTGCCAGGCCAGCACGGCAGCCCAGGCCTCGCCGGAGACCTGGCAGCCGTCCAGCGCGGCCTGGCCGCGCCGCACGTCCAGCACCGGGGCCTCCGGGTCGGCGCCGGAGAGCAGCAGCCCGGAGAGCTGCACCGCCTCGGCGTCCAGCACCACGGTGCTGCCGGAGGCACTGTGGACGGTCGCCGAGCCGGCCGGGTCGGCGGCCAACGTCACCGGGCGAATGATCAGCAGCGACTCCTCGTACCGCCCGGGCGCCAGAGTGATCAGGGTGCCGTCCCGGGCGTCGGCCAGGGCGGCGGCAACGGTCCGGTAGGCGCCGGGGCGGTCGGGCGAGACCGCCAGGATGTGACGGCTCATGGTGCTGCTCCCTCAGGGGCCTGGCCCCGGTCGGCGGCGGGCCGCAGGCGGTCCCGGGCTATCAGCAGGCCCGGCGGGTTGCCGAGGACGCCTGGTGTCTCTTCCTGCTCCGAACGGCTCTCAAGCCCGAGCGCGGTGACGGAGCGTTCGAGGCTGTCGAGGGCGATCTCGTCCAGCGGCAGCCGCCGGGCGGCCGGGTCCGCGAGCACGGCGGTCCCGGCGTCCGGATCGGCGGCGGCCTCGGCCGGGGACAGTTCGCGCAGCAGCACCACCGGGCGGTCCCCCGACTCGTCGGTGCGCAGCACCTTGAAGGCCGTGCCGGGCAGGAACAGCACCCGGTCCGGCGCGTGCGGGTCGAGCAGGGCGGTGCGGCGGGCGGTCATCGACCAGATCAGGAAGTCGGTGCCGTCGGCCGGGGCGGGCGGGGGCGCGGTCCAGCCGGTGCAGAAGGCCCACTCGACCGCGGTGCGCCCGTCCGCGTACCAGGCGCGCTCGGTGGCACTGAGGCGGGTGCGGAGCAGGACCGGGCCCCGGTAGGAGGGCAGTCGGCGCAGGCCGGCGGTGACGCAGCGGGCCAGCGGAACGTGCGGCCCGGCCGCGGCGGCCCGGATCGTCTCGTCCACGGCCGCGCTGTCGCCGGAGAGGTAGAGCCGGACGGCGACAAGGTCGGTCAGCGCGTCGGCGGCGTCGCTGCGGGAGGCTCCGCGCAGGCCCGGCGACTCGGACATCACCCGCGAGACCGTCCCGGCGATGGCGTTGTAGCGGGAGCTGAACGTACGTCGCACCCACGCCCGCTCCTGCTCAAGACCGCGCTCCGGCGGCACCACGCTGGCCGCCTGCCCGGGCGCGGTCTGCACCCGCACCCCGCCCACCGGCTGCGGGGGCGGCGGCACCGTCACCGGCGCGGGCGGCGACGGCACGGCCACGCTCTCGGGCACCGCCCCGGACTCCATCCGGATCCTGGGCACCGCGAGCGTGGCTGACGCCGTCTCGGGAGGCTCGGCGGGCGACGGAACCGTGGGGACGGTGACGGGAGGAGGCGGCTCGGCCTCGACGAGGCTCGGTAGCGGCCGGGCCGCACTGGGCGTACTCAGCGCCGCATCGGTGGCAGCAGCCGAGGGGGGTGCAACCTCGGTGCGGGAAGGGGAAATTGGCGGGCCCGCCGGGTCTCCCGGCGGGAGGTCGGGCTGCCCGGGCTCGGGTCGGGGGCCGCCCTCCGCGGGGTACCCGGCGAGGGCCGCCGCGATGCGGGAGAGGCCCTCGGACCGCGCCTCGGCCGGGCCGTCCCCGGCAGACGGCGGTGCCGGCGTCAGCGGCGGGAGTGGTGCCGGGGTCTCCGGCCCGTCCGGCCCTGCCGGGTCGTCCGGTCGGGCCGGGGTGGGAAGCGGGACGTCCGCCGCCGTCGCGGTGGGGTCCGTCGCCGTGGGGGCCAGCGGCAGCGGCGGGGTGCCCTCGGAGGAGAGGGCGTCCAGGCCGGCCGCGCCGAGGGCGGCCGCGAGCGCGCCGCCGGGGCCGGCGGCTTCGGACTCGGTGCGGGGACGGAGCGGGGACGGGGCCAGGCCAGGCGCCTGAGCCTGCGCCTGCCCGCTGTCGGCGGCCGACCACATCCGAGGGCGCTCGGATGACGGTACGTCAAAACCCCCACCCAGCGCCGCGTCCGGGGCAGCGCCGGGAGCGGAGCCGGGGCCGGCAGCCGGGCCGGACGGCGCAACCACCGGAGCGCCGACGTCGGCGCGGGGGATCCAGGGGGCCAGGTGCAGCGGGCGGCGCTCGGCGGCCCGCGCGGCGGCGACCGCGCGCCAGTCGTCGGCGGTGGGCGGCACCGTCCAGGCGTGGTCGTCGGCGGCTGCCGTCAGGCCGGGGGCGTCGGCGGGGGCGACCCGGAACGCCTCGCGGCTCTCCGGGTCGAGCCGCCAGAGCATGTCCTGCGCCAGGGCGCGCATCCGCTCGGCGGTGGCGGGGGTGCTGCGGTCGTAGAGGATGACCGGGTGCCCGGGGGCGCAGGGCAGTCGGCGGACGTCGTCGGCGCCGGACGGGTCCGCGACCGGCCGGATCCAGAGCCCGGAGGAGATCACTTCGAGCACCGCGTCGGCGGCGTACTGGTAGAGGCCGGGGCCGAGTTGGCGGACCTCGGTGACCGGGTGCCGGAGGCCGGCCAGGCCGGGCGGCGGGGCTTCGCCGTCGGCGCCGCGCGGTGAGTAGACGAGTTCGGCGGCGAAGGGCGACCAGCCGGGCGAGCCGTCCCCGCGCAGTCCCATGATCCGGACCCGGCCGCTGCCGACCGGGCCGTCACCGGCCTCGATCGTGGGCATTCCGGCGTAGAGGACGACCTGCCGGCCGATCGCGTCCGCCAGTTCCTGGCCGACGCTGACCCCGCCCTCGGGCAGGGCCACCGGGCCGAAGTGGATGAAGCGGACCCAGGAGCGCACCGAGTGCATGACGGTGTCCCAGACCCGGACGATGTCGTCGAGCGGCACGGCGGGCCCGCCGGGGCTGCCGAGGACGACGTTCATCAGCTGCGGGTGGCTCGGCACCCGGTCCACCAGGCGGCGCCAGCCGGCCAGCGGCGGGCTGGGGCGGGCGCTGCGCACCCAGACGCCGCTGGGCACGGCCTCGACCACGCCGTAGGGGCTGCTCTCCCAGGGCTGGTCGCTGGTGGAGAACTCCCACATGGGCTTGGGGAAGCGCAGCGAGTCGCGTTCCAGCGGGCGGCCGGGACGCATCCGCAGCCAGCCCGCGCCGTAGTCGGCGGGGATGAAGAGGCCGCCGTGGGCGGTGGGCAGCAGTTCGCCGTCCGGGGCGAGCACGGTGCGGCCCAGCCGCTCGGCCAGCAGTCGGCCGACCTGGCGCGACTCCTGGGGGGTGGCCCGGCCGAAGACCAGCCGCAGGCTCGCGCCGGGCAGGCCGTCCAGCAGCCGGGCGAGTTGCTGCCAGTGCGGCTCCAGCGCGCCGAAGGGCAGGTCCACCACGACCAGGGTGTGCTGGGTGTCGGGGGCCAGCCGGTGTGCGAAGGCGAGCGCCTGCGGGTCGGCGCCGCCCTTGGGGTGGATCAGCATGGCGTCGCCGGCCTGCCGGAGCCGGAGCGCCAGCAGGGTCCGGGTGCGGGGGGCCGCCGTGCCGGCGCGCATCGAGGCCATCGGGTTCACCCGCCCTGGACGGTGAGTCGGGCCGCGGCGGTGGAGAGCACCGGCCCCTGCGGCAGGACGGCGAGCAGCGCGGCGGGCAGTGGGACGGGTGCGGCGCCGCCGAGGCCGAGGGTGGCCCGGGCCTGGGTGTCGCCGAGCGGGTAGGCCACGCCCTGGTCGCTGATCAGGTAGGTCTGCGGACTGCTCTGCTGCCGGGCCAGCTGCTCCTGGTTCACCGCCACCACCCCGGTGTCGGGCGGGAGTTGGACCGCCCGGGAGTCGGTGCCGGCGGGGGCCTCGACGGCCACCGTGCTGATCCGCGCCCCGTCGGCCTGCTGGCGCAGGCAGAGCGCGGTGCTGCCGGTGGCGCTCTCGGGGGCGTTCAGCACCTCGGGCAGGTCCGCGCCGGGCACGGCGGCGGAGACGGGGGCGGCGGCCATGTCCGCGGCAGTGACCTGACGGGTGCTCAGGGCGCCGGGCCGGGCCGCGAGCAGGGCCGCCTCGGTGGGGCCGATCGGGGCGACGCCGGTGCTGGTCATCACATACTCGTGGTCGGTTCCGGCGGCGCTGGTGCGGAAGGTCTGGCCGACCACGGTGGCCCGGCCCGCGACGGCGGCGGCCGGGTGTCCGCTGCCGGTGATCGGGGCGGCGGTCAGCGGGGTGCCCACAGGCAGGTCGGCGAGCCAGTCAGCGGGGGCGGCGTGGGGCCGGTCGCCGTCCAGGCCGAGGGCGATCAGGGCGGCGGCCTCGGGCACCGGGTGCAGGACGCCGCGCCACAGCAGCGAGCGGCTTCCCTCCGGTCCGGTGAGCAGCACCTGCTGGTCGGCGGGCAGCGGAGTGCTGCCCGCGGTCGGGGCGAAGTCGACCCGTTCGGCCCCGCTGCCGACCCCGGTCGCGCCCACCCCGGTGGGGGCCAGGCACCGGGTCCAGACGGCGCCGCCGAGCGCGGCGGGCAGGGCGTCGGGCGCTCCGGTGATGCCGACCGGTGCGCCGTGGGGGGTTCGGCCCAGGTCCTTGGCGGAGACCTCGCGCAGGGTGGCGCCCTTGCCGAGGATCAGCAGCGCGGAGGCGTAGTTGCGCACCGGGCGCAGGGTGCCGCCGAGGAAGAGGTAGCGGGTGCCGGTCTGCTTCTCCATCACGATCGTGCCCGGGGTGCGCCAACTGTCGGTCACGGGTGGGGAGATCAGGCCGTAGACGCCGAATCCGGCGCAGAGCAGCACCACCGCGCCGGTGCCCAGCACGGTGCCCAGGGCGGCGCGGCGTCCTGGCCGGTCGCCGCGGCCGGGGTCGCCGGTGAGCAGCGCGGTGGAGAGGCGGCCCATGGCGAACTGGTAGGCCTGCAGGTGGTCGCGTCGGGTCTGCATGCTCCGTCTCCTCTCAGCCGGCCAGCGAGCGGAAGTAGCTGTAGGCGTGCAGGGTCTGCAGCAGCAACGGCAGCAGCGCCACGGCGGTGGCCGTCTCCAGCAGGTCGCCCGCATGGCCCCAGATCGGCAGCAGCCGGGCGGTGGGCAGTCTCAGCGCGGCGAGCAGCAGCAGGCCGGCGGCCGGCAGCAGCACGGCGAGCAGGGCCAGCCGGTGGCCGGAGTCGCCGGGCACCGCCCGCACCAGCAGCAGCACGGCCAGGCCGAAGGCGGCGGAGAGCACCGTGGGCACCCGCTGCGGGATGCGGACCAGGCCGCGGGCGCGCAGCAGCACCGCGGCGGCGAGGACCAGCGGCAGCACCCAGCCGATCCAGCCCTGATCGTGCGCCAGGTACCAGAAGCCGACGGCGTAGACCAGGCCGGAGCCGAGGCTGAGCACGTCCAGGCAGGCGTTGGCGAAGTCGACCCGCTGCTCGACCCGCTCCTGCGGCTCGGGGTCGAGCTCCTGCTGCAGTTCCTCGGCGTTGTGCGGCAGCGCGGGCACCCGGAGCCGGGCGGCGCGCAGGGCCAGCCGGGGGCCGGGGAGTCCGAGCACAAAGAGCCCACCCGCGACGATGCCCACGGCCTGAGCACCGTGCCAGTCGGCGGCCTGCATCAGCCCGCCGCCCACGGCGGCGGCCACGGCGGTGAGCAGGGCGGTGCCGGGCAGCAGCGGGGGCAGGGCGCGCAGCGCCAGCAGCGCGCCGGCCAGCACCGCGACGCAGCCGGCCGCGGTCAGCACGCCGGGCAGGCCGGGGGCGTAGCCGCCGTGCTGGCCCTGACGGAAGGTCAGCCCGGCCAGGCCGCCGAAGGCCAGCGCGCCGAGGCCGGCCACGGTGGCCACCGAGCGGGCCCCGGCGGCGGCGTGCTCCCGGCCGAGCGCCGCAGCGGCGGCAGCCGCTCCCAGCAGGACCGCGGTGGTGCCCGCGCCCAGCGCGGTGGCGGCACCGGGACCGCCGCCGAGCAGTCCCACGGCCAGGGCCAGCAGCGCCAGGACGGACAGGGCCAGCGCGAGTCCGCGGGTGGTCCTCGGCTCCCAGCGGCCGGGGCGGGCGCTCACCACATGGGCGACGCCGTCGGCGAGGTCGTCGAAGTGCAGCGCGGGCAGCGGGTCGTCGGCCGGGCGCAGGTGCAGCGTCTCGCCGTGGCGCAGCCGGTGGCTCTCGACGGTGCCGTCCGGGTCCAGCGGGTCCTCGCCGAGGCGCTGGAGCACCCAGGCGGTGCCCGGCTCGACCGCGGGGGCGCCGAGCCGGCGGAGCAGTACCGGGAGCAGCGCGGAGACGGGGGTGGCCACCGGCACGGCCAGGTCGGCGCTGCCGCCGGGGCCGACCACGGTGAGCCGGCACACCTCGGTGCCGGTGAGGGTCGGCGCGGTCGCGGTGGGCGGCACGGTACTCCCGTTCGGGTCGCGGAGGCGGGTCAGCGGGTTGCGGCGGTGCGGCGGGCGACGGGGGCTCGGCGGAGCGGCCGGGGCCGGTGCGGGCGACGGCGGTTGCGTACTGGTCACCGGCCCTCCACCAGGCCGGTCTGCACCAGTCGGACCGAGCGCCGGGTGACCAGTTGGGCGCGACCGGCGGGCAGCGTGCGGGGCTTCGCCTCGCCGATGAACTTGCCCTCCTCCTTGGGGTAGGAGAAGAGCAGCGCCGGGTTGCCCAGCTCCCACATGCGGCGCAGCAGCGGGTCGGACATGGCCCGCATCGCGCCGGAGGTGCTGCGGGCCACCACCAGGTGCATGCCGATGTGCGGGCCCTGGGCCAGCAGCGGCAGCAGCGGGGCGAGCGGCGAGGGGGTGCCCGCCGCGCCGCCGAAGAGGTCGTAGTCGTCCACCACCACGAACAGCCGGGGCCCCTGCCACCAGTCGCGGCGGGCGAGTTGCTCGGGGGTGATCTCCGGACCCGGCACCCGCTTGTTCATGGAGACGGCCGCGTTGGCGGCGAGCACGGCCAGCGCGTCGCGTTCGACGGCGTAGCCGACCCGGTACTCCTCCGGCACGCTGGCCAGCAGGCCGCGACCGGGGTCGGCCACCATGATCCGGGCCTGGTCGGGGCTGCAGTGCTCGGTGAGGGCGCGGATGACCAGGCGCAGTGCGTTGGTCTTGCCGGTCTCGCCGTCGCCGAAGGCCATCAGGTGCGCCTGGGTCGAGAAGTCGTGCCTGACCGGTTCGAGCCGCTGTTCGTCCCAGCCCAGGGCGATCTTCAGATCGCCTTCCGGGGGCGGCAGTTGGGCCACCGGCAGCCGGGTGGGCAGCAGCCGCACGCCGGGGGCGGTGGGGCCGGTCCAGAAGGTGTCGATCTCGGCGACGGCCGCCTTGGTGGCCTGGGTGAGGTCGGCGGTGGCGGCCGAGCCGTCCAGCCGGGGCAGGGCGGAGAGGAAGTGGTGGCTGCCGGAGGTGATGCCGCGGCCGGGGCGGTGCGGGACGGCCTGGGCGACCCGCGAGCCGACCTCGGACTCCATCGGGTCGCCGAGCCGCAGCTCGAACTTGGTGCCGAGCAGATCGCGAAGCCGGGGCCGCAGCTCGGACCAGCGCACCGCGGAGGCGACCACGTGGATGCCGAAGGAGAGGCCGCGCGCGGCCAGTTCGATGACCCTGGGCTCCAGGTCCTCGTAGTCCTGACGGAGCGTGAACCAGCCGTCCACGACCAGGAAGACGTCGCCGTAGGGGTCCTCGACGCCGCCCCGGGCGCGCTGGGCGCGGTAGGCGGTCATGGACTCGAGGCCCAGGTCGGCGAAGGCCTGCTCGCGGCGCTCCAGCAGCTGGCTGAGCTCGGCGACGGTGCGCAGCACCCGGTCCCGGTCGAGCCGGGAGGCCACCGAGCCGACGTGCGGCAGCCCGGAGGTGGAGGCCAGGCCGCCGCCGCCGAAGTCCAGGCAGTAGAACTGGATCTCCTCGGGGGTGTGGGTCAGCGCCAGCGAGAGGATCAGCGTGCGCAGCAGGGTGGACTTGCCGGTCTGCGGGGCGCCGACCAGGCCGATGTGGCCGTCGGCGCCGGAGAGGTCGGCCACCAGCAGTTCCCGCAGCTGCTCGTAGGGGCGGTCCACCATGCCGAGGGCGACCCGCAGCGAGCCGGTCCCGGCCGGTCCCGGCGCGGACATGCCGCGGGCCGGGTCGGGGACGATGCCGGGCAGCAGTTCGTCCAGGCTGGGCGAGGAGTTGAGCGGGGCGAGCCAGACCTGACGGGCGGGCGGCCCGGCCTCCTCCAGCCGGCCGACCAGCAGTTCGAGCAGGCTCTCGCCGGGCTCGGCGGGCTCGTTGGGGTTCACCGCCGGCCGTTCCTGCTGCCGCTCGTGGGCGGCGGTCAGCTCCTCGACCCGCTCGGAGAGCAGCCGCCCCTGCCGGGCCAGCGCGAACGGGACCACCTCGAGTCCGGCGTCGGACCCGGCGCTCTCGGCGCTGATGCCCTCGACCCGCGCCGGGGCGGGACCGGAGACGTAGGCGGCCTTGAACCGGACCAGATTGGTGGTGTCGATCTTGAGGAAGCCGTTGCCCGGGGCGGACGGCAGCTCGTAGGCGCTGGCCACGCCGATCACCGAGCGCGACTCCATCGCGGAGAAGGTGCGCAGCGCCAGCCGGTAGGAGAGGTGGCCCTCCACCTTGTGGATCCGGCTCTCGTCCAGCCGCTGCGAGGCCAGCAGCAGGTGCACCCCGAGGCTGCGCCCGAGCCGGCCGATGGAGACGAAGAGGTCGACGAACTCGGGCTTGCTGGCCAGCAGTTCGGAGAACTCGTCGACGATGACCAGCAGCGAGGGCAGCGGGGCCAGGTCCGCGCCGCCGCCGCGGGCCTTCTCGTAGTCGTAGAGGGAGGAGTACCCGGCGGTGCGCAGCAGCTCCTGACGGCGGATCATCTCGCCGTTGATGGAGTCGCGCATCCGGTCGACCAGGTGGATCTCGTCGGCCAGGTTGGTGATCACGGCGGAGGTGTGCGGCAGCCGGTCCATGCCGAGGAAGGTGGCGCCGCCCTTGAAGTCCACCAGCACCAGGTTGAGCACCTCGGAGGAGTGGGTCACGGCCAGGCCGGTGACCAGGGTGCGCAGCAGCTCGCTCTTGCCCGAGCCGGTGGCGCCGATCAGCAGGCCGTGCGGGCCCATGCCGCCCTGCGCCGACTCCTTCAGGTCCAGCTCGACCACCTCGCCCTCGTCGGTGACGCCGAGCGGCACCTTGAGCCGGGCCGACTGCTCCAGCCGCGGGCGCCACTTGGCGGCCACGTCGAAGCCGTGCGGGTCGCGGATGCCGAGCAGCGCGGAGAGGTCGAGGTCGGACTCCAGCGCCCGGTCGGCCAGGTCCACGCTGCCGCCGGTGCGGAACGGGGCCAGGGTGCGGGCGAGCGCCTCCGCCCCGGCGGCGCTCAGCGCGTCCGCCTCGGCGGTGACGGTGGACTCCCCGCTGGGGAACTCCACCGTGCCCTCGCGCAGCGCCAGCCGGAGCACCTTGGGCCCGCCGGTCATCGCGCCGGTGGCGTCCAGCAGCAGCACATTGCGCAGCCCGCCGGTCAGCAGCCGGGAGGAGTCCGGCAGCCGCAGGCCCTGGGCCAGGACGACGACATAGGGCTCGGCGGTGCTCGGCGCGGCGGCCGGGTCGTGGTCGGGCCGGTCGCGCACCTCGGAGCCGAGCAGGTCCAGCAGCGCGTCGTGGTCCTCGGCGGCCAGCCGCAGCGGCCCGGCGTCGTCCTCCTCGGCCCGGTGGGCGTTGTGTGGCAGCCACTTGAGCCAGTCCCAGTCGGCCTGCGCCGCAGGGCCGCCGAGCAGCGCGACCCGCAGTTCCTCCGGCGAGTGCAGCGCGACCAGCTGGCCGATGACGGCGCGGGCCAGCGCGATGGCGTCGGTGCCGGAGCCGGCCAGCTCGACGGCGGTGAACCGGCGCAGCGACACCGGGACCGGCAGCCGGGGCACCACCTGGTGCGCCTTGGTGAAGCGGCGCAGCGAGACCGCCGCGAGCGGTTCCAGGTCCTCCACCGGGCGGGTCTGCGGGGGCAGGAACTCCATGGCCGCGCGGCGCGGTCCGAGCCCGATCCGCACCCGGGCGAAGTCCTCGTGCCCGGGCCTGCGCTCCCACAGCCGCGGGCCCTGCACCAGGGCGGTCAGTCGGGCCGGGTCGGGGTTGTCCCAGAGCAGCGCGGCCCGCTGCGCGTCCGCGGCCTGGCGCGCCTGGCGGCGCTTCTGGCCCAGGTAGCGCAGGTAGTCGCGGCGCTCGGCGTGCATCCGGCGGCGGCGCTCGCCGCCGGAGCGGCCGAGCTGGGTCAGCGTCATGCTGACCATGGCCACGCCCATCATCCCGGACATCATGTAGGTGCTCGGCCCGGCGCTGCGCATGGAGAACATCAGCGCCATGGCGCCGACGCCGAGGCCCATCGGGAGGTAGAGGAGCGCGGAGCCGAGGTCCGCCGAGGCGGGCTCGCCCAGCACGGGCGGCTCGGCCAGCTCCGCCTCGCCCTCGGGCATGGCCGGACCCTCGGCCCGCGGGCTGCGCTTGACCTGGACAGTGCTCACGGCGCAACGCTCGCTTTCCGCATCGCTCCGGCCTGCGGCCGGGGCCGCGGGCTTTCGGGCCTGCTTCGCCCGAACGAGGCAAGTTTGACCGCTGAGTTGGATCGTTGGGTAGTCCCACCAGCCCCTGGACCAGGTAATTTGACGAATGGTCACCTTGCGGACCCGCCGCGTCCAACTGTGCAGGTCCCGTGGTTCGCTTTCCCCTTCGCCGCCCCGGCACCGCGGTCAGCCCGAGCGTTGGACCTGTCGCTCCGCACCGAAGAAGCCGAGCGCCCGGTGCTCGGCGGCGCCCCCGCGAGGCCGTCCACGCCGTCCCCGTCGACGACCACCGAATCGGGGGTTGCATAACGACAGTCACCGATATATCGTTAGTGATGTCGGTCGGATGGAAGACCGATGCCCACCGAGATCCACAAGGAGTTCGATCATGAACAGCACACGAGCACGCACAGAGTTCCACCGCACCGGACACGAGCGCCCCGAGTGGCGTTCCCGACGTACCCGCCCCACCGGCGAGGAGCAGGAGCGCCGCGGACCCCGCGGCGGCCGTCACGGTTTCGCCGAGTGGCCCGGCGACGGCGCCACCGGCCGACGCGCCCGGGGCCGGATCCGGCCCGAGGGCCCGCAGGGCGGTCGCGGCGCCGGGCCCGGGCACGGCCACCGGCTGCTGACCGACGGTGTCGACCAGCTCGCCACCGCCGTCGGTCAGATCACCAGGACCGGCACCGCCGAGGACAAGTCCGCGGCTGCCGATGTCCTCGCGGACGCCCGCAGGGCCCTGTACCGGCTGCTGGCCGACAGTGAGTGACGCCCCGTCACCGCAGCGAACCGAACGAACCACCCGAGGGAGCCCGGCACACGCCGGGCTCCCTCCCCGTTTCCCCAGGTAGCCTCGTCAGCGTGCCAGCCTCATCCCTGCATCACGTCGCCGTCCTCGTGCTCGAAGGCGCGAAACCGCTCGATGTCGGTATCCCGGCGCAGGTGTTCTCGACCCGCGCGAGCATGCCGTACGAGGTGCGGGTCTGCGGCGCGGCGCCCGGTCCGGTGACCGGCGGTGACGGTCTGTCGTACCACGTCGCCCACGGCCTGGACACGCTGGCGTGGGCCGACATCGTCTTCGTCCCCGGCTACCGCTTCCCGGACCGGGAGGACCCGCCGCCGGCCGTCCTGGACGCGCTGGTCGCCGCCCACGACCGGGGCGCGCGGCTCGCCGCCATCTCGACCGGCGCCTTCGCGCTCGCCGCGACCGGCCTGCTCGACGGCAAGCGCGCCACCACGCACTGGCACTACACCCGGGCGCTCGCGGCGAAGCGTCCGCTGGTCCGGGTCGACGAGAACGTCCTGTTCGTGGACGAGGGCAGCATGCTGACCTCGGCCGGCGCCGCCTCGGGCATCGACCTGTGCCTGCACATCCTGCGCCGCGACCTCGGGGTTGCCGCGTCGAACCACGCGGCCCGGCGCCTGGTCGCGGCCCCGTACCGCAGCGGCGGCCAGGCGCAGTACGTGCCGCGCAGCGTGCCGGAGCCGCTCGGCGAGCGGTTCGCCGCCACCCGGGAGTGGGCGCTGCACCGGCTGGGCGAGCCGCTCACCCTGGACGTGCTGGCCCGGCACGCGGCGGTGTCGCCGCGCACCTTCTCCCGGCGCTTCGCCGAGGACACCGGCTACACGCCGATGCAGTGGGTCATGCGCGCCCGTATCGACATGGCCCGTGAGCTGCTGGAACGTTCGCAGCGGGGGATCGAGCAGATCGCCGCCGACGTCGGTCTCGGCACCGGCACGAATCTGCGGCTGCACTTCCAGCGCATCCTCGACACCACGCCCAGCGAGTACCGGCGCACCTTCACCCAGGGCACCTGAGCGGCGGCCTCCTGGCGCGATCCTTTCGGACCATGGCGATCCCGCCGCTGTCACCGGCGGATGCCGCGCGAGAACCTGGAGGAGAACCGAACAAAGGGACTCCACTCATGACTCGCATCGCCATCAACGGATTCGGCCGCATCGGACGCAATGTGCTGCGCGCACTGCTCGAGCGCGACAGCGACCTGGAGGTCGTGGCCGTCAACGACCTCACCGAGCCCGCCGCCCTCGCCCGGCTGCTCGCCTACGACACCACGTCGGGCCGGCTCGGCCGCCCGGTCACCGTCGACGGGGACACCCTGGTGGTGGACGGGCGCCGGATCACCGTGCTCGCCGAGCGCGAGCCCGCGCAGCTGCCGTGGGCCAAGCTCGGCGTCGACATCGTGCTCGAGGCGACCGGCCGCTTCACCTCGGCCACGGCCGCCCGCGCCCACCTCGACGCGGGCGCCAGGAAGGTCCTGGTCAGCGCCCCGGCCGACGGCGCCGACGTCACCCTCGCCTTCGGGGTCAACACCGACGCGTACGACCCCGCCGTGCACACCATCGTCTCGAACGCCTCCTGCACCACCAACGCCCTGGCGCCGCTGGCCAAGGTGCTGGACGATCTGGCCGGCATCGAGCACGGCTTCATGACCACGGTGCACGCCTACACCCAGGAGCAGAACCTCCAGGACGGTCCGCACCGCGACCCCCGCCGCGCCCGCGCCGCCGCCGTCAACATCGTGCCGACCACCACCGGCGCCGCCAAGGCGATCGGCCTGGTGCTGCCGCAGCTCGACGGCAAGCTGTCCGGCGACTCGATCCGGGTGCCGGTCCCGGTGGGGTCGATCGTCGAGCTCAACACCACCGTCGCCCGCGACGTGACCCGCGAGGACGTGCTCGCGGCGTACCTGGCCGCGGCGCAGGGTCCGCTGGCCGGGATCCTGGAGTACTCGGACGACCCGCTGGTGTCCTCCGACATCACCGGCAACCCGGCCTCGGCGATCTTCGACTCGGCGCTCACCCGCGTCGACGGCCGCCACGTCAAGGTGGTCGCCTGGTACGACAACGAGTGGGGCTTCTCGAACCGCGTCATCGACACCCTGGAACTCCTCGCCGCCGGCTGACCGGGGCCGGAAACCGTGGCGCCGCGGTCGGCCGAAGGGGCCGACCGCAAGCGCCGCGCCGCCTGCCATCCCGCGGGATTCGGACCGAGCAGCGTAGCGTCCGATGAGTTCTCGATGCGGAAGGAGTCAACAGGGTTATGACTACCCATGTGCTCAGTACACCCGAGGTCGACCTGGTCCACGACATCCTCGGCCCGCTGCCGACTGCCGACGGGTCCCCGCCGCTGGTCATGATCGGCCAGCCGATGGACGCCGCCGGCTTCCGCACCCTGGCCTCGTACTTCCCCGACCGCACCGTGGTCACCTACGACCCGCGCGGCCTGGGCCGCAGCACCCGCAAGGACGGCCGGGTCGACCATGTGCCCGGCGTCCAGGCCGCGGACGTGCACGCCCTGATCGAGGCGCTGGGCGCGGGTCCGGTCGAGATGTTCGCCAGCAGCGGCGGCGCGGTGACCGCGCTCGCCCTGGTGGCGGCCCACCCCGACGATGTGACCACGCTGGTGGCGCACGAGCCGCCGCTCATCCCGGTGGTCCCCGACGCCCCGGCCGCCGAGCGGGCCCGGGCCGGGGTCCGGGACGTGTACGAGGCCAAGGGCTTCGGTGCGGGCATGGCGGCCTTCATCCAGATGACTTCCTGGCGCGGTGAGTACTCCGACGCCTACTTCGCCCAACCCGCGCCGGATCCGGCCGCCTTCGGCCTGCCGGCCGAGGACGACGGCTCCCGCGGCGACCCGGTCCTCTCCGACCGCTCCTGGGCGGTCAGCGGCTACCGGCCCGACGTCGACGCCCTTGCCGCGGCGCGGACCCGGGTGGTGATCGCCGTCGGCGAGGAGTCCCTGGACAGCTTCACCGGACGCGCCTCGGCGGCGACCGCCGAACTGCTGGGGCAGCAGCCGACGGTCTTCCCGAGCCACCACGGCGGCTTCCTCGGGGGCGAACACGGCTACGCCGGGCAGCCGGAGGCCTTCGCGCGCAGGCTGCGCGAGGTCCTCGGCGACACCGGCTGAGGCCGCCCCGCCCGGCGGTCTGACCCTGCGGCCGGCTCCGGCGGTCTGGGTGTCACTCCGGACCGTTCAGCGGCAGCGCGGCGAAGGTGTGGTCCTGCCAGATGCGGCGGGACCGCTCCTCCGGGTAGGCGGTGATCGCCGACCGGCTGTCGAAGCACTGGACCAGCCGTTGCCCGCTGTCGTGGACCGGCCAGCCGGGGTCACCGTGGGCGGCGAAGGAGGTCCATGCGGACCGCATCAGGGCCGACAGCTCCTCCGCCTCCGGGGAGGGCTGCTCCCCGACCAGCAGGGCCGGTTGGCCGCGGTCCAGGTTACCGAAGACCAGCGGTACGTCCAGGCCGTGGCAGGCGCCGAACGCACCGCCCATACCCGGAGCCGGCCAGGTCAGCTCATAAACGAACGCCCGACCGCCGCCGGCCGTCTGGGCCTCGGCGAGGCGCAGCGACGGCATCCGGAACAGCCAGTCGGAGTGGACCAGTTCATACAGCTCGTCCGGGCCGGCCGCCGGGAAGGCGTCGCGGTAGCGGCGCTCGCCGTCCGGGCCGGGGGCGAAGAGTTGCAGGGCGTGCGCCGCCTGCTCCTCGCCCACCTCGCCGAGCAGACCGCTGATGGCGGTGAACAGGCGCTGCTCGTCCCGGGTGTGCCCGACCATCAGGTCGATGCCACGGCCAGCACCCTCGGCCAGGGCCTGCCAGGGTGTGGCGGCCAGCACCTCGCCGTCCACGACGGGCGAGAACAGGATCGACCGGTGCGCGGGCCGGCCCCAGCGTCCCGCCCGCTGGTCCAGTGTGGCGCCGACCGCGTCGGCGGCGGCGGACAGCCGGCCCGGCGTGACGGCCGCCAGGTCGGCCACCGTGGGCCGCAGCCCCAGCTCGGCGGCGCAGGCGGCGCCGATGTCCGCGGCGAGCTCCGGCGAGAAGAACGTTCCCGGCACACTCTGCGCGACCGCCCGGCGGAACAGCCCGGCGGCGCGGTCCATAGCCAGCAGCGCGGCCACCGATCCCCCGCCGGCCGACTCGCCGAATACCGTGACCCGGTCCGGGTCGCCGCCGAAGCCCCGGATGTTGTCGCGCACCCACTCCAGCGCGGCGACCTGGTCGAGCAGGCCCCGGTTGGCCGGAGCACCCTCGATCTGCGCGAAACCCTCCACACCCACCCGGTAGTTGAACGTCACCACGACGACACCGCCGTCCCGCGCGAGCCGGCCGCCGTCGTACTCGGGCAGGCCGGACGTGCCGATCACATAGGCGCCGCCCTGGATCCACACCAGAACCGGCAGCCCCGCGCCCGGATCGGGTTGGGGCGACCAGACATTGACGGTCAGCCAGTCGTCGCCGGCCGCGTCCTGCGCCAGCGCTTCCATGCCGAAGTGGCCGCCCTGCGGGGGCGGCGGTCCGTAGGCGAGGGCCTCCCTGACGCCGCTCCAGCCCCGGGCCGGCCGCGGTGCGGCAAAGCGCAGCGTGCCGACCGGCGGCTCGGCGAACGAGATCCCGCGGAACACCGCCACCCCCGCCTCCAGCACGCCGCGCAGCCGCCCCGCCGTCACCCCGACTTCGGGGCGGGGCCCGGACAGCACGGATTCGGCACCGGTCATCACACCATCCCATCAGCCGGCAGGCGGGAACGCACCCTGCGGATCATTCCCCGCGACCGGCCACCGCGCCAGCGATTTTCAGGCTGCCGCGATCAGTTCCAGGACCGCCTCGACGCCGCCCTCGTGGAAGGCCCGGCGCTGGCGCTCGGCCGGGGAGCCCTCCCTCAGCAGTGCCTCCACGCCCGCGCCCACCCGGTCCAGGTCACCGCTCTCCTTCAGCGCCGGACCGAGCCGGTCCACCAGGCCCGCGACCACGTCCCCGGCCCGGCGCGGACGCCCGTCGCGCGGGTCGATCAGCCGATCGCCGAGCCCGTACCGGGCCGCCTGCCAGTTGCCGGCGGCGACCAGCTCGGGCGGCACCGCGCCCTGCGCGGTGGCCGGTCCCCCGGCCAGGGCGTCCAGGACCAGGGCCCGCACCACCCCGGCCAGTGTCACCGCGTCCTCGACCCGCAACTGCACGTCCAGGGTGCGCACCTCGACGGTCGGATAGCGCTCGGAGAGCCGTGCCTGCCAGTAGATCTGGCCCAGGTCCCGCATCGCGCCCGCGTCCAGCAGGGCCTGGGTACGCGCGGTGTAGTCCAGGTCGTCGGCGAACACCGGGGGCGGTCCGCTCACCGGCCAGCGGTCGAAGACCAGGGTCCGCCAGCTGGCGAAGCCGGTGTCGCCACCGTCCCAGAGCGGCGAGTTCGCTCCCATCGCCACCAGCACCGGAAGCCACGGGCGGATCCGGTTGAGCACGACCACCCCGTCCTCCCGGTCGGCAACGGCGACGTGCACATGCATTCCGTTGATCAGCATCTCGTCGACCACCTGCGGGGCGTCCCCGGCCATCGCGCGGTAGCGGGCCTTGGAGGTCACCGGCACCGGCTCGGGCCCGCGCAGCGGCGCGGCCCCGGTGGCCGCCAGCCGGCAGCCGGTCGCAGCGGCGGCCCGGGCCACCGATCCGCGCAGCCTGAGCAGGTGTTCGGCCACCTCGTCCAGGGTCTCGCAGACCGGCGTCGCGATCTCGACCTGGGCCTGCAGCAGTTCCGGCTCGACCTCGTCCGGTCCCAGCGCGGGCATCAGGTCCGCAGCCTCCCGCACCCGCCGGCTCTCGGGCGCCGGCAGCCCGCTTCCGGGGTCGAGCAGCAGGTATTCCTCTTCGACTCCGAGTGTGGTCATGAACCGCCCCTACCCCGCCGACCAGCCGCTATGCCCAGCTGAGCGGCTCAGCGGACGTCCGAGCCGGGATTGGCCTCGTCCCAGGCGCGGCGGGAGTCGGCGATGCGGTCGCGGTGGTCGGCGGACCATTCGGCGAGCGCCTTGACCATATGGGTGAAGCTGTTGCCGAGGTCGGTCAGCCGGTACTCCACCTGCGGCGGGACGGTGGGATGAACCGTGCGGGCGACCAGTCCGTCCCGCTCCAGGCGGCGCACGGTGAGGGTGAGCATCCGCTGCGAGATCCCCGGCAGCGCCCGCTGCAACTGCCGGAACCGCCGTACCCCGGGCGTGAGTTCGACGATGACCAGGACGGACCACTTGTCGCCGATCCGGTCCAGCACCTCTCTGATGCCGCAGTCCTCCTCGGCGTAGGAGGAGACCGGCAGGACGGTTACCGCCGTGTGCCCGACTGACATGGAAGTGCCTCCTTATGGGGGGCGGTCGCGGTGCGGAGGATGAAGCGAGACAGCTGAAGCAACAACCGAGCAACAACCTGGGAGCGTCAAATGATCCTGGTCACCGGAGCGTCCGGAGCCCTCGGCGGGCTGATCCACGCCAACCTCGCCGCCGCGGGGGCCGAGGTCCTCGCGGGCACCCACAGCCCCGGGCCCGGCAGTGGGCGGCGGCGCACCGACTTCGACGATCCGCGGTCCCTGGCCGAGGGGTTCGCCGGAGCCGAGGTCGTGGTGCTGGTCTCGGCGGGATACGCCGAGGACGATGTCGTGCTGGCCCGGCACCGGGCGGCGATCGACGCCGCGGTCCGGGCCGGGGTGCGGCACGTCGTCTACACCAGCCTGGCCGGCTCGGGCGACCCGCTCACCATCGCCCTCCCCCACCGCTGGACCGAGGTAGCCCTCGCCGACGCCCCGTTGGACGTCACCGTGCTGCGCAACGGCCTGTACGCGGAGGTGCCCACCGCGCTGGGCCTGGCCACCGCCTCGGCCGCCGTCGCCACCGGCGTGTTCCGGGCCCCCTGGGGCAGCGGAACCGTCCCGGTGGTCTCCCGGGAGGACCTCGCGGAGGTGGCGGCCACCGTCGCCCGGGAGGTCCAGGAGTCCATCACCGCGGGGCAGCAGAGCCGGCACACCGGGCGGACCTATGAACTCGACGGCACCGGAACCGCAGGCGGCGAGGACCTGGCCGCCGCCCTGACCGAGGTGCTGGGCACCCAGGTCCGCTACCGGACCGCGCCGCTCGGGGAGACCTGGGCGACGCTGGCCGAGGCCGGGCTCGCCCCGTACCAGGTGTCCCACGCCGTGTCGTTCTTCTCCAACCTCAACGCCGGAACCCTCGCCGCGCGGCCCAGCGACCTGCCCGCACTGCTCGGCCGCCAACCCCGCCCGGCCTTCGAACTCCTGGTCGACGCCGTGCGGGCGGGCCTCAGGCAGAGCAGCCCAACGTGACCGCACGGCGCACGTCGCCGACGTAGGCCGCGGGCTGCTCCCACGCCGCGAAGTGGCCGCCGGCGGGGTGTTCCACATACGCGCGGATGTCCAGGAACACTTCGGCGTAGCTGCGCGGCTCCGGCTTGGTGTCGCGCGGGAACACCGACAGCACGGTCGGCGTGTCGATCCGGTCGGGGAGGGTGGCCGGTTCGGCGTAGGTGGCGAACGAGGTGCCGATCGTGCCGGTGACCCAGTAGGCGGTGACCCAGGTGAGCAGTTCGTCCGGGGTGAAGGCCGCCTCGTCGGACCAGGACTCCAGCTTCTCGACGATCCACGCCGCGAGGCCGGCGGGTGAGTCGCCGAGGGCGACGGCGAGGGTGTTCGGCCGCGTCGACTGCTCCGCGATGTAGCCGCCCTCGATCCGGAACCACTGCGCCGACCGGCGGAGGTGGTCCGCCGCGTCGGGGGCGAGCTTCGCCGGATCCGCGGTGAGCGCGTGCAGCGGGGCGGTGTTGGTGAGGTGCAGGGCGGCCACCCGGTCCGGGTGTTCGGCGGCGAGGATCTCCGCGACGGTGCCGCCCACGTCGCCGCCGGACAGCGTGTACCGCGCGTACCCGAGTTCGGCCAGGGCGTCCGCGAGGATCCCGGCGATCCGGTTGGCCGACATCCCGGGCTCGGTGAGCGGGGCCGCGAACGGGAAGCCCGGCAGCGCCGGAACGACCACGTGCAGGTCCGTGAGCAGGGGCAGCACGCGCTCGAACCGCAGCACCGAGTCCGGCCAGCCGTGCAGCAGCACGACCACCGGAGCGCCGGGGTCCGCGGACCGCTGGTGGATCACCCTCAGGTCGGTGCCGCCCGCCGGCACCGTCACCCAGGGCAGCGCCCCGATCCGGCGCTCGTGCACGGCCCAGTCGTACCCGTCGGCCCAGCGTTCGAGCAGGGCGTCCAGGCGGGCGCCGCCGATGCCGCGGGTCTTGTCGTCGCTCCACGGGGTCGTGACCCGACGCGTCCGGTGGAGCCGTTCCCGTATCTGACTGTCCATGTATATCAGCGTACACATGGACGTGTATGCTCGTACACATGAATTCCCGCAATGCCGCCGCCACCCGGCAGCGGATCCTGGAGCAGGCACAGGGCCAGTTCGCCCAGCAGGGGTACGCGGCCACCACGGTCAAGGGCGTGGCCGACGCGGCCGGGGTGTCGCCCAACCTGATCACCCGCTATTTCGGTGGCAAGGACGGCCTCTTCCTGGCGGCGACCCGGGTGGAGATCCCGGTCTCCGACTCCTTCGACGGCGACCGCTCCACGCTGGGTCCGCGCCTCGCGGCGAGCATCGTCACGCGCTGGTTCGGCGCGCCCGGGGAGGACCCGCTGCTGGTGCTGCAGCGCGCCTCCGGCGAACGCCCGGAGGCGGCGGAGGCGCTGGCCGCCTTCCTCGACACCAACTCGCTGGAGCCGCTGCACCGTTACCTGCGCGACAGCGGCCTGGACGACGCGGAGGCGCGCGACCGCGCCGCGGCGATCGACGCCTTTGTGCTCGGCGTCTCCACCCGCCGCCGGGTCCTGCGCTCCGAACTCGGCGACCCCGGCGCCCTCCGGAGCTGGCTCAGCACCACCATCCAACGCCTCGTCGACGGGTGACAGCCGGAGGCGCGCTCCCGTCGGCGTCGGTCGGTCACGGGCGGCGGCTCGCGTCGAGCCATTCCGCGTCGTTCCACCGCACGGGTGTGGCACCGACCGGCTGGAGGCGGAGGTCCGGGTCGTTGCTGTGGACCAGGCAGATCACCCGGTTCCCCACCGTCAGGGCGCGCCGGGCCTGGTCGGCGATGATGTCCAGGACGATCTGCGCCGTGCGCGGGCTGGCCTCGGCGAACCTGTCGTAGTCGGTGAAGGCCGTCACCAGGCCACGCCCGACCTCGGCCTCCTGATAGCCCTCGTAGCAGCGCACCTCGCCGAAGCAGTCGTTGAACGCGTCGAGGTTGTGCCCGTAGTAGTCGGGGAAGCCGAAGGCGGCTGCCAGGTCGCGGTGCATGTCCTCGTCCGTGGCCCACTCGGCCGCGCTCAGCGTCACCACCCGGTAGCCGCCGGCCCTGAGCCGTGCCGACTCCTCCTCCAGCAGGTGACGCCGCCAGTAGAGGGTGACAAAGGTGTTGAGCATCAGGCGGAGGCCGGGATCGCCCGGCCCGCTCCGGGCGGCCGTGCCGCCCGCCTCCGGCCCGACCTCGTTCCTGTAGTGGTCGAGGAGCGTGAAGAACTCCTCGACCGGGGTGGAGCCCGCAGGCGTAACCCGTGCGATCTCGACCGCCCAGTCGAGCGGACCATGCCCGCCGTACCGCCGCCCGAGCCAGGCGCTGAAGGGACCGGACGGCCAGAAGTCGAACGGCTCGTCCACGGAGTGCACGCCCAGCGCCACCTGATAGCCGATCAGCATCGCCTGCAACTGCTCCAGGGAGCCGCCCGGCACCCACACACCGGGCCGGAGCCGCACCTGCTCCAGGAAGTCGTACACATCAGCGCACTGGTCCCAGTGGTGCGGTCCGGCCCCGTGCTCGGTTGACATGGCATCAGCCTACGAGAGCGCTCCGGCGCGGCGGGCTCAGATGTGCACGGCCGGGCCGGACTCCGTCTCGCCGCGCCTGGTGAACAGGCCGACCGCGCCGGCCAGCAGCGCCACCACGGCCGCGACCGTGAAGGCCAGGGACATGCCGCTGAGGAAGGAGCTGTGGGCGACCTGGGTCATCGCCTGCGCGGCAGCCGCGGGCGTGCCCTTGGGCACGGGCGCCACGCCGACCTGCACCGCCTGCTTGAGACCCGGGTAGTTCTGCGGGGCGATGGCGGGCAGCTTGGCGGCGGCCCACTTGCCGGGCAGCACGCTGTCCACCTTGGCCGCCATCACTGCGCCCAGCACCGCGGTGCCGAGCGTGCCGCCGACCTGCATGGCGGACTGCTGGAGGCCGCCGGCCACTCCGGCCAGCTCCACCGGGGCGTTGCCCACGATCACCTCGGTCGCGCCGACGATGACCGGGCTGAGCCCGAGGCCCAGCAGCACGAACCACAGCGACAGCAGCCCGGTGCTGGTGTCGGTGTGCAGGGCGGACATTCCGAACATCGCCACCGCGGTGCACACCATGCCCCCGACGATGGGGACGCGCGGGCCGATCCGGCCGATCAGCAGGCCCGCGATCGGCGAGCCGACGATCAGCATCGCGGTCATCGGCAGCAGGTGCACACCGGCGGAGACCGGCGACATGCCCCGGACGTTCTGCAGGTAGAAGGTGACGAAGAAGAGGGCGCCGAAGAACCCGAACATCATCAGGATCATCAGCACGGTGCCCGCCGAGAGCGACACCGAGCGGAACAGGCTGAGCGGCAGCAGCGGATGCGCCGACCTGGTCTGCCAGTAGGTGAATGCCGCGGCGATCAGCACCGCACCGCCCAGGAAGGCGAGGGTGCGGGCGTCTCCCCAGCCCCAGGCCGGGGCCTTGATGATGCCGAACACCAGCGCGAACATCGCGACGGAGAGCAGCACGATGCCGGGGATGTCGAAGGACTGCCCGCTCTTCTCCGGGCGGGTGTCGCGCAGGATCCACAGGCCCAGGCCGAGGGTGACCAGGCCGACCGGGACGTTGACGAAGAAGACCGACTGCCAGCTGATGTGCTGGACCAGCAGCCCGCCGACGATCGGCCCCGCGGCGGTGGACACGCCGATCGCGCCGCCCCAGATCCCGATGGCCATGTTGAGCTTGTCGGACGGGAAGGTCGCCCGCAGCAACCCCAGCGCGGCGGGCTGCAGCAGCGCCCCGAACAGGCCCTGGAGCACCCGGAAGGCGATGACCAGTTCGATGCTGCTGGAGAAGCCGATCGCCGCCGAGGCCGCGGCGAAGCCGACCGCGCCGACCAGGAAGGTGGTCCGGTGCCCGAACCGGTCGCCGATCTTTCCGGCGGTGATCAGGAAGACCGCGAGTGCCAGCAGATAGCCGTTGGTCACCCACTGGATGCTGGCGAGGGAGGCGTGCAGATGGGTCTGGATGGCGGGGTTGGCGATGGCCACGATGGTGCCGTCCAGCGCGACCATCATCACGCCGACCGCGACGGTCAGCAGCGTCAGCCAGGGGTGGCCGCGCAGTCCGCGGCGGCCGTCGGGCCCGTCAGGCCCCTCGGGTATCGCGTCCGCCTGGGTCTCGGAGGCCTCAACTACGCGCTCGCTCATGCTGCCTGACTTCCTGTCGGTGCGGTCCGCCGATCGGTGCTGCACGGCGCCGCGGTGCGGCACCGCGGTAGCGCAGCCACATTATGGCAGCTACTGACACTTGGCAAAGCCTGACTTATGCGTGTTAATGACATGTGTCAGCCAGGTATAGTCACGAGAAACCCGGGTAGTCGGAGGTGTCACCCCTTGGCCCAGCAGTTTGCGACCCCCGCGGACCGCCGCGCCGGGCCGGCGGCCGGACTGCGCCAGCGCAAGAAGCAGCGCACCCGGGACGAACTCCTCGGCGCCGCCCAGCAGCTCTTCCTGCGCCAGGGCTACGCCCGCACCACGGTGGACGAGATCACCGCGGTCGTGGACGTCTCGCAGCGCACCTTCTTCCGCTACTTCGCCAACAAGGAGCAGGTGGCGCTGGCCCTCATGGCCAACGGCGCGGACGACCTGATCGAGTTCCTGCGGGCCCGGCCCAGCGAGGAGAACCCGCTCCAGGCGCTGCGCGCCGCCACCCGGGAGACCTGGCGCAGCCGGGTCGTCCCCGGCCAGGAACCGGCCTCCGCCAACGCCGCACTGGAGATCTTCCACCTGGTCGAGAGCACCCCGACGCTGCTCGCCGCCCATCTGCACCGGCTCGCCGAGCAGGAGTTGCTGATCGCCGCGGTGCTCGCCGAGCGCGAGGGCATCGACCCGGCGAGCGACCTGCGGCCGAGGCTGCTCGCCGCGGTCTTCGGCGCGGTCGCGCGGAGCGCCCAGCGCCAGTGGACCGCCACGGCCGGCGGCGTCGGCGCCGACGGTGCCGCCGACGCCCAGAATGCGGGCGCCGACGGCTTCCTACCGATACTGGAATGCCACTTGGACCAGCTCGGTCCCGCCCTCACCGCCAATTGGCGCTGACCGGGCCCGGTTCAGGCCGGCTCAGGCAGGGGCCGGGAGTTCGTCGTACTCCACCACCTGGCGCACCTCGACCTCGACCTCCTCGAACAGGTCGGCATAGCGCCGGGCGAACTCGACGGCCTCCGTCCGGTCCTTGAAGTTCAGCAGCGCGAACCCGCCGATGACCTCCTTGGCCTCGGTGAACGGCCCATCGGTCCAGCTGGTCGCCCCGCCGCGGGCCTTGCGGACCAGCGCGCCCTTCTCGGACGGGTGAACGCCCTCGGCCGTGATCAGGATGCCCTTCTCGACCGAGTCCTGGATGAACGCCCCCATCTTCTCCATGAACTCCTGGCTGGGGTTCCAGGCCTCAGGGGCGCTCTCGTCGAGCCGGTGCATCATCAGAAACCGCATAGCTGCTCCCTAGTCTGTCCGAGGGCCGGGGTCCGACAGGTACCGGACGATGACCGCCCCTCACCTATGCGTCGAACGGCGGCACGCTGGTTCGACACTCTCCGCGAAATTATTTCTCCCAGCATCGCAGCGGTCGCGCACCTCCGCCGCCTGCCTGGTCAGCGGCCTGCCGCGGCCGGGGCCATGGGCCCGTCCAGGGCTGCCCACTGCAGCAGCAGGATGGTCTTGCCGTCGGCGATGCGTCCGTCGCGGGTCATCGCGAGGGCCTCGTCGAAGGGCAGTTCCAGCACCTCGATGTCCTCGCCGTCCTGCTCCAGTCCGCCGCCGGGTCCGGTCAGGTCGGCCGGGGTGTAGGGGGCCGCGAAGAAGTGCAGCCGCTCGGTGACCGAGCCGGGGCTCATATAGGCGTCCAGGACGTGGGTGAGCGGGCCGAGCTCGACGCCGAGTTCCTCGGCGCTCTCGCGCCGGACGGCGGTGGGCGGATCGTCCGCGTCCAGCAGGCCGGCGGCGGCCTCGACCAGCCAGCCGTCGGGGTGGTCGTTGACATAGGCCGGGTAGCGGAACTGGCGGGTGAGCAGCACCCGGCGGCGTTCGGCGTCGTAGGGCAGGACGACGGCGCCGTTGCCGCGGTCGTAGGTCTCGCGCTGCTGGGTGGTCCAACGTCCGTCGCGGCGGCGGTAGTCGAAGGTGGTACGGCGCAGCACGTGCCAGCCCTGGGAGGTCAGCTCGACGTCGCGGACCACGACGTCCGGGTTGCGGTCCAGGCCGCGTCCGGCCCGGTCCAGGCCGGTACGGCCGCGGTGGTCGGGGGTTTCGACGCCGGGGCGGGGGTTCACGGGCTTGTCGTTCATGAGGCGCTACGATACATGCAGAAACGTGCAAGAACAGGAGAGAGTACGGATGCTGGCTGCTGAACGGCGTGACCACCTGCTGGGCCTGCTCACCCGCGAGGGCAAGATCGTCGCCAAGAAGGTCGCCGCCGGACTGGGGATCTCCGAGGACAGCGTGCGGCGCGACCTGCGCGACCTGGCGGCCGAAGGGCTGTGCCAGCGGGTCTACGGCGGGGCGCTCCCGGTCTCACCGGCCACCGCGGACTACACCGCCCGGCAGACCGTGGCCCCAGACGGAAAACGGAAGGTCGCCGCGCTGGCGGCGGGGCTGGTACGGCCGGGCGGCGCGCTGATCCTGGACGGCGGCACCACCGCGCTCGCCGTCGCCCGCGCGCTCCCGCAGGACCTCGCCTGCACCGTGATCACCCACAGCCCGACCATCGCAGCGGCCCTGCTCGACCATCCGCAGGCGGAGCTCTTCCTGCTCGGCGGCCGGATCTTCAAGCACTCCGCGGTCGCCTGCGGCGCGGCAGCGGTCGAGGCCGCGCAGAACATCTCCGCCGACCTCTGCCTGCTCGGCGTCACCGGCGTGCACCCCCAGGCCGGACTGACCACCGGCGACGCCGAGGAGGCCGCGATGAAACGCGCCCTGGCCGCACGCGCGGCCGACACCTACATCCTCGCCTCCTCCGAGAAGATCGGCACCGCGTCGCGCTACCGCGTCCTGCCCTGGGAGGAGATCAGCGGCCTCATCACCGACGCCGCCCCCCACGACCCGGTCGTGGAGCAACTCAAGGTGCTCGGCGTGGAGATCCTGCCCGCTGGCTAACGCCCGCGGACCTCGCCGCTCACGGCCGAAAGAGGCTCCAGGGAACCGGGCCCCGGTGCAGGACGTGCGGGACATCGCCCCAGGGCAGCGCCGGCTCATCCGGTCCGAGGGTGCGCAGGCGGGCCAACGCGCGGTCGGTCACCTGGGAGACCGCACGCAAGGTCGCGGTGGTGAGCGGCAGGTAGTCGTCCTCGTCACCCGGATCCGCGGACCGCGCACCGCGCGTCAGGCGCATCAGTCGGACACAGCAACGCCCCGGGTCCAGCCGGGAGGCGTCCAGCGTCCACATCGGGGCCGCCGCCACCGGCCGGCCCGCGATCCGCATCGCCTCGAACAGCAGCGTGGAGTCGATCGGGGAGAAGAAGACAACGTCCGCCCAGGCGCAGTCCAGCGGGAGCACGCGCTCGCGCAGGCGGTGCTCACGGCCCCGGTATCTGGCGAGGTGACGCACATACAGATCCGGGTAGCGCTGCTCCAGCGCGGACAGCGGCAGCAGCGCCTCACCGCGGGGATCCTTGACCGCGGTGTGGAAGAGGGAGCCCTGAGCACGCCGAGGGGCACAGGAGTCGGGGTCGGGGTCGGTCCGAGCGGGTTCTGTGGACATAAAAAAAGCGTCACGCCGTTTCTCCAAACGACTGACGCCCTCAGTTAATTATACCACGATCCGACGCTCCATCAGAACACCCCTAGTCGCCGGAGAAGCCCCAGAAGGCTATCGCCGCGGTGGCGCCGTCGCCCTCCTTCAGCGGCTTGCACCAGGCCGACCACCGCGGCATCTCCCACAGCGCCTCCGAGCCCCGCCGCCGTGCCCTGTAGTCCTCCTGGGCTCGTTCGAAATCGGCCCGGGTCGGCTCCGCGGTTCCGAACATCTCGACGGATTCGCGGTCCGACAGCAGGCGCACGGTGTGGTCGTCGTCGTAGCCCTCGGTGTCGATCACTTCCCACACATCGACGATCGTGTGTGTTCCTTCGCTGCCGAAGATCTCGTCCTGCCACAGCTCGCCGAGGTCGTCGACCGAGGTGAACGGCCTTTCCGGAGGCTGGAGTTCGTCCCAGGTGGTTCCGTGGACGAAGAGCCTCTCGAACTCCCGCTGCCGCACGGCGGCCAAGGCCGCCGCGATGTCCCCCGCGTACGGCTCGATGTAGTCCCACGCTGACGCGCCCACGGCGACCCCCGCCCTTCCCCGGCCTGCTCCGGTCTCTCCAGTGACGGTCCGGACGCTACCTCCCGGGTCTGACAGTCCAGAAGGACGTCGCCGAGTCCAGGACCGCTCTCGCGCGGCCTGTCACGTTTCGGGCCGCGGTCCTGTCTCCCAGGGGAACCGCATCCCAGCGCGGGTGCCCGTCGTCATCGTCCCCACAGAATCGGAGAACTCGTGTTCGCCGCCTACCTCACGGTCACCATCCTCGGCGTGGTCTTCAACGGGGCCGCCGCCGTCACCTACCTGATCGGCCATGAATACCCCAAGACCCAGGCGGACATGAAGGGCATCCACCGGAAGTGGGTGCCGGTGCTGGGCTCACTGCTGGCGGCGGGGACCGCCGGACTGCTGGCCGGGCCGGCCGTGCCGATCCTGGGGACCCTCGCCGCCTGCGGCCTGGTGCTGTACTTCATCGGCGCGATCATCGCCCACCTGCGGGTGGGCTCCCGCGACATCGTGGGCGGGATCGTGTTCCTCGCCACCGCGATCGCCGCCCTGGTCCTGGGCCTGCTGCAGCACGGCCCGGTGTAGCCCGCCGCCCCGTGCGAGCGGGTCAGCGCAAGCGCAGGCCGGCGATGAGCACTTCGACCATGCGGGGAGCGTTGTAGCGGGGGTCCCTGTTCGCACCGATGCAGAGGTTGCCGACACCGTGCATCAGCTCGAGCGCGGTGATGTCGGAGCGGATCTGCCCCGCCCCGGCGGCGGCGTCGAGGAGTTCTCCGCACACGGGCACCAGCCGGTCGAGGAAGTAGTCGTGCAGGGTCGCGAAAGCGGCGTCGTCCGACTGCAACGCCTCGGCCAGTCCGTGCTTGGTGACCAGGAAGTCGACGAACAGGTCGATCCACCGCACCAGGGCGGTGTGCGGTGAGCCGCCGGCGGCCAGCAGGGCCGGGCCGGCCTCGGCGCACGCCTCCACCTGGTGCCGGTAGACGGCGACGACGAGATCGGCCCGGGTCGGGAAGTGGCGGTAGATGGTGGCGATGCCGACCCCCGCCTTGGCGGCGATGTCACGCACCGGCGCGTCGACGCCGGAGGCGACAAATGCCGCGGTGGCTGCCTCCAGCAGCGTCTGCTCATTGCGCCGGGCGTCGGCCCGCTTCCGTGGGGTCGACGGGTCTGATCCGCCGTTGGACTCGGCCACTGCGCAGGTTCCTCCATCATTCGACTTGCTAAACGGAACAAGGATCCGTATGTTGGTAACGGAACCGCGCTCCGCTTGTCCATGATGCCAGACCGGGCATCACCTGGCCAAGCGCCACGCACCCCTGCGCGCACACATGTGCCCGCCACCTGCTCGCACCATCTGTCGAGGAGCACCCATGCACCACCACGATGAAGTCATCGGCGCGCCCGTCCCCGTCGTCTCGGTACGCCCGGTCACCCTCTCCGCCGCCCCGGGTCGCGGCGATGGCCTGCACGTGCGGGTCTCCGCCCCGGTGACCGGCGAGGCCCTGCCCGTCATCGTCTTCTCGCACGGCTTCGGCCAGTCGCTGGACGCCTACGCCCCGCTGGTCGACTTCTGGGCCGCCCACGGCTTCGCGGTCGTCCAGCCCACCCACCTCGACTCACGGACGCTGAACGTCACGCCCGACGATCCCCGCTACCCGGAGATCTGGCGCTCCCGCGTCGAGGATCTGACCCGCGTCCTGGACCAGTTGGACCTCGTCGAGGCCGCGCTTCCCGGTCTGGCGGGCCGCCTGGACCACAGCCGTATCGCCGCCGCGGGGCATTCCTGGGGCGCCCAGTCGGTGAGCATGCTGCTGGGCGCGCGGGTCCTCGACGCCGAGGGCGCCGAGGGGGCCGAGGGCACCGAGGGGGCTGCGGGGGCCGCGGCCATCGGGGGAACGGACCTGTCCGACCCGCGGGTCAAGGCCGGCGTGCTGCTGGCCGTGCCGGGCACCGGCGGTGCTGACCTGACGCCGTTCGCCGCCGAGCACTTCTCCTTCATGAACCCGGGCTTCGCACAGCTGACCACGCCCACCCTGGTGGTCGCCGGCGACAAGGACCAGTCCGCGCTGAGCGTCCGGGGGCCGGAGTGGTTCACGGATGCCTACACCCTCAGCCCGGGCCCCAAGAGCCTGCTCACTCTCTTCGGGGCGGAGCACTCCCTCGGCGGGATCTCCGGGTACACCTCCACCGAGACGACGGACGAGAGCCCCGAACGGGTCGCCCTGATCCAGCAGTTGAGCACCGCCTACCTGCGCACCGCGCTCGGCGTCGACCCGTCGAGCTTCGCGGCCGTCAGCGCCGCGACAGCGCGGAGCGCCGGAGCGATAGGCCGCCTGGACTCCAAGGAGTGAGCCCGCTCCTGTGCTCCAGCACGCCCGGAGAGCCGGCCGGGGTTCGGCCCGGCCGGCTCTCCATGCCTACCCCGCCTACCTCAGCGGGTCAGTGGGTCTGGCCGGGACGGTCGACCACCGCGCGGGCGACCACCGCGGTGGAGTAGAGCACGGTACCGGCCGCGGGCCGGGGCTGGGCGTCGACCGTACGGCCGCTCGGCAGGTCCGTCGGCGTCGGCCGGGTGACCGGGGCGTCGGTCTGGACGTCGCTGGAGCCCAGGTAGGCCAGGGTGCTGCGGTTGAAGACGTACTCCTCCCTGACCCCCGACGCCGGGTCGGTCAGCGCCACCGCGACACCGTGCCGCCCCAGCGCGTCCACCGCGTCGGGGACCGTGATCACGCCGGGGATCAGCGCGATCGACCGGTAGAGCGCCGCGCCGACCTGCGGCGTGACGATCTGCTCGCCGAGCAGGTCGAAGACGGTCTTGAACTGCACCGCGGCCGGTCCGGTGCCTGTGCCCTTGGTCGCCGCGGCGAGCATGTCGTGCAGCTTCTGCGGATCGGTCGGCAGGGTGGCGAGGAAGGCCGGGGTGGGCAGTTCCATGGTTCCGGGTCCGTCCGGGCTGGACTCTGTGATGGTGCCGCCCAGGCTCTTCTGCTTGATCACGGTCCGCTTGGAGCCGTCGATCGAGCGCCAGATCTCCCGGGTCTCCGGCGCGGTGCCGGAGCCCCCGCCGACCTCGCTCCTGATGTAGGCGTACTGGTCGTTCCGGAACGGCAGCAGCTTCTGGGTGGACGCCGCCTCGGCGATCCGGCCGAGCAGGACCACAGCCTGCTGGTGGCTGCCGGGGTCGACACCAACGGCCGACGTCGACGCAGACGTCGACGTCGGGGCCGGCGGCGCTGCCGCCTGCGGGGCCGCCGTACCGGGCCGGCCCTCGACGGCGACGACGGCCACCAGGGCCGCGGCGGCCGACAGCGAGCCGACAGTGATCAGCAGGCGGCGGACGGGACGGCGCGGGGCGGGAACGGCTCCGGGCTTGATCTCACGCATCAGATGGTCCTTCAGCAGAAGGTGGCGGTCGCGGGAGAGCTCCGGGTCGCCCGGCGCCGGCAGCAGCCGGGCCAGTTCCTCCCGATCCTCCGGACCGGGCTGGTTCTGACGGGCGGTCATCGGTGCTCCTCCTCTGTCGACCAGGACGCCTCGACGCGTCCCACCGAGTGCTGTCCGCTCCCCGGCAGCGGTTCCCTGCCGCGTTCCAACTCCTGCTGCGCCAGCGCCCGGAGCCGGGTCCTGGCCCGCGACAGCCGGGAGCGGACGGTGCCGACCGGCACGCCCAGGGCCTCCGCCGCCGACGCGTAGTCGAGCCCGGACCAGACGCAGAGCGTGAACACCTCGCGGTCGCCGCGTCGCAGCGTGGCCAGCGCCCGCTGGGCGGCGGCGAGTTGCTCGGCGTCCTGGAGTCTGCCGACCAGTTCGTCGGCGAAGTCCGGTACGGAGTCCTGCGGCGGGATCCGGGCCAGCGCGGCCTGGTGCCTGCGGGCCGACCGCGCGGTGTTGCGCAGGACGTTGGTGGTGATGCCGAGCAGCCAGGGCAGCAGGCTGTCGCCGTCGGGTCTCAGCTTCCCGCGCAGCCGCCAGGCCTCCAGGAAGGTCAGCGAGACGATGTCCTCGGCCGCCGACCAGTTTCCGGTGCTGCGGACGGCATAGCGGTAGACGGCTCGCGCGTGGTCGTCGAAGAGTTCGGCGAACGCCGCGGCGTCACCGGCCCTGATCCGGGCGCGCTGGGAATGTTCCACAGGCTGTCCTGTCCGCCGCGACCGCCCGGTTCCAGTGATCCAGCTCACAGCATCCCGCCGAGACCACTTCAGGTCGGCGACCAGGGCGGCGGCCCAGGCCGGGTTCCACGGGGTCGAGAATCCCAGTCCGACCCCCTCGTCGGCCAGTGCACCGTCCAGGCGCGCCACCCCCTCGGCCACCGGTGCCCTGGGCGGAAACCGGGCCGCCGAAGGTCGGCGTTGCCCCGGGTCCCCGTCGCCAGGGCCGTCGCGGCGCAGCTCCGCGCCGGCAGCGGGCCGATCCGCGGACGTCAGCCGCTGTTCCAGCCGCGTGGGTACTCCACCGCGTCGCGGTGCGGGGGCCAGATCGAGCGGGTGCGGGCGTCCAGCCAGGCGCGGGGGCCGTGGGCGGCCTGCAGCCGCAGAGCGGCGGCGGAGTCGGCGTCGTACTCGTCGGCGTGCCGCGGGGTCGGATCGTCCACCGCGTTGTAGGAGAGGTCGACATATCCCAGTCGGGGCAGCCCCGCGGACCCGGCCAGCGCCTCAAGACCGGCCGCACCGATCCGGTTGCCGCCCAGGTCCAGCCACTCCAGCCGGCCGAGGTGCGGGGAGGACGCCAGCAGCGCCGCCTCGGCGTCGCCCAGCTCCAGGGCGTGCAGCCGCAGGGAGCGGATCCGCCCCAGCGACGGGGAGGCGAACAGCCGCTCGGCCACCGGCCGCACCCCGGTGAGGTTCAGGTGCAGCACCGGCGCCCGCCGGTAGATCTCCTCGGCGTCCGCGAGGAACGCCGCCGCGTCGAGGGTCACCACCTCGACGAACCCGCTGAGGAACTGCCACCCGTCCACCAGCGGGGCGATGTCCGCCGCCCACTCCCGCCCGCGCGCCCTGACCAGGGTCAACTCCCGCTCCAGCGAAGGATCGAGACGCCGGTCGAACTCCTTCCGCCAGCGTGCCAACGCCAGCTGGATCCGGATGAACTCGGCCCGCTCCGGGTCCCTGCGCGCCACCGCTTTCGCATAGGCGAGCCGGGGCGCGACGTCCGCCGGAGCGCTGACGACATCCTGGAGCAGGGCGCTGGGACCGGCCATCTCACCGCCCCTGACCGGGGTGCTCCGCACTCAGCCAGCTGCTGATGGACCCCAGTGCGTCGGGGCCGTAGTCGGAGACGACGCCAGCGGCGAGGTCGGCCACGGTGACGGCTCGCAGCGCGTCGCGCCAGGCGGTTTCCGCCGCGGCCATCGCACGGGCGATGGCGCAGGGGGCGGTGCAGGACTCCGGCGGGGTGGCCAGCGGCCCGCGCTGCCGGATCTCGGTGCAGACGAAGGCCGGCGCGGGCCCGTCGACGGCCGCGACCACGTCCAGCACCGTGATCTGGGCCGGGGAGCGGGTGAGCGCGTAGCCGCCCGCGTTGCCCTGCAGCGAACGGACCAGTCCGGCCCGCGAGAGGGCCTGCAGCTGCTTGGCCAGATAGCTGGGCGAGACGTCGTGCAGTTGCGCCAGCCGGGCGGCCGGGACCGGCTCCCGCGCCGAGGTCAGCACCACGCAGCAGTGCAGCGCCCACTCGACACCGCCGGACATCTTCACGCCGACACTCTAGCCCCCCGGTACTTGACTCGGATATGGAATGTCCGAGTACTATTCGGATAGGAAGTGTCCGAGTCTAGGAATCAAAACCAGGAGATCCCATGAAGATCGCAGTCATCGGCGGAACCGGGCTGATCGGGTCGCAGGTCGTGCGGAACCTGAACGCGGCCGGGCACCAGGCGGTGCCGCACTCGCTGACCACCGGAATCGACATCCTCACCGGCCAGGGGGTGGACGAGTCGCTGGCCGGCGCCGAGGTGGTGGTCAACCTGACCAACTCCCCGACCTTCGACGCGGCCTCGCCCGCGTTCTTCCGGACCTCGATGGACAACCTGCTGGCCGCGGCCCGGCGGGCCGGTGCCGGGCACTTCGTGATCCTGTCCATCGTCGGCGTCGACCAGGTGCCCGAGCTCGACTACTACCGCGCCAAGACGCTCCAGGAGGACATCCTCAAGGCCGGGCCCGTCCCCTACTCCATCGTCCGCGCCACCCAGTTCATGGAGTTCATCGACGCCGTGCTGACCTGGACCGCCGACGAGAACACCGTGCGGCTGCCGCGCACCCCGATCCAGCCGATCGCGGCGGCGGACGTCGCCGCGGCGGTCGCCGAGGTCGCGGCCGGGGCGCCGCTGGGCGGCACCCTCGACGTCGCCGGGCCCGACGCCTACCCGCTGGACGAACTGGGCCGGATCACCCTCGCCGCCCGGGGCGACAAGCGCACGGTGACCACCGACGACACCGCCGGCATGTTCGCCGCCGTCCAGGGCGACGTGCTGACCCCCGGGGACGGCGCCCGCATCGCCCCCACCCACTACACCGCCTGGCTGAAGTAGCCAAGGACCCTCCGAGGAGTCTGCTGTGGGGGTGGTGTGAAGCGCGGATCCTCCGGCTGACAATCTGTACACACGCGACAGAGCAGCAGACCCAGCCAGACGGAGAGCACAGTGCGGCAGCAGCAACCCCGGAACCGGGCGTCACGATCCATACGTCGGACGGGCACCGCCGCGGTGGTCCTCGCCGCGACGCTGCTGGGGCTGGCCGGCTGCGACGGTTACGACTCGACGTCCCCGGCCACCGCCAGGGCGCACGCCTCCGGGGTCCCGGCCGCGTTCGCCACCGGCGCGGCCGGTTCGGTCGACTGCCGCGAGGCCAAGTGCGTCGCGCTGACCTTCGACACCGGTCCGAGTCCGCAGACGCCGAAGATCCTGGCCCTGCTGCGGCAGTACCACATCCACGCGACGTTCTTCCTGCGCGGCGACAACGCACTGAAGTACGCGGACTTCACCCGGCAGACCGCCGCCGAGGGCAATGAGCTGGAGACCCTGACCTGGAACCACCACATCCTGACCAGGATCAGCAAGGAGGAGGTGCGCGACGAGATCGTCAGGGGCCGGGAGGCCGTGGCCAAGGTGACCGGCATCACGCCGACCCTGCTGCGCCCGCCGCAGGGCCGCACCAGTGACACGGTCACCGGGATCGCCCGCGACCTGGGCATGGCCGAGGTGGAGTGGAGCGCGACCGGGTCCGACTACGCCACCAACGACTCGCAACTGATCGCCGACCGGATCCTCAAGGACACCCGCCGGGACGGGATCATCCTGCTGCACGACTGGGTCGACCCCACCAACCGCGGCTACAACGGGACGGTCGCCTCGATCCCGCTGATCGTCGCCAAGCTCCAGTCCGAGGGCTACACCTTCGTCACCGTCTCCCAGCTGCTCGCCCCCGGGAAGCCGCAGGCCGGCAAGGTCTACAAGTAGCCGCGGGCGGGCGACGGCCGCACCGGCAGCTCCAGCGGACCCGGCAGTCGCGCACCGCAACGCACCGAACGTCAGAGGCCGAGGTTCTCGCGGAGGGTGGAGCCGGCGTAGCCGGGCCTGACGATGCCGCGCTTGGTGAGTTCGTGCAGCAGGCCGTTGACGACGAAGTCGTACTGCTCCGGGTCCGCCAGGCCGTTGAGGGTGATCAGGTCCAGGACTCCGGCGCGGAAGCGCTCCTCGACCGCGTCGGCGAGTTGCTCGGGGGTGCCGGCCGCCGCCCAGTGCCCGGTGTCCTGCGCCGCGACGACCAGCTCGCGCAGGGTGTAGCCGGAGCGGGCGTAGCCGGTGAAGATGTCCACCCGGCCGCGGCGGCGGTTCACCGAGCGGATGTCGGGCAGCAGGCTCTCCGGCAGCGGCCGGTCCAGCGCGGCCTCGCTCAGGTCCACTCCCCCGCCGAGCATGTCCGCGACCAGGGCCCGTCCGGCCTCGAAGTCGATCGCCTCGGCCTTCTCGCGGACCAGCCGCCGTGCCTCCTCCTCGGTGGCGCCGTAGGTCGCGTGGAAGGAGCTGAAGATCAGCGGCAGTCCGCCCGGGCGGCCGTGCTCGGCGGCCTGGGCCCTGATCCTGGCCGTGAACTCCCGGGCGACGGGCAGGGTCGGCAGCGAGGTGAAGACGATCTCGGCGTAGCGCGCCCCCAGGGCGAGGCCCGCCTCCGACTGCCCGGCCTGGATCTGCACCGGACGCCCCTGCGGCAGCGGCGGGATGTTCAGCGGTCCGGCCACGCTGAAGTACTTCCCCACGTGGTTGATCGGACGGACCTTGGCCCGGTCCAGCACCGCCCGGCCGTCGGGTCCGATCGTCAGCGCGCCCGGCGCCCAGCTGTCCCACAGGGCGTTGACCACCTCCAGCGACTCGGCCGCGCGGGCGTAGCGCTCCTCGGGGCTGGGCAGCTCGTCCGGGCCGAAGTTCTCCTCGCCGAGGGAGGAGGTCACCAGGTTCCAGGCGGCCCGCCCGTTGCTCACGTGGTCCAGCGTGCCGAACAGCCGGGCCAGGTTGAAGGGGTGGTGGAAGGTGGTGGAGACGGTGGCGATCAGCCCGATGTGCTGGGTGACCTGGCTCAGCGCGGCGACGAAGACCAGCGGCTCCTGCGAGCCGATGGCGCCCTGCGCCCCGAAGCTCAGCAAGTCGGCGGTGAACAGGGCGTCGATCCCGGCCGCCTCGGCGAGTTCGGCGACCCGGATCGCCGTGTCCAGCGTGGAGCGGGTCGGGTCCAGGGCGAGTTCGTAGGCCCCCGGCCAACCGCCCGCGCCGGTCACCGTCTTCAGGGTCCTCGGCTCTGTCGCGCTCACGCTGCGGCTCCTTTCGTCTCCGGGACTATTGCACATCAATCCGATAGGCATAGTCGATATGGCCACGGCTGACATCGGGCGACACACTGCTGCAATCGACACGCAAACGCCCCCAGGCTCGTCCGCATGTTCAGTCGCGCGCAGTCGAAGCGGTGCCGCCGGGTCCGGCCAGCGCTCTCACGCGCCGGGGGATCGACTTCGGCACCATGAGCTCCACCAGCTGCCGCTGATGCTATGTCAGCTGACGGAACGTCATCCCCACCGATCCCCGCATCTCCGCCGGCTGAGCATCCGGCCGTAGGCCGGGTGCGGCTAACGACCTTTGCGTTTGCTGCCGCCGCCGGGTTTGGGACCTGCCAGCAGCTTTTGGGCCTGGAACGGTTTGCCCAACGCAAAGAGCGTGCCGGCCAGAGTTTGCCTGACAGCATCGGCCAGTGGGTCATGGTCCCCCAGGACCCGCCGAACGCGAGGTCTGATGTCCTGCAACAGCTTCTCCGCTTCGGCGTAGTGGCCCAGCTTGTACAGGGTGGCGGCGAGGTTGTGGGCGGAGTGCAGGGTGGCGGAATGGTCGTCGCCCAATACCCGCGTACGCCGCGCCAACGTGTCCTCGTCCAAGCGGCGCGACTCACCATGCAGGCCCAGCCTGTCCAGGGTGGCGGCGAGGCTGTGGGCAGAGTTGAGGGTGTCTGGGTGGTCCTCGCCCAACACCCGTGTGCGCCGCGCCAACGTGTCCTCTGCCAAATTCCGCGCCTCGCTGGACTGATCCAAATCGGACAGGGTGCGGGCGAGGTTGTCTGCAGAGCTGAGAGTGTCGGGGTGGTCCTCGCCCAACACCCGCGTACGCCGCGCCAACGTGTCCTCAACCAAACGGTGCGCTTCGCTGTGCTGGCCCAGCTTTCCCAGCGTGACGGCGAGGTTGTGGGCGGACCTGAGAGTGTCGGGGTGGTCCTCGCCCAACACCCGCGTACGCCGCGCCAACGTGTCCTCAACCAAACGGCGCGCCTCACCATCCAGACCCAGCCTACTCAGAATGACGGCGAGGCTGTGGGCAGAGTCCAGAGTGGCAGAGTGGTCCTCGCCCAACACCCGCGTACGCCGCGCCAACGTGTCCTCAACCAAACGGCGCGCCTCACCGTGCTGGCCCAGCCTACTCAGAATGACGGCGAGGCTGTGGGCAGAGTCCAGAGTGGCAGAGTGGTGCTCGCCCAACACCCGCGTACGCCGCGCCAACGTGTCCTCGCCCAAACTCCGCGCCTCACCATGCAGGCCCAGCTTGTCCAGCGTGACGGCGAGATTGTGGGCGGAGTCCAGAGTGTCGGGGTGATCCTCGCCCAACACCCGCGTACGCCGCGCCAACGTGTCCTCATCCAGACTCCGCGCCTCACCGCGCAGGTCCAGATTGCCCAGGACAACGGCAAGGCCGTTGGCGGAGCGCAGAGTTTCGGGGTGATCCTCGCCCAACACCCGCCTGTGCCGCGCCAACGTGTCCTCATTCAAACGGCGCGCCTCACCGTGCTGGCCCAGCTTGCTCAGGGTGGTGGCGAGGTCGTGGGCGGAGCTCAGAGTCTCGGGGTGGTCCTCGCCGGACACCCTCGTACGCCGCAACAGTGTGTCCTGGACGAGCGGCAGCGCCTCGGCGTGGGCACCGAGGCCGTCGAGTGCCCAGGTCAGCATGTAGGCAGCGCTCAGGGTGTCGGGGTGGTCCTCGCCCAGCGCGGCGGTCCATGCCGTATACAGGGGTTGGGCGAGTTCGCGGGCCGCCTGCGGCTGGGCGCTGCGCACGAGGTAGTGCACGGCTCGGATCAGGATCGGTCGCAGCCCGGGTTGGTCGCCTACCGTCTGCCAGGCCACGGTGAGATGTGAGGTGAGCGGAGCCCATTGCGGCCAGAGTCCGGGGAGGTCGGGGTCCCCGGGATCTGCGGTGGTCAGCAGTGCCACCAGATCGGCCCTGATCGTGTCGGTGTCATGTTGGTCGGTCTGGTGGCGTAGGACGGCTTGGGTGAGGCGGTGGATCTGGATCGTCCCGCGACCCACGTTGACCAGGCCGTAGCGCGCCAGCGGGGCAATGGCCGTCTGCGGCCACATGAAGTCGTCGGGGTCGCCCGGGATGGTGGTCAGCTGGGCCCGTACGTCGGCCAGCCAGGCGGTGGGGATCGGTTCGGGGCCCAGGAAGGCCGCCAGCCGCAGCAGGGCCAGGGCGTCCAAGTGGCTGCTCCGCAGGCGGTCGGTGGCGATGGTGACGGTCGCCGCCAGGGAGGCCTGGTAGCCGGGGGTCTCGCCTTGAGCCAGAAGACGGGACGTGTTGCTGTCCAGGAGTTCCCGGTAGCGCTCCAGCGGCATGCCCTCCGCCAGGACGCCAGCCGCTTGGGCCAGCGCCAGGGGAAGATCCCCCACGGCCTCGGCCAGCGTGTCCGCGTCCTCCGCTGTCAGGTCCCGCAGGCGGCTGGCCAGGTAGGCGGCGGAGTCCTCCCGGGAGAACACGTCCAGGCGCAGGCCGGGCAGGATCGTGGTCCAGGCCGGGTTGCGGGAGGTGACCAGGACGTGGCCGGGCCCCTCGGGCAGCCAGGCCTCCACCTGCTTCGGATCCTCGGCATTGTCCAGAATCACCAGCCACCGATCCCGTTCGCGCAGGGACTGCACCGCAGCACGGGCGTTGGCCTCGACCCCCGCGTCGGCCCGGGCCACACCCAGGCGCGCGGCCAGTTCCGCATACCGCACCGGCACCTGCTCGACCTGCTCAGCGTCGACCCACCACACCACGTCGTACTGACCCGCGAAGCGGTGCGCGTACTCCAGCGCCACCTGCGTCTTGCCGATACCGCCCATCCCGTGCAACGCCTGCAGCGCCGCATGGCGCCCGGCCAGCAGCTTGCTGCGCAGACCATCGAGGACCGACTCACGGCCGGTGAAGTGCGGATCGCGCCTCCGCACGTCCCATACCGCCGGCAACCCGGCGTTGATCGGAAAGCGGGGAGCCGCGCCGGACGCGGGCACGGTGGGGGCGGGAGCGCCACCGGGGAAGGCAGGCGCGCTGGTGGGAGGCGTAGGGCCGCGTACCGCTTCCACCAATGTGGCGATAGCCGTAGTCTCGTCCAAGCCGTGCAGTTCCCGCCAGATCCGCGGGGCCAGGATCGGCGGCAGGTCACCCTCCTCCAGGGGCTTGATCACCACAGGGATGAGACGGTCCCTGCGGGCCAGCGCGGCCGTCCACTCCTCCTCGGTGAACCGCCCCGCGGCGAAGTACGCGGGCGAGAACAGCGCGACGACCGCGGACGCGTTCGCCAGCGCCTGGCTCATCCTCTTGACGAAGTCATCCCCCGCACCCCAGTGCCACGCGGCCAACTCCACCTGGCAGCCCGCCCCTTGCAGGTGCCAGCCGACCCACTCGGCCCACTCCCGGTCCGGACCCGCATAGCTGATGAAGATCCGCTCGGAACTCCCCGACATCCCGCACCCACCCCCTGGCGATCACGTCCACGCAACGTCACGTGACGCCCCATCTGTATAGCGCGCCCCACCCCCGAACACGCCCGAAAGCCAAGGAAATCAGGACGGACCGCAAAAGCCCGAGCTGACCGGAACAGACCGAGGAGGGCCGAAGTTGGTTCGGAAGAGACCGGATCCGACCGGGCCGGAGGCAGACCCGACCGGGCCCGTGTCACGGTTCTGAGACAAGTCGGACGAATCGCAAAGTCCGCTGACTACAGGCTGTTTGATGAGGGCAGCAGTGAGATCATGGCAGCAAGGACGAGCGCGAGGGGGACGCGATGGCGTCGGAAGTGGTGACCTACGCACTGGATGACGGCACGGAGGTCCGGTTCGAGATCGAGCCGAGCGACGACTGGCACCCGGTGGGGGCGGACGGGGTGGCCGGACGGGTCCGGGACGCCGTCCGGCCGGCGGTGGAGGCCGCCCACGCGGTGCTGGAACGGGTCGCCGAACTCCGCCCGGACGAGGTCGAGGTGACCTTCGGCATCAAGGTCAACGGGTCGGCCAACTGGCTGGTCGCCAAGGCGGCCACCGAGGCGAACTTCGAGATCACCATGACCTGGCGCCCCGGAACAAGCGCGGAATGAGTGCGGAGTCCGGCATCGGCCTGCGACCTGCGGCGGATGACTGGGTGGCCGCGATCCACGGGGGTGAGCACGACCGCGACCCCCTGGGCTCCGGCTTCCTGATCGACAGTCAGCGGGTGCTCACCTGTGCCCATGTGGCGTATGCGGGCCAGGCCGAGGCCAGGGAGCTCTGGGTTGCCTTTCCCAAGGCGGAGGACCTGGCGCAGCGCCGGATCCGGGTGCGCGAGGTGGTCGCCGCCCCCGAGGCCGACCGGGGCATCAGGGACGCGGCGGTGCTGCTGCTGGAGGAGACCCTGCCGGAGGGGATGGCGGCCCGGCTGCGCCGCCCGAAGCCCGGTGATCTGGTCGGCGGCGAATGGTGGTCCTTCGGCTTCCCGGACGGCGCCCTGGGCAACTCCTCGGACGGCTCCGTGGGCGAGGCGCTGGCCTACGGCTGGGTGCGGCTGGACACCGCGTCCCGCTACACGGTGAAGCGAGGCTACAGCGGCGCGGCCCTGTGGTCACCGGCCTACCAGGCGGTGGTCGGGATGGTCGGGCAGGCACTCGACACCACCGGCGACGCCCGCGCGCTGACCATGCGGGCGATCGACGCCTACCTGCCGGACCAGAAGCTGCACCTGCTCGCGGACTGGGCGGTGGAGGCGGCCGGCGAGAGCGCGCTCGCGGCCTGGGGCTGGTCGCTGGAGGCCGATCCCGACGAGGCCCGCCGGCACTGGCGGCCACGCGCCCGGGGCGTGAGCACCGACTCCGAGCGCGGGTTCCGCTTCCGCGGCCGGACCGCCGCCCTGAACCGGATCGTCGCCTGGATCACCACCGCCCACCGCACCCGCGGCGTCCTGGTGGTCACCGGCTCGCCCGGCGTGGGCAAGTCCGCGGTGCTCGGACGCATCGTCACCACGGCGGACGCCGCCATCGCGGCCACCCTGCCGGCCGACGACGACGCCGTGCGGGCTCCCCTCGGCTCGGTGGCCTGCGCGGTGCACGCCAAGGGCAAGACCGCGCTGGAGGTCGCCGCGGAGATCGCCCGGGCGGCCTCCGCCCCGCTCCTCGACCGGGTCGCCGACCTGGCCCCCTCCCTCCGCGCGGTGCTGGCCGAGCGGCAGACATCGGCCTTCACCGTCGTGATCGACGCCCTGGACGAGGCCACCACCCCCGAGCAGGCGCGGCTGATCATCGGTCAGATCGCCCTGCCCCTGGTGGAGACCTGCACCGACCTCGGTGTGCGGGTGGTGATGGGCAGCAGGCGCAAGGACGACGCCGGCAGCCTGCTGGAACCCCTGGGCCCCGCGGTCCGGGTTCTCGATCTGGACACTCCGGAGTACTTCGAGGAGAGCGACCTGGCCTCCTACTGCCTGGCGACGCTCCAGCTCACCGGCGACGAGCGGCCCGGCAACCCCTACGACGACCCGGCCGTGGCCGGCCCGGTGGCCCGTCGCATCGCGGCGCTGTCCGACCGCAACTTCCTGGTCGCCGGGCTGACCGCCCGTGCCCACGGCATGCACGACAGCGAACCGGTCGCTCCGGCGGCGATCTCCTTCACCCCCACGGTGGAGGCGGCCCTGCGTGAGTACCTGGTGCTGCTGCCGCCCGTGGGCAGGGTGTCCGCCTCGGACGCGCTCACCGCCCTGGCCTACGCCGAGGCCCCCGGATTCTCACTCGACCTCTGGGGCATCGCCATCGCGGCGCTGTACCGCGAGTCCGCCCTCGGCGAGTACGACCTCCACCGGTTCGCCGGCTCGTCGGCCGCCAACTTCCTGGTGGAGTACGGCTCCTACGACTCCGGCCCGACAGTGTTCCGACTGTTCCACCAAGCGCTCAACGACGCCCTGCTCAAGGGCAGGGCGGAGCTCACCCCCTCGGCCCGGGACGAACGGGCACTCACCGGGGCGCTGATGGCCCACGGCCAGTCCGTCGGCTGGGCGCAGGCCCCCGCCTACCTGCTGCGTTCCCTCCCCCGCCATGCCTCCCGCGGCGAGGTCGTCGACACCCTGCTCGCCGACGACCTCTACCCGCTGTACGCGGACCTGCTCCGGCTGATCCCTGCCGCCTCCTCCGCGACCACCACGCAGGGGCGGGGCCGGGCCGGCCTGCTGCGCAAGACCCCGCGCGCCATCGATGCCACCCCCTCGACCCGCGCGGCGATGTACAGCGTGACGGAGACCCAGGCCCGGCTGGGCGACACCTACCGCACCAGCACGCTTCCTGTGCCCTACCGCGGCGTGTGGACGACCGCCAACGCCCACGTGGAGGAGACCATCCTGGAAGGCCACACCGCCAAGGTCACAGCGGTGTGCGCGGTTCCGACGGGCGGCCGTAGTCTGCTCGCGAGCGGTAGCGAGGACGGCCTGGTGCAGGTATGGGACGCGGAGTCCGGTGAACTGGTCCGCACCCTGGAGGTCCACGGCGGCGGGGTCGCGGCGATGCGCGTGGCCAACACGGTCAGCCGCAGCGTGCTCTCGGTCTGCTGCGCGGACGGCACCGTGTGGCTCTGGCAACCCGAGACCGGAGAAGTGGTCCGCACCCGGGCGTCGCACCCGGACCGGACCGGTGCGTTGCATACGCTCGAAGAAGACAGCAACGGCATACTGGCCATCGGATGCGCCTCCAACGGGGTGTGGCTGTGGAGGCCAGGATCGGACGATGCGGGTCGAACCTTCGAGGATCGGCATCGGACCCCCAAGGACCAGGAGTGGACCCCCGAGTTGCAGAAGTACGGGCCCACCAGCCTGAGCATGCTTCGACGCGGGAATCGCAGCCTGCTGGCAGTCGCCGGGTTCAACGGCGAGGTAAAGCTGTGGGACCTGGAGAGTGGTGGCTGGGACCAGATCTGGTCGAACCCGCGCATCGCACCGGTTACCTCGCTCTGTGCGCTGCCGGACGAGAGGCAGGTCCTGCTGGCGACCGGCCACGAGGACGGGCTGCTACAGGTGTTGTCCGCAGAACACGACTGGCGTGCCAGCGGCTTCTTCGACGTGCGCCAGAGGGGCGGTCCGGACGGGCACGCCAAGAGAGTCACCACGATGTCCGTGGTGCAGCTGAACGGCAGGTCCTGGCTGGCCAGCGGCAGCGACGATCGAACCGTCAGACTGGACAGCCTCGGCAGGGAGCGGCCCCGTACCCTTGCGGAGCACTCCAGCGGCGTCTCCGCCGTGTGCGGGGTCCAGGTCGGCCCACTGAGCCTGCTTGCGAGCGGATGCGCCGACGGCACCGTGTGGCTGTGGGACCCGCAGGCCACGGGTCCGGCTCGGGCCGCGGGGGGCTTCAGCGGCGGGGTCAGGGCCGTCTGCCTGGCCGAAGCGGGTCGCCTGGGCATCCTGGCGGCTGCCTGCTCCGACGGCAAGGCATGGCTGTGGAACTCGACGACGGGCCGGCTGATCCGTGCCCTGGAAGGCCACACCGATGAACTCACCGCCGTGGGCGCCATCCGGGCGCGAGGCCGCACCTGGCTGGCGACGGGGTGCGCCGACGGCAGCATCCGGATGTGGAGGCTGCGGAGCGGGACGCAGGTGGGGACCCTGGAGGGGCACATCGGCGCGGTCAACGCGCTGTGCAGCGTGCGGATGGGGCATCGCACCCTGCTGGCCAGCGGCGGCGCCGACGGCACGGTACGGCTGTGGAAGCCCGGGCTCGCCGGCGGTTACGTCCGCGCCCTGAGGGGGCACACCGGCGCGGTCACCAGCGTCTGCGCGGTGGACACCGACGGCAGCCAGGCGCTGGCCAGCGGCAGTGCCGACGGCACGGTACGGCTGTGGAAGCCCGGGCGGAAGGCGTGGGACGCAACCCTGCCCGGGCACATCGGCGGGGTCACCGCGATGTGCGTGCTGCCGGCCACCGGCCAGAGCCTGCTCGCGGTCGGCAGCGCCGAGGGCACGGTACGGGTCGTCGATCTCGACACCGGGAAGGCCGTCCGTACCCTGCGCGGCCACACCGGCGGGGTCACCGCGATCGGCCTGCTGACCGTGGACGGCCGCAGCCTGCTGGCCGTCGGCAGCGACGACCGCATGGTGCGGCTCTGGGACCCGCTGCACCGGCGGCTGCTCATGGAAGTACCGGTCCGCTACCCGGTGGTGGCCCTCACCCAGACCGGCAGTCTGCTCGTGGTGGGGCTGATCGACGGCCTGCTCACTCTGGCGATCAACCTGGACGCGGTGAGCTGACCCTGCCCCCAGAAGGTCTTGTCATGCCCCTTACCAACCGGTCAGTAACTGACGTAACGTCACATTACCTGACCCGTGGGAGGAGCACTACATGCGACGCCTCACGTCCCGAATCAGAACCGCCGCGGTTGTCGCGGCCCTGGCCACCGTCTGCGCCATCGGGCTGCCGCCCGGCTCGTCCGGTGCGGTCACGCACCGCGCCTACGCCGCTGACGACTACTGCCAGGGCCAGTGCGACGACATCCTGCCGCCGGGCGAGAACGGCAACGCCACCCTCGCCGACATCCTCGCCAACCGGGTGCTCGGTACCCGCCCCGCGCACACCGACGACCAGCTCGCCCCCTACGCCAACCTGGTCGACGGCTACACCGGGCTGACCGACGCGAGCCTCGGCAGCTTCTTCAACGACGCCTCCTTCGGGGTCCCGGCCGGCCAGGTCGCCAGCACCACCAAGCCCCGCTCCGACGTCACCATCGTCCGCGACAAGGCGACCGGCGTCCCGCACATCACCGGCACCACCCGCTACGGCACCGAGTTCGGCGCCGGCTACGCCGCCGCCCAGGACCGGCTGTGGGTGATGGACCTGTTCCGGCACGTCGGCCGGGGCCAGCTCAGCAGCTTCGCCGGCGGCGCCGCCGCCAACCGGCAGCTGGAGCAGAGCTTCTGGCAGGCCGCCCCCTACACCGAGGCCGAGCTCCAGCAGCAGATCGACTCCATCGCCGGCCAGGGCGCCCGCGGCGCGCAGGCGCTCAGCGACGCCCAGGCCTACGTCGACGGCATCAACCAGTACATCACCCAGGCCTACAACTCCCGTACCTTCCCCGGCGAGTACGACCTCACCGGGCAGATCAACGCGGTCACCAACGCCGGTACCATCCAGCCCTTCAAGCTCACCGACCTGGTGGCACTGGCCTCGGTGATCGGCGCGCTGTTCGGCTCGGGCGGCGGCGGCGAGGTGCAGTCCGCGCTGGTCAAGGAGGCCGCCGAGGCCAAGTACGGCACCGCGCAGGGAGACCGGGTCTGGAACTCCTTCCGCGAACGCGAGGACCCCGAGGCCGTGCAGACCCTGCACGCCGGCCAGAGCTTCCCGTACGGGCAGGACCCGGCCGACCCCCAGGGCACCGCCATGCCCGACCCCGGGTCGGTCACCCCGCAGCAGCTCGTCTACGACCCCACCGGCAGCGCCGTCAGCAACGCCCGCGCGGCGGTCAAGGCCCCCGCCGCACTGAAGCCGCTGCAGGGCGTCTACGACAACGGCGTACTGCCGGGCGACCTGCTCACCGCCAAGCACGGCATGTCCAACGCCCTTGTCGTCTCCGGGAAGTACACCGACGACGGCCACCCGGTGGCCGTATTCGGCCCGCAGACCGGCTACTTCGCCCCGCAACTGCTGATGCTGGAGGAGATCCAGGGCCCCGGCATCAGCGCCCGCGGCGCCGCCTTCGCCGGCCTCAGCTTCTACGTCGAGCTGGGCCGCGGCCAGGACTACTCCTGGAGCGCCACCTCGGCAGGCCAGGACATCACCGACACCTATGCGGTGACCCTGTGCAACAGCGACGGCAGCCCGGCCACCAAGAACTCCACCGGCTACCTCTACCAAGGCAGTTGCACACCGATGCAGGCCCTGGAGCGGGACGACTCCTGGGGCCCGACGCTCGCCGACTCGACCGCCGCCGGGTCCTACCGGCTGATCATGTACCGGACCGCGTACGGGCTGGTCACCGCACGCGCCACCATCGGCGGCACCCCGGTCGCCTACACCTCGCTGCGCTCCACCTACATGCACGAGGTCGACTCCATCATCGGCTTCCAGATGCTCGACGACCCCGGCGCGGTCGACTCGCCGCAGACCTTCCAGCAGGCGGTGCAGCACATCGGCTACACCTTCAACTGGTTCTACGCCGACGACGCGCACACCGCCTACTACAACTCCGGCGACAACCCGGTGCGCCCGGCCGACGTCGCCCCCGACCTGCCGGTGCTCGCCCAACCCCAGTACGCCTGGCAGGGGTTGGACCCGACCAGCTACACCGCCGACTACACCCCGCCGGCCCAGCACCCGCAGAGCATCGACCAGGACTACTACGTGTCCTGGAACAACAAGCAGGCCGACGACTACGCCGCGGCCGGCTTCGGCGACGGCTCGGTGCACCGCGCCAACCTGCTCGACGCCCGCGTCAAAGCCCTGGTGACGAGTGGTCAGAAGATCAGCCGGGCCTCGCTGGTGCAGGCCATGGAGAACGCCGCCGTCACCGACCTGCGCGGCGAGGACGAACTGCCGCTGCTGCTCCGGGTGATCCAGAGCGCCCCGGTCACCGATCCGGCCCAGGCCGCGGTGGTGCAGGAGTTGCAGACCTGGCTGCAGCACGGCGCGCAGCGACGGGAGACCTCCTCCGGCAGCCACACCTACGCCGACGCCGACGCGGTGCGGATCTTCGACGCCTGGTGGCCGCTGCTGGTACAGGCCGAGTTCAGCCCCGGCCTGGGGTCCGACCTGTTCACGGCCATGACCGGCGTGCTGCAGATCAACGAGTCCCCGTCCGGGGGCCAGACCGGTCCGGTGAGCGGCTCGGTCGACGCCAACGAGTCCATCCCGCACAAGGGTTCCTCGTTCCAGTACGGCTGGTGGTCCTACACCGACAAGGACCTGCGCTCGGTGCTCGGCGACCCCGTCGCCGGCGGCCTGGCCCAGCCCTACTGCGGCGGCGGCGTGCTGGCCCAGTGCCGGCAGGTGCTGCTGAGCTCGCTGCAGCAGGCCGCGGCCGAGACCCCGGCCCAGGTATACCCCGGCGACAGCGGTTGCTCGGCCGGCGACCAGTGGTGCGCCGACTCGATCGTCCAGCGCCCGCTGGGCGGGGTCACCGACGGCGCCACCAACTGGCAGAACCGCCCGACCTACCAGCAGGTCGTGCAGTACACCTCGCACCGCTGAGCTGAGGACGCGCTGCGGCCGGTGCGGCAACCGGGAAACCCGGTCACCGCACCGGCCGTTCGGCGTTCGGCGGTACGGCGTGCGGCGGTGCGGCGTGCGGCGGTGCGGCGTGCGGCTCAGGCAGCGTCTGCCGCGGTGAGCGTCGCGCGGCCCGCGGCGGTGATCCGGGCGGCCTCCGCGAGGCGCAGCCCGAGGTGCTCCGCGGTGGCGAGGTCGGCCTTGTGCACGGCCTCGGGGCCCTCGTCCACGTTGGTCTGGGCGCCCACGCCCAGGAAGAAGCCCAGCCGGTTGATGTCGTGCTCGGACGCCTCCGAGGAGTTCCACCCCGGGTGCAGGCCGAGGTTGACCCAGTTCATCCCGTGCTGGGCGGCGAGCAGGGTGAAGTACTGCAGGGTGTGCAGCTTGTCGCCGCTCTTGCTCCCCGAGTTGGTGAAGCCCGCGGCGAGCTTGTCCTGCCAGGAGTGGGTGAACCAGCGCTTGGAGGAATCCTCGGCGAACTTGTGGAAGGCGGCGGAGGCCGTGCCCATGTAGGTGGGCGAGCCGAAGGCGATCGCGTCGGCGCCGTCGAGCAGTTCCCACTGCTCCTCGGTGATCTCGTCGACGTTGATCAGATGGACGACGGCACCCGCCGAGGCAGCACCGTCCCGGACGCTGCGGGCGACAACGGCCGTGTGGCCGTAACCGGAGTGGTAGGCGATGGCGACGACAGGCTTGTTCGCAAGGGCTGACATGGATGTGCTCCTCAGGGCACCGGCGGAACGGGACAGCCCCAGTTGAGCACTCTTTTTTCCGAAGCGCAACTAAACACATAGCGCTAGTAAGCGGTAGGATGGTGCCATGGCGTATCGAACCTGGCTCAAGCGACAGGAGGACGGCGCGGACGAGTTCAACGTCTTCGCCCGCACCTGCCCCTCGCGCGGCACCCTCCAGCACATCACCGGGCGCTGGGGAAGCCTCACCCTGAGCGCCCTCTACGGGGAGACGCTGCGCTTCAACGAGCTGCGCCGCCGGGTGGACGGCGTCAGCGAGTCGATGCTCGCCCAGACCCTGCAGGCGCTGGAGCGCGACGGCCTGGTCTCCCGTGAGGCGCAGCCCACCAACCCGCCGCACGTCGAGTACCGCCTCACCCCGCTCGGCCGAAAGACCGCCACCCACCTGCTCAGCCTGATCTCGGCCCTCGAGGACACCATGCCCGAGGTCATCGCCGCCCGAGCCACCTACGACGCCAACACCGGAACCAACTGACCCCGAAAGCCGGCCAGCGGGGCGTTGTGCACTCACGCGGCACGGGAAGCCGGAACGGCCGCCTTCCCGTGCCGAAGGCGAGAGCAGTCGGCGATCAGGAGATGCCGCAGGCGATCTGACGGGATTCCTGGTCGAGGTCGAGCTGAGGGCATTCCGAGGTGAGGTGGGAGCCGTCGCTGAAGACCAGGTCGACAAAGAGGTTGGGCTCGATGTGGTTGTGTCCGTGCGGGTCGATCCGGAAGGTGGTCTGCGCGCCCTTCAGCGTCTCGTAGGGCACGTGGTTGAGGATGGCCAGCTGGAACGGCCCCTGGTCGCTGTACTGGTCCCACAGGCCGAAGGTCGAGGAGATCCGGGCGGCGGTGCCGCCCCACATGTCGCGGACCGTGACGGTGACTGTGGTGTCCCGGTCCTTCTGGTCGCTGTCCATATGGACGGAGAAGCTCGCACCCACCAGGGTCGCCCCCGGTGCGGCCGAAGCCGGAAGCGTCGCGGAGCCGAAGCTCAGCATCGTGAGGGCCAGAAGGGCCAGCGTCCTGCGGAAGGTCGTATACATACGGTCAGCCTGTGGCAGTGCCTGTGCCGGGGCAATGGCCAACACGCGGGCTTCATTCGTTCGAATGACCGCCATCACCACAATGGGTGATCCGCGCCAGGGCCCGTCCGCACCCTGCCGCCCCCACGCAACCTCGTGACCGGCCCGGCAGACTGGCACCTCCGGGCCGGAGGCTTGGAGTGGGACTGCTGGGAGACCCTGGAGCACCTGGCTGACGGGCTCTTCGCCTACGCGGTCCAACTCGCGCCTGCCCGACCTCCGTTGGACGGCTTCGTGCCGCTCCGCTGGCAGCGGGACCGGCCCGACGGGCCGCCGAACGTGGTGTTCGTCGACCGTGCGGTCGGCCCCGCGGGCCTGCTGCAAGTACTGGAGAGCGGCGGCGGGCTGCTGACGGCCATGGTGCGGACGGCTTCTCCGCAGACCCGCGCCTTCCACGCCTTCGGAGTGTCGGACCCGGAGGGCTTCGCTGCGATGGGTGTGGTGGAGACCTTGGTGCACACCCACGACGTGGTGACCGGCCTCGCCCTGCCCTGGACTCCACCCGCCGACCTGCGCGACCGGGCCCTGACCTGGCTGTTCCCCGAAGCACCCGGGGACACCGACCGCTGGCCCACCCTGCTCTGGGCCACCGGCCGCGCCGAGTTGCCCGGCCACCCCCGCCGAGCCTTCGAGCGCTGGCACAGCGCACCGCTGCGCAACAAAGAGGCCTGAACGTCCGATGCGCTCTACGCGCCGCGGGAGCGCCGGTGCAGGTCGCGTAGTTCGTCGAGGAGGGCGGGGACCGGGCCCTGGACGGCGAGGCCGGGGGCGATCTCGGTGATGGGAAGCGGGCGGACGTCGGCCGGCGCGGCGCCGAACTCCTGGCGCCAGGCCGCCGACTGCGCGGCCGAGCTGACGTAGACGATGCGGCCGAGGCCGACCCAGGCGTGGGCCGCCGCGCACATCGGGCAGTGCTCGCCGGAGGTGAAGACCGTTGCCGCCGCCCGGGCCTCCGGGGTCAGGTGGGTGGCGGCCCAGCGGGCCAGCTCGAACTCGGGGTGGCGGGTCGGGTCGCCCAGGCCCACCTCGCGGTTGCGATCCTCGGCGAGCACGGCGCCGTCTCCGCCGACGAGGACCGAGCCGAACGGCCAGTCCCCCGCCTCGACGGCTTCGGCCGCCAGTTCCACGCTGCGGCGCAGATGCCCCAGTTCGGCGTCGGTGAGGGCGGGTGCGGCAGCGGGATGCTCAGGGCGGGTCATGACTGCTCCGTTCCTAGGAGATGGTGGACAACCGTGTACACAACTATGCGGTCCAGCGGGCGGCGACCGTGGCGAGCGCGCGCCACGGTTCCTGCGGACGGAGGGTCTCCCGCGGGTCGCCGCCGAAGGGGTCGAGCACGACGGTATCGGCACCGAGGAGGTGCAACTGCGCGAGGTCGTCCATGACCTGATCGATCGTCCCCTCGCCGGCCAGACGGTCGGGGCCGGTGACCGGCGCGTCGGTGAGCCGCAGCACGATCCGGGGCGCGAACGCGGGCGCGGCCTGCGCCTGCCCGTCCGTGAGAGCCGTCATCCGTTCGCGTGCCGCGCGCAGCCAGGGCAGGGTGCATCGCAACGGATGCCAGGCGTCCCCGAAGCGCACCGCCCGCCGCAGCCCGGCGTCGCTGTTGCCGCCGACCCAGAGCGGTATCGGGGTGCTGCCGTAGTCCCGGGTGTCCGCCCAGGCGGCGCGGACCGCCTGCAGATGTTCGTCGGTGAGCCGCCCGCGTCGCTGGAACGGGAGGCCAAGGGCGTCGAACTCCTGCGCGGCCCAGCCCGAGCCCACGCCCAGTACCAGCCGACCCTCGCTCAGCTCATGGAGGTTGGCGGCCATCCGCGCGACCAGCAGCGGGTGGCGGTACGGCAGGACCAGCACGCTCGTGCCGAGCCGGACCCGGCGGGTGATCCCGGCGAGCCAGCCGAGCGTGGTGAAGGGCTCGTAGAACGGTGCCGGGTACTGCTCGGCGACGTCGGGCGTCAGCACGACGTGGTCGGAGACCACCAACAGGTCGAAGCCGAGGGCCTCCACCGTCTGGGCCCATCTGTGCAGCACGCCCCTGTCGGTGCCGGGCCCGAAGTTGGGGACGTTCACGCCGAGTTTCATGCCTCAAGGCTAGGCAGCGGCGTGATCACACGGAAGGGATCAATCCCGGTCGACAGGCCGCCACGCCGTGGATCTGCCGGTAGATTCGTCGAATGACCGAGACTCTCGATGCGACCGACTGGTGCATCCTCACCGAGCTCCAACAGGACGGCCGGATCCCGCTCACCGAGTTGGGCCGGCGGGCGAACCTCAGCGCCTCCGCGACCACCGAGCGGGTCCGGCGGCTGGAGGCGCTGGGCGTCATCACCGGGTACCGGGCCGAGCTGGATCTCGCCAAGGCCGGGTTCCCGGTGCTCGCGGTGGTGCGCCTGAAGTATCCGGGAAGCCGGCACCAGCCGCTGCACGCCCTGCTGCAGCAGCGCCTGGAGATCCTGGAGTGCCTGCGCACGACCGGCGACGACTGCTATGTACTCAAGGTCGGCGCCACCTCCATGCCGCACCTCGAGTCGCTCATCAACGAGCTCGCCCAGTTCGGCAGCACCACCACGAACATCGTCTACAGCCAGACCCTCGCCTACCGCGGCCCCCGGGCGCCGGCCGCACCCGGGGTCTGACGCGGTGGTGCGGCAAGCGTCAGCCGCGGCGGATGCGGACGACGCCGGTCTCGGTGCCTTGGTAGGGGGTGCCGTCGGGGCCGGTGGTGCCGGTCATCTGCAGCGGGTTGTAGAGCAGCCCGATGCCCAGCAGCCGCTCGTCCGTCTGCCGGCCGGTGGCCGGGTCGACGGTGGCGTAGTGGTACGCGGCGAAGGTGTTGCTGCCGAGGGTGTCGGTCGGGCCGCTGACGGTGACGGTGTAGATCTTGCCGTCGCCCAGGGAGAGCCGGGGCAGCGCGGCCGACTTGACCGGGCTGTTCCACACCAGGGTGCAGCCGCTGCCGTCGGCGTTGACGTCGACCCGGCTGAGGCCGCCGTCGAAGGACGCCGAGGAGGGCTGGCTGGCGGGCGCCCCGGTCGGCAGCGCCGGGTAGGGGTAGCCGTAGGTGTTGGTGACGAAGACGCTCCGGCCGGAGGCAATGACCGCGTCCTCGGTCCCGCTGCTGCTGTCCTGGGTCAGCACCGGGGTGTCGCAGACCGGGGCGGGGCCGTCCGCGACCCGGTAGACCAGCAGGTCCTCGTGCGGGGCGGCGTTGTCGGTGATGGTGACGTACTCGGTGCCGTCACCGGGGCCGAAGAAGCTGGGGGTGGCCCCGGTGCCCCAGCTGAGCTGGCCGGGCTTTCGGGCGGGACCGCGGTCGTAGGGGGCGCGCCAGTCGACCACCGGCGTGCCGTCCGGGGCCTCGGAGAGCAGGTAGAGCGCGTGGTCGGTGGCCACGGCCGTGTGGCCGGGGACGGTGGAGATGCTGTTCTGCACCGCCTCACCGGTACTCAGGGTGCGCACGGCACCGGTTTCGGTGTCGACGGTGCCGATGATGCCGTCGGCCGTGGCGAACCAGACCCTGCCGTCCCAGCCGGGAGCGAGGCCGACCACATTGTCGCCGGAGGGGATGGCGGCGGCCAGGGAGGTCGACTGATCGACCGTCAGGGTCCATCCGCTGCCGCTGCGGTGGTGGCCGATACGGAGCAGGTTGTCGTTCCCGTCGACGGCGACCAGCCGGTCCGCGTTGTCGAGGTAGGAGTAGACCCCGCCGAAGAGGCTGCCCTTGGGCAGGGACAGCGAGGCGAGGTCGTCACCGCTGCCGGGATCGAGCAGGTGGACGGTCGGGGTCTGCCCGAAGATGGTGGTGCACAGCGTGACCGGATAGCCGTCGCTGCCGACGACCACGGTGGGGCACGCGGAGGCCAGCGCCGTCCGGGAGTACGTGATGGCGCCGCTGCCGGGACCGGCGGTGGGGGTGGTGTCGCTGGAGGCGCTGTCGCCGTGCATGGTGGCCGTGCCGTTGGCCGCCGTGGCCGGGTTCTGCGGCGGCAGCGGACCGTACCCGGTGGAGTCGGCCGAGGCCGAACCGGAGACGGAACCGGCCAGGGTGCCGAGGGCGACGGTCAGAGCGGCGAGAACCGCGGTGCGACTGCGACTGCGGCCGGGCATAGGTATGCGCATGCCAGATTCCTTCTCGTGGACGCGGGGAGGCCCGGCCGCGGCGGAACGCCGGGCCGGACCGGTGCGGGGTGTGGCTGCGGGCTGCGGCTGCGGGGTGCGGCTGCGGGGCATGCCCGCGGGGTGCGCCTCAGCGGCGGATGACGGAGAGGGCTGCGCGGTCAGCTGACGCGACGACAGCCCGTCGTGGTGGCCCGGCCATGGTCCACATGGCGGCGGCTCACCAGAACGGTCATGGCGGCCACGCTAACGGATCAAGACGCCGCGCCACCAGTGCGTCCACGATTCAGTCTGTGCCGCAGGTCACATTCACGGGTGTTACCTCCCGCCGAGCCCTTCCGTCGTAGGGGTGTAGGCAACAACAACGGCAGGGAGTACACCATGGAAGCCCGCTTGAGCCCGCTCAACAGCCCGGTCGCGGCCAAGTCCGTCAAGCACCTCATCGCGGCGAACCAGGCGCTCGCGGACTCGACGCTGCCGATGGCCACGCAGGAGCTGGTCCGGCTCCGCGCCAGCCAGATCAACGGCTGCGCCGGCTGCATCGACATGCACACCAAGGAGGCCGCGCAGGCCGGGGAGACCGCGGTGCGGCTGCACCTGGTCGCGGCCTGGCGCGAGGCCACGGTCTTCACCGAGGCCGAACGCGCCGCGCTGGAGCTCGCGGAGCAGGGCACCCGCACGGCGGACGCGGCCGGTGGCGTCAGCGACGAAGCCTGGGCGAACGCCGCCAAGCACTACGACGAGGACCAGCTCTCCGCCCTGGTGTGCGTCATCGCCCTCATCAACGCCTTCAACCGCCTGAACGTCATCACCCGCCAGCCCGCCGGCGACTACCGGCCCGGCCGGCACGGATGACAGGTGTCAGGCGGTTCGTCCGGCGGTCATCAGCTCCGTCATATAGCGCTTGGTGATGCTGCCGCCGTGGCGGGTGTCGATGAGGTCGGCGATGCCCGCGAGCAGCCCTTCCCGGGCGGGCGCGGGCAGGGCCCGGTGCCCCGAGTAGGTGCGGAGCACGTCCAGGTACTGCCGGGTGGAATAGGCCAGGTCCCATTCGTAGCGGCGGACCCGCACCGGACCGAAGTGGCCGGAGGCGGCCAACTCGGCGTCGTCGCTGGGGATGTCCGACGCCGGCGACAGCCGCAGGCCCCGCGGCGTCGCCGGATCGAAGTGCTCGTAGACGGGCTGGGACTCGGCGAAGAACTCCTCGCTGCCGCCTTTGACGTGGTGGGTGGAGACCACCGCCAGTACGCCCGAGGGGCGCAGCGCGGCTGCCGACTTGGCGATCCGCACGGCCGGGTCGATCCAGTGGAACGCCGTCGCCGCGAACACCAGGTCGAAGGGCTCGGCGGGTAGCGGCCAGTCCTCGAAGGCGGAGACCACGACCTCCGCACCCGGGTACGGCGCCAGGTTCCGCCGCGCCACTGCCGCCATCTCCGGGCCGAGCTCGACCGCCGTGACGAGGCAGCCGGCCGCCGCCAGCGGCACCGTCGCCTGGCCGGTGCCGCAGCCGATCTCCAGGACCCGGCAGTCCGGGCCCAGCGTCACCAGGGCGGACAGGTCCTCGTACAGCTGGTGCGGATAGCCGGGGCGGGCCCGGTCGTAGAGCTCGGCGTCCTCGGTGAAGGTGGCACGGAGCCGCTCGCGGTCACTGGTCTCGGTCATGGGTCAAGGAGGATACCGGTCGCGGCCGGTCGTAGGGTGCTCGTTGTGACAGCTGATCGGATGCCGGCCGCGGAGGTTCCCGTGTCCGTCGATGTGGTGCGCCGCCTGCTCGACGAGCAGCATCCCGACCTGGCGGAGCTGCCGATCGAGGTGCTGGCCAACGGCTGGGACAACCTGGTGTGCCGACTCGGCGGGGAGCTGCTGGTCCGGCTGCCGCGGCGGGCCCTGGCCGCCGAGCTCGTCGTCCACGAGCAGCGGTGGCTGCCGGGGCTGGCCGGTCGCCTGCCGCTGCCGGTGCCCGTGCCGGTACGGGTCGGGCGGCCGACGGAGCGGTACCCGTGGTCCTGGAGCGTCGTGCCGTTCCTCCCGGGCCGGGTGGCGGCGCGGGGCGGGCCCGACGACCCCGGGTCGGCGGCGACGGCACTCGGTGAATTCCTGGGCGCCCTGCACACCCCGGCCCCCGCGGACGCACCGGTGAACCCGGTACGCGGGATCCCGCTGGCCGGACGCGCGCAGGGCGTGCTGGCCGGGTTGGCGCAGATCGCCGACCCGGCCGACCGCGCCACCGCGCGGCGGGTCTGGGCGGCGGCCTCCGCCGCACCCGTCTGGGACGGGCCCGCGCTGTGGCTGCACGGGGATCTGCACCCGGCCAACATCCTGGTCGACCGGGGCCGGATCAGCGCGGTGATCGACTTCGGCGACATCACCTCCGGCGACCCCGCCACCGACCTGTCCGTCGCCTGGATGCTGTTCCCGGCCGAGCAGCGTGCCGCCCTGCGCGAGGCCCACGGCCGCGCGGACGACGCGACCTGGGCCCGCGCCCGGGGGTGGGCGCTGGCCCTGTCCCTGGCCTTCCTGGCCCGCTCCGCTGACAACCCGCTGATGCGCGGCATCGGCGAGCGCACCTTCCGGGCCGTAACCGGCCTGCGGTGACCGCGCAGGTTTGGCTGCTCCGATCGGATGGGAGACGACGGGGATGAGCACAGAGCACGCGGCCCTCGTCGCCGCACTGGAGGAAGCCGAGCAGCGGCTGCAGTCAGCCGTCCGAGCAGGCGATGTCGAGGCCCTGGACCTGCTGCTGGACGACCGTGTCGTCTACACCGGGCCGGACGGCCGCTCCCTCACCAAGGAGGAGGACCTGGCCACGCACAGGTCGGGGACCCTGGTTGTCGAGGTCCTCGACCAACAGGACCTGGAGGTGACGGTCGTGGGCACGACCGGCGTCACCCGTGTGCTGGTCGCGGTCCAGGGCACCGCCGGTGGACAACCGTTCGCCGCACGCCTCCGCTACACCCGCACCTGGGTCCACGCCGACGACAGCTGGCGCGTCCTCGCCGCCCACGCCGGCGCGGTGCCTAGCTGAGCCAGGGGTTCCATTGGAAGTTGTCCCTCCAGCCGATCTCTCCTGCTGTCCAGCCCTTCAGCGCCGCGACGACCTTCTCGGCCGACAGCGTCCTGGTCAGGTAGTGCTCGGCCGGGCTGCGGTCGCGGTATTCCAGTTGATAGGTGCCGTCAGGTCGAAGCCACACCTGGATGTAGCAGTCGGGCTCGTTGGCGCACTCCAGGACCAGGCTCCCGTCGCGGCGGATGTTGAGCACGGCCGGCTCCAGAGCGTCGGCGCGGGGGCAGCGCGCGTCCGGGCGGTGCCCGTGGTGGGCGGGTCCTTCCAGGTCTTCCGACCGTTCCTGTTCGGCGACGCTCGCGGGCAAGCCGCAGGCGTCGACCAGTTGGAAGAAGAGGTCTTCGACGAAGGGAGCGGACCTTGTGGTCAAGGCCGTGAGCAGGGCCTCGCGGTCGGCGGTGAGGCCGGCTTCGTCTGCCCAGACGGCGATCCGCTCGCTCTGACCAGTGCCGTGGTCGGCAGCCGTGGCCAGGTCCAGGGGGACTGACCAGGTCGCCCCGGACGGGGCGAGACCCCGCACCTCGCACCTGTCGCTGTCCATGACGCTCGCGATCATGACCGGGGAACCGGTCGCCGAGACCAGCTCCCGCAGCCACCGGTCCTGGTCGTTGTCCGGCAGACCATGGCTGACCTGCAAAGTCTGCCAGCCACCGGGACGTGGCCAGCACATGCTCAGGCAGTCGGTATGGCCGTCGTCGCACCCGGCCGCGCTACCGAACAGCGGCAGTTCCAGTAGCGGACGCTCGCTTCGCGCTAGGACGAAGTCGCCGAAGAACCCCATGATCCCCTCCCTCATCGATGCCGCGATGTTAACGGCGGGCACTGACAGTCCCAGCCGCACACCTGGGGACACGGCGTGGCGCTCGACGCCGTCGGCGTCGCGCGCGGTGGTGCCCTGAGGGTCCGTCACGCCCAGAATCCCCTCACAAACCATTCCCAGAAAGGGGGTCCGGTGTCACTTGAGTGAGAACGGGTTCTGAGAACCGATCAGGCATCCCGGCCGCCCCTGGCGACCCTTTCCGATCTTGCTCCCGGAGAGGGTCGTTTATGAGATGTGGGGGGGTGGCCGGGTGCGTAGGCTCGGGGCGTGGCTGATCAGATACAGAAGATCGTGACGGGATTGCCAGAGCTGGCCAATGTCACCGGCGTGTGGGCGGAGGCCGATGGCCGGGTAGCACAAGGGGATGCTGCCTTTGCTGCTGACCTTGGCATCGCTCTCGCCAGCACGTACGGCACCGGGGGGCAGATGTGGCAGTACCGAAGTGTCTTCGACCATCTGCTTCGGCTGTTGGCCACCACCGCCGGCCCCGACAATGTCACCCAGGCGCTGCGGCTGCTCTCCTCGGCTGAGGTCACCGGCAGGAAGCTGGATCGCTACACGGCCTCGTTGCTGGCTTCCAGTCATGAGGCGGCGGACCTGGCTGCGGCGTTCACCGGCCGGGCTTCGGAGGAGCTTCGGGCCTGTCTGGTCCATGAGCTGGTTCTCAGGGGTGTGGTCGTCGGGGAGGTGCCGGGGATCGCGGGTTGGGCGACGTCGCCGCATTGGAGTCATCACCCGCTGGGCTGGCTGCCCCTGATGCGGTCCGGTATGGAGGAGGGCGCGGATCTGCCGAGCTACAGCGTCCGCGGCAGTAGTCACGCGATGCCGTACGGACCATCGGAGAGTCGCGAACTGGCGGTGGACGCCGACGCGCGTGTGCCGGCGGCGGAAGAGACGACTACCCCGGCCACCGCCACCGCGATGGGCACGGCCGTGGCGAACTGGGCCAAGGAGTCCAACGGACGCATCGAGGCGCGCGCGTTCGACCTCGCCGAACCCCTGGACGCCGAGTCCGTCCCGGCCGTACTCCTGGCACTGGGGCTGGAGTGTCTGCACGGGGTGGGGAAGAAGACCCCTCTGTCAGTTGCTGTCCGTCCGCCGGCCCAGGCATGGCGGGTACTCTTCGCCGCGGCGTCAACGGGAGGGGCGTACAACTCGGGCTCCTACGGTGCCTACGGCCGTCTGGCGGCCTGGCAGTCCCTGGCCGCGCTGGCCGGAAGCCCGGAAGGAACCAGCGCTGCTGAGGTCGAGACACACGTACTGGACTGCGTCTGGCACGGCTTCGGCGCCGACACCAAATGGTTCGAGCAAGTGGCCTGGGACATTGGTCTGGCCGCGCTCTCCCCGGGCCGACGGCGCCTGGCCGTGCTCGCTGCGACCGACACCGACTGAGTCGGCAGCTGTTCGTGCGTCGAGGAGCCGGGCCAAGTGAACTGCGCGAACCCTGTGGGGATCAGCGCGCCTCCAGCGGGTCAGCCTGGCCGAGCAGCTCGGCGAGCGGGGCGCCGGTGCGAGCGGCGACCCTGCGGCGGGCGTGCAGTTGGGCACGGGTACGGGGGCGGAACTTCGAGTCCCGCCCGCAACCGCATGGCTCGAAGCCCTCGTAGCGCAGCCCGGCGTTCAGGACCACGGCGACGACCGACCATGCCTTCCGATTGCTGCGTCGGGGTGCCGCGAAGTCGTGGCCGGCACACAGCAGCGGCCCGGTGCAGCGCGGGCACGTGTGTCCGGCTTCGCCGGGATGCCGTTTGAAGCTGATCCGGCACGACACGCAGGCGTAGTGCAGCTTGTAGTGGACGAAGGCATAGGTGCACACGGACTGACCGTACCGGCGACGCATTGTCATGGGCCAACAGGTTTCGCTGCCTCACCCTGTGGCGGACGGCTGCGGTTCGCCCGTCCGTTGGGCCGGAATGGGTACGGCGGCACTGAGATCGAGGCGGCTGTTCATGTCCATCTCGAACCTGCTGTACGGGTTCACGTGGGTCCAGAAAAGCGGCGACAGGCCCCTGCGGGCGGCGTCGGTGAACCGGTGCGCCCGCTTGGGATCGGCCAGGACCTGCTGCATCAGCAGGGTGTTGACGTGGACCAGGGCGGACTGGAGCAGGTGCAGCACCAGCATGCCGACCTCCTGGCTCTCCTTGTCCGCGCCGGTCAGGTCAGACCCGGTTCACGAACAGGTGCGCAGCCGCCGGAACGTCCTCGGCCGACTCCGGGAACCGCGCCTCGACCTCGAAGAACTTCAGCAGCATCGCGAAGCCCAGCCGGTTCGCCCCAGACTCGTTCCGCAGCCGTCCCTTCTCGGTCGCACCGAAAGCGACCAAGGTGACGCGCGCACATCAGAGTGCGGGCGAAACGCTCGAACCCGGGACGGCCAACCCCAAGATCGGCTTCACAGAGCTACGTGTCCGGTAGCGGCAGTCATACGAGCACACGGCCGACACGCCCGGGCCGGTGGCGGCCGGCGGGTGGGGCGGGCGTACGGTGAGGGTGTTCGACCCGGTTCGAGGAGGGCACGCAGATGAACAGCCTGCTGAATACATTGGGCGACCTGCTGGGAACGGTGGTGGACGTCACCGGGAAGGTCACCCTGGCGGTGTTCTGCGGTCTCCTGGTCCTGATGGCGGTCGCGGTGCCGCTGTACACCCTCTACGCCATCGTCAGCAGTATGCGGGGACGGGACGAAACTCGGGCGTAGCCCGCGTCAGGCCTAGCCCGCGTCAGGCGTAGACGCGGGCCTGCAGTCCGTACAGCTCGGCGTAGAGGCCGTCGGCCGCGACCAGCTCGGCGTGGCTGCCGGACTCGGCGATCCGCCCGTGGTCGAGGACCACGATCAGGTCGGCCATCCGCACCGTGGAGAAGCGGTGCGAGACCAGCAGGGTGACCGCTCCGGTCTCCGCGCGGGCCTCGGCGACCAGGCCCGCGAAGCGGGTGAACAGGGCGTGTTCGGCGGTGGCGTCCAGCGCGGAGGCCGGCTCGTCCAGGGCCAGCAGCAGCGGACGGCGGCGCAGCAGCGCCCGGGCCAGGCCGAGCTTCTGCCACTGGCCGCCGGACAGTTCCGCACCGTCGCCGTAGCTGCGCCCGAGCAGCCCGTCCAGGCCGCCGGGCACCTGGGCCAGCACCGGGTCGGCTTCGGCGGCGTCAATGGCCCGGCGCAGGGCGGTGTCGTCGTTGATGCGGGAGAGGTCGCCGATGCCGGTGTTGTCGCGGAGCCTGAGCTCCAGCCGGACGAAGTCCTGGAACAGGGTGGACACCCGGCTCTGCCACGCTGCCGGGTCGCAGTCGGCGAGGTCCACCCCGTCCACCAGGATCCGGCCCGTGGTCGGTCGGTAGAGCCCGCACAGCAGTTTCACCAGGGTGCTCTTGCCTGCGCCGTTCTCGCCGACGACGGCCAGCGCGGTGCCGGCCGGGATGTCCAGGGTGACCTCGTCCAGGACCGGACGGTCGCTGTCCGGGTAGCGGAAGCCGACCTGCTCCAGTCGGATGCCGCGGCTGAGCACCAGTGGGACGTCAGCCGCGCCGACCGTGGCCACGGACGCCGTGGCCCGCAGTTCGCCGAGCCGTTCCATGGTGCGGCCGGCTCCCTGAAGGATCGTCAGCAGGCCGAGCGCGGTGGATACCTGGAAGGACACCTGGGCGGCGAGCGTGATCACCAGGATCACGTCGCCGAGACCGGCGCCGCCGTGCAGGGCCTGACGGACCACCAGGTAGACCGCGCCGCCGTAGGCCGCGGCGAAGGTGAGCTGCCCGGCGGCCCGCAGCAGCGCCGCCGAGGCCCCGGCCCGCCACTGCACGGCCGTGGTGCGCTCCCAGTCCCGCAGGTGACGGTCGATCAGGATCCGGTCCGCTCCCGCCAGTCGGACCTCCTTGGCGGAGGCGTGGACCGTCGCGGTCTCCAGCAGGTGGTGCCCGAGCCGGACCAGCGGGGCGCAGCGCTCCTTCGCCCGGTCGACCAGCCGCTGCGCGGCGTTGCCGGCCGCCACCGGGACGGCTCCGGCCAGTGGAAGCAGCAGCAGCCAGGGGTCGAGCAGACCGAGCAGCACCGCGGTCAGCCCCATCTGCAGGGCCAGCCCGCCGATTTGCAGCACCGCCTCCAACGACGCACGGGTGCGCGGGAGTTCTTCGCGGACCAGCGCCAGGGTGTCCGCGTAGGCGGGTGTGTCCAGGCGCTCCAGGCCGGGGCTGCCGTGGGCGAGTGTGATCAGCTCGTTCTGCAGCTCGACCTCGCTGAGGTCGCCGAGTTCGAAGTAGGTGAGGTGCGCGAAGTGGTTCATCATCAGTTCCAGCACCAGCAGCAGGGCTGTGGCCAGGCCGAGTTGGACGGCCGTGCCGGTCCGGTGCCGGATGGCGGCGGTGGTCAGCGACTTGAGGCAGAGCGCGATCAGCGGCGTGGACAGGAAGCCCACGGCCAGCATCGCCGAGGCCCGCAGCAGCCGACGGCGGTCCACCCGGTGGGCCAGCAGCAGCAGGTTCCGCACGCCAAGGGCCAGGGTGCTCATCGGGTTGCTCCGTCCGTGCTGGTCAGGGATTCGGCCTCGGACTCCTGGGCGAAGCGCTCGGCCTGGAGCCGGAACAGGTCGGCGTAGCGTCCGCCGCGTTCCATCAGTTCCTGGTGCGTACCGGTCTCGGCGACCGCGCCGTCGGCGAGGACCACGATCCGGTCGGCGCGCCGCACGCTGGAGAAGCGGTGCGCGACGATGACGCTGGTGACACCCCGGGTCAGGTCCAGGAAGCGGTCGAAGAAGGCGGCCTCGGCCCGGACGTCGAGTTGCGCGGTGGGCTCGTCGAGGATCAGCAGCGAGGCGCCGGAGCGCAGCGCCAGCATCGCCCGGGCCAGGGCGATCCGCTGCCACTGCCCGCCGGACAGGTCGGTTCCGTCCTGGTAGCGGGAGTTGAGGACGGTGTCCAGGCCGTGCGGCAGTCCGTCGAGGACCTCCAGTGCCCCGGCGCTCTCGGCGGCGGCGCGCAGGGCCGCGCGGTCGTCCATCAGGTCAGGTCGGCCCATGCCGATGTTCTCGGCGGCGGTGAGGTGGTAGCGGGTGAAGTCCTGGAAGATGACCGCGATCCGCCGGTGCCAGGCGGCGGCCGGGACGGTGGCCAGGTCGGTTCCGCCCGCGGTGATCCGGCCCGCTGTGGGCTCGTGCAGTCGCACCAGCAGTTTGACCAGGGTGGTCTTGCCCGCGCCGTTGAGGCCGACGACGGCGGTGGACTTCCCCGGGGCGAGTTCCAGGTCGAGGTCGCGCAGGACGGCGCGGGACCCGTCCTGGTAGTGGAACCCCACCTTCTCGAAGCGGATCGCTCCGTCCGGCACGACGCCCTGCGGGGAGACAACGCCCTGCGCGGAGACGACGCCCTGCGCCGAGACGACGCCCTGCGGGGAGGGGAGTTCGGTGGCCCGGTGGTCGGCGGCGACCTGTTCCAGCCGGGCGAGGGCGTCGTAGGCGGCCAGGCCGTAGAGCGTCTGCATGTCGCTCTCGGGGAAGTACACCCCGAAGCGCAACGGGACCAGTACGGCCTGCAGCGCCGCGGAGAGTTGCAGCAGCGTCAGCGAACCGTGCGCGCCGCCGGTGGCGAGGACGGTGAGCGCGGTGCCGCCGCCGAGCAGGCCGACCACGGCCAGGGCGACGAACGGCCAGAACAGCAGCCTGCGCCGGATCGCCCAGAGCGGCCGCAGGTAGCCGCGGGCCTCGGCGCCGTGCCGTTCGCGCAGCCAGGGCACCAGGCCCAGCACCCGGGCCTCCTTGGCCAGCGCCGGTCCCGAGGCGGTGCGGCGCAGATAGGAAAGCCGGCGGCGCTGCCCGGCCATGGTCGCGCGGACGGCGCCGAAGCGGCTGAGCGATCCGCGCTGCCCGAAGCGGATGACCAGGGCGGTCAGGGCAACCAGCAGGCCCGGGCCGGGGCCGAGCACAAACCCCACCATGGCTGCGGCACCGACCAGTTGGCTGTAGCGGGCGATCAGTGCCAGCGCTCCGGCGGCGGCGTCGCCCGGAGTGGGGACGGTGCGCTCGAACCCGCTCCGGGCGTCGGACAGCACATCGAGCACCTCCTGCCGTTCCAGTTCGGCCACCGGCAGGTCGGTCAGCGCGCAGCCCATCAGCCGGGCGATACAGGCCCCGTCGACCTGACGGGTCACCAGTTCGCCCAGTGCGGACTGGAACGGGGCCAGCACCTGCTGCAGCACGAACGCCCCCACCGCGAGCAGCAGCGCGGTGCCGACCGCGGCCCAGGGCGCGCCCCCGGCCCGGTGGGCCTGCAACAGAGCGCCGGGGATGCGGGAGATCAGGGTACTGGTGGCCAGGATGAAGCCGACCGGGAGCAGGCCGACGGCCAGGTGCAGCAGGACAGTTGCGGCCAGGGTGAGCGGAGCGGCGTGCCGCAGCAGCCGCCAGGTGGCGACCCATCGGCCGGCGCGGCGCCGGATCGGGCCCGGGCCCGTGGCGGGCCTGGTGGACGGCATGGCGGAGGGCTCCTCCAAGTCGGTCGGATGCGGCGAACACCGAGGTGGTGTGGCTGCGCCGTCCTCCCCCGGGGTGAGCCGTGCCGAGTCTGGCCTAGACCAATGAGTGCGTCAAGAATTTTCCTGCTGTTCGTACAGGAGTTGTGGACAAAGCGGCCATCACCTGTTCCACCCACTGGATAGGTCTAGACAATTCCGAGCCGTTGTGGCTAACGTCCTGCCCCGAGCCAGGCCGGGCACAGCCCCGGCAAGTCGGCACCACGCCGCACCGTCCGCTCTCCGCGCCGCGTCTCCGCGGCGCCCGACGTGAGGAATCCGGGAATGGAGCACCTCGGTGCCCGCTCGCTGACGTTCCAGGGAAACCGTTCCGAAAGCTCCCCCATGACCTGGGGGCAGCGCGCCATCTGGAAGTCCATCCGCTGGCTCGACGAAGGGGCGCACTACTTCAACATCCGCCGGACCGTACCGCTCCCCGACGAACTGACGACGGATCAGGTCGTCGCCGGGCTCGAGGCGCTGCTCTCCCGGCACGAGGCCCTGCGGACCCGCTTCCACGAGTCCGACGAGGGCTGGGTGCAGACCGTCGCCGCCTCCGGGACCCTCCCGGTCGAACTGGTCGCCGCCCCGGCCGGCACGGCGCAGGAGGTGGCCGAGGAACTCGGACGCACCCTGGTCGGCCGTACCTTCCGGCATGCCGAGGAGTGGCCGTTCCGCTGCGCCCTGGTGCTGGAGCAGGACCGTCCGGCCTTCGCCGTCCTGGTCTTCTCGCATCTGGGGGTCGACTTCTGGGGCGTGCGCGAACTGCTGCAGGACCTGGACCTGCTGCTGCGGGGGCAGGCCGCCGAACCGCCGGACTGGCAGCCGCTGGACCAGGCCCGCTTCGAGACCGAGGGCCCGGGTGCCGCGCGCGGCGCGGCCTCGGTGGAGTACTGGCGGCGGACCCTGCTCACCGTCCCGCCGACCGTATTCCCGCCGGTCGGGGACGAGGGACGGCCCGGACGCTTCGTCCGGCTGGGCATGGACTCCCCCGCCACCGCGGTCGCCGCCACCGCGCTGGCCGAGCGCTGCCAGGTCAGCACCGGCACCGTACTGCTGGCCGCCACCGCCGCCGTGCTCGGCGCGTACACCGGGCACGGGACGGTCCCGCTGCAGCTCATCGCCGTCAACCGGCACGACGGGCGCAGCCGCCGACTGGTCGCCGCGATGGCCGAGAACGCGCTGTTCGCCCTGCAGGTCGGCGAGGGCGACTTCGACCAGGCCGTCAAGCGCGCCTTCCTGGCCGGGATGAACGCCTACCGGCACGCCGCCTACGACCCGCTGGCCGTGGACCAGGTGCTGGAGCAGGCGAAAGAGCGCAGCGACGGGCAACTGAACCTCGGCTGCTTCTTCAACGACAAGCGGATGCAGGACCGTTGGGAGGACCTGCCGGCCACCGACGGCAGCACCGGGGCGCTGCGGGCGCTCGCGGAGAAGACCGAGGTCTCCTTCGTCGGCTCCTGGGAGCGCCAGGACGCCGTCTTCTTCGTGCACACCACCTACGCGCCCGGCAGCTGCCTGCTCTACCTGATGGCCGACACCGACCTGATCCCCGAACCGGACATCGACCGGCTGCTGCGCTGCTTCGAGTCGCTGCTGGTCGACAGCGCCGACGGCCCGCTCGCCCTGGCCGACTTCCGGGCCGCCGCCCCGCACATTGGAGAGGACCCGCGATGACCACCGCCGCCACCCCCGTCTGGGACGAGGAGGTCGCCACCGCCGTGCGCAGGCTGACCGCCGCGGCCGAGAACGACTACTACAACCCGTACCAGACCTTCGACTGGCCCGAGCGCATCCCCGAGGGCGCGCTGTGGATGAGCGAGGACCTGCTCACCGTGCACGGCACCGCGGCAGCCGCCGAGTTGGACCGGGAGCAGTACCTGGCCCTGTCCAAGTGGGAGAGCATCAACTTCTACAGCCTCAATGTGCACGGCATCCGCGAGCTGCTGCAGGAGGTCGTGCAGCGGATCCACGCCCCCGGCTACGAGATCCCCACTCCGTTCTTCCACCACTTCCTGGGCGAGGAGAACGAGCACATGTGGTTCTTCGCCGAGTTCTGCCTGCGCTACGGCGGGCGGCTGTTCCCCAACCGGGCGATGGCCTTCCCGGCCGAGAAGCACTCCGCGATGCTGGACAACTTCATCGTGTTCAGCCGCATCCTGATCTTCGAGCAGATCGTGGACCACTTCAACAGCCGGATGGCCGCCGACGCCGCCCTGCCGGAGACCATCCGGGCCATCAACCGGGTGCACCACCAGGACGAGTCCCGGCACATCGCCTTCGGCGCCCAGCTGGTCCGCGCCCTGTGGGAGCGGCTGCGCGAGTCCGGCGACGAACGGGAACTGGCGACGGCCCGCCAGTACGTGCAGAAGTACCTCGCCAGTTCGATCCAGCAGCTCTACAGCGTGGAGGCCTACCGGGACGCGGGCATCCCCGACCCCTTCGCCTTCCGCGCCAAGGTCGTCGCCGACCCCGCCCGCAGCGCCGTGCACGCGTCGATCACCGCCCGCACCGACACCTTCTACCGCCGGATCGGCGTGTTCGAGCAGCGCACCGTCTGATCCCGGCACCGACAACAGGACGAGGACTCCCCGCATGGCAACGCTCAGCCTCACCCTCCAGAACCCCGGCCCCGGCCTGGTGGTGCTCGACCCCGACCGGGCCGCGCTGCTGCACGAACTGGACGCGCTGTTCACCGGCCTGGCAACGCAGTTGGCCGCGCCCGCCGTGGTCGGACCGCCGCTGCTGCCGGCCGAGGGGCTGGCCCGGCTGGACTACTTCCGCAACTTCCCGCACCTGGGCGTCGCCGCCGCCCGCTTCCCGGACCAGGCCGTGGACGCGCTGGCGGCCGGCAAGGAGGTGGCCGAGCAGCCGGTGAGCCCCACCGGCTACCTGCTGCCCTCCGCCACCTGCTACGGGCTGCTGCTCTCGCTGGCCGGACAGGAGGTCGGGCCCGAGTTCCGGCTCACCGCGATCGGCCGCTGCTTCCGCAACGAGGACCACTACGACGGCCTGCGCCGGCTCTGGGGCTTCCACATGCGCGAGGTGCTCTACCTGGGCACCGCCGACGGGGCCCGCCAACACCTGCTCGACTCACGGGAGTTCATCGAGGACCTGGCCGGCCGGCTGGGCGTGGTGCTCTCCTACCAGCCGGCCAACGACCCCTTCTACGACCGCACCGGGTCCCGGGCCAAGCTGATGGCGCTCGACCCGGTGAAGTACGAGTTCGTGGCCGAGGACGGCACCGCCATCGCCTCCGTCAACCGGCACCGCAACTTCTTCGGCGAGCGGCTGGGCATCACCTCCGACGGCGCGGTCGCGCACAGCAGTTGCACCGCCTTCGGGGTCGAGCGCTGGGTGCACGCCATGGTGCTCGCGCACGGCACCCCGGAGCGCGCCCTGCACCGGGTCCGCGATGTCCGCGGCTGAGTCCGAGGCCCTGCGGGCCGCGGCCGAGCGCGGCGCGCGGGCGCTGGGCGTCGGCTTTCCGCTGATCCAGGCGGGCATGGGCGGGGTGGCCGGACCGGCCCTGGCCGCCGCCGTCAGCGACAGCGGGGCGCTCGGCACCGTCGCCCTCTACAAGAGCGACGGCGAGCAGGCCGCCGCCCTGGTGACCGACACCGCCGCCCGCACCCGGGCGGTCTTCGGCGTCAATGTGATCCCCGAGGTCGCCGGACGGTTCCTGGCCGAGCAGATCGCCGCGCTGCTCGACACCGCGGACCGGCCGCTGGTGCTCAACAGCTACGGCCTGCCGCCGGCCGATACGACCGGGCGGGTACTGGCGGCCGGCCACCGGCTGCTGGTCCAGGTCGGCACCCTCGCCGACGCCGCCGCCGCGGCCGACCTCGGTGCGCACGCCGTGGTGCTCCAGGGCGTCGAAGCCGGTGGGCACCACCTGGGCGGTCTCCGTCTGCGGGAGTTGCTCGCCGGGTACGGCCAGGCGCCGCCGGTGTTCGCCGCGGGTGCCGTCGGCAACGGCGCCGAACTGGCCGAGCTGCTCGCCGCCGGTGCCTCGGGCGCGCTGTGCGGCACCGCCTTCGTGGCCACGGACGAGTCCGCCGCGCATCCGCGCTACAAGCAGGCCCTGGTCCGATCCACCGCCGAGGAAACGGTGGTGACGGACCGTTATGCGATCGGCTGGCCCGGACGGCCGCACCGGGTGCTGCGCAGCGAGGTCACCGACGCACCCGAGCCGCTGCCCGCCACGATGATCGCCTGGACCACCGTGACCGGCCGACGGCGGCCGGTGCCACGCGGTTCCGCGGCGGCCCCCACCATCGAGTCGGAGGGCCTGGTCGACCAGATGGCCCGCTACGCCGGCCTCGGCTGCACCGCCGTACGGTCGGTGCGGCCCGCGGCGGCGGTGGTGGCCCGCTTCCGCGCCGAGTTCGCCGCGGCCCTCGCGGACGCCGCGCACGTCCCGGCGCGGTGAGCGGGGCGGCGCTGCGGGCCGTGCTGGAGCGGCTTGCCTCGGACGGCCCGGCCGGGCCCGCCTCGCCCCGGGTCGGTATCGACCTGGTGCACATCCCGCGCGCCCAGCGCCTCGCCGACCGGCACGGCCCGCGCTGGCTCGCGGACCACTTCACCGCACGCGAGCGCGAGGAGCTGGCCGCCGTGCGCAACGGCGGGGCGGCCACCCTGGCCGGCCGGCTGGCCGCCAAGGAGGCCTTCATCAAACTGCTGACCCCGGTCGGCCGCCTGGTGCTCACCCGCGACGTCGAGGTGCTCCGGGCGCCCGGCGGGAGCCCGGTGGTCCGCCCGCACGGCACCGCGCTGCGCCAGCTGCGGGCCAGCGGCGTGGAGCAGTGGTCCCTGAGCATCACCCACGAGGGGGAATGGGCCGCGGCGATCGCCTTCGGCTGCGGCGCGCCTCCCCCGTCCCCCTCCCCGTTCCCGTTCACCGACACCGATGGAGCAGTGATGAAGCAGATCGCCGAGTGGATCCAGACCAAGAACCCGGGTCTGGACCGCGAGCCGGACCCGCAGGAGGACCTGATCGAGGGCCGGCTGATCGATTCCCTGGACTTCCTGGAGTTCATCTACCTGCTGGAGGAGGTCTCCGGCCGCACCATCGACCTCCAGGAGGTCAGCGTCGACGACTTCCGCACCCTGGAGCGGATCGAGCAGCGCTTCCTGGCCTCCTCGTGACCACGGTCAGATTCGGCAGCTGCGACGCCGAACGGCAGTGGCGCCCCGAGGGCCTGGCGCAGCTGCCCGCCGTCCGGGACCGGCACGCCGAGCGGCTGATCCAGGGGATGGACGAGCTCCAGGCCGTGCTGTGCGGGCCTGAGGACGTCCTGCTCACCCACCACCGGCCGGATCCGGCGTTCGGCGAGGTTCTGCGTGCCGCCGGGTTCGGCGGCCGGCAGCTGCAGGTGCCGGGCGACCTGGCCGAGACCGTGGAACAGCGCCTCGCCGCCCACGGCCTGCCGCCGGAAGCCCAGCTCACCGGCGCCCGCGCCGAGCCGTACGCGGTGGTCCCCGACACCCACGCCGCGGTCAAGCAGGGCGGGTTGGAGGCGGAGCTGCCGGCGCTGGACGCGGTGCGGCTGGTGAACTCCAAGACCTGGTCCACCCGGCTGGACCTGCCCGGCGCCGGACGGATCGTCACCTCACTCGACCAGTTGCGCGAGGCCGCCCAGGGACCCTGCGTGGTCAAGGACCCCTACGGGGTCTCCGGCCAGGGCAACATCGTGCTCGACTCCCCCGCCCGGCTCGCCATGGTCGAACGCCATCTGCGACGGCAGCAGGAGCAGCGGCAGGACCGGATCGAGCTGGTGGTGCAGCCGCTGTTCGAGCGTCAGGACGACTTCGCCGCCCATCTGACCGTGGGTCGGGGCGGAGCGGTGGTCTGGCACGGCGTCCGGCAGATCCTCAACAACGGGCACTCCTACCGGGGCTCCGCGGCCCCCTCGCCGGAACTGCTGAGCCGGCTGGACCGGGCGGGCTACCGGGAGACCGCGGAGTCGGTGGCCGCCGCCGCGGCGGCCGAGGGCTACACCGGGCCGCTGTCCGTGGACTCCATGACGACCACGGCGGGCGAGCTGATCCCGGTCCTGGAGGTCAACGCGCGGCTCTCCCCCGCCCTGATCGCCCAACGCCTGGGCGTGCGGCTGCGGCTGGTCTTCGTCCCGGTCCCTGCCGAGGGGCACTACGCCCGGCTGGCGAACGCCCTCGACGAGGCCGGGCTGCTGGCGACCGCGAGCCGCCCCGGCGTCCTGCCGCTCGCGGCCGGTACCCTCGCCCCGCCGCGCGGCTGGCTCTTCTACGCCGTCACCGGAGCAGCCGATGACACCGAGCCCGAGCCCGACCTCGGCCCCGTCCTGGAACGACTCGTCTGAGCAGAAAAGAGGAACCCATGTCCGGCAACACCTACGGGCAGCAGGCAGCCGCGGACTACCGGGCGTCCCGGGAGATCCCCCGGGACGGTCTCGACAGCTGGCGCCGGGCCGTCGCCGAGGAGGCCGCGCTGAAGCCCGGTGCGACGCTGATCGACGTCGGCGCCGGGACCGGCGCCTTCGCCGCCGCGTTCCACGACTGGTTCGGCGTACGGGTGCTGGCCGTCGAGCCGGCCGAGGCGATGCGGGCACTGATCCCCGTCGCACCCGGGATCGAGGTCCTCGACGGAACCGGCGAGGCGCTGCCGGTCGCGGACGGCGCCGCCGACGCCGCCTGGCTCGGCTCGGTACTGCACCATCTGAGCGACCTCGGGGCGACCGCCCGGGAACTGCGGCGGGCGCTGAAGCCCGGAGCGCCGGTGCTGATCCGCAACGCCTTCCCCGGCCGCTGCGACCGCGACCTGCGGGTCCGGTTCTTCCCGGAGACCGCCCGCCAGATCGCCGACTACGCCAGCGTCGAACAGGTGACCGCGGCCTTCGCCGCCGAGGGCTTCCGGCAGGTCGCGCTGCGCTCCCTGCCGCAGCAGAACGCGCCCACCCTGGCCGCCTTCGCGGCCGGGCTGCGCCGCGCCTCCGACTCCAAGCTCCGCGCACTCAGCGACGAGGAGTACGAACGGGGCCTGGCCGCCCTGCACGCCGCGGCGGCGGCCGACCCCGCCGAACCCGCCGTCAGCTGGATGGACCTGCTGGTCCTGGCCTGACGCCGAATCCAGTGGCCCGTCCTCCGGCCCGCCTGCTTGGATACGGCCATGAACGCTCTCCCGCCCGGTTATGAAGTCTCCACCGACCCCGAACGCCTGGACCACGCGCTGATCCACCGGTGGCTGTCGCAGGACGCGTACTGGGCGCTCGGCCGGTCGCGGGAGAAGCAGGACCGCGCCATCGCCGGGTCCCTCAACTTCGGCCTCTACGACAGCGCCTCCGGCGCCCAGCTCGGCTACGCCCGGGTGGTCACCGACCGGGCCACCTTCGCCTGGCTCTGCGACGTCTACATCGCCCCCGAGGCCCGCGGCAAGGGCCTGGGCACCGCCCTGGCCGCCGCGGTCGGCGACCACCTCGCCCCGGACGGGCTGCGCCGGATCATGCTGGCCACCCGGGACGCCCACGCCGTCTACGCCAAGGTGGGTTTCGCTCCCCTGGCCGCGCCCGAGAAGTGGATGGCCCTCGGCGAGCAGTGACCAGCCCTTCGAGGTCTACGAGGCCAGCGGCAGTTCGGTGCGGTCGACCATCCCGGCCGCGGAGTCGGCCGAACCGGTGACCTGCTCCCGCAGTCCGCGGTCCTCCGTCCGCGGCGGATTGCGGTCGGCCGTGGACCCCCAGGCCCCGAGGACGACGACCACCAGGGCCGCCAGCAGCCCCCAGCCCGCGAAGGCCAGCACACCGGCGACGGCGACGCAGGAGATCGCGGCGGCGACCCGGGTGCGTCCGGACAGCAGCCGGACGGCGGCGGCGGTGCAGCCCAGGTAGACGACCAGGAACAGGGTGGTCGGGAAGGCCACCATCTGCGCGGTGGTGATCAGCCCGGTGCCGGTGCCGGTCAGCATCACGGCCCCGGTGACCACGATGCCCCACTGCAGCCGGCGCGAGCCCAGCCGGGCCCGGGCCGGGCCGCGGCGCGAGCGCAGGTCCGCGGCCAGGGCCGCGGCGCCGGAGAGGTAGGCGTTGGTGGCGGCGAGCGTCAGCACCACCGCGGCGCCGCCGGCGATCACCGGACCGGCCCCGCCCACCGCGACCCGCAGCAGGTCCGCCAGCGGGACGCTGCCGGCCCGGTCGCCGAGCACGGCGACCGTCGCCAGGGCCAGCGCGAGGTAGACCACGGCGGTCACCGCGAAGGCGATCATGATGACCCGCGGCAGCTGCCGTCCCGGGTCCCGCAGCCGGGCGGTCAGCGGGGCGATGGCCTCCCAGCCGACGAAGGACAGCATCAGCACCGAGGCGGCGCTGCCCAGCGCGGACCAGCCGTGCGGCGCGAACGGCGTCCAGTTGTCGGCCCGTGCGGCGGGCAGCGAGCCGATCACCGCGAACGCGACCAGGGCGACCAGCACCCCGACCAGGACCAGCTGCACCGTGGTCGTGGTCCGCGCGCCGCCCAGGGTCAGCGCGATCACCAGGGCCAGCAGCACCGCCGCCGCGACGGTGCTCAGCACCCGGCCGCCGCCGAACGGGGCCGCCACATAGCTGCCGCCGATCAGGCAGACCACCGGCGCCCCGCACACCGCCCCGGCCAGGAAGCACCAGCCGACCGCGCGGCCCGCCCGCGGACCGAGCCCGGCCTCGGCGTACGAGGCCACCCCGCCGCCGTGCGGCAGCAGCGTGCCCAGCGCGGTGAACACCCTGGCGAGCAGCGCCGAGAGGGCCAGCAGCCCGACCCAGCAGAGGATCGACGCGGGACCGGCGAGGTCGGCCGCCAGGCCCGGCAGGAGGAGGACGCTGGGCCCGAGCAGTGCGCCGATGTAGAGGGCGGCGCCCCGGGCGGTGGACAGACTCGGTGAATTCGTCATAGGACAAGCTTGCGCCAAAACGCGCGGCACGCGATGGCAAACATCCGCCCGCCGAACCCTCTCGGTGCACGAATATTCTGCGATCAGCTGGATAGGCTTGATTTCATGCCAGAGACTTCGTACGACAAGACCGATCTTGCCATCCTTGATCGGCTCCAGCGCGACGGCCGGATCGCCAATGTCGACCTCGCCGAGGCCATCGCCCTGTCCCCCTCGTCCTGCCTGCGCCGCACCAAGGCGATGGAAGGAGACGGGATCATCGCCGGCTACCGCGCCGAGCTCGACCGCGCCAGCGCGGGGCTCGGGCTGACCGTGTTCATCGCGCTCAAGGTCACCCAGCACTCCCGGGAGACCTCGCGGCAGATCGAGGCCGCGCTGATCGCCATCCCCGCCGTCGTCGCCTGCCACGTGGTCTCCGGCGAGGCGGACTTCCTGCTCGAGGCGGTGGTCCCGGACCTGGTCGCGTACGAGCGGATGCTGCTCGACCACATCCTGGCCATCGAGTCGGTCAAGGACGCCCGCAGCACCTTCGCCATCCGCACGGTGCTGAGCCGCGGACCGCTGCCGCTGGACCACCTGGCGCGGACGGCCAGGAGCTGACGCCGTCCCGGTGCCGGACATGGACCTGCGGGGCCCGGTGACCGGGCCCCGCAGGGGTTCACAGGCGCGTGGTCAGGATCACGGACCCGTGGTCAGGTAGGCCACCGTGGGACTTCCGGAGACCTGGCCGCCATTGTTGTTGATGATGTGGCTGATGGTGCCGGTGCCGCCGAGCGAGACCGTGACCATGTCGTGGAACGTGGTACCGCTGGTCGGCACCTCGATGGCGCGGTCCGCCTTCACCGCCGAGTTGGTGCTGAAGTAGCAGTAGACGCCGACGCCCCAGGCCTGGTGCGAGGTCACCGAGTTGGCGACCTTGTAGGAGGGGTAGCCGTTCTGGCCGCCGCCCGGTGTCCAACTGGCGTTGTTGGGAACGTCGTAGGGCATCTCGGACTGGTAGAAGTACGTCCGCCCGCCGTTGCCGTTCCACAGCGTCTGGTACTGCTGGTAGTGCTCGACCGCCAGCCCGTACATGGTGACGTTGGCACCGTTGACCACCAGGCCGTTGGCGGCCGTGTTGGTGCCCCAGCCGTAGGTGCCGTTGTTGCCGTGGTCGGCGCGCCAGATCCACAGGTCGCTGCCGATGGTGTTGGCGCTGTTGACCACCAGGGACTGGGTGGCCTTGCCGGCCACGTCACCGCCGACGCGGAAGAACACGTCCTGCAGCGTGGTCGGGTCGCTCGCGTGGCTCGCGGAGGAGCCCGCCGGGCCGATCTGCACCAGCGTGCCGCTGTTGGTGGTACCGGCGCTGATGATCAGTCCGGAGATGTTGATGCCGTCGACGTCGGCCGTGGTGATCGCGGTGACCCCGTTGTCCGGCATGAACGTGGCCAGGCCCAGGCCCAGCACCACGGTGTCGGGGCGGGTGATGTTCAGCGGCGCGTTCAGGTGGTACACACCGGGCGTGACCAGCAGGTTGAGCCCCGAGGACAGCGCCGCGTTGATGGTGGCGGCGGTGTCACCGGCCTTGACCACGTAGAACTGGCTGATCGGCAGCGAGGTGCCGGCCGTGCTGCCGCCGGTCCAGTCCGGGCCGGTGGCATTGGTGCGCAGCCCCGGGACCTCGACGTTGTACAGGCCGGTGGAGTCCACGTACAGGTACGGCTTCTCCTTGACCGTCGGCGTCTGCGCCACGTTGGTATAGGTCGGGAACGACTGCCCGGGGGCGCCGTTGTCGCCGACGAAGACCATGTTCCAGTTGGATCCGGCCCAGCTGCCCATGCTGGTGTCCTGGGTCAGGAACTGCTGCTGGGTACCGGAGTTGAGCTGGCCGGAGACCCGGGAGTCGCCGATGAAGCCGCCGGAGGACCAGTTGCTGCTGCTGTTGCCCGAGGTGTAGTCGTCCAGGGTCATGTTGCCGTGCACGTCCACCCGCCGGAACGGGTCGGCCTGCGAGACGGCCCACTCCAGCGTCCCCGAGCTCGGGGTGTCGGAGAGGTTCTCCACGTCGCGCCAGAAGTTCTGGGTCGCGTTGCCGCCGGACCAGGCCGCGTCCACGTGCACGCCGCCGCCGGTCAGCGAGACGTCGTCGGGGGACGCGCCGAGGCCGGCGACCTGGGTGTAGAAGCCGACCGGGACGTCCACGTTGTAGCTGCCGGGCTTGAACAGCAGCGCGTAGCGGTTGGTGCCGAACTGGTTGGACTGCTGCGAACTGTAGACCGAGTTGACGGTCGACTGGATCGAGGAGGCCGACATCGACGGGTCGAAGATCTTGACGTTCGGCCCCAGGTCGGGGTTGTTGGGGTTGCTCGGCGGGGTGGTGCCGCCGCCCCCGCCCACGGTGTTCAGCGCGAAGGACTGCGCGGCGGTGCCGTTGCAGGCGTACTGCTGCAGCTGCACCGCGTCGGCCGTGGACGCGCTGGGCACGTCCAGGCACAGGCCGCTGTTGTGGTTGACGAAGTGGTAGCGCCCGCTGCTCTCCAGCACCGGCTGCCACTCCTGGCTGCTGTAGCCGCCGTTGGCCCACAGGTGGATCACCGCGCCGTTCGCGGTGGACGGGCCGTCCACGTCGACGGCCGGCTGCGCGCCGTTGAAGTTGACGATCTCGTAGTAGCCGGAGTCGGCGCCCGCGCGGAACCCCCACTCCTGGGCAGTGGTGCCGTTGCAGGTGTACTGCTGCACGGCGGTCCCGTTGGCGGTACTGGCGGCAGCGGCGTCCACGCACTTGCCGCTGTTGTTCGCCACCAGGTTGTACCAGGACGAGGTCGAGACGGCGGCCTGGGCGCTGGTCATGCCGACGGCCGTGAGCGCGCCGGCGATGAGCACCGTGGCCGCGGCGGGACCGGCCAGTCCCCTGAGATGTTTCATGCTGCCCCTTCGCAACGGATGGATTGCGTTTCTGAAACATGAAGAGCAACAACGTCCGTCGATGCACATCTTGTACAGATCATTTACTGGCCCCCGCCTGCGAAAATGTCTGATAGAGCGCTCTCTGGAACAGGTGTTGCGCACACCCAAGCAGTCTGTTCCGGACGTGTCAAGATGTCCGCACATCGCCGCATGTCAGCCCTGGTCTATGCTCGGGACCGTGGAACACGTGCAGCAGACCAGCAGCCCCGCGGGCAGTGGCGCGACGGTCCGCGACCTCGCCGCCCGGCTCGGCCTGTCGGCCGCCACCGTCTCCCGCGCGCTCAACGGCCGCGCCCATGTCGCGGAGGAGACCCGCCGCCGGGTGCAGGAGGCCGCCGGGCAGCTCGGCAGCCCGGCCGCGCAGCCGCGGCCCCGCCCGCGCAGCGGCCCGGTACTGGTCCGCTGCCCCTACGAGCTGACCGACTACTTCGGCCCGATCGTCTCCAGCGTCGCCGAGACGCTGCGGGTGCACGGCCGCGAGGTGCTGCTCGACGCCGGAAACGCCGGCTACCACGACACCGTGCTCCGGCGGCTGCCCGCGCGCCGGGACATCGCCGGCGCCGTGCTGATCCTGCCGCCGGAGGAGCCCGCCGAGCTGGAGGCGCTGCGCGCCAGCGGGACGCCGTTCGCGGTGATCGACCCCCGGGTCCGGGTCCCGCGCGACGTGCTCTCCGTCGCCGCCGCCAACGCGGCCGGCGCCCAGGAGGCCACCGCGCATCTGGCCGCCCTGGGCCACCGCCGGATCGGCGTGGTCTCGGCCGCGCCGGCCCTGGCCGCCTCCGACGCCCGGATGACCGGGCACGCCACCGCGCTGGCCCAGGTCGGCGCCCTGGTCGACCCGGCGCTGGTCCGGGCCGGGGAGCCGGTCGCCGCCACCGGCTACGCCCTGGGCGGCGAACTGCTCGACCTGCCGCAGCGCCCCACCGCGGTGGTCTGCTTCAACGACAAGGTCGCCGTCGGCGTGCTCCAGGCCGCCGCCGAACGCGGGCTCCGGGTGCCCAGGGACCTCTCCGTCGTCGGCTTCGACGACTCCGACGTCAGCCGGGCCACCACCCCGCGGCTGACCACCGTGCGGCAGCCGCTGCTGGAGATGGGCAGCCTGGCCGCCAGCGCACTCGTCCGGATCCTGGAAGGCCACCGCGCCGAGGCCCTGCACATCGAACTCGCCACCCAGTTGATCGTCCGTGACAGCACATTCCGTGTGCCCGGCTGAGTGGAACCGCGGCGGATCTACCCCGTGGTAATCAAAGCATTTAAATCCCACTAGTATGCCCTTGCCACAGGGGGCACACGATCTGCAGCTGCGTCAGCAGGCTGGGCGGGACTGGTGCCGTGCTGCCCCTGGAACCATCGAAAGGCAGGGCATGTTCGGAATACCAGGGCGGGGAACCGTGCGGATCGCAGCCGCACTTCTGGCGACGGGGGCGTTCGCGGCGGGTGCGCTGACGGCGGCCACGTCGGCGTCCGCCGACCAGAACGGCAGCGCGGTCGCGACGCTCGGCAACGTGCTGCACGGCCAGACCGTGAACATCCCCCACGAGGGGCAGGGTGCGGCCGGTACGGTGGCGCTCAAGGAGGACGGCCAGAGCCTCGAGGTCTACTGCATCGACCTCTACCACGGCACGCGCTCCGGGGTGAAGTACCAGGAGACCGGCTGGGACCAGTCCGTGCTCTCGGACAACCCGGACCGCGGCAAGATCCAGTGGATCCTGGAGCACAGCTACCCGGTGCTCAGCGCGTCCGACCTGGCCAAGGAGGCCGGTGTCGGCAACCTGTCCCAGGACGAGGCGGCGGCGGCGACCCAGATCGCGATCTGGCACTTCTCCGACAAGACGGACGCGACCAGCAAGGACAGCACCACCACGGCGGTCGCCAACTGGCTGGAGCAGAACGCCACCAACGTCTCCGAGCCCGCTCCCTCGCTGGCCCTCTCCCCGGCCTCGGTCGCGGGCCAGAGCGGCGACAAGCTCGGACCGATCACGGTGACCACCAACGCCAAGTCGGTCGACCTCAAGTTCACCGCGCCCAGCGGCGTCCAGCTCGTCGACGGCAACGGCCAGGCCGTCACCAGCGCGGGCAACAACGACAAGCTGTACGTGAAGGTGCCCGCGGGCGCCGACGCGGGCACCGCGCAGCTCAGCGCCTCGACCACGACCAGCCTTCCGGTCGGTCGCGCGTTCAAGGCGCTGAAGGGCAACAGCCAGACGATGATCCTGGCCGGGACCGCTCCGGTGCAGGTCAACGCCGCTGCCACGGCGCAGTGGGCACCCAAGGGCCCGGTCCCGGCGGCCAACGCCACCGAGGACTGCAAGCAGGGCGGCCTGGACGTCACCGTGACCAACGGCGGCGACCAGCCCTGGACCGCGCAGATCGGCGACAAGTCCGTCACCGTCGCGCCGGGCGCCAGCGAGACCGTGCTGGTTCCGGTCAAGGAGGGTGACACCTACAACGTCACCGTCACCGGCCCGAACGGCTTCAGCAAGTCCTTCACCGGCGCGCTGAAGTGCCAGCCCACCGGCGGCGGCGGGACGCCCAGCGCCACCCCGTCGGACACGGCGACGGCCTCGGCCTCTGCCTCCTCCTCCGTCTCGGCCGCGGCGACCCCGTCGCCCTCCGCGACCGGTGGCCTGGCCGAGACCGGTGCCAGCAGCAGCACCCCGATCATCGCGGGTGTCGGCGCGGCCCTCGTGGTCATCGGCGGCGGCGTGGTGCTCTTCCTCCGCAAGCAGCGCGGCTCGCACGCGGGCTGATGCCCGCGTGCGCTGACGTGCCCACCGGCCCCGCCGCACCCGCGGCGGGGCCGGTGGTGTCTCCGCCTCGAAGACCGGCTGCGCACATACCCGGATGCGTCCCGGGCAGGCGCAGGACCCGGGGGCCGCACGGCCGGCGTCCCTCCGACCCCCGACGACAGGACCGGGCCCTTGCGTACCTTCACCAACCGCCTTGACGGCTACCAGCGCCGCCACCGCTGGCTCGGTATGCCGCTGGCCGTGCTCTACAAGTTCGTCGAGGACCAGGGCACCTACCAGGCCGCCCTGCTGACCTACTACGGCTTCGTGTCGCTGTTCCCGCTGCTCCTGCTGCTGACCACCGGCCTCGGCTTCGCCCTGCACGGGAACCCCCGGCTGCAGCAGCAGGTGCTGAACTCGGCACTGGGCCAGTTCCCGGTCGTCGGGGACCAGTTGGGCGCCAACATCCACTCCTTCCACGGCAATTCCTTCGCCCTCGCCGTGGGCGTCCTCGGCAGCGTCTACGGCGCGCTCGGCATCGCCCAGGCGGCCCAGAACGCCCTGAACCGGATCTGGGCCGTGCCGCACTACCGCCGCCCCAACCCGCTCAAGGGCCGGCTGCGCAGTCTGATCCTGCTGGCCATGCTCGGCGTCGGCGTCGTGCTCACCAGCGGCCTGGCGGCCCTGGCCGCCACCTCGCACGTCTTCGGCGTCGACATCAGTTGGGCGGCGCGGATCGGTGCCGTCGCGCTCTCGGTGGCCCTCAACTCGGCCCTGCTGATGCTGACCTACCGGGTGCTGACGGCCCGGGTGCTGAGCCGGGCGCAGCTGTGGCCCGAGGCCCTGGCCGGGGCGGTGGTCTGGCAGGGCTTGCTCGCCGCCAGCACCTACAGCGTGAGCCACACCCTGCGCGGCGCCACCGCCACCTACGGCATGTTCGCCATCGTGCTGGGCCTGCTGACCTGGCTCTACCTCGGGGCGATGACCTTCATCCTGTGCGCGCAGAGCGCCACGGTCCGCTCCCGCCGCCTCTGGCCCCGCAACCTGCTCGCCCCCTTCACCGACGACATCACCCTCACCGGCGCGGACAAGCGCGCCTACACCTCCTACGCCACCACCGAGTCCTACAAGCCCTACGAGGACATCCGCGTCCAGTTCGACCAGCCCCCGCCCCCGGCAGCCCCGGAAGAAGAAGAGCCGACCGGCCCGACGCCGGCCACCTGAGCAGCCCCGGCGTCGGGATCGCAGGCTGCACGCCCGGCCTGCTCCCGGCTCTCCATTGAGCGACGACCGGGGCCAATCCTTTTGCCGCTCGGCTCCGAATACCTGTGCTGGCTGCTGCTCACAGGAGACCCGGAGGCAAGGATGGCGATCGCCGTGCAGAAGAGGGACTGCGGCTACTGCCCCGAGCAGACTGCGGGGCCGCTACGGGGCGAGCGCGGGGGCCGGCGCGCGGCGCAGGACCATCCGGGCTGCTACGGGCGACTGTTGGCCGACCTCAGCGCCGTCGAGTCGGCCACCCGCACGGCCCGCGAGGCGTCCCGCCTGGCCGCACTGCAGACCGGGATCCTGCACTCCGAGGATCGGGCCCTCCTGGACGCCCAGGAGTGGGACCAGCCCGCCGGCCACCGGTACTGCGACGAGTGCCACTGTGACCGGCCCACCCTCGCAGTTGGTGCCGGCCTGCGATGGTGCCGGGTCTGCGCGGGGCGCCGGCTCACCGCCACCCGGGCCCTGGCCGAGGAGCACCCACGTCGGCACACTCCCGCGCTGCCGACGCTCAGGGCGTACTGACTTCCCGTCAATCCCTAAGCCCGCCTCAAGGCGGCCGTATGCCCGGCTATGGGTTTCCGCCTGGGGCAGTCGTGGCTTGACGGGGCATCTGGGGCAGGAAAGGATCGCCAGCATTCACGTTAGGAAAGCTTCCTAAACATGGAAGCCCTTTCTCGATGCTGACGAACCCTCACAGGAGACACCCCCTCATGGCCCCTCGTGCACACGGCCTGCGGCGTCGCAGGACCAAGGCCAAGCACCCCGCGGTGATCGTCGGAGGCTCGGCCCTCGCCGCCGGCGCCCTGGTCCTCACCGGCATACAGGCGATGGCCGCGACCGGCTCCCACCAGGCGACGACCACCACCGTCTCCACCTCCGCGCAGCTCAAGGCCGCGCTCGCCGCGGCCAAGCCCGGTGGCACCATCAGACTGGCCAACGGCACCTACTCGGGCCAGTTCAAGATCACCGCGGCCGGCACCTCCGCCGCCCCGATCACGCTGACCGGCGGCTCGGGCGCGGTGCTGACCTCCTCCGGCGGCAACGGCTACGGCCTGTGGCTCAAGGGCGCCCCGTACTGGCACCTGACCGGCTTCACCGTCGACAACTCCAGCAAGGGCGTGGTCCTGGACGCCTCCAGCCATGTCACCATCGACAGCCTGTCGGTCCACAACATCGGCTACGAGGGCGTGCACTTCCGCTCCGGCAGCGCCTACGGGGTCATCAAGAACTCCAGCGTCCACGACACCGGCACCAGCGAACCGTCCTACGGCGAGGGCGTCTACGTCGGCTCGGCCAACAGCAACTGGGGCCAGTACGCCGGGCCCACCGGGGTGGACGCCTCCGACTACGTCCAGGTCCTCAACAACAGGATCGGCCCGAACGTGGCGGCCGAGGGACTGGACATCAAGGAGGGCACCAAGGGCGGCACCGTCAGCGGCAACACCTTCGACGGCACCGGCGAGAAGAACCAGAACTCCGGCGACTCCACCATCGACGTCAAGGGCGACGGCTACACCGTCAGCGGAAACACCGTCAGCCACCCCTACACCGACGGCTTCCAGGTCCACAACGTCTACGCCGGCTACGGCTGCGGGAACACCTTCAGCGGCAACAGGTTCACCCTGGGCAGCGCGCCCGGCTACGGGATCAACGTCACCGACAACGCCAAGTGCGCCGCCAAGAACACCGTCACCGGCTCCAACACCTCCACCGGCGGCAAGGGCCTGACCAACATCCCCACCACGACGGGGGGCAAGGCCACCGCCACCGCCGCCCCCTCCTCCGCGAAGCCGACCGCCAAGCCATCGACGACGCCCAGTCCCACGCCCACCAAGTCCCAGCCCACGGCGCCGACTTCGGCCCCGGCCAGCAGCGCGGCGGGCCTGGACGACGCGCGCAAGAAGGAGATCGCGATGGAGCTCGTCTCCAGCGCGGAGAACTCCTCGCTGGACTGGAAGGCGCAGTACAGCTACATCGAGGACATCGGTGACGGCCGCGGCTACACCGCCGGCATCATCGGCTTCTGCTCCGGCACCGGAGACATGCTGGAGCTGGTCCAGGCCTACACCGCCACCGAACCCGGCAACGTCCTGGCCAAGTACCTGCCGGCGCTGAAGAAGGTCAACAACACCGACTCCCACACCGGGCTCGGCAACGCCTTCGTGGCCGACTGGAAGACCGCGGCCAAGGACACCGTCTTCCAGACCGCGCAGAACAACGAGCGCGACCGGGTCTACTTCAACCCGGCCGTCAACCAGGCCAAGGCGGACGGCCTGCGGGCGCTGGGCCAGTTCATCTACTACGACGCCATCGTCATGCACGGCCCCGGCGACGACCCCACCAGCTTCGGCGGGATCCGCGCGGCGGCCATGAAGAAGGCCAAGACCCCCGCCCAGGGCGGCAACGAGACCACCTACCTCAACGCCTTCCTGGACGCCCGCAAGGCCGCCATGCTCACCGAGGCCGCCCACGACGACACCAGCCGCGTCGACACCGAGCAGCGCGTCTTCCTCAACAACGGCAACCTCGACCTCAACCCGCCGCTCAGCTGGAAGACCTACGGCGACAGCTACACCATCAAGAGCTAGTTGTACCAACAGGTACACACAGGCACAGCTGCCGCGTACGCCCGCATCCCGGGGCGTACGCGGCAGCTGCCTGCGCGCCTATCCCGCAGACGGCTCCGGAACAGCGGCGTAGCGCTCGATCCGCGCCGGGCTCAGCCCCGCAGCCTCGGCGCGCCGGATCATCGCCGGACGCTCGGCCAGGGTGCGCCGAAAGGCCGCCAGTTCGGCCTGGGCCTCGGCGACGGCCGGGGTCGCCGCGGCGCGGGCGATCACCTCCGCCTCCTGCTCCGTCACCGGGACCTCGAGCCGCGGGACCGCCTCGGGGACCAGATCCGCCTCGTCCGCGGGCACCACGCGCACCAGGGCCTCGCCGTCCTCGGCGCCGAAGGCGTCCAGCCAGCCGTGGACCGCCGCGGTGTCCCAGCACTCCAGCTCCGGCAGCCGCCGGGCATCCACTCCCGGCGCCGCGTCCTGACCAGGCTGAACGATCACAAGCAGAGCCGAATCAGACACCGCGTCACTTCCTTCGGTAGGTCGAGCCTGCACTCTACCGAGCTGGGCCGAACGGCTTACGCCACGGCGCGCCGCGCTCGGATCGAGATCGTCGACCCAAGATCGTCATATAAATAGGCTGTCCTTTTTAGGATGATTTGACCTTGTGTTTGACCATCCTTGGGAGCAGCCCCGATGTCCCCAGCCGGAACCCGTCCGAGCAGCGTGGTGCGCAGCCCACTGCAGACAGCTCTCGCAGTGCTGCTGGTCATGTCGACCCTGTTCGCGCCCCTGCTGTCCGCCGCGAGCGCCGCGGTGGCCGCGGCTCCATTCGGCAAGGCCCGGGCCGCCGGCGCTCCCCTCGACTGCTCGGGCGGGACGATCTACGCCTACCAGCGCGGGTCGAACACCGCGGCCAACGGGACGCTGCTGTCGCTCGACGTCAGCACCCTCGGCTCGGCCACGCCCAGCACCGTCAACGCCACCGTGGTCAGCACCATGCCGGCGGGCTCGGGCCAGGCCAACGCCCTCGGCGTGACCCGGGGCGGCCTGGCCGCCTACGCGGTCGACCAGAGCCCGCCCAGCAGCGGCTCGGTCCACGTCTACGGCTACAACGCGCTCACCCAGACCTGGTCGACCTACACCGGGACGGCGGGGACCGGGAACAACTTCGTCGCGGGCGCGGTGAACCGGGCCAACGGCATCTACTACTACGCCAGCTTCGGGACGGGCACCTCCACCCGGCCCGGCACGGCGACCCTCTACGGATTCAACACCACGACGAACACCGCCATCCCCGGCATCATCGGCACCTTCGCGCTGCCGATCGCCAGCAACATCGCCGTCAACGGCGACATCGCCTTCGACGCCCTCGGCAATATGTACGCGCTGGCCTCGGCCGGCACCGCCTCCGGCATCAGCCGGGTGTCCGGGCCGCTCCCCACCACCGGTTCAACCAACGGGACGGCGCTGACCAGTACGGTCCTCAGCACCCTCCCCAACCCCAACAGCAACAGCTACAACGGCATGGCGTTCAACAACGCCGGCCAGATGTTCGTGGAGTTCAGCAGCACCAGCACCACCTTCATCGAGGGGCTCAACCCCAACACCGGCGCCGTCCTCTCCGGCCCGAAGGGCTACTCCAACAACAACTTCCTCTCGGTGGACCTGGGGGCCTGTTCCACCAACCCGACCCTGAGCCTGCAGAAGAACGTGGTCGGACGGTTCGTCACCTCGCCCGGCTCCAATGACCAGTTCGGCCTGGAGATCACCGGTGGCGGCATCTCCGGCGGCAACACCGCCACCACCGCCGGCACCGCCACCGGCGTCCAGCCGCAGGTGGCCGGCCCGGTGATCACCGTCTCCGGGACCAGCTACACCCTGGCCGAGACCGCGGCCTCCGGCGGCAGCCTCGCCAACTACACCACGGCCTACGCCTGTGTCGACGCCGCCAACGGCAACGCCCCGGTCTCCTCGGGGACGGGCACCAGCTTCCCGCTGGTCTTCCCGGCCACCCGGGTGGACGCCAACACCCCCAACGTCGCCTGCACCTTCACCAACACGCCCAAGGCCCCGGCGCCGTCCCTCACCATCGTGAAGTCGGCCGCTCCGACGACCATCACCGCCGCCGGCCAGAACGTGGCCTACTCGTTCCTGGTCACCAACACCGGCAATGTCGCGCTGAGCGGCGTCTCCGTCGCCGAGACCGCGTTCTCCGGCACCGGCGCCACGCCGGTCGCGACCTGCCCGGCGGGCGCCGCCTCACTGGCCCCCGGCGCGTCGGTGACCTGCACCGCGAGCTACCCCGCCACCCAGGCGGACATCAACGCCGGACGGATCACCAACACCGCCGTGGCCAGCGGCACCCCGCCGTCCGGCACGGCGGTCACCTCGCCGCCGTCCAGCGCCACGGTGACCGCCACCGCCAATCCGGCGCTGCTGGTGGTCAAGTCGGTGGACGCCACCCAGCTGAACGTGACCGGCCAGGTGCTGCACTACTCCTTCGTGGTGACCAACACCGGCAATGTCACCCTGCACACGGTGACCGTCACCGACACCGCCTTCTCCGGCACCGGCACCCCGCCGGTGATCACCTGCCCGGCCGGCGCCGCCTCGCTGGCACCGGCGGCCTCGGTCACCTGCACCGCCAGCTACACCCTGAACCAGGCCGACATCGACGCCGGGAAGGTCACCAACACCGCCACCTCGACCGGTACGCCCCCCACCGGGCCCCCGGTCACCTCGCCGCCCTCGACCGTCACCGTCCCCAACGTCCCCAAGCCGTCCCTCAGCGTGGTCAAGTCGGCCGTGCCGACCACGGTCACCGCGGCCGGTCAGAACGTGGACTACTCGTTCCTGGTCACCAACACCGGCAATGTCACCCTGCACACGGTCACGGTCGCCGACACCGCCTTCTCCGGCACCGGCACCCCGCCGGTGATCACCTGCCCGGCCGGCGCCGCCGCCATGGCCCCGGGCGCGTCCGTGACCTGCACCGCGAGCTACAGCGTCACCCAGCCGGACATCAACGCCGGCAAGGTCACCAACACCGCCGTCGCCACCGGCACCCCGCCGACCGGACCCGCCGTCGACTCACCCCCCTCCAGCGCCACCGTCACCGCCACCGCCAACCCGGCGCTGACCGTCGTCAAGTCGGCCGTGCCGACCACGGTCTCGGCGGTCGGCCAGGGCGTGGACTACTCGTTCCTGGTCACCAACACCGGCAACGTCACCCTCAGCGGAGTGACGGTGGCCGAGACCGTGTTCACCGGCAGCGCGACCGCGCCCGTGGTCAGCTGCCCGGCCGGAGCGGCTTCACTGGCCCCGGGCGCGTCCGTGACCTGCACCGCGAGCTACAGCGTCACCCAGCCGGACATCAACGCCGGCAAGGTCACCAACACCGCCGTCGCCACCGGCACCCCGCCGACCGGACCCGCCGTCGACTCACCCCCCTCCAGCGCCACCGTCACCGCCACCGCCAACCCGGCGCTCAGCCTGGTCAAGTCGGCCGCGCCCGGCATGGTCAGCGCGGCCGGACAGCAGGTGGCGTACTCGTTCCTGATCACCAACACCGGCAATGTCACCCTCAGCGGAGTGGCGGTGCAGGAGATCGCCTTCTCCGGCTCCGCACCGGCGCCCGCCGTCAGCTGCCCGGCGGGCGCCGCCTCGCTGGCGCCGGGTGCGTCGGTGACCTGCACCGCCGACTACACCGTCACCCAGACCGACATCAACGCCGGGCAGATCACCAACAACGCCATGGCCACCGGCACGCCGCCCACCGGACCGACCGTCAACTCGCCCCCGTCCGACGCCACCGTGACCGCCACCCCCGCCCCGGCGCTGGACCTGGTGAAGTCGGCCTCGCCGAAGGCGGTCACCGCCGCCGGCCAGAGTGTGAGCTACTCCTTCCTGATCACCAACAGCGGCAATGTCACCCTCAGCGCCGTGACCGTGACCGAGTCCGTGTTCACCGGGACCAGCACCGCCCCCGTGGTCAGCTGCCCGGCGGACGCGGCCTCGCTGGCCCCCGGCGCGTCCGTGACCTGCACCGCGGACTACACCGTCACCCAGACCGACATCAACACCGGCCGGATCGACAACACCGCGGTCGCCCACGGCACCCCGCCCAACGGGCCGACCGTCGACTCGCCGCCGTCCAGCACCACCGTGACCGCCACCGCCAACCCCGCGCTGACGGTCGTCAAATCGGTCGACGCGACCCGGCTGACCGCAGCCGGCCAGGTCCTGCACTATGCGTTCCTGGTGACCAATTCCGGCAATGAGACCCTCACCGACATCACGGTCCACGAGACCGCCTTCTCCGGGACCGGCACCGCGCCGGTGATCAGCTGCCCGGCCGGCGCCGCCTCGCTGGCACCGGCGGCCTCGGTCACCTGCACCGCCGACTACACCGTCACCCAGGCCGACATCGACAGCGGCCACCTGGCCAACACCGCCGACGCGACCGGCAACCCGCCGTCCGGGCCGCCGACCAGCTCGCCCCCGTCCTCGGTGGACGTGCCCAACACCCCGGCCCCCGCCCTCACCGTCGTGAAGTCCGCCTCGCCGACCACGGTCAGCGCGGCCGGCCAGAAGGTCGGGTACTCGTTCCTGGTCACCAACACCGGCAATCTCACCCTCACCGCGGTGACCGTCAGGGACACCGCCTTCACCGGCACCGGAACCCCGCCGGTGATCACCTGCCCGGCCGCAGCCGCATCGCTCGCCCCCGGCGCGACCGTGACCTGCACCGCGGCCCCGTACAGCGTCACCCAGGCCGACATCAACGCCGGGAAGATCAGCAACACCGCCGTCGCCACCGGGACTCCCCCGTCCGGGCCGCCGGTCGACTCGCCGCCGTCCAGCGCCACGGTGACCGCCGAACGGCACCTGGGGTTCAGCCTGCTGAAGAGCAGCACGACCAAGGAGATCACCGCCGCGGGCCAGAAGGTCCCGTTCACCTTCCTCATCACCAACACCGGCAATGTCACCCTCGTCCGCCTGCTCGTCAGGGAGACCGCGTTCAACGGCAGCGGAAAGCTCGCCGTGACCTGCCCGGCAGGCGTCACCTCGCTGGCCCCCGGGGCGACCCTGCTCTGCACCGCCGTCTACACGGTCACCCAGGCCGACCTCAAGCACAGCACGCTGAGCAACACCGCCGTGGTCGGCGGCAACCCGCCGTCGGGCCCGCCCGCCGACTCGCCGCCGTCCGGCGTCCGGATCCCGATCAAGCCCAAGCCCGTCCCCACACCGACGCCCACGCCCACTCTGAAGCCCACCCCCACCCCCACTCCCACTCCCTCGACGCCGCCCGGCCACATGGCCGCGACCGGGGTGTCCGCCCCGCTGGGCTACCTCGCCGCTGCCGCGCTGGTCGCCTCGCTCCTCGGCGGCACCGGCCTGCTCCTGGCCCGCCGCCGCCGACACTAGGCAGGCGGCAGGCACTGGGCCTGCCGCACCGAGTCGCGGAATGGACAAAAGCCGGAATGACCGGGCAGAGCCTGCGGTTGTCAGCCAAGGCTCTATCCGATCCTTCCCGCTGCAGGAGTCACACGTGACCATCAGTTCCCCCGGTTCCCCCGCCGTTCGCGCGGCCCAGGTCCTGAACCGGCCCATCACCCTGGGCGGGCTGACCGTCCCCAACCGCATCGTGATGGCGCCCATGACCCGCAAGCGATCCCCCGGCGGCGTCCCGGGCGAGGACGTGGCCGGGTACTACGCCCGCCGCGCGGCCTCGGGCGTCGGCCTGATCGTCACCGAGGGCACCTATGTGGGCCACGAGTCCGCCGGGCAGAGCGACGACGTGCCGCGCTTCCACGGCGAGGAGCAGCTGGCCGGCTGGGCCAAGGTCGCCGAGGCCGTCCACGCGGCGGGCGGAACGATCGTGCCGCAGCTGTGGCACGTCGGCATGGTGCGCAGCGCGGGCGAGCCCCCGTTCGCCGACGCCCCCGCGGTCGGCCCCTCGGGCCTCCGGCTGGACGGCACCGAGGGCGGCGGCCGGGCGATGACCCAGGACGACCTGGACGAGGTCGTCGCGGCGTTCGCCACGGCCGCCGCCGATGCCGAACGGAACGGCTTCGACGGGGTCGAACTGCACGGCGCCCACGGGTATCTGATCGACCAGTTCCTCTGGTCCGGCACCAACCGCAGGTCCGACGCCTACGGCGGTGACCCGGTGGCCCGCACCAGGTTCGGCGCCGAGATCGTGGCCGCGGTGCGCAAGGCCGTCTCGCCGGACTTCCCGGTGATCTTCCGCTTCTCGCAGTGGAAGTCCGGCAGCTACGACGCCCGGCTCGCCGCGACCCCGGCCGAGCTCGACGCGCTCCTCGCCCCGCTCGCCGAGGCCGGCGTGGACGTCTTCCACGCCTCCACCCGCCGCTACTGGCTGCCCGAGTTCGACGGCTCCGACCTGAACCTGGCCGGCTGGACCAGGAAGCTCACCGGCAAGCCGGTCATCACGGTCGGCTCGGTCGGCCTCGACGGCGACTTCATCAACGGCTTCCGCGGCGAGGGCGCCCAGGTCAGGGGCATCGACGACCTCCTGGACCGACTGGAACGCGGCGAGTTCGACCTGGTCGCCGTCGGCCGCGCGCTCCTGCAGGACCCCTCCTGGGCCGCCAAGGTCCTCGACGGCCGCTTCGACGAACTCGCCCCGTACGAGGCCTCAGCCCTCCGCGTCCTCAGCTGACACCGGGCAGCGGTTCCGGGGGCGGCGGCCGGCGGGACTCGCCGCCGCCCCCCGGGTGGCAGGGGCGCCTGGGACGGCAGACCATGGAAGGACGCCGACCGGAGCGCAGCAAGGTGATCGGAGGCACGGGAGCAACACGGTGCGCAATCGCGTCCCGCGTGGTCTTGAGCAGCGGAGATCCCTGATGACAGTCCAGCAACCGACCCGTGTCCAGGCAGGCGCCAGTCCCGCTTCACCCGCACGCCGCAAGGGGATCTCGATTCCTCGCGGGGTGGTGTTCGCGGCGGTGGTCATGGCGGTCAGCGGCATCCTCAGCATCCTGCAGGGCGCCGCCGCGGTCGCGCACAACGCTCCCTACGCGGGCGGCCTGCACTACGCCTACCGGTTCAATGTCTCGGCATGGGGCTGGATCCACCTGCTGTCCGGTGTCGCTCTCGTGGTCATCTCCGTGTTCCTGCTGAGCGGAATGCTGTGGGCCCGATGGGCCGGGGTGCTCTTCGCTGCCACCACCATGGCCCTGCAGTTCATCTTCCTGCCCTACTACCCGGCCTGGGCGCTGACGGTCATCGCCCTGGACGTCGTCATCCTGTGGGCGCTCCTGATCCACGCGAGCGAACCGGACTGACCACCGCAACCCGTGCCCGCCGACGAGTCCGCCGAGGAGGCACCGTGCTGCGGATCGAAGCTGTCGAGCCCGGCCCCGACGAGGAGGCCCTCTACCGGGAACTGTTCGCTCCGCTGTCCAGGCCCATGCCCGCGTCCATGCCCGTGTCCGAGCCGCCGAGCGAGGGCGGCCCGGGCCACTGGACCGCACCCGCGGGGGTGCTCGCGGCCCGGGAGGACGGCGCCCTGCTCGCCTGGGTGCTCTACTTCGCGCAGGAGCCGGGCAGCGCCCGTGCCGTGCTGCAGTGGGTCACGGTCGCACGCGAACGGCAGCGCATCACCACCGGCTACAACACCGAGCACCCCGGCACCGCCGCCGAGGTCGACACGCTCGCCGCGCTGGCGACCGAGGCGGCCCGCGCCGCCGCAGCCGCCGGCTACACCCGTCTGCGCTGGCAGCCTGCCGAACCGGATCTCGCCGAGGGCCTCGCCCGGCGACTGCGGGCGCGCACCGAGCACGAGGACGGCTTCACCTTCTACGAACTCCCGCTCCGGCGGCCCTGATCCCCCGTGGCTCCGGGGGCCGGTCCCGGGGGCTTGTCAGGGGCATCGGCGGCTCATAACCTTACTGACTAGTAAGTTTGCTTGCGATCAAGGGAATCGGACCGTGGGCGAGCCGCCAGGGAGGGACCCCTCATGAGTACTGTGGCACAGCTGCCGCGCGGATTCGCCGCGCTCGTCCGACCCGAGCTGCCGAGCCTGCTGAAGGAGATCCGGGAGGAGATCCGCACCGCGGTCCCGCACTACGCCCGGCAGTTGGACGGCCCGTACGCACGGGCCGTGCAGATGAGCGTGGAACTCAGCGTGGCCGGCTTCGTCGACCGCTCGGCCGATCCCGCCACCGCCGCGGCGGCCACGGTCCGGCGGGACAAGCTCTACCACCGCATCGGGCGCTTCGAGGCGTACGAGGGGCGCGGTCTCGAGGACCTGGAGACCGCCTTCCGCACCGGCGCCCGGGTCTGTCTGCGCAGGGGCGAACTCCTGGGAAAGCGGCACCAGTTACCGTCCTCGCTGCTGCTCGCCTACGCCGACCGCATCCTGGCCTACGGCGAGGAGCTGATCGAGGTGGCCCGCGGGGGCTACCTGGAGGCCCGCGCCGAGATGGAGGGCAGCCGGGAGGGCCACCGCCGCCGCCTGCTCAGGCTGCTGCTCGCCGGAACCCCGCTCCCGTCCACCGAGCTCGACGAACTCGCCGACCAGGCCGCCTGGCCGATGCCCCGCCAGGTCACCCTGGTGGCGCTCAGGCGCGGCGCCCTGCCCACCCGCAGCGCGCTCGGCGGGGACGTCCTGGTGGACCTCGCCGACTCGCAGCCGCACGCGATGATCCCCGGCCCGGTGGACGAGGACCGCAGGGCGCTGTTCCGCGCGGCCCCCAGCGACATCGTCGCCGCGATCGGGCCCACCGTGGCCACCTGCGACGCGGCACGCTCCCTGTACTGGGCCCGGCGGACGCTGGCCCTGGTCGCGAGCGGCGCCCTCCCCCGGCAGCCGGTCACCTACACCGACGAGCACCTGGTGACCCTGTGGCTGGCGGAGGACCCGGCCCTGGTCCGCGCGCTGGCACGGCGCCACCTCGGTCCGCTCGCCGACCTGACCGGCGCGCAGCGGGAGCGCCTGGTGGAGACCCTGCGGGCCTGGCTGGCCACCCACGGAAACGCGGTGCGGATGGCGGAGCAGCTGCGGCTGCACCCGCAGACCGTCCGCTACCGGATGCGCCTGGTCGAGCAGCTGCTGGGACCCACGCTGCACGACCCGGAAGGGCGACTGGCCGTCGAGATCGCCCTCCGCGGCTGGCAGCCCGCGCAGGCGTAACGGCGGAGGCGCAACGGCGGACCAGGCTCCGTCAGGCCTCCGGATCGGACGGGCGGTGCAGGCGGCGGAGCACGATCTCGGTGGCGAACTGCTGGTCCGGGTCGTCCAGCCGGTCCCCGAAGGCCTGCTCGAGCAGGCGCATCCGGTAGCGGACGGTCTGCGGGTGGACCGACAGCTCCTCGGCGATCCTGGCGGCCGTGCCCCTGGTCGTCAGCCAGCTGTGCAGGGTCTCGATCAGGCGCTCGCGCTGCAGCGGGGTGAGTCCGGCCAGCGGTTCGAGCTGACGCCGGGCCAGTTGGTCGACCAGGGTGGGGGCGCTGTGCAGCCAGAGCGTCACCAGGTGCTGCTCGCAGTGCACCACGCCGTCCCGGTCCGGCGCGATCGCCCCGGAGGCGGCGAGGGCCAGGGCCTGCCTGGCCCAGCGCAGCGAGTCCGGGGCCTCGGCGGCCGGGACGGTCAGGCCCACCGCCAGCGGCCGGCCCGGTAACGCGGCCAGCAGCGCGGTCCGCCGTTCGTCGGTCATCGGCCCGGGCAGCAGCAGCCGGGGCTCGGACCCGTCGAGTTCGGTGAGGATGTCAGGATCGAGCGCCGGACGCGGCCCGTTGCCACCCGCCCCGCGCGACCCGTCACCGCCCGCGGACGGCTCGGGCCCGACCACCACCGGGGTGACCTCGGGCGGGATCGGCCAGCCCAGCTGCTCGCCCAGTTCGGCGACCGGGACGGACGGGTTCGCCGAGGCGCCGAGCAGTAGTCGCAGCAGCCTGACCCGGCGCTGGTCGTCATGCTGCCGCCGCTCGGCCAGGGCGGACAGGTAGCCCTCCCGGGAGAGCGCGCTGAGCTCGCCGGTGTAGGCGAACAGGGCGTCGGCGAAGGTGAGGATGACCGCCGGGGAGAGGTTGAAGCGCCGGCCGACCTTCCTGGCCCGGCGCAGCGCCAGCCGGGCTCCCACCCGGTAGGTCTCCTGCAGGCTGTCCAGGCTGCGTCCGGACTCGGCCTCCAACCGGCCGAAGGCGCGGCACATCTCGTCCCGCAGCGAGGTGTCCGCGCCCGGCGTGGCGACCTGTTCCACGAAGGTGGCCAGATTCTGTTCCAGGCCGACGCGGGCGAGTTCGGCATTGGGGCCGCTGAAGATCTGCGCGTAGGAGGGAATGACACGAACGATCTCGGCCCATATCTCCTCCACCAGACTGGGGATTTCCGGGCGCATGATCGCGGCCATCTCCCGGGGAAGCGGCCCGAGCCCGTCCTGCCGACCCGCTGATGGAACGTCAATCATGAGCGTGCGCACCCCCTGCACCGGTGAACGGGCGTCCCTGCCCCACCCTGGCCCGAGCAACATAGACCAGCTCGGGCGCATGCGCACCACCTCGGACGCGCGAAGGCGTCCGCTAGTCACTTGCGGACAGTCGGGTATGCGGAATCTGCTCCGGAATCGACAAGGAATTACCGGCGGGTAATCTCTTTGCCCGGAAATCGGCGGCATCCCTTGTCCCGCCAGGTTACTGGCTCGTAACGTCCGGGACTGCTCAGCGATACGCCTCACTCCCCACCCCACCCCTTAGGAGGGATGGCACATGCGCAGCATCGTTCGCAGTTCCGTTCTCACCGCGGCGGCCGTCGCCGCGGCCATCGGATTCGCCGGGTCCGCATCGGCCGCACCGACCTGGACCGTGACCCCCGGCGGCACCTTCACCGGGACCGCAGGCAGCACCACGCTCAAGGACACCAACACCGGCACCACGGTCACCTGCACCGGCTCCACCGCGACCGGGTCGGCCGTGGCAGGCTCCGGGCAGTCCGGAACCGGCCTGGGGAAGATCAACAGCATTTCCTTCACCAGCTGCAAGGGCCCGCTGTCCTTCACCTTCACGGTCTCGGCCGGCAAGCTGCCCTGGAAGATCAACGCGGTGTCCTACGTGGCGTCGACCGGCACCACCACCGGCACCATCACCGGCATCTCCGCCCACCTGGCCGGCGCCACCTGCAGCGCCGACATCGACGGGACGGGCGGCGCGGGCTCCGGTACGGGCACCGTCAACCTGTCCTACGTCAACAGCACCCACAAGATGACGATCAGCGGCGGCGGCCTGACGGTGTACAACTCCGCCGGCTGCCTCGGCCTGCTCAACAACGGCAACACCGCCACCTTCAGCTCGGTCTACACCCTCAGCCCGGCGCTGACCATCACCTCCCCGTGACGGTGCCGGGGTGCCGCGTTGTGCTCACCCCGGCACAACGCGGCACCCCGGGTTTGTCATCGATTGACAAAGCATCAGGATCACGCAGGCCGGAGCAGTTCCTTCCTGTGCGATCTCTTGACCCCTTGATTTCGCCGAACGTAGTGTCCGGCGCCGCGAGCGTTATTCCGCCGGGCCGACGACAGTTGAGGAGAACGCCGATGAACGGTGCAGTCCGCCCGCGTCGTGCGGGCCGCCGACTGGCGGTGCTCGGCACGACGGCTCTGGTGGTCGGACTGATGCCGTTGGCCGCGGGGGCGTCGACGCCGACGCCGACGCCCTCGGGGTCGGCCCCGGCGACACCCTCAGCCCCGGAGACCGGCCCCGCCACCCCCTCGCCGTCCGCGTCCGCGTCCGGGTCCGGGTCCGAAACACCCACCGGCCACGCCGTCCCCACGCCCAGCCGGCCGTCCACCGCAAAAGCGCCCGCCACAAAGGCGAAGCCCCGGACCCGGACCCACGCCGACGAGGCCGCGCTGCCCTGTCCCCCGGTCCCGGAGGGGCAGTTGGACCCGAGCCGCTTCTACCCCTCGCCGCCGCCCGGCTCGCAGACGCTGATCAACCCGGCGTTCCCCGGCTGCGCCTATGTCGTCGGCTACTCCGACGTGAAGAAGCTCAACGGCGCGATGGTGGTCAACGATCCCGCGCGCAGCCCCCAACTGACGGCGATCGGCGTGGGCGTGCGGCTGGTGTACCAGCCGGACACCGGCTACTTCGAGGTCGGCAGCATCGGCGGGCTGACCCTCCCCGACTCCACCTCCACCTTCCTGACCTTCGGCTTCACGCCGACCAAGGCGCGGGTGCACTTCGTCGTGGAGAGCCCGTTGACCATCGAGGGGCTCCAGTTGGACTCCGACGACCTCAATGTGAAGACCTCGGTCAGCTACTACATGCACCTCCAGCTCCAGGACGTACGCGTCAACGGGGTTCCCCTGGACGCGGGTTCCAACTGCCGCAGCGGACGGATCCACGTGGTGCTGAATGGGACCACCGACAAGGGCTACGACATGTACGCGGGCGGGCGGCTCACCGGTTTCATCGACATCCCGCCCTTCACCGGCTGCGTCAGCAGGGGCCAGGACCTCGACCCGCTGTTCACGGCCTCGATCTCGGGGCCCGGCAACTACCTGGACTTCGTGCAGAGCCCGCTGTGCACGGACGTGACCGACTGCCACATCGACGGCCTGGCGCCCCCGCCGCTGCCGGCCTACTGACCACGACAAGAGCGAGTACCGGAACGAGAGAACGAGGAGGTGTGATGGGAATCGAAGTGGTGGTCGAGGGCCTGACCAAGTCCTTCGGCAGGCAGACCGTCTGGCGGGACGTCACGCTCACCCTGCCGCCCGGCGAGGTCAGCGTGATGCTCGGCCCCTCCGGCACCGGCAAGACCGTGTTCCTGAAGTCGATCATCGGGCTGATCAGGCCCGAGCGCGGCCGGGTGCTGGTCGACGGCGTGGACATGGTCGGCAGCCCCGAACGCGACGTCTACCGGGCCCGGAAGCTGTTCGGGCTGATGTTCCAGGACGGCGCGCTGTTCGGGTCGATGCACCTCTTCGACAACATCGCCTTCCCGCTGCGGGAGCACACCCGCAAGACCGAGCAGGAGATCCGCCGCATCGTGATGGAGCGGATCGACATGGTCGGCCTGCTCGGCTCCGAGGCGAAGTTCCCCGGGGAGATCTCCGGCGGGATGCGCAAGCGGGCCGGGCTGGCCCGCGCCCTGGTGCTGGACCCGCAGATCATCCTCTGCGACGAGCCCGACTCCGGCCTCGACCCGGTCCGCACCGCCTACCTCTCGCAACTGCTGATCGACCTGAACGCGCAGATCGACGCCACCATGCTGATCGTCACCCACAACCTCGACATCGCCGCGACCGTGCCGGACAACATGGGCATGCTGTTCCGCGGCGGCCTGGTCGCCTTCGGCCCGCGCGAGGAGCTGTTGACCAGTCAGGAACCAGTGGTGGAACAGTTTCTGAGTGGCCGTCGGGCCGGGCCGATCGGCATGTCCGAGGAGAAGGACGAGGCCGTCATCGCCCGCGAACAGCTGGACCGGACCACCGTCCTCGGCGTCCGGAGCAGGAACGTACCGCAGCAGCTGGAGCCCTCCCCCGGCCTGCCGGCCCGGGCCGCAGTGCAGCGGCGCCGGCAGCGGCTGCTGGAACTGCGGGACGGGGCCACCTCATGAGCACCCCGGTCGCCACGCACCCCGCACTGGCCCCGCTGCGCGAGACCGGGAAGCTGTTCGCACTGGCCGGGAGCGTACTGGCGGCCTGCTTCCGGCGGCCGTTCCAGTTCCGGGAGCTGCTGGAGCAGTTCTGGTTCACCGCGAGCGTGACCATCCTGCCCGCGGCGCTGGTCTCGATCCCCTTCGGCGCGGTCATCGCGCTCCAGGTCGGCTCGCTGACCGCACAGCTCGGGGCCCAGTCCTTCACCGGCGGCGCCAGCGTGCTGGCGGTGATCCAGCAGGCCAGCCCGCTGATCGTGGCGCTGCTGATCGCGGGCGCCGGCGGCTCGGCGATCTGCGCGGACCTGGGCTCCCGGAAGATCCTCGAGGAGCTGGACGCCATGGAGGTGATGGGCGTCTCGCCGATCCAGCGGCTGGTGGTGCCCCGGGTGATCGCCACGGTACTGGTGGCGGTGCTGCTCAACGGGCTGGTCTCGGTGGTCGGCGTGCTGGGCGGCTACTTCTTCAACGTGGTGCTCCAGCACGGGACTCCGGGCGCGTACCTGTCCAGCTTCAACGCGCTGGCGCAGCTGCCCGACCTCTACATCAGCGAGATCAAGGCGCTGGTCTTCGGCTTCATCGCCGGTGTGGTCGCCGCCTTCCGGGGGCTCAACCCGCGCAGCGGGCCCAAGGGGGTGGGCGACGCGGTGAACCAGTCCGTGGTGATCACCTTCCTGCTGCTGTTCCTGGCCAATCTGGTGCTCACCGCCATCTACCTCCGGGTCGTCCCGGCGAAGGGGGCCTGAGCGATGGCGGTCCAGGAGCGCGAGGACCTCGGCCCGTCCGCGGAGCAGCTCGGCCCGTCCGGGTCGGACCGCTGGTTCGGCTGGCTGGACCGGCCCGGCGAACAGCTGCACTTCCATATCGCCGCGCTGCTGTGGATCCCGCGGACGGTGCGCCGCTACTTCCGGGAGGTGCTGCGGCTGCTGGCCGAGGTGGCCTTCGGCAGCGGCGGGCTGAGCGTGGTGGCCGGCACGGTCGGGGTGATGATCATGATGACCCTGGCCACCGGGACCGTGGTCGGCCTGCAGGGCTACGCGGCGCTGGACCAGATCGGCACCGCCGCCTACACCGGGTTCGTCTCGGCCTACTTCAACACCCGGGAGATCGCCCCGCTGGTGGCCGGTCTTGCGCTGTCGGCGACGGTCGGCGCGGGCTTCACCGCGCAGCTCGGGGCGATGCGGATCAACGAGGAGATCGACGCCCTGGAGGGGATGGGCGTGCGCAGCGTCCCCTACCTGGTCACCACCCGGATCGTGGCGGGCGTGGTCGCGGTGGTCCCGCTCTACGGGGTCGGCCTGGTCAGCTCCTACGCCGCCTCACGGACCGTCACCGTGCTCTTCAACGGGCAGTCGTCGGGCACCTACGACCACTACTTCGGGCTGTTCCTCTCCCCCACCGACGTGCTGCTGTCCTTCCTCAAGGTGGTCCTGTTCAGCGTGCTGATCATCATGGCCCACTGCGCCTACGGGTTCCGGGCCCAAGGCGGACCGGCCGGGGTCGGGGTCGCGGTCGGGCGCTCGGTGCGCGCCGCCGTGGTGCTGATCACCGTCACCGACTTCTTCCTCAGCCTGGCCCTCTGGGGCGCGACGACGACGGTGCGGGTGACCGGATGAGCAGCGCCGCAGCCGTGCGCCGCCGGCTCTCGGGGGTGGTGTTCCTGCTGGTCCCGGCCCTGCTGGCGTGGCTGGCGGTGGCCGTCTACAACAAGGACTTCAGCGGCGGCGACACCGTCCAGGTGCGCACCGACAGCGTCGGCAACCAGATGCACCAGGGCGCGGACGTCAAGCTGGACGGCGTGGTGGTGGGCCAGGTGCGGGGCATCAGCGCCGACGGGAACGGCGCCAGGCTGACCCTGGACATCGCCCCGGGGCAGCTGAAGCGGATCCCCTCCGACGTCACCGCGCAGATGCTGCCGACCACGCTGTTCGGCGAGCGCTTCGTGGCCCTGGTCCGACCGGCCGCGGATGCGTCGGCGACGGGGAACGTCTCGGTGACCGGCGGGGGCTCGCTGCGGGCCGGGAGCACCATCCCGCAGGACCGGTCCAAGGACGCCGTCGAGCTGGAGCAGGTGCTCGGCCACGTCCTGCCGCTGCTCACCGCCGTGCAGCCGGAGAAGCTCTCGGCCACGCTGACCGCCGTCGCCCAGGCCCTGGACGGGCGCGGCACCGAGCTGGGCAGCACGCTGACCCAGCTGGACTCCTACCTGGCCGGGCTCAACCCCGACCTCCCCGCGCTGGACCAGGACATCCACCAGCTGGTGCAGGTCAGCCGCACCTACACCACGGCGGCCCCGGACATCCTGCAGGCCCTCACCGAGTTCACCACCACCAGCAACACCATCGTCCAGCAGCAGTCCCAGCTCGCCACCCTCTACGGGACCACCACGGGCACCGCGGACGACCTCACCGCCTTCCTGCGGAAGAACAAGGACAACATCATCCGGCTCTCCACCGACAGCAGGCCGACCCTGCAGCTGCTCTCCCGCTACTCCTCGGAGTTCCCCTGCACCCTGCGGACCCTCACCGACTTCGTCCCGGCGATGGACCAGGCGCTCGGCAAGGGCACCGACGAGCCCGGCCTGCATGTGGACGTCACCATGGTCCCCTCCCGGGGGCAGTACCTGCCGGGCAAGGACAAGCCGGTCTACCGGGCCGACAGCGGCCCCCGGCCCTGCACCCTTGCTCCTGCCCCCGCCGCGACGACAGGTACTGACGCCACGTCAGCGGCGAGGCCGGCCGCACCGAACAGCCCGGCGGAGAACCAGCTGGTGGACGAGCTGCTGGCGCCCTCGCTCGGCCTCGCGCCGAGCGGCCTGCCGAGTTGGAGCAGCGTGCTGGCCGGGCCCGTCTTCCGGGGAGCGCAGGTGACCATCCGATGAGGCACTCCGGAGTGGGCCGTCGCAGCCTGGCCGGGCCGCTGGCCAAGTCCCTGGTGTTCGTCCTGGTGACGGTGCTGGCCACCACCGCCCTGGCGCTGGGCATCGCCAACAGCGGGGTCTCCGACACCGTCGGCTACGCCGCCCTGTTCAGCGACAGCACCGGGCTCAACCCCGGCGACACGGTGCGCATCGCGGGCGTCCAGGTCGGGCAGGTCGACAGCATCGCCGTGGTCGACCGGCGGACGGCCCGGGTGCGCTTCTCGGTGCGCCGCGGGGTGGCGCTGCCGGCGTCCGCCACCGCGTCGATCAAGTACCTCAACCTGGTCGGGCAGCGCTATGTGGACGTCGAACGGGGCACCGGGCCGGTCGGTCAGGACCTCTCCCCCGGCTCCACCATCCCGCTGACCAGGACCACCCCGGCGCTCGACCTGACCCAGCTGTTCAACGGCTTCCAACCGCTCTTCCAGGGATTGTCGCCGAACGACGTGAACGCCCTCGCGGGCGAGATCGTCCAGGTGCTCCAGGGCGAGGACGGCACCGTGCAGAGCCTGCTGCAGCACCTCGGCACGCTGACCACCACGCTGGCCGGCAAGGACCAGGTGATCGGCGAGGTGATCCACAACCTCAGCAGCGTGGTCGACACCGTCAACACCCACGAGGCGGGGTTCACCGACCTGGTGACGACCCTTCAGCAGCTGGTGTCCGGCTTCGACGCCGACCGCAAGCCGCTGGGCGACGCGGTCAGCGCCCTGGCCGACCTCACCACCACGACCAGCAGCCTGCTCAGCGAGGGCCGGGCGCCGCTGAAGTCGGACATCGCCCAGCTGGGACGGCTGTCCACCAACCTCTCCGACAACACACCGCAGCTGCAGAGCTTCCTGCGGAACACCCCCGCCAAGATGCAGGACGTGGGCCGGCTCAGCTCCTACGGCTCCTGGCTCAACCTCTACCTCTGCCAGGTGAAGCTGAGCGGCGTCACCACCTCGGACGGGACGCCGCCGCCCACCGGCATCGGGATCACCCAAGCGAGGTGCGGCTCATGAAGCCCCGCATTCCCCGCCTCCCCAGGCCCAAGCCGATGCGGGAGCGCGACCCGCTCCGGGTCGGCCTGGTCGGGCTGCTGATCGTGGTGCTGCTGGCGCTGCTCGCCTACAACGCCGACAGCCTGCCGCTGGTCGGCGGCGGCACCGGCTACAGCGCCTACTTCACCGAGTCCGCCGGGCTCACCCCCGGCAACGAGGTGCGGATCGCCGGGGTGAAGGTCGGCAAGGTCACCGCGGTGAGGCTCGACGGCGACCGGGTGAGGGTCGGCTTCGAGGTGAAGGGCGCCTGGGTCGGCGACAGCAGCACCGTCGCCATCGGCATCAAGACCCTGCTCGGCGAGAAGTACCTCGCCGTCGACCCGCTCGGCGGCAGTCGGCAGAACCCGTCCACGACCATCCCGGTCAGCCGCACCACCTCGCCGTTCGACGTCACCCAGGCGCTGAACGGGCTGGGGCAGACGACGGGTCAGATCGACAGCGCCCAGCTGGCGCAGAGCTTCCAGGCCATGTCGGACGCCTTCAAGAACACCTCGCCCGATGTCCGCAGCACTCTGACCGGCCTGTCGGCGCTGTCGCAGACCATCTCCAAACGGGACACCGACCTGACCACACTGCTCAGCGGCAGCAAGAAGCTGACCGGCACCCTGGCCGGGCAGAGCGAGGAGTTCCAGACCCTGATCACCGACGGCAACCAGCTGCTGACCGAGATCGAGAGCCGCCGGGACGCCGTGCACGCGCTGCTCGTCGGCGCACAGAACCTCAGCACCCAGCTCAGCGGCGTGGTCCAGGACAACCAACGGCAACTCGCGCCCACGCTGGACGCGTTGGACCGGGTCACCGCGGTGCTGCGCGGCAACCAGCAGAAGCTGGACCAGATCCTGGCCCTGGCCGGCCCGTACTACCGGCTGGTCGGCAACACCCTCGGCAACGGACGGTGGATGGACACCTACCTGTGCGGCCTCACCCCGAAGGCCTACCTCCCGGCGGGGACGACGCCGAGCACCGGCTGCATGCCGCCGAAGGGCGGTCTGTGATGGCCCGGTTCGAAGTGACGCGCTGGAGGGTCATCGTCGCCGTCTTCGCGGTCCTGGCCCTGGTCGTCGCGGTGCTCGCGGTGCGGACGGTCGACGGCCTCGGGGTGACCCGGGTCAACGCCGACTTCGACCGGACGGTCGGAGTCTACGCGGGCTCCGACGTGCGGATCCTCGGCGTCCGGGTCGGCAGCGTCCAGTCGGTCCGCCCGGAGGGCGAGCAGGTGGTGGTGACGCTCCGTCTGGACGACGGGGTCAAGGTCCCGGCGGACGCGCGGGCCGTCGTGGTCGCGCCCAGCCTGGTCGCCGACCGCTACGTCCAGCTCACCCCCGCCTACACCGGCGGTCCCCGGCTGGCCGACCACGCGACCATCCCGGCCGGCCGCACGGCCACCCCGGTCGAGCTGGACCAGCTCTACCAGAGCATCACCCGGCTCAGCGACGCCCTCGGCCCGAACGGGGCCAACGCGCAGGGGGCGCTCTCCTCGCTGCTGGACACCGGCGCGCAGACCCTGTCCGGCAACGGGCAGCAGATCGCCACCACCATCCAGGAGTTCGGCAAGGCCACCAAGACCCTGGACGGCACCAGCCCGGACCTCTTCGCCACGCTGACGAACCTTCAGACCTTCACCGCCATGCTGAAGCAGAACGACACCCAGGTCCGGCAGGCCACCACCCAACTGTCCAATGTCACCGGCTTCCTGGCCGCCGACCGGCAGGACCTCGGCCAGGCGCTGAACCAACTCGCCACCGCGCTGGACCAGGTGAAGACGTTCATCCAGGACAACCGGTCGCGACTGAAGACAGCGGTGGACCAACTCACGCCGATCACGCAGTCGTTGGTGCAGGCGCGAGCCTCGCTGGCAAAGGCTCTGGACACCACCCCGCTCGCCCTGGACAACCTGGTGAACGCCTACGACCCCGCCCACAAGACCCTGGACACCCGGGTGAACCTCAATGAGATCAGCGCGGCGGCGGCGAGTGGAGCGCTCAACCGGAGCGTGGGAAACGGCGCCGCCGAGAGCGCCGGCAGCGGGCTCGCCCTGCCGCTGCCCACGGTGGACACCCCCTCCGGCGCGGGGGCAGGCCAGTGAGCCGGCCGCTGGTCCCCGCCGCCGCGATAGCCGCCGCTGTGGTGCTGGCCGGGACCCTGTCGGGCTGCTCCGGCGTCCAGCAGCTGCCGCTCCCCGGCGGGGCGGACCTCGGCAGCCATCCGTTCACCCTCACCGCCCACTTCGCGGACGTGCTTGACCTGGTCCCGCAGGCCGCCGTCGAGGTCAACGACGTACCGGTGGGACGGGTCACCCGGATCGACCTGGCCGGCTCGGGTACGGGCGCCGAGGGCTGGTCCGCGGTGGTCACCATGCGGGTCAACGGCGACGTCGTGCTCCCGGCCGATGCGGACGCCACGCTGGCCCAGTCCAGCCTGCTCGGCGAGAAGTACGTCGAACTCTCGGCCCCGAGCGGGGGCAGCAGCGGCGGGCGACTCACTGACCACGCCGACATCCCGCTGGCCCGCACCACCCGGGACCCGCAGGTCGAGGAGGTGCTCGGCGCGCTGTCACTGCTGCTCAACGGCGGCGGCATCGACCAGATCCACACCATCACCACTCAGCTCAACAAGGCCATGGGCGGTGACACCGACCAGCTCAGGGACCTGCTGCAGCAGATCAACACCCTGGCGACCAACCTCGACGCCCACCGCGCCGACATCACCGGCGCGCTCGACGGCATCAACCGGCTCTCCGCGACCCTGGCCACCCGCGACCAGCAGATCGGCACCGTGCTCACCAGCCTCAGCCCGGGGCTGAAGGTCCTTGACCAGCAGCGCAGCCAGCTGATCAGCATGCTGAGCTCGCTGGACACCCTCTCCGGCGTCGCCGTGGACACCGTCGAACGCAGCAAGGACGACATGGTCGCCGACCTCAAGGCCCTCTCCCCCACCCTGCAGCGCCTCGCCGACGCGGGCGACGACCTGCCCGACTCCCTGCAGGTGCTGCTCACCTACCCGTTCACCGACCAGGTGCTCAACGGCGTCAAGGGCGACTATCTGAACGCCTATCTGAGCATGACCGCCGCCCCGGGGACCCAGATCATCCCGGCGCTCGACCCCAATGCGCAGCCGCCGGCCACCCCGCAGTCCACCAGGGCCGGCAAGAAGGCCGCGACCGTTCCGCTGCCCCTGCCGTCCAGCGTGGGCGCCGCGCTGCCCGCACCCGAGCGCAGCGCGCTCTCCCGCTATGTGAACGGGGGCACCAAGTGATCACCCTCGCGACCAAGGTCAAGAACCTGGCCTTCCTGGTCGTCGCCGTCCTGGTGCTCGGCCTGGTCGCCGTCCGCTACGCCGACCTCGGCCGCTACCTCGGCCTCAGCGGCTACTACACCGTCCACGTCGACCTGGCCGCGACCGGCGGCCTGTTCCCGCACGCCGACGTCACCTACCGCGGCGTCTCGGTCGGCCGGGTCGGCGCGATCAACCTGACCCCGGACGGAGTGACCGCCGACCTGCGGATCAACGACTCCGCGCCGAGGATCCCGCGCGAGCAGCTCACCGCCACCGTCGCCGACCTCTCGGTGATGGGCGAGCAGTACATCGACCTGCGGCCGAACAGCGACCAGGGCCCGTACCTGGTCGACGGAAGCCACGTCCGACGCTCCGCCACCAGCGTTCCGGCGCCGGTCACCACCATGCTCAGCAGCGTGGACAACCTCGCCGGTTCGGTCCCGCTCAGCTCACTGCAGACCGTGGTGGACGAACTCGGCAAGGGCTTTACCGGACAGGGCGGCAACCTCCAGTCGCTGCTTGACACCAGCAGCGCCTTCGTCCAGGCCGCCCACGACTCCCTGCCCGCCACCCAGTCCCTGATCGTGGACGGTTCGACGGTGCTGCGGACCCAGGCCGACGAGAGCGGCGCGATCACCGGCTTCGCCACCAGCGCACGGCAGTTGGCGACCCAGTTGGTCAGCTCCGACAGCGACCTGCGCCGGCTCGTCGCCACCGTGCCGGTCGCGGCCGAACAGGTCACCGGGCTGCTCAAGGACCTCGATCCGCAACTCAGCGTGCTGATCGCCAATCTGACCACGACCGACGAACTGTTCGTCACCCGCCAGAACGGCGTCCAGGAACTCCTGGTCCGGCTGCCGCAGGCGGCCGAGGACGGTGCGAGCGCGGTGACCGCCAAGGGAGCCAGATTCGGCCTCGCGGTGACCTTCTTCGCCCCACTGCCCTGCACGGCCGGCTACGGCAGCACCAAGCGGCACAACGGCCTGGACACCGGGACCGCTTCCGCCCTCAACACCGGCGCCGGCTGCACCGCCGCGCCCAGCAGCGGCACCGACGTGCGCGGCTCGGCCAACGCGCCCAAGGGCGGCACGCCATGAGCCGACCGCGTGACGGACGCACCCGTTGGGTGTGGGGCAGCGCAACGACTGTGCTGCTGCTGGTCGTTGTGGTGGCCTATGGGTTCTGGCCGCGCCCCGGGCAGGTGCGGGCGGAGGCGGCCCACCCGGTCGGCGCCCCGACTGCGGCGGACGGCCGGGCGGCGGTACTGAGCGCGGCCCGACGGGAGATCGCGGAGCTCAGCGGCAACGCCGGCGCCGATCGCAGCCGTCGGCTGGACGACTCCACCGGGGCCCTGCACGAGGCGGTCGCCCGCGAGGGTGCGGTCCCGGGCGGAGGGGTAACCGCCGTCCCCGGCACGGTCACCGCCGTAGCCACCACCGCCCTCGACGCCGACACGAGCACGGCGGACCTCATCGCCACGGTGCAGTCGCCATCCGCAGGGGAGCAGCGCCTCGCCGCCACCATGGCGTTGGTCGGCGGCTCCTGGAAGCTGAGCGCGCTGAGCGCGGTGCCGGTCGGCGCCGATCCGGTCGCCGTCCCGGCGGGGGCCGGAGTGACCGCCGACGTCGGCGGCGCGCTGGCCCGGATCCTCAGCTACTCGCCGAGCACGGCCGCCGCCACCGCGCAGGCGGCCGACCAGGTACTGGCCGGTGCCGCAGCCACCCAGTACCGGCAGTTGCTGGGCGCCATCACCGCCCAGGTGCGGCAGCAGGGACTCAGCGTCGATTCGCGGGTGGTCCGGATCGGCGTGGAGCAGCAGACGACCGCCGACCGTGCGCAGTTGCTGGTCTTCCTCGACCAGACCGCCCGACGCAACGGCGGGGCCCGGACCCGCGTCGGCGCACAGCTGTCGGTGACCGCACAACTCAGCGGCGGACACTGGCGCATCGTCGCGCTCGCGTCCATATGACCAGGGGGTACCAGTGCTACTGAAACGCAGGACCGGCCGGCGCAACGGCGTCGGCCCCGGCAGGCGCCCGCTGCTCACCGCCGCGCTCGCGCTGACCCTGCTCGCGGCCGGCTTCGCCGCTTGGACCGGCTGGTCCTGGTACGCCGCGGCGCACGACAGCACGGCCGCGACCGGGCAGTCGCGGGACCAGGTGCTCGCGGACGGCGAACAGGCCGTGCAGAACCTCAACACCCTGGACTACCGCAGCGTCGACCAGGGCCTCGACGTCTGGCAGAGCTCCACCACCGGTGATCTGCACAGTCAGTTCACCCAGGGCCGGGCCCAGTTCGAGCAGCAGGTGAAGTCGGCGCAGACGGTGACCACCGCGAAGATCCTCTCCGGCGCGGTCACCGAGTTGGACGGGAAGGCGGGCAAGGCCAGCATCATGGTCGCCGTCCGGATCACGGTCACCGCGCCCAAGGCCGCGCCCTCGACCAAGGACAGCCGGATGGTGGCCGACCTCACCCGGACGGCTGCGGGCTGGAAGCTCAGCGCGCTCGGCCAGGCCGCGGAAGGCTCCTGACTGTCCCTGATCCGACCGTCCCGTACCGCGATCTGTGAGAGGAACCCGATGTCCACCACCCGCCATCTGGTCAACCGCCAGCGGCGGCTGGCCGCTGCCGCCCCCCGCCGGGCCACGTCCGCGGCACTGGCCGAACGCCCCCGGCCGACCGTTCCGGACCTGACTGACGAGGCAGCGGAGGCACCGGCCGCACGCACCCACCACCTGCGGCTGCCCCGTCTGCCACGGGTCGGCCTGCCGCTGCTGTGTGCCGTGCTGGTGCTGCTGCTCGGCGGCTTCAGCGCCTGGGCCGGGACCCGCGCCGACGACCTGGCGTCCGCCCCCGCCCGGCAGAACACCGCGCTCGCCGACAGCGCCCGCACCAGCGAGGTGAAGGGGCAGATCACCACGGCGGTGAACACCCTCTTCTCGTACAACTACGCCGACCCGTCCGCCACCGACAACGCCGCCCGCAAGCTGGTCGTCGGCGACGCCGTCCAGCAGTACGCCAAGCTGCTCGCGGGCGTGCGGCAGCAGGCCCCGGCCCAGAAGCTGGTGCTGACCACGACCGTCACCCGGAGCGGCGTCGAGTCGCTCAGCGGCGACCGCGCCCGACTGCTGCTGTTCGCCGACCAGCGGAACACCAGCACCACCGCCTCGGCCCAGTCCACCTACGGCGCCGCGATGCTCGCCGTGGACGCGGTCTACCAGGGCGGAGCCTGGAGGATCTCATCCATCGACACCTTCTCCTGAGTCCCCTGCGCTCGAGTCCTCGCGGCTACGACCGCGCTGCTTGACGGCCCGGAGCATGGACGCGGGCCAGGTGCGGGTGTCGCGGGGTTCGACGTAGGGCTCCTCGTCCACGGGCAGGCCGCCCTCGATGGCGCGTTCGCGGGCGAGCTCGGCGTCGAACTCCAGGCCCAGCAGGATGGCCAGGTTGGAGATCCACAACCAGACCAGGAAGACGATCACCCCGGCCAGGGTGCCGTAGGTGCGGTTGTAGTTGCTGAAGTTCGCCACATACAGGGCGAAGCCGCCGGAGGCCAGCAGCCAGATCAGCACCGCGAGCATGCTGCCGGGCGACAGCCAGCGGAAGCGCGGGACGTGCACATTGGGGGCGGCCCAGTAGAGGATCGCCAGCACCACCAGAACCGGCCACTTGATGATGGCCCAGACCGTCAGGCCGCTGCTGCCGACACCCAGCAGGTGTCCTGCCTGGTCGGCGAGCGGTCCGGTGAAGACGACGATCGCGGCACTGGCCGCCAGCAGGATCATCATCAGCACGGTCAGGCCCAGACGCAGCGGCAGGGTCTTCCACAGCGGACGGCCCTCGCGGATGTCGTAGACGTTGTTCGCGGCCCGGATGAAGCCGGCGATGTAGCCCGAGGAGGACCACAGCGCGCCCAGCAGCCCCACGATCGCCAGGATGCCGCCGGTGCCCCGGCTGGCCTGGAGCTGGGTGACGGCGGTGTGCAGGATGTCGCGCGCCGAGCCGGGGGTCAGCTGCTGCAGGTTCTCCAGGATCCGGTTGCTGGTCGAGGCCCCGGTCACCCCCAGCAGGGCGACCAGCACCAGCAGCGCCGGGAAGATCGCCAGCACCGCGTAGTACGTCAGCGCCGCCGCCCGGTCCGTCAGCTCGTCGGCGACGAACTGACTGCCCGTCCGCCGCAGCACCAGCCACCACGAACGCGCCGGCACCTCCTTGAGCTCCTCCGGGACGGTCTCGCTGCCGCTGCGCTCACTGCCTACAGGTGCCATACAGCACGACTAACCCCGATGTGTCCCCCGAATCCTGCCGCGCGTCGAAACGGGCGCTGGTGTGGCGCCGGGCCACCCGATCGCCGCCCTGGCAGGATGGCGGCATGGAACGTGTGCTTGGAATCGGTGGATACTTCATGCGGGCCGCGGACCCGGCGGCCCTGGGCGCCTGGTACCGCGACTGCCTGGGCCTCGACGCCGACGAGAACGGCCTGTGGAGCCCGGAGGCCGGGCCGACGGTCTTCGCGACGTTCGAGTCCGAGACCGACTACTTCGCCTCCCGCGCCCAGCAGACCATGCTCAACTTCCGCGTCCGCGACCTGGACGCGATGCTCACCCAACTCCGCGCCAAGGGCGCGAACGTGGCCGAGGAGACCCAGTCCATGGACGGCATCGGCCACTTCGGCTGGGTCACCGACCCCGAGGGCAACCGCATCGAACTCTGGCAACCCGTATCCGACCGGCCGTGAGCGCCGGCCTGCTTGGTCCAACCCGAGCAACGGCCGGACCGCGGTTCACTCCGAAGAGTGGAGATGCAGCGTCTCCCGTATGCAGCCGACCACGGATCCCGAGGATATGCGACCGAATCGGGACGGTCCCGCATCGAGGATCAGGCTGTCCCTGGAGAAGACCTGGACCTCTCGATCCTGGTGCGGCCCCTCAAGGACCAGACTCACCGCCGGGGCACACGAGTCGCGGATGACCCGGTGCAGGACCTCGCTCGACATCGTGTATCGCGTGCCTGACGGAAGCAGCGCATCGAAGGCGCATTCCAACGCACCCGTCCCCGTGGGCACCAGGAGGTATGATCCCGGGTCGATCGAATCCTTGCGGTACTGGTAGGAGAAGAATTTCACGCCTCCGGCCGAGGCCCGGAACTCCTGGTGCCGGTACCTTCCGGCGAGGATGACCGTGCAGAAGTCCCAGCGATGATTGTGGATGTTCTCCTGGAGCGCCACCGGCCAGCCCGGCGGCCTGTTCCAGAAGTGTAAGCGCAATCGGTAGTTGTGCTGGGAGAGGAGAACTATCTTGGCGAATCCGTTCGGATGCCAGACGGATTGGCCGACGACCCTTCGGAGTAGGACCGGGTCCTCAAGGACACCGCCGAGCAGCACTTTGAGATTGGCCTGTGAGGTCAGGAAACCCAGGCCGCCGGCAAGCGCTTGGCGGTCACCCGAGGTGTATTCGTCGACGTACTCGGACAAGCCTTCTTGGATTTCCGCTACCGACATTACTCCCTGCAATTCGATGCTCAAGAGCGGCTGCCTATCCCTGAGAAATATCCGCGTTCGAGTAGTCGCGCTCCCCGGTAACCTCTCTTTCCAGGTCAAGAAAGGCCGGAAGGATGACTTCCTCATGCTCGTCGGCGATCTGCACCTCAAGGAGCAGACAGGCCCGGCTGCGCGGTGCACGAATGTCGTCCAACTCCAGGAGGTGTCCCTCGAACGGGAACTTCCACCGCCTCTTCAGTACCGGGTTCCGGGCTTGGTCTGCAGATTTCCGGAGGCCTTCGTACTCGGCCCTGGTGATACTCCGCTCCTGAATCTCACGCACTCCGGCGCGCCGTGCTGTGAGGAAGGTGTGCACATATTCGGTTCCCGACACGGAGGAGGTGGCACGTATGCGCTCCTCGACCCCGGCGGCGACCTTCAGGTAGCACTGCTCGATCTCCAGGGCCTCGACGCCGAGCGAGACCAGCGCGGCCTGGGGAGGGAACGTGCGCAGGAGGAACTTCCGCTCGATCTCGATGACCATGGCGCCCCCAAACGGTTTGATCCTGATGGTCCCTAGATGTCGAACATCTTGAGAACGGGCAGCGTCGCCAGGTCGTCCTCGAGTTGCGCGGCGAAGGTCAGAGCACGCTGCAATCCGGCGACGATCTTCGGAGTGCCGGCCAGGATGCACTGGTCCTCGTTGCCTCCGCGGAGCCGGGAGACGAAGGGGACACCCGTGAATTCGTTCACGCTCAGCCCGGACTCGGTGGCGATCAGCGCGCCGGCGTGCAGGTCGATCTCCCCGATCCGATACCCGACGATGCCGTCGATGTCTCCGCGGGCAAGCATGGTCCAGCAGGTCAGCGGTGCCCACAGCTCGAGCAGCCGGTGTGCGTTGTGAGCAAGAGTGGCCTTCAGTGCGCGCGCGCCCACATCGCAGTTGTCCACCCCGTAACCCTGGATCCAGGCCAGCAGGGGCTTGCGCCTGGCCGGACCGGGCACGCGTGTCGGGTCGCTCGTTCCCCATGCCCCCTGCCCCAGCACGGCTGACGAGGTTCTTCCGGAGACGGGGTCATGGACCACGCTCACCACGGGAACCCCGTTGTGGCAGAGCGTGATCCCCACGGAGATCACTCGCAGGTCGAGAACCAGATTGTTGGTCCCGTCGATCGGATCGATGAGCCAGGTCCAGGTGGCGTCCCCGGCGATACGGCCGGCTTCCTCCGAGATGATGAGGCTGCCGGGGAACTCCCTGGTGATGCTGTCGATGATCAATCTCTCGGACGCCAGGTCCAAGCTTGTGACGACGTCTCCGTGGCCGCCCTTTTCCCGGACTTCGATTCTGCGTGTGAGTGCGGCCCGAACCAGGTCTCCGGCAGCCTCCGCTGTCCTGACTGAGAATTCGTGCTCATGCGCGAGACGCGTGTCCATGGAAGGTCTCTTCCTGCTCATCAAGACTGGTGCTGTATCACCCGTATGGATTCTTGGCATTCACGGCCTTGCTGACGATCTGTTCGACGTCTGCGCTGCCGTATCCCCTCGGCAGCGGTATGCCGATTGCCTCGAAGAGATCCCTCGCCTCCAGTTCGGTGGGTACCGGACTCAACTGGAGGGCGCCCACTGCTTCAAGGGGGACCGGGCGTGCCTGGGCGAGGCTCATACGCAGTTCTGTCGCATAGCCGTCATAGAGGGAACTCGCACTTGATATGAGGACCGCCGGGAACTGGGAGTCGTCCTGAGTGATGATCACCTGACTGGCTGACAGGTCGTACCGAAAGGTGGACATCGTGCCCGAAAGGCCGAGTCGGATATCGAGCAGCTGGAAGTTCTGCTTGTGCCAGCACGCAGCCAGGACGGTAGCGAAGGACTCCTTGCGCGTTCTGTCCGAGGTCCAGGTCTCGCCAGTGCCGTCGGGTTCCTTCGACAGGGACGAGCGATACCGTGCGTACTGTTCGCAGAGGGCTTCGTCGGTCGGGTCGATGATCTCCAGCCAGACCGCCAGGGCCCGACGTTCACAGTTGGTCGAGTTCGGAGATGAGTGGAAGCTTGTCCCGGAGTTCTTCGAGGGTTCGATCGGAGGCATCATTGCTCCATCGCTCACGGAGCAATGCGAATGAAAGCACAGCCAGAGCAATCAGGATCGAATTGTCAACAGCCTTGGGCGAGGCGAGATCCAACAGACTGAGAACGCTCACTGCGACACCCAGCAGCAGTGGAACCAGTGCGTCGACGTTCCGTGCGAACTGTAAGAACAGCCGCTTCGCTCTACTGTCGAGCATCTGATCCATGTACCGTCGCCCCCAGAGTCGATTGAAACAACTCCGGCCCGTTGCTCCCGCCTTCCGGAGTTCCGGGAACGATACCCTCTGACGGGCCGGCAGAACCCCGGAACCCCACCCGGGCTTCGGCGCGGTCAGGTCGCGGCGCGCCTCCACCGGCGCCGGCCTCCGCCCCCCTTTCCGCCCTCGCCCGGGTGGCGGGCGGATTCGGTGATGTTGCGGGCCATGCCGCCGAAGACGACGGAGTGGAACGGGGCGACGCTCCACCAGTACAGGTGCCCGGCCAGCCCGTGCGGGTGGAACAGGGCGCGTTGGCCGTAAACCGTCTCCCCCTGCTGGTTCTGACTGACGGTGAGTTCCAGCCACGCCAGCCCCGGCAGGCGCATCTCGGCGCGCAACCGGAGCAGCCGCCCCGTGGTGATCTCCTCGACACGCCAGAAGTCGAGGGCGTCGCCCACCCGCAGCCGCTGGCCGTCGCGCCTGCCGCGGCGCAGGCCGACCCCGCCGACCAGGCGGTCCAGCCAGCCGCGCAGGGCCCACGCCAGTGGGAAGGAGTACCAGCCGTTCTCCCCGCCGATGCCCTCAATCACGTCCCACACCGCCTGCGGACTGGCGTCGACCGCGCGTTCCCGGTCGTCCTGGTAGAGGCTGCCGCCCGACCACTGCGGATCGCTGGGCAGCGGGTCGCTCGGCGCCCCGCGCAGGGACGCGGAGGACCATCGGGTCTCGACCTCCGCCCGGCGGATGCGCTTGAGCGCGAGCGCCACCGCGTCGTCGAAGTTGACCAGCCCGGCCGCCGGGTCCGGTACATGGACGGCGATGTCGTGCTCCGCGCAGACCACCTCGTGCCGCAGCGACTCCACCAGGGGGCGCGCGATGGAGCTCGGGACCGGCGTCACCAGTCCCACCCAGTGGCTTGAAAGCGCCGGTGTCAGCACCGGCACCGGGACGATGATCCGGCGCGGCAGCCGGGCCACGGCCGAGTAGCGCAGCATCATCTCACGGTAGGTCAGCACCTCCGGTCCCCCGATGTCGAAGGCCCGGTTGACCTCGGGCGGCAGCAGAGCGGCGGCGGCCAGGTAACGCAGCACGTCCCGTACCGCGATCGGCTGGATCCTGGTTCCGACCCAGCTGGGGGTGACCATGACCGGGAGGCGCTCGGTGAGGTAGCGCAGCATCTCGAACGACGCCGAACCGGACCCGAGGACCACCGCCGCCCGCAGTTCCGCCGTCGGCACGCCCGAGGCCCTGAGGATCCGTCCGACCTCCGCCCGTGAACGCAGGTGCGGGGACAGGTCGCGTTCGGCGACGTCGGAGGGGATCAGTGCGCCCAGGTAGACGATGCGTCGTACCCCGGCCGCCGCCGCAGCCGCGCCGAAGGCCTCCGCCGCCCGGGCGTCGACTCGTTCGAACGAGCCGCCCGTCCCCAGCGCGTGCACCAGGTAGTAGGCGACGTCGATCCCCTCGAACACCCCGTCCAGGGTCTCCGGACGGGTGACGTCCGCCCGCACCACCTCGACCTGCCCGGCCCAGGGCTGGTCCCTGAGCCGCAGCGGGTCGCGGACCGGACAGCGTACGGTCGCACCGGCGGCCAGCAGGGCCGGGACCAGGCGGCCGCCCAGGTAGCCCGTACTGCCGGTGACCACGCAGCGCAGGCCGGCCAGACCCGCCAGGTCCAACTCGTTCGCCGGGGGGCTTACCGTCACGACCGGGCTCCTTGCATCGAGGGTCCACCGGCAGCTCGTCGCGCGGCCCCAGTATGAGATCTCTCCTGTTTGAGTATCTTCATCCCCCTTTCGGCAATATCTCTGCCCCATCGAACCGCTCGGCGAGTCGCAGCGGGGGGGGCTCCGACGATTCGAATCAGGCAGCGCAGCAGCGGCACGGAGTCCGCCGAGCTGGACCTGCGGCTGTCCGACCGCGCCTGACCCCTCGCAGCGATGAGTTCCGGCGGCCTCGACCGTCCTATCCAAGAAGCCATCAACGCCCACCAGGGAGCGCCCACATGACCCAGACTCAGATCCCCGTCACGTCAGCCACGTCAACCACGATCACCTTGGCCAACGCCACGACGCGGCGGCGTTCGACCGTCGCGGTGTGGTGCCTGCGCATCCTGCTGGCGCTGTTCTTCGCCGGGGCCAGCGCCCTGCCCAAGCTGCTCGCGATGGGCCCTGCGGTGTCCTCGTTCGACAGCATCGGTATCGGCCACTGGTTCATGTACCTGGTCGGTTCACTGGAGCTGGCCGGGGCCGTGGGTCTGCTGCTGCGGCCGTTGGCCAGGACCGCCGCGCTGTGCCTGATCGCCCTGCTGGCGGGTGCGTTCGCCACCCAGCTGGTGGTGTTCCACGGCGCCAACGCCGCGACGCCGTTGATCCTGATGGTGCCGCTGGCCGTGATCGCCCGGTACCACCGCCGCTGACCCCGTCCCGCTCGGGGCGCGCGCGAGCAGTCACCGGTCCTGAGGGCGGGCCCCACCCCCAGGACCAGGGTCACCAGTACACCGTGCGAAGGCCCCGGCGGGGCGAACCCCGCACGCACTGGCCACCGATACGGATGCCGGTCCTCGCGCGACTGTCCAGCACCCTACGGAGTGGGCAGAGAACGCCCTGATTCCTTCGGACACAGCCCCGGTACCAGGGCCACGCCCTCGGCGGAGCTCCGCGCACCGCCGATTCCATCATCGTGACTCAGCCACGACAGAAGTCAACCTCCCGAAAAACAGTCGCCCGGGAAGGTCGCCGCTGCCACCGCCGCTGCCCCAGCCACCGCCCCAGCCTCAGTCACCGCCCCAGCCGCCGCCCCGACCTCCGCCCGGCCCGGCCCCGCCCCGCCCCGCCCCGCCCCGCCCCGCCCCTGACAGCGGTGCCCGCAGTTGCCGCTGCCCTGGTAAGTGGGAGTTGGGGATTCGGCGACCTTGGACGCGAACCTTGACAGTCATGTGCGCGAGCCGTAGAAATCGAGTGGCTAGAGAGCGCTCTCTTCCGCACGAATGACGCCAACCGGACTTGTGGGCACCCCTGTTGTGGCATCACCCGGCCACGGCTGTGCCATGCCCGCTGCTGGAACCGTGAAGGCGCGAGCCGCGCTGAAGGGAAGGCAACGTGTTCGTCATACCGCGCATCGGCCGCAGAGCCGGCCGTCCATCCGAACCTCCGAAGCTGCTGTCCCCCGCGTCCCGGAAGGGCCGCTCGCTACTGGCCACCGTGGCACTCCTCGCCGCATGCCTCACCGGCACCGTGACCGCGACCATGGTCGCCGCCCCCGCCGCGCAGGCGGACACGGTTCCACCGGCGCCCGCAGGCTGGACCACCGTGTTCGGCGACGACTTCGCAGGGGCCGCGGGCTCCGCGCCGTCCGCCGCGAACTGGTTCTACGACATCGGCACCGGCTACGGCACCGGAGAGCATGAGCAGACCACCAACTCGACCGCCAACTCCTACCTGGACGGCAACGGCCACCTGGTCCTGAAGGCCATCAACAACGGCGGCACCTGGACGTCGGCGCGGCTGGAGAGCACCCGGGAGGACTTCCAGGCCCCGGCCGGCGGCAAGCTGGAGATGACCGCCTCGATCCAGCAGCCGAACCCGGCCAACGGCCTCGGGTACTGGCCGGCGTTCTGGGCACTCGGATCCCCGATGCGGGCGGGCGGCGGCTGGCCCCAGTCCGGGGAGATCGACATGATGGAGGACGTCAACGCCCTCAACCAGGCGTCCCAGACCCTCCACGACTCGGCGAACAGCCCCGGACACCCGTTGATCGCCTGCCCCGGCGCAGGGTCCACCTGTCAGACCGGCTACCACACCTACTCGGTCATCATCGACCGGACCAACACCAGCGCGGAGACCCTGCAGTTCCTGATGGACGGCACGGTCGAGAGCACCATCACCGAGGCCTCGGTGGGCACGGCGGCCTGGCAGCAGGCCATCGACCACGGCTTCTTCATCATCTGGGACCTGGCGATCGGGGGCAACTACCCGGACGGCATCTACGGTTCGCCGACACCCACGGCGGCGACGTCCTCCGGCGGCGCCATGAGCGTGGGCTATGTGGCCGTGTACGAGCAGGGCGGCAACTCCACTCCCACCGGGACCGCCACCGCAACCGGGACGGTCAAGGGGATCAACGGCCTCTGCCTGGCCAACCAGAACTCGCTGAACACCGAGGGCAACCCGATCGGCGTCAGCGCCTGCAACGGCAGCGCGGGCCAGCAGTGGTCGCCCTACACCGACAACACGGTGCGGGTCCAAGGTGGTTGCCTGGACGTGGTGAGCGCGGGGACGACCAGCGGTACCAACGTCGACTGGTATCCCTGCAACGGCACCGCCGCACAGGGCTGGACGCATCAGGCCAACGGTGAGCTGCTGAACCCGAGTTCAGGACTGTGCCTGACCGATCCAGGGGGCAACACCGCTTCCCGGCTCGACATCGAGACCTGCACCGACTCCGCCCAGCAGCAGTGGACCCTGCCCAGCGGCGGAGGCACCGGCAACACGGTGACGGTGACCGGCCCCGGCAGTCAGAGCGCCACCGTGGGTACCGCAACCAGCCTTCAGGTGCACGCAAGTGACTCCGCGTCAGGCCAGACCCTCAGCTACGCGGCGAGTGGTCTCCCGGCCGGACTGTCGATCAACGCCTCGTCGGGTCTCATCTCCGGCACCCCCACCACCGCAGGCACCTCCAATGTCACCGTGACCGCCACCGACACCACCGGGGCGGTCGGATCCACCACCTTCAGCTGGGTCGTAGCACCGACCGGTGGTGGCGGCGGCTGTGGCACCACCAATATCGCGCTCAACAAGACGGCGACCGCGTCCTCCCAGGAGAACGCCGGCACACCGGCCCAGGACGCAGTTGACGGCAACACCGGAACCCGCTGGTCCAGCGCCTTCTCCGACCCCCAGTGGCTCCAGATCGACCTCGGCACCAGCCAGAACATCTGCAAGGTCGTCCTCAACTGGGAGACCGCCTACGCCACCGCCTTCCAGATCCAGACCTCCAACGACGCCACCACCTGGAACACCATCTACAGCACCACCACCGGAACCGGCGGCACCCAGACCCTCAACGTCACCGGCACCGGCCGCTACCTCCGCATCAACGGCACCGCACGCGCCACCCAGTACGGCTACTCCCTCTGGGAGGTGCAAGCCTTCGCGGGAACGACCGGCACCGGCAACACGGTGACGGTGACCGGCCCGGGCAGTCAGAGCGCCACCGTCGGTACGGCGACGAGCCTGCAGGTGCACGCAAGTGACTCCGCGTCAGGCCAGACCCTGACCTACGCGGCCAGTGGTCTCCCGGCCGGGCTCTCGATCAACGCCACCTCCGGGCTGATCTCGGGAACCCCCACCACCGCAGGCACCTCCAATGTCACCGTGACCGCCACCGACACCACCGGGGCGGTCGGATCCACCACCTTCAGCTGGGTCGTGGCCGCCGGCAGTGGCGGATGCGGGACCACCAATATCGCGCTCAACAAGACGGCGACCGCGTCCTCGCAGGAGAACGTCGGCACCCCGGCCCAGGACGCGGTGGACGGCAACACCGGAACCCGCTGGTCCAGCGCTTTCTCCGACCCCCAGTGGCTCCAGATCGACCTCGGCACCAGCCAGAACATCTGCAAAGTCGTCCTCAACTGGGAGACCGCCTACGCCACCGCCTTCCAGATCCAGACCTCCAACGACGCCACCACCTGGAACACCGTCTACAGCACCACCACCGGAACCGGCGGCACCCAAACCCTCAACGTCACCGGCACCGGCCGCTACCTCCGCATCAACGGCACCGCACGCGCCACCCAGTACGGCTACTCCCTCTGGGAGGTGCAAGCCTTCAGTAGCTGATTGATCCCGCACACGGGTGGGGCCGGGAATCGGATTCCCGGCCCCACCGCTGTTACTCAAGGACGCTAGGCCTTCGTCCACTTCTGGTTGCTGCCGCCGTTGCAGGTCCAGAGTTCCACCCCGGTGCCGTTGGCGCTGGCACCGCCGCCCTTGACGTCGAGGCACAGGCCCGACTGCACACCGGTGATGGTGCCGTCGCTGTTGACCGTCCACTGCTGGTTGGCCTGGCCGTTGCAGGTGTACAGGTCGACATTGGTCCCGGACGTGGTGCCCTGGTTGAAGGCGTCCAGGCACAGGCCCAGTTCCCGCAAGGTGCCGCCCGAGTAGGTCCACTCCTGGTTGGCGCCGTGGTGGCAGTCCCAGATCTCCTGGAGCGTGCCCGGCGTGGCGTTGGAGTTGGGGTCGTCCAGGCAGCGCCCGGACGCGGCGCTGACGTACTCGGCGGCGCTGTCGGTGCCGGGCGGGGTGCGCAGCAGTTGGACCGCCCCGGGGCCGAGGTTGACGCTGTAGGTGCCGCTGATCGTGCCGATCGAGGAGCCGGTCCACAGGTCGGTGGCCGTGGGTGAGCCGGTGATGCCGGCCGCGGCCAGGTTGACGCTGACGGTCTGGCTGGCGCTGCCCGAGTAGTTGAACAGGCCGATGATCACGCTGCCGTCCGGTTCGGCCTTGCTGAACACCTGCTGGTTGCCGTTGCTGACGATCCGGGACGCGTCGATGGCGTCCTGGTCCACGGCCTGCACCGCCTTGTTCTTGAGGTAGCCGAGGTCGGTGGAGTCCAGGTGGGTCAGGTCGGTGCCGAGGATCAGCGGGGAGGCCCCCATCGCCCAGAGGCTGAGCTGCGACTGCCGTTCCGGCGCGGTCAGCCCGTCGTTGGAGCCGTTGCCGACCTCGATCGAGTCGTAGTCGTTGAACGCCCCCGGACCCCCGTAGGGCTGCCAGGCGGCGACCGAGGCGAAGCGCTGCTGGACGTTGCCCCAGTTCGTCAGCGGGAAGCTGCTGCCGTTGCTGCCGCAGTAGCACTCCACGTCCCCGCCGGTGCGCCAGCCGTTGGAGTACTGCGCCCAGGTGCTCGCGCTGCCGATGGCGAGGTTGTTGGACAGTTCCAGGTGGATCGGCCGTCCGGTCTGCTGGAGCGCGGAGGACCAGGCCTGGACGTCGCCGACGTCACCGGTGCCGACGCCGTCGATCTTGACGTAGTCCACCCCCCAGGAGGCGAACTCATTGGCCCAGGAGTTGATGAACGCCTGGGCGCCGGGCTTGCTGTAGTCGATGCCGACCATGCCGCCGCAGTTGTAGTTGGCCTCGTTGCTGGTGGTCGCGATGTCGTCGGCGTGGTAACTGGTGCCCTGGATCGGGGTGTTCTGGGCGACGGCCTGCTTGGAGATGCCCGGGGTGACGTAGATCCCGAACTTCAGCCCGTCGGCGTGCACATGGGACGCGACCACGGCGATCCCGTCGGTGGAGCCGGACGCTGGGAACTTGGTGGTGTCGGTCGCCCAGCGGCCGTACTGGTCCACCGTCGGGCCCTGGCTGCCGGGGCACTGGTAGTAGAAGTCGTCGATGTTGACGTACTGGTAGCCGGCCGCCTGCAGTCCGCTGCTCTTCATCGCGTCGGCCTGGGCGTCGATCACGGCCGCGGTCGGCGAGTACCGCACGAAGCTCCAACTGCTCCAGCCCAGCGCCGGGGTGAGGCCGACGCCGTTGCCCTCGGCCTGGGCCTGCGGCATCGGCAGCAGCGCCATGGCCAGCGCTGCCGCGCCCGCGCTGAGCGCGGCCACCAGCCTTCGTGCCCTTCTGGGGATTCCTGCGCGCATGAGTATCTCCGTCCTCGGGTGTGCCCGGGTGGGGACGTGCCGAAAGGAGCCTCCGACAGGGCAGACCGGATCCGGGGAGCGCCGCCGTGTCATGTTCGAGGCGACTGGAACTCAACTCCTGAGCCGACGGGCTGTCAATATATGTTGCAGAATGAGCACTAGGACTCTGGTAATTGTTTGAACTTCTTGCTTTCCCGAGAGCTCAGGGGCACAGCACGGAACCCGCGGCAGGGGCTGCCGCGGGTTCGCTCGGGCCGGCTGCAGGGGCTCAACCCACTGCGGCGATCCAGGCCTCGAGCTGCTCCTGGGTGGTGGACGGGTCGGCGACCAGGTTGCCCAGGTCGTCGTCCTTCGAGACCAGACTGGACACCGCAGGGCAGTGGTGGCAGGCGTCCACGCCCCGCTGGTTCCACCACATGCACTGGCTCCGCAGGTGGCACCGCGGCACGGCGGACCCCCGAGGGGGACCGGGGAGGGCGACGATCCGGTTGACCAGCCCGCACTCGGTCCCCACCCGCTGCCTGCAGTCCGACTCGCAGTGCGAGGCGAAGCGCAGGATCCGCCGGGGCTCGATGCCTTCCGGCACCAGGCTGATGACCTCCTTGGCCGGCACCGGTTCGGCGAGGTAGGCAACACTGCCGTCCTCCCCGGACCGTACGCCGAGGACCACGGACTCAGGACGGTCCGCAAGGCCGCTGGGACACCAGGACACCGTCTGCTCGGTGGTGCTCTCCACGGTCCCCGCCCCCTCAGCCGGGGAAGACCGGCGGGGGCGGCGGCGGGTAACCGCCCATCGGGTGGACACCGAAACCGGCTGCCGCGCTGCAGACCGTGTTCTGGGTGGCGACGGCCGCGAGAATGCTCGCGTGGAGCTGCTCCTGACCGGTGATGCGGGTGGCGCTGTGCGTGGTGGGGCGGGGCTGGGCTGCGTTGGCCGGTCCGGCGGTCGCCAGCCCGGCAGCCAGTACGGCGGCGGCCACGGCCGCGGCACGGGTGCCGGTGGTGTGCTTCATGCGTTCCTCTCCATGCGCCCGATGGGTGCGTACCCATGAGTTTCCGGACCCGGACGGGTCCGAAAGGAAAGCAGACAGCGATATTCGAAATCCACCGCCTGCAGCAGAACTTTAGGGGAGGCATTTCCCTTCCGGAAGAGGAGAGGGTGATTTCCACTGTCACCATTAATTGCATTACCTTTTACACAATGACTTCTGACACCCATGGGCCGCTGCCCTAGACTCGCGCGATGACCGCCGCTGAAGCACAGGTGAATGCCGAACTGCTCGTGAACTGCGCCATGGCCCAGCCCCCGGCGATCTCCCCGGACGGGGCTCTCGTCGCCTACGCCGTCTCCTTGCCCGGCCCGAACGGCGGGCGATCCAGCCAGCTGTGGCTGAGCCCCAGTGACGGATCGTCACCTCCCCTGGCGGCAGCCCCTGGTGTGCCCTGCCAGCATCCGCGCTGGGCCCCGGACTCGGCCTCGCTGCTGTTCCGCTCCCTCGGGCAACTGAACCGGATACGGACGGACGGCACGGACGGGGGCGTGCCGGAGGCGCTGACCGACTGGCAGGCCGGGATCGTGGACTACCGGCCGCTCGCCGACGGCAAGACCGTCGTCCTGCTCGCCGAGGACGAGCCGGAGGACGAACCGGACAAGGCCGACGCACCCGGCCGGGGCGATCCGATCGTCTGGGCGGAGCAAGGCCCGGGCGCCCGGCTCCGCCTGCTGGATCTCGGCACACGTGAGCTACGGGTGGTGGACGGACTCGGCGACCGGCACGTGGTCGAGGTCTCCCAGCGGCCGGACGGCGGGCCCCTGGCGGTGATCAGCTGGGCCCACCCGGATTCCGATCCGGGGGCCTTCACCGCCGAACTGCACCTGGTTGATCCCGCGACCGCCGAGGTCCGTGGCCTCGGCCGTCTCGAACTGGAGGCGGGCTCCCCCACCTGGTGGCGAGCGAAGGACAGTTGGCACCTGGCCTATCTGGCGCTGACCCCGCCCGGACCGGTTGGCGGCCGTGCCGTCCTCGACATCGCGATACCAGCCATCGGCCCCGCAGGAGAACACCGCAACCTGACTGCGGGCATGACCGCCTGCCCGACCGAACTGGTGCAGATATCGGACGGCGCGCCACTGGCTCTGTTCGCCGACGGCCTCGACACCGCGATCCACCGGCTCGACGCCGACACCGGCAGCTTCCGGCACGTATCCACAAGCAGAGGTCGGCTCACCTCGCTGACGGCCAGTCATACCGCAGGCCCGGTGGCAGCCCTGGTGAGCACCGCCCATGTACCGATGGATGTGCACGCCGGACCGGCACGGGGCCCGCTCCTCCGGCTCAGCGACACCAGGCCCGAACTACGCGGATTCAGCTGGGGCAGCCAGGAGCGGCTCTGCTACCGGGCCGACGACGGCCTCGGCCTCGACGGCCTGCTGATCCTTCCGCCCGGCCGGACCCGCGCGGACGGCCCCTTCCCTCTGGTCACCCTGGTGCACGGCGGCCCCTACGACCGCTGGGCCGACGAGTTCAACAACTCCTACTTCGCCCCGGCGCAGTGGTTGGCGACCGCCGGCTACGCGGTCTTCCTCCCCAACCCGCGCGGCGGCGAGGGGCACGGCCACGCCTTCGCGGCGGCGGTCGCGGGCCGGGTCGGCCTTGAGGAGTGGACCGACATCGTCACCGGAATCGACCTGCTCACGGCCGAGGGCGTCGCCGATCCGGACCGGCTGGGCATCGGCGGCTGGAGCCACGGCGGGTTCATGGCGGCCTGGGCGGTCGGGCAGACCGACCGGTTCAAGGGCGCGCTGATGGGCGCCGGGATCAGCGACTGGGGCATGCAGGCCGCGACCGGTGAACAGGGAGCCCTGGAAGCCGGCCTCGGCGGCAGCCACGGCTGGGAAGGCCCCGGGCCGCACCGGCACGACGAGCTCAGTCCGATCAGCTACGCCTCCAGGATCCGTACCCCCGTACTGATCGTGCACGGCGAGGACGACACCAATGTGCCGCTGGGACAGTCGGTGTTCTTCCACCGGGCGCTGCGCCGCTTCGGGGTGGACCACGAGTTCGTGGTCTATCCACGTGAGGGACACGGGCTCGTGGAGCCCGGTCACCGGATCGACGTGCTCCACCGTACCCGCGACTGGTTCGACCGCTGCCTGAGCGATAGCTGAGACGCCATCGATCGGAGCGGCCGGCCCGCTCCCGGCTGCTCCGATCGTAGGCGGAGCATTTCCGGCCATTTCCGGAACGTCTGTCTTGGGCACTTCAACTTCTGACGGTTTGTGAGCTACGTTGGCTGTGGATTTGGTTGCTTTTGCCATCCATCTGTCGACGTCCACCCGTCTTCCCGGTCCAGGAGGTGCCCATGCGCGTCAGCGTAGACACAGACCGTTGCTGCAGCTCGGGCCAGTGCGTGGCAGCGGTCCCCGAGGTGTTCGACCAGGACGAGGACGAGGGGCTGGTCCTGCTGCTGGACGCCGAGCCGCCGGTGCAACGGCAGGCCTCGGTCCGGCTGGCGGCCGGCATCTGCCCCGGCCGGGCGATCACGATCCACGAGGAATGATCCGGTCCCACCGGTGACCCCACCGGTGGGTTCGACCCGGCTCCACCCTGCAAGGGCTCCAACTGTGAGGGAGATCCACCCGTGACGACTTCCACACCAGCCACCCCGGCCGCACCCGCCACACCCCCGTCCTTCGCGTTTCCGGCGGAGCGCGGCGGGTGCCCGTTCGACCCCGCACCCGTCTACGAGCAGGCCCGGAAGGAGCAGCCGACCTGCCTGGTCTCGCTCTGGGACGGGTCCCGCACCTGGCTGGTCACCAGGCACGAGGACGTCCGCACGGTCCTCGGCGACCGGCGGTTCAGCGCCGACGCGACCAACCCCGGCTTCCCGTTCCTCAGCGCCGGACGCCGGGAGTTGGCCACGCGGAGCCCGAGCTTCATCCGCATGGACGACCCCGAGCACGCCCACCTGCGCCGGATGCTGACCGGCGACTTCATCGTCAAGCGGGTCGAGGCCCTCCGCCCGCGCGTCCAGGAGGTGGTCGACGACTTCCTGGACCGGATGACCACGGACCGGACCTCGGCCGACCTGGTCAGCGAATTCGCCCTGCCGGTGCCCTCGCTGGTGATCTGCCTGCTGCTGGGCGTCCCGTACGAGGACCACGACCTCTTCCAGCGCTGCAGCGCGGTCCTGCTCGACAGCCGTTCCACCGCCGACCAGACCCGCCAGGCCAGTGACGAACTGGTCGGCTACCTGGAGCACCTGGCCGGGGAGAAGGAGCACAGCCCCGACGAGGCGATCATCAGCCGCCTGGTCGCCCGCGGTGAGCTGAGCCGGCAGGAGGTGGCCCGGATGAGCCTGTTGCTGCTGGTGGCGGGCCATGAGACCACCGCCAATATGACGGCGCTCTCCACCCTGGCGCTGCTGCGCAACCCGGACCAGCTGGCCCGGCTGCGCGCGGAGCCGCAGCTGATCAAGGGCGCGGTGGAGGAGTTGCTGCGCTATCTGAGTGTCGTTCAGGCCGGGGTGACCCGGGTCGCCGTCGAGACGGTGGAACTGGGCGGGCACACCATCCGGGCGGGCGAGGGTGTGGTGTGTCTGCTCTCCACCGCCAACCGCGACGAGGGGGTGTTCGGGACTCCCGACGACCTCGACGTCGCCCGCGACGCCAGGCGGCACGTGGCCTTCGGGTTCGGGGTGCACCAGTGCCTGGGCCAGCCGTTGGCCCGGTTGGAGTTGCAGATCGCACTGGAGACCCTGCTGCGACGGCTGCCCGGCCTGCGGCTGGCGGTGCCCTTCGAGGAGATCGAGTTCAGGCCCGACATGGCCGTCTACGGCGTGAAGGCCCTCCCCGTCACCTGGTGAGACGGTCGGCGGCGCGGGTCAGGGCGTGGGCGCCGGTCAGGACGTGGGCGCCGGTGTCGGTGTCGACGATGCGGCGGGCTCCCAGGCGAAGCCGTCCGGGTCGGTGAAGGGCCCGGCGTCGCTGCCGATCACCAGCCGGTGCGATCCGGTCCCGTCCATGGGGACGCCGACGTCCTTGGCCGCGGCGCGCCGTCCGTACAGGGCCAGCTTGACCGGGCTCGACCCGGAGTCGAACTCGACGTACTTGCGGCCGAAGCTCTTCGCCACGGTGAGGCCGCGGTCCAGGTAGAACCGCTTGGTCGCGGCCACGTCCGAGGCTCCGAGCAGCAGCACCACTTGGTCGATCTCCTTGGCGGCCGGGCCGGTGTCCTTCTTCGCGGACGTGGCGACCTTCCAGATCGTCCCGTCCGGGGCCTGGACCACGCCGCCGTAGCCCCAGAAGGACTTGGCAGCGGGCTTCAGCGGCGTGGCGCCGGCGTCGAGGGCGGCGTCGATGAAGCTGTTGACATTGGCCGGCTGGGACACCGTGAGCGACAGGGTGAAGCCGCGGAAGCCGGTCGTCGGCGCCTCCGAGGCCCGCAGGCGCACCCGGGAGCCCAGGCCGAAGGCGGTGTAGAAGCGGTCGGCGGCCGTGGGGTCGGCCACCTCGAGGGTGAGGGTTTGAATGGATGTCATGACGATCACGCTAGTTGCGGCACGGGCGCCGACGCTTCTCGAATCCTGACCGGTCTGGTCACCTGCTTGGCCACGCACGAGGGCATCCCCTCGGCAGCACCCGACGCCGCGGTGGCCGCGGCCGCCTGGCGCTGGTAGGCGCTGGGCGGCAGGCCGACCAGTTCGGTGAAACGGGTACTGAACGTGCCCAGCGAGGAGCAGCCGACCGCGAAGCAGACCTCGGTGACACTAAGCTCGCCGCAACGCAGCAGCGCCATCGCGCGCTCGATCCGACGCGTCATCAAATAGGAGTACGGCGACTCCCCGTAGGCGAGCCGGAACTGCCGGCTGAGGTGCCCGGCCGACATGTGCGCGCCGCTGGCGAGCGCCTCGACGTTCAACGGCTGCGCGTACTCCCGGTCGATCCGGTCACGGACCCGGCGCAGCCGCGCGAGGTCCTTCCGACGCTGCGCCTCGGCCAGCGCACGCCCCCATTCGGGATGACACATGCGAGAACTCCTTCTCTCTCCGACTGTGATTCCGACTCCGACTCAGCGAAGTTCCTGGATCCGTACCAGGTTGCCCGCAGGATCGCGGAAGGCGCAGTCGCGGATGCCGTACGGCTGCTCGGTCGGCTCCTGGACCACCTCGGCGTCCCCCGCCTGCAGCTTCTCGAAGGTGCCGTCGAGGTCCCGGGTGGCCAGCAGGATCCAGCCATAGGTGCCCTTGGCCATCATGTCCAGGATGGTCCGGCGCTCGTCCTCGGTGACGCCCGGGTCGACGGCCGGCGGCGCCAGCAGGATGGAAGTGCCGGGCTGACCGACGGGACCGACCGTGATCCAGCGCATCATCCCGTGCCCGACGTCACTGCGGACCTCGAAACCGAGGATGTCGCGGTAGAAGGCCACCGCGGCGTCCGGATCGTCGTGCGGCAGGGCGCTGGTATGAATCGTGAGGTCCATGGCCGTCACGCTAACCGCGCCTCGGCCACCGCCGCTTCTCCGTTCCTGACCGACGGCACCAGGGCCAGCCGTCAGCCGGGGCTAACGGGGGTTCCTGCGTGGGACGGCGAAGGCGACAAGGGTGCCTGCGCAAGTGGCCGCGGCGCACAGGATCAGCGCCCCGATGTAGCCCGAGGCGGCCGGGGCAGTGCTGCCGGCCTGCGCGGAGCCCACGATGATCGCGGCGGCCAGTTGGCCGCCGACCGCGCCCCCGGCATTGCGCACGACGGTGTTCACGGCCGTGGCCGATCCGGTGCGGGCGGCGGGTACCGCGGAGACGACCTGGTTGGGCAGGGCCACCAGGCACAGCCAGAACCCGATTCCGAGCACCGTGGTAGCCGCGTAGATCTGCCAGGGGGCTGCGTGCCAGACGGCGAGGCTGCTGAAGCCCGCCGCGCAGCTCAACTGACCGGCGATCAACTGTGCCCGCAGGCTAAACCTGCGGTGCAGCAGGCCGGACGCCGGGCCGAGGAGCAACTGCACCGCGGCGGTCGGAAGCATGAACAGGCCCGCCCCGGTCACCGACGCGCCGAAGCCGTAGCCGAGCCGCACTGGCGACTGGACGAATTCTGGGATGATCAGGAACGAGGCGTACATGCCCATGCCGATCAGCATGGCTGCCGCGTTCGCCGTCCACACCCCGCGCAGCCGCATCAGGCCCATGTCCACCAGGGGGTTGCTGCTGCGGGCCTCCGCGCGGCCCCATCCCAGCAGGGCCGCCGCGCCGAGCAGCAGCAGGCCCAACGTCCTGATGTCCGCCCAGTGCCAGGTGGCCGACTCGCTCACGGCGACCAGTACCGCCGACAGGCCGAGCGCCATCATCAGGCTGGAGCCCCACGGAATCCCCGCCCCGGCCTCGGCGGGACCGTCGGCCGGAATGTAACGGGCGGCCAGCACCAGGGTCGCGAGGATGACAACGAGCGGCAGCCAGAACAGCCACTGGTAGGAGAGCCGGGCCATGATCGGGCCCGGCAGCACCAGGCCGAGGCCGCCACCGATGCCGAGCAGTGACGAGATCAGGCCGATGCCCGCCGGGACACGTTCCCGCGGCAGACGGTCCCTGATGATCGCGAACGCCAGCGGGTAGATACCGCCCGCGGTGCCCTGGACCACCCGCCCGGCGACGAGCTCGCCCAGACTGCCCGCGGTCGCGCAGACCAGGGTGCCGACCGCGAAGGTGGCCAGGCTGGCCAGCATCATCCGCCGCTTGCCCACCATCTCGCCGAGACGGCCGATGACCGGGGTGAGGATGCAGGCGCTCAGCAGGTACGCGGTGGAGATCCAGGCAGCACCGTCCGCGTTGGTGCCGAGGCTGGTCTGGATGCGCGGCAGGGCGGGGATGACCAGCGCCTGCATCAGCGCGAAGACGGTCCCGGCGAGCCCGAGCACAAGCAGCAGCGCGCGGGCGCGCACCGGCGGGACGTCGACCGGAGCACGGGGCACCGGACTGATCAGGAGGGTTTCAGCAGAGTCCACGAGAGACCTCCGACGAGGTTGGGTTCGGGCGTTTCGTGGACCACCGTCAGGTCTCCCGTGGGGGACGAGTCAACCCGCGCCTCGGTGCCGGTACCGCACCGCCGCGGCTTGACTCGTCCCCCACGGGAAACCTGAGGATTCGCCTATGCAGCAGTTGACCATCGGGGCGTTCGCACGCCTCACCCACCTGAGTGTCAAAACGCTTCGCTACTACCACGAAGTGGGCCTGCTCGAGCCTGCCATGATCGATCCGGACAGTGGCTACCGCTACTACCGGCCGGGCCAGGCGCACTCCGCGCACCTGGTCAGACGGTTTCGGGAGCTCGGCCTGCCGGTGGCCGACGTGAAGGCCGTCCTCGCCGCTCCCGACCAGTCCGCCCGCGACGCGCTCCTGGCCGGCCATCTGGACCGGATGCGCCGACAACTGCGGCAGACCGAGGCCGCGGTCGATTCACTGCACCGGATGCTCGAGGGCGGCCCGGCGGTCACCGCCATCGAGGAGCGTGGACTCGAAAGCGGGCCCACGGTCTCGGCCTCCGCCCACCTGTCGCGGCAGGACCTCGCCTCCTGGTGGGGGGACACCGTCGCGGGCCTACGAGCGATCGCCGCCGAGGCCGGGCTCGAACCCACCGGGCCTGTGGGCGGACTCTACGACGACGAGCTGTTCACGCAGGACGCCGGGCACGCGCGCATCTACCTGCCCGTCAAGGACTCCCCTGCGCTGGACCGTACGGGTGCGCGCTGGGAACTCCCGGCCGGCCGGTTCGCCGTCGCGCTCCACACCGGCGCGCACACCGACTACGACCGCACCTACGCGGCGCTCGGCATGTATGCCGCCGGGCAGGGCCGTGACGGCACAGGTCCGGTGCGCGAGCGGTACCTCGTCGGCCCGCTGGACACCCCGGACGTCACCCGGTGGCAGACCGAGATCTGCTGGCCGCTGGCCCCGGCGGCCGGTCGGCCGTGATCGATCGACGCATGACGACGTCGGCGCCGGGCGGGGGGCTCGGCGCCGACGTTTGGTGCGATCGGGGCTCAGACGACGATGCGGTCGAGGTTGGGGGCACCGGCCGAGGGGTTGGAGAATTCTATGGTGTTGCCGCTGCCGGCCTTGAGTTGGACGGTGATGGTCTTAGTGACGACGGTGTTGTAGTCCGGCGTCTCGGGGAAGCTGACGGTCTGGTTGACGCCGTTGGCGGTGACGGTGGCGGTGCGGGCCTGGCCGACGCTCATGAAGTAGATGGTCAGGGTGTAGCTGCCGGCCGCCGGTTCGGAGACTCCGGTGAAGGTGGCGGTGCCGCCGTTGCCCAGGTAGCTGAGCTTCTTGCCGCCGCTGCAGTGGGCGCAGCTGGTGATCGTGGTGCCGCCGGCCAGCGTGGCCGCCTCAGCCTCGTAGGAGACATTGCCGCCGGTCGGCGGGGTGGTCGTGGGCGGCGCGGTGGTGGGCGGAGCCGTGGTCGGCGGGGTGGTCGTCGGCGGGGTGGTGGTGCCGCCGGTGATCTTGTTGAAGGTCCGGGAGTAGGCGTAGCCAGTGCCCTTGTCGTAGCCGTCGACCTCCCAGAAGGACAGCTCCTGAACGCCGTTGGTGGCGGCGAAGCTCTCCAGCGAGGTGGCGTTGGCCTGGGTGAAGTTCTCGTTGTCGTCGTTCTTGCCGGCGATCGGGGTCAGGCCCAACCGGGCGTAGGCCGCCGAGGTGGAGATGCCGTACAGGCTGGCGAGCTGCGCCGCGGTGCCCTTGGCGGCCGAGATCGCGTCGTTGTAGGCGTTCTGGCCGTTGCCGAAGTCCATGGTCATGATGTTGACCAGGTTGACGTTGACGCCCTTGCTCTTGGCGTCCTTGAGCACGTTCAGCGTGTCGGACTCCAGGCCGGACGGGTCCACCGCCAGGGTGTAGTCGACCTGGACCGACGGGTTCTGCGCCTGCAGCGCGGCCAGGGCCTGGTTGCGGCGGGTGTTGGCGGCGGTGTCGCCGAGGGTGTCGCCCTCGATGTCGAAGTCCAGCCGGGTGATGCCGTAGGTGTTGACGATGCTGGCGTAGGCGGCGGTCAGGGAGGTCACCGAGGTGCAGGTCTGGGCCAGTTCCCCGCCCGCCTCGCCACCGGAGGAGATGATGACATTGCCGCCGGCCGACTTCAGCGAGTTCACCTGCGAGGTGAAGGCGTTCAGCGCGCCGTCGCCGTCCTCCCACTTGGGGGTGCAGCCGGACTTGGGGATCAGGAAGGCCAGCGTGTAGTACTTCAGCCCGGTGGCGCTCATATCGGCCGCCATGTCGCCCGCGGTGCCGCTGGAGAGCTCCAGGTAGGGCGCGGCGTAGTGGGCCGGGAACGCGCTGGTGGCCTGTGAGCTGGCGCTGGCACTGGCGTTGAGGGCCATCGCCATCGCTGCGACGGGCAGCGTGGAGGCGGCAAGGATCTTATAGCGGCGTGACCATGTCACAGGATTCCTCCTGGTGAGGTCGAGAGTGGGGGTGCTCCCGAGGCGAAAAGCGGCGCGCTGAAGTGGGGTCGCTGCGTTCGACGTCTCGGCAGGGAGTGAGAGTTCGCGCTGCGGGTCGAGGCGTTCATCTACCTTTCGCGGCAGAGTTAACTAGCGTGCGCAGGGGTCGTCAAGAGTTCTCGTAAGGAAACTTTCCTAACTATGCAGGAAGGACCGTGCCCGGTCGGCGGGATGCCGACCGGGCACGGTCCAGATGCTGGTGCCGGTCCTGATGCTGCGTCAGGCCTGTTCGGTCAGGGCAGCAGGTACTGGTCGTTGAGGGCCGCGCCCTTGTCGGGCTGGGTCTCGTCGTATCCACGGGCGTTGCACTGCAGACCGCCGTTGATGCAGTGGGAGACCATCGCCTGCAGGGTGGCCGGGTCCCAGCCGTTCATGAAGTCGTAGTGGAAGGAGAAGCCCCGCCCACTGGAGAGGTGGACCTGGGACATGTCGCCGCTGACCGGGAAGGCCATCTTGAACTCGATCATCGGCAGCGCCACCGGGTGGTCGGCGGGGCAGACCCCGTTGACCGGGTAGGCCATGTGGCTCTTGTGGTCGGGCGTGTCCAGGTACAGGCCGTTCCAGCAACTCGGCGCCTGGAAGCGGATGTTCAGCTCGGTTCCGGCCGGGCAGGTGGTCGGGAAGTCGATATTGAACGAGGAGTTGCCGCACTCCCAGCCCTCGACGAAGCCGGGGTGGCCCTTGAAGTCCGCGGCGTTGGAGGCCGGGTCGCCCACCACGAAACGCAGGCCCGGCGGGAAGGGGCGGACCGCCTTGTAGTCGTTGATGCCGGTCTTGTAGTAGATCACCTGCGGGCCGATCGGATCCATCGCCTTGTCGCCGTTGTACAGCGTGGGCATCCAGTAGCCCGACTTGTCACCGGGCGCCTTGCAGGCGGTGCCGCCGGTCAGCAGCTGGCTCGGGGTGGTTCCGGCGTTGGTGATGGTGCTGCCCATGAAGGTGTGCATGTGCGAGGCGCCGGGCTTGCCGGCGAAGACGATCGGGTCGTCCGGCAGGTCGTGGGTGACCGAGCAGTTCGCCTGGAACTCGTGGAAGTACGCGTGCGCGGGGGTGCCGGTGGCCGGAACCGCATTCGTGACCTGGGGGTTGGCCAGAATGTAGCCGGGGCCGCCCGGTGCGACCGCACCCGCGATCGAGCCGAAGACCTGGAACTCCCAGAGCGAGACGCCGTTCTGGCCGCTGCGGGCGGTGGCGTAGAGCCGGATGAACCGGCCGCCGGCGGTCAGGTCGAGGTTCTGGTTGCCGCCCTTGCCTGTGTTCGTCGAGTAGACCGTGGTCCAGGTGTTCGCGTCGGGCGAGACCTGGATCTGATAGGCCGTCGCATAGGCGTTCTCCCAGTGCAGCGCCACCCGATGGATCGTGGCCGTGTTGCCGAAGTCGACCTGGAGCCACTGCGGGTCGCTGAACTGGCTGGACCAGCGCGTGCTGTCGTTGCCGTCGGTCGCCCCGCGGGCCGCGAAGCCGCCGCTCTCGATGGACGAGGCCACCGTGGGACGGCCCTGCGAGATCAGGGTGTCGTCGCCCGCGGGCGCGGTGGTGGCCACGCCGGAAGGCATCGCGGAAGCGGGCGGCGCCGACGTGGCGGCGCCGCTCCCCGACGTACCGTAGACCTGGAACTCGTAGAGGGAGAAGCCGTACTGGCTACTGCGGGCGGTGCCGTACATCCGCACGTAGCGGCCGGTGCCGCTGACGGCCAGGGTCTGGTTGCCGCCCTTGCCGGTGGTCGTCGAGTAGACCGAGGTCCAGGTCTTGGCGTCGGGCGAGACCTGGATCTGGAAGGCGGTCCCGTAGGCGGCCTCCCAGCGCAGGACGACCTGGTTGACGGTGGAGGACGCGCCCAGGTCGACCTGGATCCACTGCGGGTCGCTGAAGGCACTGGACCAGCGGGTGCTGTTGTCGCCGTCGACGGCCGCCGAGGCGGGCCACTGGCCGCCCTCGACGGAGGACGCGGTGGCCGGCTTGCCCTGCGAGATGAGTCCGTCGGCAGCGGAGGCGGGTCGGTTGACGACCTGGAACAGCGCGAAGACAACAGCCAGCGCGGCCAGCACGGCCACGCCCGACAGGCCGAGCCATCGGCGTCGGGCATGTCGCCGCCCGCTGCGGTTCGGGGATCCCATGGATACTCCTCGATGAATAGGGACGTCGGAATTGCCCCTCCGCCGGCAATGGCGGGCACAGAAGGGGGCGGCAATGCCGGTGGTTCCGCACGGTCCCGCGGAACCTGCTGCCGGCTGGAAGAAACCACGCGGCGCGAGAAAGAAGACGATTACCGATCGGCGCCGGTAAACTCCGGAGCCGACTGCGCCTGTGACAACGTTGTGATTATTACCGTCCCGTGACGGCGGAAGCAAGCCCCGCAGGAGGAGCCAATTCCGCTTCGCCGGTCGCGGAGAAATCTTCGAAAAAAGTGTTATCCAGCAGGCCCTCGCCCGTCCGCATGGCTGCTGAGCTGGCCTTGCGGAGGTTTTGTGAGCAAGACATGGGGACCCGGTCAACATGATCTGCAATTGAGGGGAAGGGCGAATAAAAAGCGTCGGAGATTTCGTGGAATGCCTTCCTCGGACCGTCACCGACGTGCAAGGCTGTGCCGCGTCCGGAGGACCAATTCCCGGATCCAACCCCGTATGTCGATTCCACGACTGACCCGACCACTGGGGCGTCCATGCGCCGCGTCCGACAGTTCCGTGCCGCTCTGGGAACCCTTGTGCTCCTCGGGCTCGCCCTCGGGGCCGTCGCCGTGGCCGCCTCCTGGTGGCGGGCCGGCGGCTCCTCCCTGGACGGCGGCGACGCGGTGGACGCGGCAGCCCGGCTGGCCGGACTGCTCGCGGGCTACACCGGCGTGGTGATGCTCGCGCTGATGGCCAGGGCCCCGCTGGTGGAGCGCACCGTCGGGTCGACCCGGCTCGCCCGCACCCATGCGCTGGGCGGCAGGCTCGTGGTGCTGCTGATGTCGGTCCACGCGCTCCTGGCGACCGCGCACTGGGCGGAGGGAGCGTCGGCCGCCCAGTGGCGGGGGCTCGCGGCGTCCCTGGTCCGGCATGTGCTGCTGCTGGAGGCGGTGATCGCGTTCCTGCTGCTGCTCGGGGCGGCCGTCGCCTCGATCCGCAGTGCCCGCCGCCGGCTCGGCTACACCGCCTGGCACGCCGTGCACACCACCACCTATGCCGCCACCGCCCTCGGACTCGGCCACCAGCTCGTCGGGCCCGACCTGGCCGGCCGACCATTCGCCAGGGCCGCCTGGTGCGCGCTGTACGCCGTCACGGCGCTGCTGCTGGTCCGCTACCGGCTGGTCGAACCGCTGCGGGCGGCACGGCGGCACCGGCTGCGGGTGGCCGGGGTCGTCCCCGAGGGCCCCGGTGTGGTCTCGGTTCTGATCACCGGTCAGCACCTGGCCGAACTGCGCTCCGAGGCCGGTCAGTTCTTCCGCTGGCGGTTCCTGGCGGCGGGGCTCTGGTGGACCGCCAACCCCTACTCGCTGTCGGCGCCGCCGCGCGGCGACAGCCTGCGGATCACGGTCAAGGCCCTCGGCCCGCACAGCCGCGCGCTCGCCCGGCTGCGACCCGGCACCCGGGTCTGGGCCCGAGGGCCCTACGGCGGGCTCACCGGCCGGTCCGGCCCACCAGCGCGCAAGGTGCTGCTGCTCGGCGGAGGTATCGGCATCGCACCGCTCCGGGCCCTCTTCGAGACCCTGCCCGGCGAGGTGACCCTGATCTACCGGGCCCGCCGGGCCGAGGACCTGGTGCTCCGCAGCGAACTGGACGCCATCGCCGCGACCAGGGCGGCCCGGGTGATCTACGCGATCGACGGCTCCGGTGCGGACTCCCTGCCGCTGACCGGGCGGGCGCTGCGGGCGGCGGTCCCCGACATCGCCGACCACGTCGTCTACCTGGCCGGCCCTCCGGGCATGACCGCGGCGGCCGAGCGCTCGCTGCGGCGGGCCGGGGTGCCCCGACGCCATGTGTACTGCGAGGCGCTGGAGATATGACAGGGGTTCAGGAAGCCTCAGGCGCCCGTTCCGGGCAGGAGCCGCAGCGCGGACATCCAGACCGTGAAGGGGTTGATGCGCTCCGGGTAGAGCCGCACCAGCTGGGTGAGGAACTCCTCGCGGCCGGGCTGCGCGGCGAGCAACTCCTCGGCGGTGTCCAGGTATTCGCGGGTCGCGGCGATGTCGGAGGGCCGGTTCCCGCGCGACGGGTCCTGGTGTCCTGCGACCACGTCGGCCGGGTCGAGCGACTGCACCACCTCCAGTGCCTTCCGCCATGCCTCCAGCCCGCCGTCGGCGGACTCGCCGAGGTACTGGTGCACATTGTTGTAGACCACGTCACCCGCGACGACGAGTCCGATCGAGGGCACGTGCAGCACCGTCGAGGCGTCGATGTCGCTGTGTCCGACCTCGACCGGGAGCAGCGCGTGGCCGTCGATCCGGAACCCGTCGTCGGCCACCGGCTCCACCTCGAAGCGTGCGTCCGCGAGTTGACCGGGGAAGGCCGCGGGCCAGATGCCCGTGGCCACGCCGTCCGGCGCGGTCGCCCTGATCATGTCGACGGTCGCCCGGGTGGCGCGGACGGTGACCCCGGGGAACCGCTCGAGCAGCGGTGCGGTGCCGAGCCAGTGGTCGGCATGGCCGTGGGTGAGGTAGATCGTGGACAGCCGCTTGCCCGAGGCTCCGATCCTGTCCTCGATCCAGTCGCCCAGTTGCGCGGACTGGGCCAGGGTGATGGGCGGGTCGACCAGGACGGCCTCGGTGGGGCCGTGGATCAATGTGTGGGCCAGCGGCGACCAGTGGGCCTGCGCGCCGCCCGGAAGGCTCAGCGCGGACGGCGACAGCGCGGTCATGGCCGAGACGTGGACGTCATAACGGAGGGTGCTCATACCGGTGGCTTCCTTCGAGCTTTCGGACATACTCACCATGGATGTGACTGTGTCAATGAGTGGCGCGCCCGGCCGTCCTCAGCCGGCGGACTCCGCGAGCAGTTCACGGGCGAGGGCGGGAGTGAGGAAGTAGTCGGCGTACGGCGTGCCGGCGAAGTGCTCCCCCATCAGCCGCGACCAGGTCACCACTGCCCGCAGCGGCCGATGGCTGATCACGATGCCGCGCGTCAGGCCCTCCTCGTCCAGGCGGACCACCACCACGCTGCCGATGGGCCCGGCGGCCATCCGGGAGAGGTAGTCCTCGGCGAAGCCATTGGGGCCGTGCTCGCCCACGTAGACGAACTCCTGGTAGTCGTAGAGCGTCCGCGCGTAGCCCAGCACCGTCCGCACCGCCTGGGCACCGCGGATGACCCCGTCCATCACGGACGCCTCCATGGTGACGTCGTCCGCGAGGTTGTCGAGCCAGGCCGGGTAGTAGTCCGTGCGCTGCCGCGCCGGATCGCCGCCGTCCAGATAGGTACCCATGGTCTTCCCTTCTCCGTGAGATGCAACGACATAATCATAAGCACAGTGCCTATGTCCATGCCACCCGAAGGGCGGAGCCCGCGCCCGCCGCTCCGCCCGCACCGGCAGTCGGTTGTCCACACTTACGAGAGAGCGCTCTCCAATGTCAGGCGGCCGGACCTGCGCAAACACTCCATAACGGGTCCCCACGTCACACCGAGAAGCGGCACACCTGCTTCCGGGGATATTGACGCGCCCCATTCGCCCTGCTTCACTCTGCACGGGAGAGCGCTCTCCCTGCAGTGTGACTCCCAGCCTTCCCCACCCCCGGAGGCGTCCGCATTGACCGTCGGCACGGCATCGCCCTGCAGTGATGCCGCAAGCCACGTGCTGCTCCGGCGGCTTGACACCGCCTCGGACTCCACCCCCACGTACCCCGGTGCCCGCCTCTGCCTGGCGTACCGGTTCACCTTCTGCGCGGGCCACCTACCCGCGTCCCACCTAGGTAGAAGAGGTGCGGTCTCGTATGACCGAGTTCAGTAGCAGGACCAGACGCGAAGCGACCCCCGGGCCGACGGCACTGCGGCGCGGGGCCGCAGAGCCGGGTCGGCCTCGCCGCCTCCGTACCAGCGCGGCGCTGCTCGCGGCCGGCGCGGTCGTGGCGGCGCTCGCCGCCCCCGCGGTCACCGCCAGCGCGGCCACCGAGACGACGCTCAGCCGCACCGGCTGGACCGCCAGCGCGAGCACCAACTCCGCGGCCGGGGACGCGCCGGCGAACGCCATCGACGGCAACACCAACTCCCGGTTCAGCTCCGACGCGGTGGCCGCGACGGGGATGTGGTTCCAGGTGGACCTCGGTTCGAGCAAGAGCTTCAACCAGGTCGTCATGGACTCCACCAACTGGGCCGGCGACACCGCCCCCGGCTACAAGGTCGAGGTCTCCAACGACGGCACCAACTTCACCGTCGTGGACACCGAGGCCGCCGCGACCGGCACCGAGACCGCGACCTTCGCCGACCAGACCGACCGCTACATCCGGATCGTGCTGACCGGCAACTCCACCGGTGCCTGGTGGTCCATCGGCGAGTTCAACCTCGCCACCGACGGCGGCACGGGCACCGGCGGCGGCGGAGGCGGCACCGGCGGAGGCACCGAGACCACCCTCAGCCGCACCGGCTGGACCGCCAGCGCGAGCACCAACTCCGGTGCCGGGGACGCTCCGGCGAACGCCATCGACGGCAATGCCGGCACCCGCTACAGCTCGGACGCGGCAGCCGCGCCCGGCATGTGGTTCCAGGTCGACCTCGGTTCGAGCAAGAGCTTCAACCAGGTCGTCATGGACTCCACCAACTGGGCCGGCGACACCGCCCCCGGCTACAAGGTCGAGGTCTCCAACGACGGCACCAACTTCACCGTCGTCGACACCGAGGCCGGCCACGCCACCAGCGAGACCGCGACCTTCGCCGACCAGACCGACCGCTATGTGCGGATCCTGCTGACCACCGCGTCCACCGGCGCCTGGTGGTCCATCGGCGAGTTCAACCTCGCCACCGACGGCGGCACGGGCACCGGCGGAGGCGGCACCGGCACCCCGCCGCCGCCCACCGGCGGCAGCCTCGGCGCCAATGTGATCGTGTTCAGCCCCACCCAGGCGCAGGCCGACATTCAGAACCAGCTGAACACCATCGCCAACCAGCAGGTCGACAACGAGTTCGGCACCCAGCGCTACGCGCTGTTCTTCAAGCCGGGAACCTACGGCTCCACGGCCAACCCGCTGGTCTTCACCGTGGGTTACTACACCGAGGTGGCCGGCCTGGGCAAGAACCCGGGCGACGTCACCATCAACGGCTCCATCAACGCCTTCAACCGGTGCCAGGGCGGCGGCTTCAGCAACTGCAACGCCACCGACAACTTCTGGCGCTCCGTCAACAACCTGACCGTCAACGTGAGCGGCAACACCGGCTGCTACTCCGGTGACGACTTCTGGGCCGCGTCCCAGGCGTCCCCGATGCGCCGGGTGCACATGAACGGCAACGTCACGCTGATGGACTACTGCACCGGCGCGCCCGACTACGCCTCCGGCGGCTTCATCTCCGACTCGCAGTTCACCGGCGGCGGCATCACCAACGGTTCGCAGCAGCAGTACCTGACCCGGAACACGGCCCTGGACGGCTGGAGCAACGGCGTCTGGAACCAGGTGTTCAGCGGTGACACCGGCGCCCCGGCGCAGAGCTTCGCCGCCAACTCCGGTGCCAGCGGCGGCCCGAACCCGTACACCACGCTGGCCACCAGCCCGGTGACGCAGGAAGAGCCGTACCTCTACACCGACGCCGCGGGCAACTACAACGTGTTCGTTCCTGCCAAGCAGACCAACTCCACCGGTCCGACCTGGCTGAACGGCAGCACCCCCGGCACCTCGCTGCCGCTGAGCACCTTCTACGTGGTCAACGCGAGCAGCACGGTGGACCAGATCAACGCCGCGCTGAACGCCGGTGACAACCTGCTGTTCACCCCGGGTGTCTACAACGTCCCGAGCACCATCCAGGTCACCCACCCGGACACCAAGATCATCGGCCTGGGCTTCCCGACCCTGATCCCGACCAACGGCAACACCACCATGTCGGTCGCCGACGTGGACGGTGTCAACGTCTCCGCGATCATCTTCGACGCCGGACCGGTCAAGTCCCCCTCGCTGCTGCAGATCGGCACCCAGGGCTCGACCGTCAGCCACGCCAATGACCCGGTCACCGTGGACGACGTCTTCCTCCGCGTCGGCGGCGCCACCGTCGGCTCGGTCACCACCGCCTTCATCGACAACAGCAACAACTCGATCATCGACGACATGTGGTCCTGGCGTGCCGACCACGGCGCCGGAGGCGGCGTCTGGACCAGCGACCAGGCCGACACCGGCGTGATCGTCAACGGCAACAACGTCACCGCCTACGGCCTGGTCTCGGAGCACTACCAGAAGGACGAGGCCATCTGGAACGGCCAGGGCGGCACGGTCATCTTCTTCCAGAACGAGAACCCGTACGAGGTGCCGAGCCAGGCCGCCTGGATGGCGAGCGGGACGCAGAAGGGCTACCCGGCCTTCCACGTCGCCAACAACGTCACCAGCTTCCAGGGCTACGGCATGGGCGCCTACTCCTACTTCAACCAGGGGGTGGACATCCACAGCTCGATGGCCTTCCAGGCACCGAACAACCCGGGAGTCCAGTTCCACGACATCCTGACCGTGTTCCTCAACGGCAACGGCGGGATCGACTCCGTCATCAACGGCACCGGTGCCGCGGTCTCGCCGACCTTCGGCGGCCCCAGCAACGTGGTCTCCTACCCCTGAGCCTCATCCGCAGGATGAGGTGGTAGCCGCACCAAAGCACACCGGACCCCGCCAGTCGTCGACTGGCGGGGTCCCTGCGCGTTCAGCGGGGTGTCGGGACGGTTCCTGTCACGGTGAGGGCGTCACCGTCCAGGGTGATGACGGCGCCGCTGCCGCCGTCAACGGTGGTGAGCTGGAGCAGGCCCGGGCCCGCGAAGGCCTCGGTCCTGACCTGGAACCGCGTGACCGGTTCGAGCGCGCGGGCGTGCAGGAGCCAGCCGGACGGGCCGGGGGCGTCGGCCCCAGGCGGCCGGGCGAACTGGACCAGTGCGGAGGACTGGTGCTCGTAGGAGTACGTGGTGTGGGAGGCGGTGTGGCTCACCAGTCGGAGTTCGACCGATGCCTCCACCGGGGCCGCGCGGGCGGCCTTCGCGGCCGAGACGCGGACCGCACGGTCCGTAGCGGGAGCAGCCGGGTGCTGGAATTGGAGATCCCGTACCCACGCCGCGGTGTGCCGCGGAAGGGGTGTGCCCTCTGCCACCTCGCGCAGGCGTTCGGCGAACCAGGGCTCCAACTCGGCTCCGCCGCGCCGTATCCAGGCCTCGACCAGTGCGCAGAAGGCCCGCTCGCGACCAGCCACGGACCGTACCGCTCCGGCGCGGGCGACGGCCGTCCCGCAGTCGGAAAGAGCCCGGCACAGCGCCTGGAGCGGTATCCGGTGGGCTTCGGCGGCGAAGCGTACCGAGCGGATCTCAAGCATGGCGAAGTGCAGCAGCCGGGCGGCGAGGGCAGCCGCACCGAACGGCCCGAGGCCCCCGGGCGGATCACCCGGCGACCTTCTTCCGCCTCGTCGAACGAGTGCCGGAACGACGGCATCAGCCGCTCGTCCCGCCGTCGAGAGGTGCCAGACCCAGTCGTGCACATAGGCCCGGGACCGGCTCCCGCGCAGGACTCCCTGTCGGCCGAGACTGATCCCGACCCGCCCGTCGGCCTCCACCGTCAGCATGGCACCGGTCGGATCGTCGGAGTCGAAGCAGACCTCTGACACCTCGTCCAGCGAGATCTGCAGCTCGGCCGGACTGGCAGCGGCCCGTGCCTCCTGCCCGGCGACCGGAAAGCGGCGTTCGGCCTCCAGCAGCACGAACCCGGTCAGCGCCGAACCGACCCGTTCCAGCCGCAGGGTGCGGACCCGCGCCCGGTCCAGCGCGTAGTCGCGCGTCCACGCCTCGGCGAGAGCAGCGTCCAGTACGCCCGAGTCCGGACGGACGACCCCCGCGTAGTCGCGGCTCGGTCCGCTGTCCGGGGCGGGCTCTCCCAGCAGCGCTCCGATCCGGTGGCCCGCGACAGCTGCCTGCTCCTCCATCCACGCCTGTCGGGTACTGCTGAGGGCCGCCATCCACCGCAGTGCCGCCCGGGCCCGGCGCTCGCGCCGCCATGCGGTGCGTGCTGTGGCTGCGCGGAAGAACGGATAGGTGTTGTTGTCCCACACGTCCGCGACGCGTGCGATCAGCAACCGGTCGAAGGTACGCGCGTCCGCGGCGGCCTCGGCGATCTGCTCGACCGAGCGGTCGAGCAGCGCGGCGTACGCGGCGAGGGTGTGGCGGGGCGTCATGCACATCCGTTCAGCAGCGGTGTCCGGCTGCCGAGGCTACTCCGGTCGGCCAGTACGGCGTGGAGGGCGCGGCCTGGCTGATGGGCGGGGTCGACACCTGGCTGGACGACCCGATCCGATCCGAACTGCTGTTGCAGGCCCTGCGGTTGACCGAGTCGGAGCCGTCGCTGCTGGGCCTCAGCGGTCATCTCCTGACGGCCGGCGGGTGAGGTCAGCAGGTCAAGTCAGCGGGTGAGGTCGGCGGGTTCGTCCAGGCGGGTCAGCTTCCGGGGGTTGCGCATCACGTAGATCCGGGTGATCCGCCCGTTCTCCACCACCAGGCTCACCGCCGTGGCGAGTTCACCGTCGATCTCGATCCGGCCAGCGGGCGCGCCGTTGAGCCACACGGTTGTCATCCGCAACGCAACGGCCTGCTGGTCCACGCGTGCGAGCAGCTTTGCCACCAGTTCGGCGCCGTGCAGCGGGGCCAGAACGGCTGCCGCGACCCCGCCGCCGTCGGCGATCAGGACCACATCGGGGGCCATGACCTCCATCAGCTCCTGCAACCGACCGGTCCGCAACGCCAGCAGGAACCGCTCCACCACGGCCTGTTGCTCCGAGCGGCTCACCTGCACCCGCGGCCGCCGGGCCGCCACATGCTCGCGGGCCCGCCGGGCGATCTGCCGCACCGCGGCGGCGGACTTCCCGACGGCCGCGGTGATCTCCTCGTACGGCATCTCGAAGACCTCGCGGAGTACGAACACCGCCCGCTCGGTCGGGCCGAGGGTTTCCAGCACGGTCAGCATCGCGATCGAGACGCTCTCCGCGAGTTCGACGTCCTCGGCGACATCGGGGCTGGTCAGCAGCGGCTCCGGGAGCCACTCGCCGACGTAGTCCTCGCGGCTGCGCGACAGTGACCGCAGCCGGTTCAGCGCCTGCCGGGTGACCACCCGGACCAGGTACGCCCGCGGGTCGCGCACCTGCGTCCGGTCGACGTCGGCCCACCGCAGCCAGGACTCCTGCAGCACGTCCTCCGCGTCGGCCGCCGACCCCAGCATCTCGTAGGCGACCGTGAACAGCAGGTTGCGATGGGCGACGAACGGGTCCTCGGTCATACCGTGGACGCTACCCCGGCCCGGCCGGACCGGGTGGCCAGCGGAATCTCGCAGGCGGCGGAGAAGCCCTGCGACTCGATGCCGAGTGCCGTGTTGCTCCTGGTCGCGAAGTTGGCGAAGGCGACGAACACGGTGAGCTCGACCAGAGCCGCCGGGCCGAGCCGGTCGAGCAGCCGCGCCGACAACTCGTCGGTGACGGTCGGCGGGGTGTTCGTCATGCCCTCGGCGTACTCGAGCACATCCCGCTCCAGCGGTGTGAACACCTCCGACTCCCGCCAGCGCGGCACCTGGCTGGCCTTGGCCAGGTCCAGATTCTGGTTCTGCGCCTGGAAGTAGCCGATGTCCAGGCACCAGCTGCAGCCGACCTGGGCCGCGACGGCCATGTGCGCGAAGGACTTGAGGCTCGCGTCGGCCGCGTCCCACGCGCCCACCTTGCCCCCGAGCTCCTGGGCCGCCTGGGCGACCTGGGGGTTGTGCCAGGTCGCCTGCAGCGGCTCGGGCACGGCACCGAACTGCTCGACCATGCTCTCGCTGAGGCCGGTGGGGAGTTCCGCCTTCGGAACACGTAGCGCCATGATGTTCTCCTTGGAGTATCGAAAGTGTCTGCTTGCGGGTACGGCATGAAGACACCGACCGGCCCGCGCTTGTGACAACCGCCGCCGACGCGTGGCGTGGTGCACGACCACATCGTGAAATTCCCCCGACCGCAGGACCGCGGCTTCGTAGGGTGGCTGGGCATGACGACCACAGCCGCAGCCGGCCCCGCCGACGTCCCTGCCCTTGCCGCCCGTACCGCCGCCGTGGGCGGATCACCCGTCCGGGAGATCCTGGCGCTGACCGCCCGCCCCGAGGTCATCTCCTTCGCGGGCGGCCTGCCCGCGCCCGAGCTCTTCGACGCCGAGGGCATCCGCGCCGCCTACGACGCGGTGCTGCGCGAGTCGCCGCGGCAGGTCCTGCAGTACTCCACCACCGAGGGCGACCCCGCGCTGCGCGCGGCCGTCGCCACCCGGCTCACCGCCCGCGGCCTGCCGACCGGTCCCGAGGACCTGCTGATCACCGGCGGCTCGCAGCAGGGCCTGTCGCTGCTGACCTCGGCCCTGCTGGAGCCCGGCGACACCGTCCTGGTCGAGGACCCGACCTATCTCGCGGCCCTGCAGTGCTTCGGACTCGCCGGCGCACGGGTCGTCCCGGTCCCCACCGACGCGGACGGCATCATCCCGGAGGCACTGGACGCGCTGGTGGCGGCGGAGCGTCCGAAGCTGCTCTACCTGGTGCCCAACTTCCAGAACCCGACCGGCCGGACCCTCCCGCTGACGCGCCGTCAGGCGGTCGCGGAGGTGGCGGCGCGGCGCGGGCTCTGGATCGTCGAGGACGACCCGTACGGCGAACTGCGCTTCAGCGGCGAGCCGGTGCAGTGGATCGCGGGCTGCGCCGGGGCGGAGGACCGCACGGTGCTGCTGAGCAGCTTCTCCAAGGTGATGGCCCCCGGGCTGCGGCTCGGCTGGCTGCGCGGCCCGGCCGCGCTGCGGCGGGCCTGCGTGATCGCGAAACAGGCCGCCGACCTGCACACCTCGACGGTCGACCAGGCCGCCGCGGCACGCTATCTCGCCGACCGCGACCTCGACGCCCACCTCGCCACCGTCCGCGACGCCTACCGCGGGCGCCGCGACGCCCTGCTCGCCGGGCTGGCCGACGCGCTACCGGCCGGCAGCAGCTGGAACCGCCCGGACGGCGGCATGTTCCTCTGGGCCCGCCTCCCCTCCGGCTACGACGCGACCGCCCTGCTCCCGCACGTGGTCACCCACCAGGTGGCCTACGTCCCCGGTGCCCCCTTCTACGCCGGCCGCCCCGACCCGGCGACGCTGCGCCTGTCCTTCACCACCCACACCCCGCCCGAGATCGCCGACGGCCTCACCCGCCTGGCCAAGGCCCTCGGCTCCGCCTGACACCGGCTCAGCGGACGCCGTCAATGGCCCTGGACCAGGAGTTCGACTCTGGTCCGGGGCAAGGTGGTGCGCAGGTAGTGGTCCTCGGCGGCGCGCCAGCGGCTGATCCACTGCTCGGAGTTCTCCCCGCGGGCCCGCACCCGCCGCAGGCAGACGTCCCGTGGCGTGTCGACGAAGGCGGTGACGTGGTAGTGGGGAGCCAGCTCCGGCCTGGCGGTGTAGACCCCTTCGACGATCACAACCGCTCCGGGGGCGACCTCGTGCCAGGCCCCGAGCTGTCCGGTGGTCCAGTCGTAGAGCTGGTAGCGCGCGGTCCGGTCCTCCCGCAGCGGCACCAGGACCTGGTCCCGGAGGCGCTCCCAGTCGAAGTAGCGGTGGTAGCCCTGCTCCGCGTCGAGCTGCTCCCGCTCGAGGTCGGGCATGGGCCGGTAGAAGTCGTCGCCGTGGACGACTCGGCACCTGTCGAGCCGCCCGGCCACTGCCGCAGCCAGCGTCGACTTGCCTGATCCTCCCGCCCCGTCCAGGGCCACGAGCCTGGTGCCCCCTGCCGTCGGCGCCACCCGCAGGATGCCTTCGGCAACCGATTCCGCTGTCATGCCTCAGCGCCCAGCGCCCCGGAGACGTCCAACTGTTCCAGGCGCTCCAGGCAGCCACTGAGCTCCGCGACGAGGTCGTCCGCGCCGGAGGGGAACTCCGGCGGACCAGCGGTCAGGAGCTCCATGCCGTCTTCGCCGTCCTCGGACTCCAGCGAGGCCCTGACCGTGAAGTCCGGTCCCTGCGCGCCGAATTGGATGGACAGTTCGCAACTGACCGCACCTCCGCGTGCCAGGACCAGCGCCTGCCCGTCGAAGTAGCCGGGCCGGTCGTGGTCGCCGGATTGCCATACCGGGCCGAGGGCCTCGCAGCGCGCCACCGATCCGGCCGGTGCCAGCGCCTCCCACCTCTTCACCACGCGCCGCAGCCTGACGTGCGCATCCTGCAGGGCCACCGCGAGGGCGAAGGCCCCGCGCCCGGACTCGTCCACCTGATACTCCCCGTCCCCGAGCGGGCAGCGCACCCCCCGCACCACGATCATCGCCGCCACAGGGTACTGGGGTCGGGGTCGGGGCCGGTGCTCAGTAGCGGACGGGGCTCTGGAGCAGCGGCGGGTAGACGGTGGAGGTGTGGCCGTCGACCGTGGTGCCGGCGAACTGGAGCATGGTCCGCAGGTCACCGTGCAGCGGCGCCGGGTAGTTGAGGTCGGGGGCGGAGACCTCGTCCAGCGTGCGCAGGTGTTCGGGGGTGAGGGTGACCCGCAGGGCGGCGAGGTTGTCCCGGAGGTGCTCCACCCGCCTGGCGCCCAGGATCGGCACCACGGTGCCCTGCCGGGCGCGCAGCCACGCCAGAGCGACCGCGGCGGACGTGGTGCCGAGTTCGTCGGCGATCGCCGCGACCGCGTCGATCACCGTGAACTCGTCCTCGCTGGGCCCGCCGACGAACGCGGCCCGGGCCGAGTCGGCGACCTGGTTGTCGCGCCGGTACTTGCCCGACAGGAAGCCGTTCCGCAGCGGGCTCCACGGGACCAGCGCCATCCCCTGGTCCCGTGCCAGCGGCGCGAGTTCACCCTCGACGGTGCGGGCCAGCAGCGAGTACTCGACCTGCAGCGCGATCAGCGGGGTCCAGTCCTTCAGCAGCGCCGTGGTCTGCGCCTGCGCGGTGAGCCAGGCCGGGGTGTTGGAGAACCCGATGTAGCGGATCTTGCCGGCCCGCACCAGGTCGTCCAGGGTGCGCAGGGTCTCCTCGATCGGTGTCTGCCGGTCCCAGTTGTGCAGCCAGTACAGGTCCAGGTAGTCGGTCCGCAGCCGGCGCAGCGTCTGCTCCAGCTGCGCGATGATCGACGAGCGCCCCGCCCCGCCGCCGTTGGGGTCGCCCGGGAAGAGGTTGGTGCAGAACTTCGATGCCAGGACCACGTGCTCGCGCCGTCCCGGTCGGGCGGCGAACCAGTCGCCGAGGATGCTCTCCGAATGGGTGTTGGTGTAGAAGTTCGCGGTGTCGATGAAGTTCCCGCCCAGGTCCAAGTAGGCGGCCAGGATCCGCTCGGACTCCTCGACGCTGCACCCGGCGCCGCCCGGGTCCTCCCCGAAGGTCATCGCGCCCAGCGCGAACGGGCTGACTCGCAGCCCCGAGCGGCCAAGGGTGACGTAGTGGTCGAGCGACATGACGGTGCTCCTCGGATGTGTCGGAAGGGATGACTCCATCGAATCGCGGGCCGCCGGTCCGGGGTAGACCGATCCGCGCAGGCTCTTGCACAATCCTCTCCACTTCGCCAGGAATGGGCTTGCCAGGCAGCGGCGCCAGTGGTTCGGTGAAGCATGCACAGCACCCATGAGCTCCTGGACGAGGTCCGCGACCTCATCGCCGCCCGGGCCCGGCCGGACCTGCGGACCGCGATCCCCGGGCTGCTGCTGTCCAGGGTCGAGACCGAGGAACCCGACTACTCGCTGACCCAGCCGCTGCTCGTGGTCATGGCCCAGGGCGGCAAGCGCCTGCTGCTGGGCGACCAGGTGTTCGAGTACCGGGCGGGGCAGTATCTGATCGTCACCACCGACCTGCCCGTCACCGGCCACTTCCTCGAAGCCGGGCCACGGTCCCCCTCCCTCGGCCTGGGGCTCGTGCTCCGCCCCGCCACCATCGCCCCGCTGCTGCTGGAGACCCCCCTCGCCCGCCGGCCCAGCGCCGCCGAGAGCGGACCTGCCCTGGCGACCGGCCAGGCAGCCCCGGAGTTGCTCGACGCGCTGGCCCGGATGGTGCGGCTGCTGGACCACCCGGCCGACGCCCGGGTGCTGGCCCCGATGGTCGAACGGGAGATCCTGTGGCGGCTGCTCACCGGCCCGCACGGCGCGATGGTCCGTCAGATCGGCCTGGCCGACAGCTCGCTGACCCACATCAGCCGCACCATCCGGTGGATCCGCGACAACTACGCCGAACCGATGCGGATCGAGGACCTGGCCGCGCTGGCCGGTATGAGCCCGTCCGCCTTCCACCGCCACTTCCGTGCCGTCACCGCGATGAGCCCGCTGCAGTTCCAGAAACGCATTCGGCTGCAGGAGGCCCGCACCCTGCTGGCCACCCGCGCCGGTGACGTCGCCGGGGTGGGGCACCTGGTCGGCTACGACAGCCCGTCGCAGTTCAGCCGGGAGTACCGCCGCCTCTTCGGCCACCCTCCCGGCCACGACACCCGCCACGAGGCCCGCCATGGCGTCCGCCTCGCCACCGCGCCCGCCACCGACCCGCACCCGGGCCCGCAGCCCGGCCGGCACCTGCCCTGATCAGCTGAGGACGGCGAGGTCGAGCCGCCGCAGCCGGTCGGGGTCGGCGATGACCTCGTACTCGGTGATCCGGTCGTCCTCGATGGCGAAGGTGAGCACAAACAGCAGCCGTCCGCGCGGGGCCACGACCACGCCCACCGCGCCGTCCACCAGGGCCGGCTCGGCGAACTGGGACCTGCGGGCGAGCGCGGCCGTGCCCTCGGCCACCGCTCGGGCCCCGCGGACCACAGCCGCCACCCCGGGCGGCAGCGCGGCGGGGTCGGCGCGGCGCACGACGTCGGGGGCCAGCACGTCCAGGATCCCGGGCAGGTCGCCGGCCCGCGCCGCGGTCAGGAACGCGGTGACGACGCGCCGGTTCCGGGCCAGCTCCGCCGCCGGGACCACCGGGGTGCCACGGACCTTGCGGCGGGCTCGGCTGGCCAGCTTCTTGGTGGCATCCGTGGTGCGCTCGACGATGGGCGCGATCTGGTCGAACGGCACGGCGAACATGTCGTGCAGCACAAACGCGATCCGTTCACCGGGCTCCAGGGTGTCCAGGACCACGAGCAGCGCACGGCTCACCGAGTCGGCCAGCAGCGCCTCCTCCTCCGGGTGACTCCCCCGCGCGGTGACCGGGACCTGGTCGAACTCCTGCTGTTCGGCCAGGTCCTCCCGGCGTGACCTGCGGGAACGCAGCATGTCGAGGCAGATGCGGGTCACCACCGTCCGCAGCCAGCCGCCCAGGTTCTCCACCTGGTCCGCGTCGACCCGCTCCAGCCGGAGCCAGGTCTCCTGCACGGCGTCCTCGGCCTCGCTCAGCGAGCCGAGCATCCGGTGGGCGACCGTGCGCAGCTGCTCGCGGTGCGCCTCGAAGCGTTCCGCCAGCCCGTCCCGCTCGTCCATCGGTCACCTTTCCTCGTTCCGGCCCGTCAGCAGCTATGACGAACGCGGGACCGCCGACGTGACACGCATCAGGTAACACGTACACCAGGAGAAGCCGATGACATCCTTGCTGCATCTGGATTCCAGTGCCGACAGTTCCGGCGGGTCGGTGAGCAGGCAGCTGACCGCGCTGTTCGCGCGGACCTGGCGGGCCCGGCACGGCGACTCGGCCGACTACCGGTACCGGGATCTGGCCGCGGAGCCGGTACCGCCGCTGGACTCCGGCTACTGCGCCCTCGGCCGCAGGGTCGAGCAGGAGGGCCGCCTTCCGGCGGACGGGGTGGCCGGCCTGGCCGCGGACCAGGCCGAGCAGCGGGCCTGGGAGCTCACCCGGCCGCTGGTCGCCGAGCTGCTGGCGGCCGACACCGTGCTGATCGGCGCCCCGATGTACAACTACTCGGTGTCCGCCTCCCTGAAGGCCTGGATGGACCGGGTGAACTTTCCCGGGGCCTTCACCGATCCGGCCACCGGGGACCAGTTGCTGCGTGCCACGCGCGTGGTGGTGGTGAGCGCCCGGGGCGGCGCCTACGGTCCGGGGACGCCGCGGGAGGCCTGGGACTTCCAGACGCCCTACCTCCGGGCGTACCTCGAGAGCCTGGGCCTGGCCGGGCAGAACCTCCGGTTCGTCAGCGCCGAGATGACCCTGTCCACGCTGGTCCCCCAGCTGGCCGAGTTCCGGCCGCTGGCGGCGGACTCACTGGCGGCGGCACGGGCGGAGCTGACCGCGCTGGCCGGGTTGTCCGGGCCGGCCGCCGACACGGGCCTGGTCACGACGGGTGCCTGCGGCGGGTGACCCCGGATGCGGTGGGGCCGCCCGCACGGGACGGCCCCACCCACGTTCCGACTACATTCCGACAGCTCAGCGCCGCAGGCTCAGCGCCGCGGGCTGACCACCGCCGCCGAACCGCCGCCGCGCCGCACCGGTTCGGCCGCCGCGATGTAGCCACCACCGCGGGTCGCCTGGATCCCGGTGGCCGCGCCGATCTCGGCCGGCGCGTTGTAGCTCTCCCCCAGCGCCTGCAACTGCGCCGCGTACGGCTGGTCCAGGAAGGCCTGTTCCACGTCGCTGTGCGCGGCGTTGCGCTGGCTGGCCCGGGGCGCGGCGATCGCCTGTTCCAGCGTCAGGCCCCGGTCGATGTGGCCCAGCAGGATCTGCAGCACCGTGGTGATGATGGTCGCCCCGCCCGGCGAGCCGGTCGCGAAGTCGAAGCGGCCGTGGTCCAGCACGATGGTCGGGGAGATCGAGGAGCGGGGCCGCTTGCCCGCCGCCGGGAGGTTGGGGTCGGGCACCCCGGCCACCAGCGGAGTGAAGTCGAAGTCGGTGAGCTCGTTGTTGAGGATGAACCCGCGCCCCGGCACCGTCATGGCGCTGCCGCCGGTCTGCTCGATGGTCAGGGTGTACTCGACCACATTGCCCCAACGGTCGGCCACCGTCAGGTTGGTGGTGTTGATCCCCTCGTAGCCTGTGGGCGCGGCCACGGCGTCGGTCGAGCAGCTGCTCGAGGGGTGGTACGGGTCGCCGGGCGCGAGCGGGCTGGTCAGGCTGGTGGTCGGGCTGATCAGGCAGGCGCGCGAGTCGGCGAACCGCTGGGAGGTCAGCCGGTCCGTGGGCACCGTCTCGAATGCCGGGTCGCCGACCCAGCGGTTGCGGTCGGCGAAGGCGATCCGGCTCGCCTCCAGGTAGTCGTGCAGGTACTGGGTCTGCGAGGCGTGCTTCAGGTCGAAGTGCGACAGGATGTTCAGCGCCTCGCCGACCGTGGTCCCGCCCGAGGAGGAGGGCGCGATCGAGTACACGTCCAGGCCGCGGTAGTTCACCCGGGTCGGCTGCTGCACCTTGGTGCGGTACCCGGCCAGGTCGGTGGTGGCCAGCTTGCCCGGCCGTACGGTCAGCGTGGTCCCCGCCGCGGTCTGCGGGTGCTGCACGGTCTTCGCGATGTCCGCGCCCACGCTGCCGCCGTAGAGCGCGCGGATGCCCTGCCTGCCGATCTGCTGGTAGGTCCTGGCCAGGTCCGGGTTGGTCTGCACGCTGCCCACGGCCGGCGGTTGGCCGCCCGGCAGGTACAGCGCGGCGGTGGCCGGGAAGGCCGCGAACCGGGTCTGGTTCTGCGCCACCTGGTCGTGGAAGGTCTGGTCGACCGTGAAGCCGTGCTTCGCCAGCGACTCGGCGGGTTTGAACAGCTGCCCCAGCGACTGGGTGCCCCACCGGTCCAGCGCGGTCTGCCAGGTGGCCAGGGAGCCCGGGACGCCGACCGACAGCCCGCTGGTGACCGCGTCGGCGAAGGACAGCGGTTTTCCGTTCTCCAGGAACAGGCTCTGGTCGTCGGCCGCCGGTGCGGTCTCGCGTCCGTCGATGGTGGAGACGGTATGCGTACGGGCGTTGTAGTACACGAAGTACCCGCCGCCGCCGACCCCCGCGGAGAACGGCTCGGTCACCCCGAGCGCCGCCGCGGTGGCGACCGCGGCGTCCACCGCGTTGCCGCCCTCCTTGAGCACCTTCAGCCCGGCGGCGGTCGCGTACTCCGAGACGCTGGCGACGGCGCCGCCGTAGCCGGCGGCCTCGGCGGCCTTGGGGACCGGCGGCAGGATGTCGGACGCCCCGCCGCGGGCGACGGCGGCGCCACCACTGCAGGCCACCACTACCAGCGCGGCCACGGCGGAAAGAGCCAATGGGGCCGAACGTAACGGGATTCGCACAGCTTCCTCCTGAGTTGGCATCAGCCCATTACGACACAGCACTCAGAGGACGCACAACCGTACCCGCCCGGACCCGTCGGGCCGCCCCGTGGGGCCGCCCGACCGGAACTACTTGGTGGCCAGGTACTTCTCGATGACCTCGGCGGGAACCCGGCCGCGCGGCGCCACATCGATGCCCTGGGCCGCGGCCCAGGCCCTGACCTCGACCGGGTTCGGCCGGTCGTTGCCCACCGCGATGCGCTTGGGTCCACGGCGGGCCCCGCCCTGCCTGCGGCCGGCCTCCACATAGGGCACCAGGCTCTTGCGCAGCTTGCCCGCATTCTTCTCACTGAGGTCGATCTCGTAAGACCGGCCGTCGAGGGCAAAGGTGACGGTCTCAACAGCCTCGGAGCCATCCAGGTCGTCGGAGAGCTCAATTACTACCTTCTGCGCCACGGTGTTCCTTTCGGCGATGCCTGCTCTCGAACGAGTGGGCACTAAACCATGCTTCTCTTTGTCGCAGACTACGCTACCGGAATATCCCCCGCGCACGCACCCGATGATTCCCCGCAAGAAAATTCAGTCACTCCTCAGGTACATACCAGTGATACACAGGGAGCTTTCACTGTCATCTGCCGGATATGCCCGACTTCACCGCGGCCGACCCCTGGCCAGGAAGGGCAGCGGGCCCAATCGTGAAGGAATTGAGGACGGATACGGCCGACGGAATTCCCGCCGCGGGCCCATACCCTCACGATTCCGGGTGGACCAGCAGCTCGACGGCCAGGGCTATGCCGAGAAGAGCGACGCCCCATCGCATGACATTGGCGGGAAGAAGACGGGTAACCCGCGGCCCGAGCACGGCCCCGGCGAACATGCCGACGGCAAGGGGAACGACGACGGCCCAGTCGACCGGCCCGAACAGGACCAGGGCAATCGCCGACGTCACTGTGGCCGCGCCGATCAGCATGTTCTTGAGGGCATTGGCCTTCGGCAGGTTCCCGTCGACGGTCAATAGCATCAGCGCCAGTGTCATCACTCCTGACCCGGCGCCGAAGTATCCGCTGTAGAGCGACACCGCGACCAGCCCGGTCGGCATCGCGGGACCGCCGTGGCGGGTGCGGCGCCGTTGGCGCCGGGCCGCCAGCCGGGGCTGCGCGAGCAGGGTGAGCGAACCCGCGGCCACCAGGAACGGCACGACCAGGGCAAAGGCACTGGTCGGCGTCGACAGCAGCAGCGCCGCGCCGACCGCCCCGCCGACGGCGGCGACCGGGGTCCAGCGGAGCAGCCACGGCCCGCGCCGCTCCAGCTCGACCCGGGAGGCGAGCGCCGCGCCCGGCCAACAGGCCACCGCGGCAATGATGTTGGCCACATTGGCGGCCAGCGCCGGGACGCCCACCGCGAGCAGCGCCGGATAGGAGACCAGGGAGGTGATCCCCCCGGCGGTGCCCACCAGACCGGCGACAGCCCCCGCGCCCAGCAGGGCTGCTGCCTCAACCACCGTGTTCACCCGGACGTCTCCTCGTTCCGGCCGGGCTGTCCGCCCGGCCGCAGGACAGGCTACGGCGTGAGGATCACCTTGCCGGAGACGGTGCCGGACTCGGCCAGGCGCAGCGCCTCGGCCGCCTCGGCGAGCGGGAATTCGGCCGCGACACGGGCGGTGATCTCGCCCCGCCGCAGCGCGGCGAGGACCTCGCCGAGGTCGGCCCGCAGCCTGGCCCGGAAGCGGGCGGGGGTCAGCGCGCGGCCCGCCCAGACGTTGAAGAAGTAGGCGTGCCGGCGGTTCGGCAGGCTGTTCCACCACCAGACCCGGCCGAGGAGCTTGAGCACCGGCCACTGCTTCGACCCGGTGTCGTCCCGGGTGGAGGCGCTGCCGTAGGCGACGAGCGTGCCGCCGGGGGCCAGCATCCGCCAGGAGTCGAGGACGCTGGGCCCGCCGACGTGGTCGAAGACCGCGTCGACTCCGTCCGGTGCCAACTCCCGGACCCGGGCCGGGACATCCTCGGTGCGGTAGTCGACCGGGGTGACGTCCAGCGCCCGCAGCGCGTCGTGGTGGCGCGCGGATGCCGTGCCGATGACCTGGATCCCGGCCGCGCGGGCGAGCTGGACCAGGACCGAGCCGACGCCGCCGCTGGCGCCGTGGACCAGGATCGTCCCGCCCTTGGCCACCCGCGCCTTGCGGTGCAGCATCTGCCAGGCGGTGATGCCGTTGAGCACGGCGGTCTCCGCCTCGGCCGGACGGAGCCCGGCGGGCACCGGGACGGCGTCGGCCGCGTCGAGCAGGAGGTGGCTGGCCCAGCCCCCGGTCTTGGTCAGCGCCGCGACACGGGTGCCGACCAGCGAGGCGTCCACCCCTTCGCCCACCCGGTCCACCGTGCCGACCAGGTCGTAGCCGGGCACGAACGGGAACGGCGGCTGGTCGTAGTACCTGCCCCGCCGCATCTGCTGCTCGGCGAAGGACACGCCCGTCGCCTCCATCCGGACCAGCACCTGGCCGGGGCCGGGCGCGGGGACCGGGCGGTGCCGCAGCTGCAGGCCCTCCGGCTGCACCACACCCGGCAGAACGATCTCGGTGAGCTGTTCGGGGTTCATGGCCCAACTTTCGTTAGTAGCCCTCGCCTCAGTTAGAGGCTATAACTAAAGCATGACCATGTTATGGTTCCTGTGTCAAGAAGGACAGGACAACGCAGGAAAGTCGGAGGAGGCAGGTGGACGGCCAGCCAGCAACCACCCCGCGTGAGCGCTACCGGACCCAGATCAGCGCGGAGATCAAGCAGCGGGCCTGGGCCCAGATCGCCACGACCGGGGCGTCGGCACTCTCCCTCAACGCCATCGCCAAACAGATGGGCATGAGCGGACCCGCCCTCTACCGCTACTTCGCCGGCCGCGACGAACTACTCACCGAGCTGATCGGCGACGCCTACCGCAGCCTGGCCGACGCCCTGCGGGACGCCGCGGCAACGCACGGCGGCAAGGCCGACGGACCGGCCGACCTAGCCCGCGCCCTGCGCGACTGGGCCCTGGCGGACCCGCAGCGCTATCTGCTGATCTACGGCACGCCGATCCCGGGCTACCACGCCCCGGCGGAGAGCACACACATCGCCCGCAGCATCATGGAGCTGCTGCTCGACGCCTTCGACGGACTCCCCGAGCCTGCCGCCGAGCCGCTTGACCAGCACCTCGCCGCCCACCGGGCCTGGGCCGGTGACCATGCCGCGTCCGGCGGTGTGCTCCGGCGCGCCCTCACCTTCTGGACCCGGCTGCACGGCGTCATCAGCCTCCAGGTCGCCGGGCACTTCACCGGCATGGGATTCGACCCGGAAAGGCTCTTCGACGCCGAGGTCGAGCACCTGCTCGACCAGTGACGGACGGTCGACCACGGACGACGGGGCCGCAACCACAAGGTTGCGACCCCGTCCGGTGACCCCGTCGGCTCAGCTCACGTCGAAACCACCGTGAAGCCGCCCTGCCGGCCGACCGTCAGGTAGAGGTAGCCGGAGCCGGCGTGCGCGGCGGTGACGCCGGCTGCCGGGGTGAAGGCGCCGTGCCGCCACACCGTCCTGCCGTTGACGGTGACCACCGGGTTCCCACCGGAGACCGGGACCGCGATGGTGCCGCTGGTGCTCCTCGGGGCGGTCACCGTCAGGCTGAACCCGTGCCCGGGCTGCTGCGCGGTCCAGCGGACGTCGATGTCGCCGTGCGGGGTGGGCACCCGGCCCTGGGACCAGGCGAGGTCGCCGGGGTGGGGCTGGACCGTCCAGGTCGCGAATCCGGCCGTGGCCGGCTGCACGCCCAGCACGTAGCCCGACAGCGCGGAGGTCGGTGCGGTGGACCAGCCGTGCGACAGGCTCGCTCCCGCGCCGAGGCCGGGGGTGCCGTCGGTGCTGGAGATGTTCTCCCACAGGGTCCCGGTCTGGTCGGGCCCCGGCGCGATCATATGGCCCCACTCGGTGTCCAGCAGCGCCTCGGCGTCGGCGGTGTCACCGGTCGCCAGCCGCGCCTGCAGCTCGAAGCCGCTGACGAAGGGGCTGATCAGCTCGCTGTATCCGGCGTCGCGGGAGTACGGCAGCGGACCGTAGGGGGTGGTCCACAGCTCGGTCTTCAGCTTGGCCAGGATTGCGGCGTCCTGCGACGCCGGGGCGACCCCCCACAGCACGGCCAGGGCGTTGGCGTCCTGGGCGGTCCCGGTGGGCTGGGTGTCGCTGATCCGGTAGAGCCCGGTGGCCGGGTTGTAGAGGCGGTCGTTGATACGGGTCTTCAGCGCCTGCGCGTCGGCGGTGTACGTGGCCGCCGCGGACGCGTCCCCGGCGGCGGCGGCCAGCGACGCGCCGTCGACCAGGGCCTTGTAGTAGAGGATGTTGTACGCGGAGACCTCACCGCCCTTGTCGCTGTCGTAGAAGTCCCAGTCCGCGCCGTCCACCCCGCCCTTGGTGGCGAACAGCCCGTTGGCGTCCAACTGGGTCGCGTTCCAGGCCAGTTCGCGCTGGACCGCGGGCCACTCCTGCGCCAGGAACGCATGGTCCCCGGTGTAGAGGTAGTAGCCGGCCAGCGCGGTGACGAAGTACATCGAGTAGGAGGCCGAGTAGGTGGTGGTGCTGCCGGGGGTCAGCGGCCCGAGGTGCGGCACCGCCGCCGGGGCCAGCGCGCCGGGGACGAAGCCGCTGGAGAGCTGGCGGCTGCCGAGCAGGTCGAGCGACTGCTTGATGTACTCCGGGTTGTCGACCGAGTAGTAGTCGGTCAGGCCCTCGGTGTTGATGTCGCCGGACCAGATCGCCCGGTCCCGCCTGGCCCCGTCCAGGACGGAGGGCAGCGCATTGGAGCCGGCCGGGGTGAACTTGGCCAGGCTCGCGGCCCGGTCCAGTCCGTCCTTGAAGAGCGTCCTGCCGTCGCTGCCGACGACGGTGAGGTCCTTGAACGACGCCTCCTCGCCGGCGAACTCGCGGAAGCCCACGGTCCCGGCCGGGTAGGCGACGGCGTCGGACGGCATCGCCGAGGTGTCGACGGTGGCGACCCGGGTGCCGTCCAGCGAGACCGTGAGGCTGCTGCCGGAGACCGAGGTGGCCACGGTGTGCCAGCTGTCCGCGGCCACGGCGGCCGGGAGCGGGACGGAGCCGAGCGAGGTGTAGGCGCCCGCGTGCAGGTCGAACTCCTGCAGGGTGTTCGGCGCCCCGGTGCTGTCGCTGCTGTCGTTGAGGATGAACAGGTAGCCGTCCTGCGCGCCCTGGGCGCGGACCAGCCAACCGGCCTGGTTCAGCTGGATCCTGGCCTGGAAGGTGCTGGTGTAGTCGCCCCAGGAGGTCCCGCTGTTCAGCGTCCCCGCGCCGTCGTTGAGCTTGGACCCGCCGACGTCGAGGGCGCCGTCCGCGACGGTCCAGTTGCCGGGCAGGGAGTGGGCCGGCGCCAGGTCGGTCTGCAGGGTGTAGGCGCCCGCGTACCAGATCTTGTTGAGCTGGTCCGAGCTGGAGACGAAGTAGCCCCCGTAGTCCTTCGCCTGGGTGCGGTCGGCGATGTAGTGGATGCCGGCCTTGCCCAGGGTCAGACTGCCCGGCGTGGTCAGCGTGATCTGCTCATAGCGCTCACCGCCCTGGACGAAGCGGTTGGTGATGGTCCCGGTCGACGACACCTGGTAGCTGTCGGAGCGGGCGCTGTCGCCGTCGCCCCAGGGCGCGGAGCCGTCGCCGGACGGGCCCACGTAGTTCAGCCCCTCGCTGTACGAGGCCGTGAATGACGGCGTACCGGTCCGGGCGGAGACCGTGAAGTAGGGCAGGCCGCCGACCTCCTTGCCGTAGTCGAGCACGATGCTCGCCGCGGCGCCGCCCTCGGCCGTGGTCAGCGTGGTCCCGCCGGAGCCGCCGCAGAGCAGGTTCCGCGCCCCGGCCACCGTGCCCGAGGTGCGGACCACCGCGGTGGGGCAGACGTCCGCCTTCGCGGGGGTCTCCACATACGACTGCCAGTCGGAGGCTTTGGGCCCGGACGCCCGGGACCCGGAGGACGCCGACACCGCCCCGGCGGACGGCGACAGGCCGGGCTGGGCGAGCAGCGCCAGGACGGATCCGAGGACCAGGGCCGCGCCGACCGGTCGTTTCCGGTGCGGCCGGCCGGCTCGATGACGAAGGGTCATACGTACTCCATCTGAAACGATTCAAGTCTCTGGCACAGAGAAACGTACGATCACGGCCGCGGGCCGTCAATGGTTTGGACATGACTGCCACTACTGGATGGAGCAGGTCTTGGCCGTGTTCGGGATCGGGTCCCCGAACACGGCGTTGTCGCAGGGAGTGCCGCCGGTGAAGCTCCCGTAGGCGTAGCGGCCCGCCGCCCCGTAGGCGACCTCATGGGTGCCGCTGAAGCTGCAGCTGCTGTTCTCGGCGCCGCAGGGGGTCCAGCCGGTCACCGTCGGTGGCGCGGCCATGAGGTAGCAGACCTTGTGGACATCGGGCGCGGGGTCACCGAATACCGTGTTGCTGCAGGAGGCCCCGCCCACGGCCGTGGCGTAGTTGAAACTGCCGCCGGCCCCGAAGGCGACGGTGGCCGCGCCGCTGAAGGAACAGGTCCCGGTCTCGTCCGCGCAGTGCTGCCAGGCGCCGGCCGCAGGCGGTGCGGGCTGGAGGTAGCACTGCTTCTGCGTACCGGGCGCCGGATCCCCGAAGACCGCGTTGCCGCAGGCCACCGGGCCGGTGAGGGTGGCGTAGTGGAACTGGCCCTTCGCCCCGAACGCCACCGTCCGGGTTCCGGAGAAGCCGCAGGTCCCGGTCTCCGCCGCACAGGGGGTCCAACTACCGGGCAGCGTCGTGCCCGGCGTGGGCGCGGCCGTCCCGGTGAAGTGCCAACTGCCGGAGCCGACGCGGTAGTCGGCCTCGGTGCCGGTGGTGGACAGCAGCACCGCGCCGGTCGAGGGATCCGGGCCGACCTGGCCGCCGCCGAAGTCCGGTACGTCCACGGTGGCGGTGGTCCCCACCGGGACGGTGACGTCCAGCGCGATCTGCGGCCCGGTCCTGGTCCAGGAACTGGCCACGGTCCCGCGCACGGTGTTGAGCGACGCCGCCGCGTGCTGGAGTCCGTCCGGCGTCTGCGGGTCGACGGTCACGGTGCCGTAGCCGGGACCGGTCGGCTGGATGCCGCCGAGCTGGGTGTACAGGGAGGCGTTGATACCGGCGAACATCGCGTGGTCGTGGCTCTCCATGGCCGAGGCGTAGGTCCACTCCTCCCAGTCGGTGGTGGCGCCCTTGCCGATCTCGTAGCCGAACCCGGGGTAGCCGGCCTGGTCCAGCGCTGTCATCGCCACATCGGTGCGGCCGACGGCGGCGAGGGCGTCCATCAGGTAGCGGGTGCCGAAGATGCCGGTGTCCAGATGGCCGTGGTCCTGGTTGAGGACGGTGTCGACCAGCCGGGCGCCGACCGCGGTGACGTCGGCGGCGGGCACCATCCCGAAGGCCAGCGGCAGGATGCTGGTGGTCTGCCGGCCGTCCGCGTAGCTCGCGCCGTCGGGATTGAGGAACGCGGCGTTGAACGCCTGCTTGATACTGTTCGCCAGCTGGTTGTAGTGGGTGGCGTCGGCGGTCTGCCCCAGCGCGGTCGCGGCCTTGGCGACGTCCTGCGCCTGGAGGTAGGACAGCGCGGTATCGACCACCGGAACCTCGCTGGTGCAGGCGCCGGCGCTGGGCGACCCCAGCCCTCCGTTGGCATGGGAGCTGAGGTCCGGCGGGCACCAGTCGCCGAAGCCGGTGGACCAGATGTAGCCGGGGACACGGGCGGCATTGGTGTCGACAAACGTCTTCATCGCCGGATAGGTCGCGGCGAGGGTGGCCCGGTCCCCGTACTGCTCATAGAGGATCCAGGCCAGGGTGACCCCGTCACCGCCCATGTCCGGCTGCTGCGCGTTGCCCGCGTCGCTGGGCAGAGCGGTGCCCGGAGGCAGGTCCAGCAGGTAGTTGGCGTAGTAGCCGTCCATGCCGAACTCGCGGGTGGAGGCGTCGTGGTACGCCTGCACGTCCATTCCCGGGGGTGTGCGCTCGTCCCGCACCGGGTTGTCGGTGGGGGTGCTCATCGAGTTGTTCAGGATGGTCCAGCGGTTGTTCTGCCAGATCTGGTTGAGCAGCGGGTCCGAGGAGCTGAAGCTGCCGGTGGACACCAGGTCCGCGTGCACCACTCTGGCGTCGAGGCTGCTCAGGGTCGGTGTCTGCGGGTCGCCGGTGACCTCGACATAGCGGAAGCCGTGGTAGGTGAACCGGGGTTCATAGGTCTCGGTGGCTCCGGTGCCGGCCAGGGTGAAGCTGTCGGTGGACGCCGCGTTCCGGTTGGTGGTGGTGTCCAGCATCCCGTTGCCGCCGACCTCCTCGGCCGTGCGCATCCGGACCGTGGCCCCGGCCGGGCCCTGCACCCTCAGCCGCTCCCAACCGGCGATGTTCTGGCCGAAGTCGTATACATAGACCCCAGATTGGGGCTGGGTGAGCTTCACCGGACTGATCGTGCCGGTGACCCGAAGCGGCGGAAGGGACGCCGCGGTGAGCGCGCCGGACGGCGCCGCCACGGTGCGCACCGGCTGCCAGCCGGCGTCGTTGAATCCGGGCCGGTCCCAGCCGGGGTGCTCGAGCCGGGCGTCGTAGGACTCGCCGTTGTAGAGGTCGTTGGCGCTGATCGGACTCGCCGCCCAGGTCCAACTGCCGTCGCTGGCCACGGTCTGCCGGCTCCCGTCGGCGTAGGTGACCACCAGCAGCACGATCGCCTGCTCGGGACCGGTCCAACGGAAGCCGTAGGGGCTGAAGTTGGGGCCGTAGCCGGTGCCCAGCCACATTCCGACGGCATTGGCGCCGGGCGTCAGCAGGGAGGTGACGTCATAGGTGGCGTAGAGGTCGCGCCGGTCGTAGGGGGTGCTCGCCGGGGCCAGCACCTGGTCACCGACCTTGCTCCCGTTCAGGTGCAGTTCGTAGAAGCCCAGGCCGAGGACATAGGCGCGGGCCCTGGCGATCGGCTGCGCGCTCAGAGTGAAGCTTCGGCGCAGCTGGGGCGAGCTGCTGCTGGTCGTGCTGGGACTGATCCACTGCGCGCCCTGCCAGTCCGCGGCGGTCAGCAGGCCGGTCTCCCAGTGGGCGACCGCACTCCAGGGCGAGGGCAGGCCCTGCGCGTCCCACACCTGCACCTGCCAGTAGTAGAGCTGGGCGGACTTCAGGGACGGCCCGCCGTAGCCGACCGAGACCGACTCGCTCGAAACGACCTTGCCGCTGTCCCAGACGTCGGGGTTCCCCGCGGCCAACAGAGCCGTGCTGCTGGCCACCTGCACCCGGTACGCGCTCTGCGCCTGATTGTTGTGCGCCGACTGGAGGATCCAGCCGAGGCTGGGGTGGGGGTCGTCGATCCCCAACGGGTCCGTGCTGCTGTCGGTCCTCAACTGCCCGGCGGTGAGGTCACCGACCGGGGCCGCGGCGACCGGGGCGGCGGCGACCGGGGCCGCACCGAAGCGCACCCCGCCGAGGCACACCGCGATCGCCAGGACGGCCACGGCCAACCAGCGGGTGGCTCCGCTCCGCACGCTACCGGACATGGCGCCCCCTGGGCTGAAACGATTCAAGTCATGTACATGCTACCTCCGCTCCACCCGACGGGACCATACCCGTGCACGGATCGTCCGGCCGCCCCTCGGCCACGGAGGCGTCAAGGCCACGGATGCGTCAAGGGCGCGGAGTTGCCAGCAGCGGCGCGCGGCCACGGTCGCCGCACCGCCATACGGGTGACGCTTCGTCGTTCGTCTGCGGACGATAACTCACGGCCCCTAGGTTCCCGTTCGGGGGCACGTCTGGGCTCCCGCCAGGTTCGTCCGCAGGGGCTCTCCGCCCGTGCGGCAGGGCCTGGCCGCGTCACGTGGAGAGGGCTGCCGCCATGACCGACTCGAACCACCCCCCGCGATCCGTCCCGGGGTCGACCGCGACCCCCGACAACCAGTCAGGCACCAGCACCGCCCGGTCAGGCATGCGCCGACGGGCCTTCATCGGCACGGCCGCAGCCGTCACCACCACCGCCACCGTCGCCGCGACCACCGCGCTCGCCCCGCCGCGGACCACCCCCGCCACCACTCCCGGCGTCTCCCCCGACACCTTTCCCGGCACCTTCCGCCGCGCCGCCCCGGCATCCGCGCCAGGCGGCGCCGACCCCACCGCCAGCGCGGACCTCGCCCGCAAACTGCTGCTCGTCGGCGACAAGGGCGAGGACCTGAAGCTGGAGTACCTGCGCATCCTGATCGACGGCAAGCTGCCGCCGCGCGGCCCGGCCAAGAAGGTCCTGATCATCGGCGCCGGCGTGGCCGGCCTCACCGCGGCCACCCTGTTGAAGGCCGCCGGGCACCAGGTCGTGATCATCGAGGCCAATGGCAACCGGATCGGCGGGCGGGTCAAGACCTTCCGCGGCGTCTTCTCCGACCAGGCCCTGCACGCCGAGGCCGGCGCCATGCGGCTGCCCGACTTCCACCCGCTGGTGCTGGCCCTGGCGGACAAACTGAAGCTCAAGCGGCGGCTGTTCTACAACGCCGACGTCGCCCCCGGCGCGAACCCCACCGGCACCGTGCCGCCGGTGACCTACCAGGCGTTCACCGGCGAGCTGTGGAGCAACGGCACCGACGACGGCAGCTTCAAGGCCCCGGCCGCCACCAACCGCACCCGGATCCTGGTCAACGGCGGGGAGACCAGCCGCGCGGCCTACGCCGCCACCCCCGCGAAGGTCAACAAGTCCTTCGGCGACACCACGGACACCACCACCATGGCGGCGGCGGTGGACAAGGCCCTGGCGAAGGTCACCGTCGCCGCGTCCGGCACCATCAACGACAAGCTCGCCGCCTGGACGAAGATCCTGGAGCAGTACGACGGCTACTCCACCCACCGCTTCCTGGTGGAGGAAGCAGGCTGGGATCTGGCCCGGATCCAAGCCGCGGGCACCATCGAGAACCTCACCTCGCGGCTGCACTACTCGCTGATCCCGACCCTGATGGACCGCGCCGCGATCAGCCCCACCGGCCGCTACTGGGAGCTGGAGGGCGGCACCGACACGCTGACCACCGCCCTGGCCGCCCCGCTCCGCAACGACATCCGGCTGGGGCGCAGGATGACCCGGCTGGTGCAGACCGGCCACGGGGTCAAGGTCGAGACCACCGCCGAATCCGGCAGCGAGACCTCCTGCGACGGCGCGCCCGTCAACCCGGTCGAGACCTTCACCGGCGACTACGCCATCGTCGCCATCCCCTTCTCCGCACTGCGCTTCTGCACCGTCGAGCCTGCCATGTCCTACCCCAAGCGCCGTGCCGTGACCGAGCTGCACTACGACTCGGCCACCAAGGTGCTGCTGGAGTTCAAGACCCGCTTCTGGGAGCAGGGCGCCACCGGCTTCACCGGCGGCGGCTGCGTCTCCGACAGCCCCAGCCGCTTCACCTACTTCCCCTCCCACGCGCCCGACGGCTCCAAGGGCGGGGTGGTGCTCGCCGCCTACACCTGGTCCGACGACGCGACCCGCTGGGACTCGCTGACCGAGGGCGAACGCTACGCCTTCGCGCTCAACGACCTCGAGCGGATGTTCGGCCCGGTCGTCCGGAAGGAGTTCACCGGCACCGGCGCCACCCAGTCCTGGGCCCGGGCCCGCTACGCACTCGGCGAAGCGGTCATCTTCACCCCCGGACAGCTGCACGAACTCCACTCCGCCAGCCGGACGGTGGAGGGCCGGGTGCACTTCGCCGGCGAGCACACCAGCCTCAAGCCCGCCTGGATCGAGGGCGCGCTGGAATCCGGCGTACGCACCTTCCTGGAGGTCCACCCCCGCTAGGCGGTTCGATCGCGGTGTGTGGTCCCGGTCATCCGACCGGGGCCACACCAGGACGGAGAAGCCGCAGGTCTGACCGTGCGTCAGTGGGCCCGGTAGCGGCTGGCGAGCTCGGGGCTCTGGCCGGCGAAGGCCGCGAGATCGGCGTGGAAGACCGTGTCGAGGAGGGTGGCGTCCTCCACCCCCGGGGCGCAGACGACCTCGCCGAGCTCCAGGCCGCGGAGCCCGGCGGTGACCACGTCCTCGGCACTCATCCGGGGCACCATGCTGAGGTCGAGGCCCTGGCGCTCGTGGAACTCGGTCGCCACCACGCCCGGGCAGACCACCTCGACCCGCACGCCGGTGCCCTCCAGTTCGGCGCTGAGGGTCTGCGACATGGCGACCAGGTGGGCGAGGGTTCCCGCGTAGACGGCGCGGCGCGGCATCTGGGCCTGCGGGGCGGGACCGCTGAAGGCGATCATGCCGGCCACATTGATGATCGACCCCTGCCCGCGCTCCAGCATGCCCGCGACCGCGGCGCGGGTGATCAGGGTGGGCGCGAGGACCTTGACGTTGACCAGTTCGCGGGCCTTGTCCGCGGGCAGGTCGGCGAGCGGCATGTAGTGGGACACGCCCGCGTTGTTCACCAGCAGGGTGAGCGGCTCGGTCGCGCAGATCTGCGCGACGGTGTCGATCCCCGCGTCGGTGGACAGGTCGGCCACCACCGGGCGGACCTTGACCTCGGGGTGGGCGGCGGCGAACTCGTCCAGCCGCTCCTGCCGACGGCCGACGATCACCAGGTCGTAGCCGTCCGCGACGAGGCGCTCGGCGAAGGCCCTGCCGATGCCGGAGGTGGCGCCGGTGACGAGGGCGAGGTTGCTGGCGGTGCTGCTCATGAGTGCTGTTCCTTCTCGGTTGTGGTGTCGGTTGTGGTGCCAGGGCGGCGCCCGCTTCGCGCAGGGCCCGGTCGAAGCTGTTCAGCAGGGTCAGCGCGGTACCGGAGGGGCTGCCCGGCTTCAGCACCTCCACCAGCCGGGCCGGCGGACGTGCGGCACACCGCTCAGCCCGTCCAGGGAAGCGGGACACCGGGCCCAGGCCTGCAGGGCGAAGCCGGCCTCGGCGGCGGCCGTGGCCATGGGCAGGCCCTGGTCGCCCAGGCCGATGAAGCCCACCACCGGGTCCTGGCCCACCACCGTTGCGGTTCCCGTTGCTGTCATGCCTCCACGATGAAGACAAAACAGCAGAAGAGGTAGTAGACCAGCCTTCATAGGACTACCAGTACCAGGCAGATCTTTCTGCCGATAAGCCACACTGTCAGCATGGCAACGACAGAACTCGGCGCTGCCCTGCGGCGTCGGCGGGACCAGGTCTCACCCGAGACGGCGGGCCTTCCCGCAGGCGGTCACCGCCGGGCGGCGGGGCTGCGGCGCGAGGAGCTCTCCCAGCTGGCCGGAGTCTCCGTCGACTACATCACCCGCCTTGAGCAGGGCCGGTCCACCAACCCCTCCGCGCAGGTGGTCGAGGCCCTCGCCCGGGCCCTGCGGCTCTCCGGGGACGGGCGGGCCCACCTCTTCCAGCTCGCCGGACTCGTCCCGCCGGGCCCGGAGACGGTCTCCGCGTACATCACGCCGAGCGTCCAGCGGATGTTGGACAGACTCACCGGCACCCCCGTCGCGGTCTTCGACGCCGCCTGGACCCAGCTGCTCGCCAACCCGCTGTACACGGCGCTGATAGGGGAATGGCACGGCAACGACCGCAACGCCGTCTGGCGCAACTTCCTCGGCGCGGGCACCCGGGTCCGCCACACCCCCGAGTCCGCAGGCGCCCTGCGGGCCGCGCAGGCGGCCGATCTGCGCAGAACGGCGAGCCGCTACCCGGCCGACCAGCAACTGCACCGCCTCATCTCCGAACTGCGGGCCAAGAGCACCGAGTTCGACCGGCTCTGGGAGTCCGGCACGGTCAACGAGCACCGCTCCGCCCGCAAGACCATCGACCACCCCCACGTCGGCGCCCTCACCCTGGACTGCGACGTGCTCAGCGTCGCCGGCAGCGACCTGCGCATCATGGTCTACACCGCCGAACCCGGTACCCAGGACGCCGAACGCCTCGCCCTCCTCGCCGTCATAGGAACCCAGGCCCTGACCGAGTGACCGAATAACCGTCAGCCTGACAGTCCGTCAGGCGTCAGTCCGTCAGCCTTGCTCGCGGTCGTCCGCGGGCCGGCGGACGGCGCGCACGCTCGGCAGCAGCAGCACGGCCGTCGCGCTGACCAGGGCCGCGACCGCTCCGAACCCGAGCACCGGGCGCGCGCCGAGGACCGTGGCCGCCGGTCCGGCCAGGGCGAACGCCAGTGGGCCGAGGGAGAACGCGCCGAACGTCTGGAAGGTGCGGACCCGCGCCAGGACGCTGACCGGCGTGAGCTGCTGGGTGGTGGTGTCGGACAGCGCAGCCGACACCGTGGACCCGACGCCGGCCAGGCAGGCGCCCGCCGCGATCACCGCGGTCGGCGCCTGCAGCGCGAACAGGGCGCACGGCGCCGCGTAGCCGATCGTCGCCGCCGTCGCCACCACCAGCGGCCGGGACGGACGCCGGCCAAGGGCTACCAGACCGCCGAGGATCGAGCCCGCCCCGTAACCGCTCATGATCAGGCCCCAGCCCCGCGCGCCCGAGGGGTGCTGGTGCATCAGAACCGGCCCGAGCAGCAGGAACGGTCCCCAGACCAGGAAGTTGACGCAGATGAACTGGACGGTGGAGGCGACCAGCCAGGGGCGGGAGGTGAACTCGGACCAGCCCTCCGCCAACGACCGGAGCATGGACGGCCTGCGGCGCCCGCCGACGTCCCGCAGGCGCAGCAGGCCGAGTGCCACCAGACTGCACCCGTAGGTGGCAGCGTCGGCCGCGAGGACCACCCCGGCGTTGCTGACCGCGATGAGAACCCCGGCCAAGGTGGGACCGGCGACCTTGGCCACGGACTGCGAGAACCCCAGCAGCACGTTCGCGTCTCCACGCCGTTCGCTCGGCACGACGTGCACCACGAGGGCGCCCAATGCGGGGTTGAACAGCGCCTCGCCCAGTCCTCGCACGGCGGCGAGCGCCATGAACACCCACAGCGAGGGCCGACCCACGAGGACCGCCGCCGCGAGCGCCGTCTGCGCCGCGCACCGGATCACGTCTCCGGCCAGCATGATCCGGCGCGGGCCGAGCCAGTCCGCCAGGACGCCGCCGAACAGCATGAACACCAGTTGTGTGGCCGGCACGGCGGCGAGCACCAGGCCGAGGTCGCTCGCGCTCCCGCCGTCGTCGAGGACGGCGAAAGCGAGGGCGACGCCTGCCATCGACGATCCCAGCAGGGAGGTCGAATAGCCGCAGTAGAAGAGCCTGAAGTCCCGTCCGTTGAGTGTCCTCAGGGCGTGCACTGCCGCGTGGGGCTGGAATCGCGCCCACGCCGCCGTACGGGATCTCACTGCGCCGCTAGTCACCGTGCTTGTCGCCCGCAGCAAGGTCGCGCCGCGCCGCCGGGCGGCGGGAGGCGCGCCCGGGACTGCTGCCCGGGAAATCCTGGAGGGCCGCGACAACCAGTCCTCGCAGCGCCTCCAGCTCACCGCACGGGTCGACGGAGACCGGTCCGAGGTCGTCGAGCCGCGCCCGCAAGGCCTCGGCCAGGGAGGCCGATCCCTGCGACCGCACCAGCCTGTCGGCCGAGTCGAGGTGGCCCCCGACCCGCGCCAGCAGCACCGCGAGACGCTCGGGATCCGGCTGGTCGGCAGTGGAGAGGATCGAACGGAATTCAAACACAAGCTCTCTTGCGCACTGCAGGTGGTCGAATGCGACAGGTCCGACCCTCTGGTCGAACAGGCCCAGGACGGAGGTGAGCCGGTCGGCCTGCTCGCAGACGGCCGCGACCGCACCCGGTCCCAGCCGCCAAGTCGACGGTGCGGGAGCCGACGCGGGAGCCGCTGCGACAGCCGGACGTTCCAGGCCGGCCCGCGCGAAGACATCCGCCAGCCCCGCGTCGAAGTCGAACGAGCCGTCAGCACGCTGGATGAACGCCCCGCGGACCTCGCCGCAGAGCTCCTCCGGCCCGCGTTCGCCGCTTCGGTCAGAGTTCATGCGCGTCTCCTTCAGACATCAGCTCGCGCAGGGAGCGGCGGGCACGGGAGAGGTTCTTGCGGACCGCGGGTTGCCGCGAGCCCAGCTCCGCGGTGATCTCCTGGATGCTGAGACCCTCCAAGTGGAGGCAGAACACCACCCGCTGGCGCGGCGGCAGCGCGTCGAGCAGGGCCAGGACGAACTGTTCACGCGACCGGGCCTCAACGACGTCGTGGACGCTCGCAGCCGAGGCCGGGGCGGCATCCGGCAGATCGTAAGGGGCCATGGTCTCGACCGCGATCCGTCCGCCGCCGCCCTCCGCCCGCCGGGCGCGCCAGAGGCACCGCGTGGAGACGGTTCGCAGCCAGGCGTGCCAGGCAGCCGGGTCGTTGATCGCAGCGGACCGCAGCGCGGCGGCGAAAGCCTCCTGGACCGCATCGTGCGCCTCCGCGTCGGCGGCGCCGCGGGATCGGAGGTACCACACCAGAGGTGATCGGTACTGGCGGTACAGATCAGCGACGAGTTCCGCCCTACTTCGCTCCTCCGGGGAGAGCTGTTCCCCCACCTCACCGGCCACCCGCACGCCGCACCGCCCCTCGCCTCGCCCCAACGCCACTGACCATAGGTGTCGGCACGACGGGAATCTGTGACATCCAACGGGCACGGCGCTGCCGCCCCGATGAGGGGGTGGCAGCGCCGCGGGGCAGGGGACGGGCGGTTGGCTAGCCGAGGGTGAAGTCGTCGGCGTCGACGTTGGCCTGGCCGTACCAGCCGTGGACGTAGACGGTGACGGTGCCGCTGCTGCCGGTGGTGAAGGCGAGCGTCAGCTTGTTCCAGGTGCTGCTGTTGGACCAGGTGCTGCCGCTGGCACCGCCGCTGACGCCGATGTAGGCGTAGGGGCCCTGGACCCAGCCGGTCAGGGTGTAGGCGTGGTTGGGGGACAGGGTGACGGTCTGGTCGCACTCGCCGGTGCTGCTGGCGCTGGGCGTGACCTGGAGGGCGTGGCTGCCGGAGTGGACCGGGCTGGAGACCACCGCGCTGCCGCCGGTGCAGGTCCAGGGGCTGAGGCTGCCGGTCTCGAAGCCGGCGTTGGTCAGCGAACCGCCGCCGCCTCCGCCGCCCCCGCCGCCGCTGGTGGTGACGGTGAGGGTGTAGGTGGCGGTGTGGCTGCCGGTGGAGGCGGTGCCCTTGACCGTGATCGGGTAGCTGCCCGCGGCCACGGACGCGCCGACCGTCGCCGTCAGCGTCGAGCTGCCGCCGGAGTTGACCGAAGTGGGGCTGAAGGCGACGCTGACGCCGGAGGGCGCGCCGGTGGCGGAGAGGCTGACCGATTCGGCGCTGCCGGAGGTCACCGACGTGGAGACGGTCGCGCTCGCGCTGCCGCCCTGGGCGACCGACGCGGAGCCCGGTGCCACCGACAGCGAGAAGTCACTGGTGGTGCCACCGCCCCCACCGCCGCCGGTGCTGCCCTCGTACGGGACGAAGGCGTCGGTGAAGGCGAGCTGGTTCTGGCTGATCTCGGTGCAGGTGGGCAGCGAGTTGCCGCCGCTGCCGCAGGCCTGGTCCCGGGTGATCGCCCAGAACGCCAGCCGCCCGACGCTGTGCTGGACCGCGAAGCTCTCCACCGTCTGGGCGTCCGCCAGGGTGAAGGTGGAGCCGTCGTCGTTCTTGCCGATCATCGGGGTGATCCCGAGGTTGGCGTAGGTGTAGCCGGAGTCGACGGACTGCATCTGCGCCAGCGTGGCCTGGGCGGCGGCGACGGAGCCCTGGCCCATCTCGGTGCCGGTGCCGGCGTAGTAGTCCATGGTCATGATGTTGACGACGTCGATCCTGATGCCCGCGTTCTTCGCGGCCTTGAGGATGTTGACGCCGTCGTTGGTCAGACCGCTCGCCAGGACCGGCAGGGTCATCGAGAACTGCAGGCCGGGGTTGGACGCCTTGAGGTCCTTCATGGCCTGCATCTGGCGGGCCGCGGCGGCGGTGTCCGCGATGGCGGCGCCCTCGATGTCGAAGTCCAGCTGGGTGACCCCGTAGTCGTTGATGATGGCCTGGTAGCCGGCGTCGATGCTGCTCTGGTTGGAGCAGGTCCAGGCGAGCGCCAGGCCGCTGGAGCCGCCGGAGGAGATGATGACGCTCGCGCCCTCGGCCTTCGCCCTGGCGATCTCGGGGTCGGTGAAGGAGTCGGCGCCGATGGGGAGGGTGTCGCCCCAGATCTGGTTACAGCCCTCGCCGAGGACGAAGGCCGCGGTGTAGGCCTTGAGGTGGTGTCCGGTGATGGCGGTGTCGAGCAGCCCTTCCTGACCGTTCGACAGATCGACGTAGGGGGCGACGGAGTAGACGCTGCCCGCGGCGGCGCTGCTGGTGGGGGCCAGCGCGACGACCGTGCCTGCGGTCGCCAGCGCAAGAGCGCAGGCGGATGCGGCGATTCTTGCCAGGTGCATGACAGTGATCCCTCTCGGGAATGCCCGTCGGGCGTGGGGGTGAAGGGGAGTCGTGCCGCGCAGGCCTGGCGTTGGTACATACCAAACAACCTGCGCACCTCTGCGTCAAGAGGACTAGACCAAATACTCTGCCGGGGCCGCCGGGCGACAACTCCGGCCCGGAGCAGGCATTACAACGATATAACCGGAAGTCAGGACCGCCTCCCCTGTTCAACGGTGGCCATGTGACCTCGTCAGATCCACTGCGGGCAGCCGCCGGAGCGGGTCGGCGTCGACCAAGGAGCTGTTTCCGCAGGATGCCGTCCCCGCCACCGACAATGAGCCGACACAGGCCTCATCCGCCCCGTAGATGACGGTATTTATCAGGGATGCAGCAGTCTTGACGGCCCGCCAGCACGTGCCCCAAGGTAAACATGCAACGTTGTACAAGCTGTTGTGGGCACATCAGGTCAACCGCCGGACCGGGCCCGGCCGGCCCCACCAGCACCCCGAGCAGTCATGGCAAGGATCTCCCCCACCCCCTGGAGCCGCTGACATGCGCAACACTCCCCCTTCCACGGCCGCGGCCGTCGGCCGAATACTGCGCCGCTCCTGGCGCAGAACGCTCGTGTCCGCGGTGGCGACACTGGGGCTCGTCCTAGGAGCCCTGGTCGGACTCTCCGGCACCTCCCAGGCGGCAGGTTCGCTGCCCTGTGACATCTACGCCGCCGCCGGCACCCCCTGTGTGGCCGCGCACAGCACCGTGCGTGCTCTGTTCTCCTCCTACAACGGCCCGCTCTACCAGGTCACCCGGGCGTCCGACGGCGGCACCGCCGACATCGGCCTGCTGGCCACCGGCGGATACGCCAACGCCGGTGCGCAGGACGCCTTCTGTGCGAACACCACCTGTCGCATCAGCAGGATCTACGACCAGAGCTCCCGGCACAACGACCTGACGCCGGGACCGGCGGGCGGCGCGGGCAGCGCCGACCGCGGAGCGGATGCCAGTGAGATCGCGGTCTCGGCCGGCGGCCACAAGGCCTACGGCATCTGGATCTCGCCGGGCGTCGGCTACCGCTACACCGGCGTCGCCTCCGGCGTCGCCGTCAACGGCCAGGCCGAGGGCGCCTACATGGTGGCCAGCGGAACCCACGTCGGCTCGGACTGCTGCTTCGACTACGGCAACGCCGAGTCCACCCCGAACGACACCGGCAACGGCCACATGGACGCCGTGAGCATCGCCACCACCTGCTACTTCGCACCGTGCAGCGGTTCCGGCCCATGGGTCGAGGCCGACATGGAGAACGGCATGTTCCAGGGCAACAACGGCTCCAACACCGCGAACGCCGGCAACAGCAGTGCCTTCGTGACGGCCGTCCTGAAGGACAACGGGCAGACGACGTACGCCCTCAAGGGCGGCAACTCCCAGTCCGGCGCCCTGTCGACCTGGTGGAACGGCGCACTGCCGACCCGGGGCGGCTACCAGCCGATGCACCAGGAAGGCGGCATCATCCTGGGTATCGGCGGTGACAACAGCAACCGGAACATGGGCACGTTCTTCGAGGGCGTGATGGTCTCCGGCTTCCCGACCGACGCCGCCGAGAACGCGGTCCAGGCCAACATCGTCTCGGTCGGCTACTCCGGGGAGACCAACATCCCCAACGGCCCCCAGGGGACGATCACCGGCCCGGGCAACCAGTGCGTCGACGTCGCCGCGGACGACACCGGAGTGAACGGGACCGGCGTGCAACTGTGGAACTGCCAGTCCTACGCCGAGGACCAGCACTGGACCCACAACTCCAACGGCTCGCTGACCACCATCGGCCGCTGCCTGGACATCAACGGCAACGGCACCGCCAACGGCACCCAGGTCGAGCTCTGGGACTGCAACGGCGTCGGCGGCCAGAAGTGGGTCCAGCAGGCCGACGGCTCACTGCTCAACCCGCAGTCCGGCCGCTGCCTGGACTCCCCCAGCGGCGCCACCGGCAACGGCACCCGGCTGCAGATCTACGACTGCAACGGAACCGCCGCCCAGAAGTTCGCCGTCAACGGGGGCGCCCCGATCGCCGGGCCCGCCGCCAAGTGCGTCGACGTGGGCGGCGACGACACCGGCGGCAACAGCACCGCCGTGCAGTTGTGGGACTGCCAGTCCTACGCCGTGGACCAGCACTGGTTCCACCGGTCGGACAGCTCGCTGAGCACCCTCGGCCGCTGCCTGGACATCGACGGCAACAGCACCGCCAACGGCACTCTGGTGGAGCTCTGGGACTGCAACGGCGTCGGCGGCCAGAAGTGGGTCCAGCAGGCCGACGGCTCACTGCTCAACCCGCAGTCCGGCCGCTGCCTGGACGACCCCAACGGCACCACCGCCAACGGCACCCAGCTCAGGATCTGGGACTGCAACGGATCCGCCGCCCAGAAGTTCGCACTGGGCTGAGACCGCCCCGTCCGTCCGTCCGTCATGCTCCCTCGTGATGCGTGACGGATCGTGACGATCCGTCAGGGACGCAACCCCAACCGCCGCAGGCCCACCCGGGAGAGGTCGTCGATCACCGCCTGGTCGCCCCGGCGCCAGGCGTCCGCCAGGCCCCTGGCCGGAGTCTCGACTCCGGCCAGGTCGCGGAGCGGGCCGGTGAGCGCCCTGAGCGCGAACAGGTCCGCGCCGCCGGGAGCCTCCAGCAGCCTGCGGGCACTGGCCGACGCCCGCATCCAGCGCAGCCGCGGCGGCAGCCACAGCGCCAGCACGGTCAGCACCGGCAGCACCACCAGGACGACCGCCACCAGGAACGCCAGGTGGCTGACCGAGTGCTGCACCGACTCGCCCGCCCGCGCCAGTCCGCTGCCGGCCTCGGCGGCCGACACCAGCGGCTTCTTCAGGGTGTCCCCCAGCAGCGGCACCTTCGACGCCGCGTTGCCGGCGTCGTTCAGACCGCCGGCCAGCTGATCGCCCGCGCTCTCCGCCGCCCGTCCCGGGCCGGCCAGCAGCATGATCGCGTCATGGACCAGCAGGGCGAACCAGACCGAGACCGCGATCACCGCCAGCGCGAACAGGTCCGCCACCACCTGACGCGTCCTACGCGCAGGCGTCTGTGCATACATTCTCATGATGTGTCCCGTTCCCCACGCATCGTCAACTCTCGGCACTGAGTCTCTTCACAGAGCAGGCTGGATGACCCGCAGGCGCGCCAGGCGGCGGTAGGAGTCCAGCAGAGCCCCGCGATCGTAGCTGCTCGTGGTGACCAGGTACTCGTCCGCGCCGCTGCGGGTCAGCAGCCGGTCCAGGGCGGCCTCGACCTCGTCCTCGGTGCCGTACAGCTGACCGCGCTGCGCCTCCTCGAACAGCGAGCGCTCGCGCCCGGACATCGCGGCGGCGTCGGCCAGCACCGAGTCCAGCGGGGCGAGCGGCGGGAAGTCGCCGTGGGTCCGCGCGTAGGCCGTGGCCCGGGCCTCGGGCAGCAGCAGGTCGCGGGCCTCCCCGGTACTGGCCGCGACCGCCACCGCACCGGACAGCACCACGTAGGGACGCTCGGCCCAGACGGACGGGCGGAAGCCCGCCCGGTACGCCTCGACCGCCCGCAGCATCGCGTCCTCGCCCCGCACCGCCGCGATCACCAGCGGCAGCCCGGCCTCGGCGGCGACCTGCGCGCCCTGCCCGGTGGCCAGCACGAACACCGGCAGCCGCAGGCCCTCGGCGGGGTGGGCGTGCACCTGGGGATGCGCGGTCTGGGTACCCGTGAAATAACCGAGCAGTTCGGCCAGCAGACCGGGGAAGTCCTCGGCGGCGGCCTTGTCCCGGCCGAGCGCCCTGCGGATCCCGTCGGTGAAGCCGACCGAGCGGCCCAGGCCCATGTCGACCCGGCCCGGGAAGAGCGACTCCAGCACCCCGAACTGCTCGGCGACGACCAGCGGCCGGTGGTTGGGCAGCATCACCCCGCCGGTGCCGACCCGGATGGTCGAGGTCGCCGCGGCGACGGCAGCCGCCAGCACGGTCGGCGCGGACCCGGCGATCCCGGGCACGCTGTGGTGCTCGGAGACCCAGAAACGGTGGTAGCCGAGCGCCTCGACCTGCTGGGCGAAGCGCACGGTGTCGCGCAGCGCCTGCGGCGCGTCCTGCCCCTGGCGGGTGCGGGAGCGGTCGAGTACGGAGAAGGGGATCGGCGCGCTGACGGGGCTCACCTGTGGTTCAACGCCTGCGGCCGGCCATGATTCCCACCCGTAGGCTGGCCCGCGTGACGGAGAATCCGCAGCAGCCGCAGACGACCAAGAACAGCAGGCCGCTGGCCGTGTTCGACCTGGACGGGACGCTGGCCGAGACCGGGCACCGCCAGCACTTCCTGGAGCGGCGGCCCCGGGACTGGAAGGGCTTCTTCGCCGCCGCGGCCGAGGACCCGCCGCTCGCCGAGGGCGTGCGGCTGGCCCTGGAGGCCGCCGAGACCTGCGAGGTCGTCTACCTCACCGGCCGCCCCGAGCGCTGCCGCCGGGACACCCTGGCCTGGCTGGCCCGGCACGGCCTGCCCGAGGGCCGGGTCCGGATGCGGGCGAACGACGACCGGCGCCCGGCGCGGACGACCAAGCTGGAGGTGCTGCGCCGCCTCGGCCGGAGCCGGGAGGTCCGCCTGCTGGTGGACGACGACCTGCTGGTCTGCGACGCGGCCGAACGGGCCGGCTTCCGGGTGCTCCGCGCCGACTGGGCCAGCACCTCCCGGTCGGCGTCCACGGCACTGCAGGACGCCCAGGAACGCGAGGGCCGGACCTGACCCGGCGCCGGCGCCGGTGCCCTCAGACGAACGCCCCGATGCCGGTGACCGCGCGCCCGGTGATCAGGGTGTTGATCTCCCTGGTGCCCTCGTAGGAGTAGAGCGCCTCCGCGTCGGCGACGAAGCGTCCGATGCTGTAGTCGAGCACGATGCCGTTGCCGGCCAGCAGTTCGCGGCCCCAGCCCACGGCCTCCCGCATCCGGGAGGTGCAGTACGCCTTGGCCAGCGCCGACTGCTCGTCGTGGAAGGTCCCGGAGTCCTCCAGTGCGGCCAGCCGGGTGACCATGCCCAGACAGGCCGTGGCATTGCCGAGCATTCGCACCAGCAGGTCCTGGACCAGCTGGAAGCGGGCGATCGGGCCGCCGAACTGCTCGCGCTGCAGGGTGTATTCCAGGGCGATCCGGTAGGCCCCGAGCATCACCCCGACCGCCTCCCAGGCGACCCCGCTGCGGGTGCGGCGCAGCACGTCCGCGGTGTCGCGGAAGCCGTGGGCCTCCTGGAGCCGGTCGGCCTCGGGCACCCGGCAGTCCTGCAGCACGATGTCGGCGTTCTCGACGGTGCGCAGGGCGATCTTGTTCTCGATCCGGGTGGCCTTGAAGCCGGGATTGCTCCCCTCGACGACGAAGCCGAGGACGTGTCCGCTGTCCTCGTCCTTGGCCCACACCACCACCAGGTCGGCGAAGGTCGCGTTGCCGATCCAGCGCTTGGCACCGTTGAGGACCCAGCTGTCGCCGTCGCGGCGGGCGGTGGTGTGCAGGCCCGCCGCGACGTCGGAGCCGCCCTGGGGTTCGGTCAGCGCGAAGGCGCCGATCTGCTCCATCCGCCCCATGGCCGGCAGCCAGCGCTCGCGCTGCTCCGCGGACCCGCAGCGGGCGATGCTGCCCATCGCCAGCCCGGAGTGCACACCGTAGAAGGTGGCCATGGACGCGTCCACCCGTGCCATCTCCAGCGCGATGAAGCCGGTGAGCATGGTGCTGACCGGCTCGGGGTGGCAGTCGCGGAAGGGCAGTCCGGCGATGTCCAGCGCCGCGTAGCGAGGGATCAGGTGGTGCGGGAAGGCGGCGCGGCCCCACCAGTCGTCGGCGTGCGGCGCGACCTCCTGCCGCAGGAAGTCGCGGACCCGGTGCAGGATCTCCGCCTCGCCCTTCGGCAGCAGGTCCTCGAAGCGGTACAGGTCCTCCACCAGCGTGCCTTCGGCCATCTCTGCCACTCCCAACGGTCACAGCGGCGACGGATCCACCGCGGTTGATCGTCTACCCCCCGACCCGCCGCCCACGCTTCAGTGCCAGTCGCTGATCCGGACGTCGTGCGGGGCCGGAGCGCCCTCGCCGGTCTCCAGCAGGGCCTTGAGGCTCATCAGGAAGGAGCCCCACTTGGTGCTGCAGTGGTGCATGAACTCCACCGGTTCGCGCCAGCCCTGGTGCTTGAACAGGATGATCGTGTAGTCGCCGTCCTGGCGCAGCTCCCAGTCGACGGTCGTGCCGACCCACTCCTCGGGACCGTCGACCACCCGCCAGCGCACCCGCTCGTTCGGGCGCAGCTCGACGACCTCCATGTCGAAGCCGCCGACCGGGAAGCGGAACGCGAGGACGCCGCCGACCTCGCCGCTGCCCTTGGTGTCCTCGGTCCACCAGCCGGCGAGGCCGTCGACCGTCGTCAGCGCGTTGTAGACCTGGTCGGGGGCCGGGGTGCTGACCCCGACCCGGTGCAGGATGTCCACCATGTCGTCTCTCCTCAGTCCTCGGTACGGTCCTGTCGGGTGCGCTGGATCGTCTCGGCGATGCGCTTGATCCGCTGCAGTCGGGCGTCCCAGGCCGAGCCGACCGATGTCAGCTGGGCCACCGCGCGGGCGAGCTGGGCGTCGTCCACCCGGTACCGCTTCTCGCGGCCCGCGGGCGCCGCCCGGACCAGGCCGGCCCGTTCCAGGACGCCGAGGTGCTTGGCCACCGCCTGGCGGGTGACCGGCAGCTGCCGGCCCAGCGTGGTCGCGGTGCCGTCGCCCCCGACGAGCAGCAGGTCGAGCATCCGGCGCCGGGTCGGGTCCCCGATCGCCGACCACAGGTCGTCGTCGACCTGCTCGGCCACCGCGGGGCTCATGGCCGCACGTCCAGCTTCGCGGCGTACGAGACCAGCCGCGGCAGGTAGAAGTCCCAGCCGGTGGCATGGTCCTGGTACTGCTGCTCCAGGACGGCGACCTCCCAGCCCATCTCGCGGAAGCCGGTCTCGGTCATCCTGAGCAGCGTTCCGCCGCCCGACGGGGTCAGGTCGAAGGTGACCAGCAGCGAGTTGCCCTCCGCCGCGACCTGCTCGGCCGGATGCGTCCAGCGGAACGAGAACGTCCGCGGCGGTCGTGCCTCGACGACGGTGAGCGACACCACCATCCCGTCGGCGTCGCGGTCCCCGAAGACGATCTCGCCGGTGGATCCGGGCGTCGGCTCGTAGCGGGCGTCGTCGGGCCACCACTCCTTGAGGTGGTCGGGGCTGCTCACCACCTCGAAGACGACCTCGGGCGGGGCCTCGACGTAGATCTCGCGCTCGATGGTTCCGAACTCCATGACAGCCTCCTGCAACGTTTGGTTGCACATCAGGCTATCCCGCACCTCGACATAATGCAACCTTTGGTTGCGCTGACTCACCCCTGCCCGGAGGGGCGGGCGAAGCGGGCTCGTACGGCGACCGCGACCAGGGGCAGCAGGGTGACCGCGGCCAGCGCCTGTCCGGCCAGGGCCCAGACCTTGTCGGTGGACCAGATCGGCTCGTACATGTCCGGCAGCGGGCCGAAGGCGCCGACGTCGACATAGCGGTAGACCAGGATCGCGGCCAGCCCGGCCAGCGCGGTCAGCAGGGCGAACAGATCGCCCGGGAGCCTGCGCCAGGCCAGCACCAGCACCACCGCCAGCGCGGCGGCGCCGGCCTCGACCCGGAACAGCGTGCCCTCGCTGACGGAGGCGGTGACGGCGTCGTACTGGCCGGCCAGCCTGGCGTGGATGGCGGCGTCGACGGCCAGGCCGAGAGCCGCCAGCAGGCGCAGGATCGTACGGACTACGGCCATGACGGGCTCCCTAACGGACGGTCAGTGTGCCGTGCATGAACTGGTGGATGGTGCAGATGTAGGGGTAGCTGCCGGGCTTGGCGGGTGCGGTGAAGCTGCCGGACTTGCCCGGGCCGATGGACCCGGTGTCGAAGGACTTGTCGCTCGCGGTGAGGGTGTGCGCGGTGGAGTCGTGGTTGAGCACCGTGACCTTCTGGCCCGGACCCACCGTCAGCGTCGTCGGCGCATAGGCGAAGCCCTCGATCACGATCTGCGAGCCGGTGGCCGCCGATCCCCCGGCAGAAGCGGACGGGGACACAGGCGCGGCCGTAGTCGCGGACGGGGTGCTGGACGCGCCGGAGCCGGAGCTTGAGCAGCCGGCCAGGGCGAGCAGCAGCACGGCCGCGGTCAGGGCCACCCGACGCGAATTCCGGGATACGTCCATGTCGTCACCTTTCACAGAGCATTGAGTAGGGGGCGGTGCACCCGTCCGCCGTGCGGATCACGCACGGCGGACGGAGATCAGGGAGCCCGGCTGCTCAGACCGTGAGCAGGGTCGGGCTGGCGGCCTTGTCGACCGGCAGGAAGTCGTCGGGGACCGGGTACTGGCCCAGGACGAAGTTGAGGATCGCCGCGTGCATCGCCTCGACCGGGGCGATGCTGGCCGCGGTGGCGATACCGGCCGGGCTGGTGACGTTGTAGGTCGCGAAGAGGTAGGTCTGCGCGGCCTGGTTCTCCAGCATCAGGGCCAGCTTGGCGACCCCGCCGACGTCGGTGACCGCGCCCAGGGCCTTGAGCGTGGCGGGCTGGTTGCTCAGCGGCACCGTGGTGATGGCCGGCTTGCCCGCCCCGGTCAGCACCGCGTTCCACGCCTTGGCGTGGTCCGCGTGCTGGCTCATCGCGGTGGTCGCGAAGGTCGCCACGGCCGGTGGGACCGCGCCGAGCTTGCCCGCCTTGGCCGCCGTCAGGGCCGCGCCATAGGCGCCGACGGCCTGGTTCTCCAGCGCTGTGGCCAGCGCGACCACCTGCAGGTCACCGGTGTACATGCTGCTCGCCGTCGCCGAGGCGGAGGCCGCTCCCGCGGAGCTGCTGGCAGCACCGGCCGTGGACTTGGTGGAGTTGCTGGAGCAGGCGGCCAGTGCCAGGCCCGCCGCCACGGCGCCGGTTCCCATCAGGAAGCGGCGCCGCGAGGCGCGGACCTCCTCGGTCAGGTCGGCCGCGGCGGCGTGCATCGCGGGCAGGTACTCGCGGTGCGCCTCGTCCAGTTCGCGGGTCAGCCGCGAGAGCTCGCCCTCGGAGATCGGCAGCTCCCAGCCACCGTTGCCAGCACTCACTTCACGGCCCCTTCACTGATCGGCGAAGCACTCTTGGTCGGGTAGAACGCGTCCGGGAATCCGACGCTCCCGGCGGCGGCGGGCAGCTTGGCCGCGTCCGTCGGGATCGCGATCAGCTGCGGCGCGCCGCCGGCCAGCAGCGCCTGCACCGCCAGCAGGGTGGAACGGTGCTGGGCCTCGACCGGGGCCACCGACGCGAACAGCTTGCGCAGCTGCGGGTCGCTGACCTTGGAGACGTAGCTGGTGTAGGTCTGCGCGGCCACGTCCTCCAAGGTGATCGCCAGTTTCACCACGTCCGCCGGGGTCTTGATCGAGGGCAGCATCTGCTTCACCACCGCCGCGTACTTCGGGTCCGGCGCGTTCTGGGCCTTGCCGCCGGCCTGGGTGGCCGCCGCGTTGAACGCCTGTCCGTGCGCGGTGTGCTGACTGGTCGTCTTGGTGATGAACGCCACCACCGTCTTGTTGCCGTCCTTGATGAACGGCAGCCCGGCGGCGGTCTTGTAGACGCTCACCGCCAGGTTCTCCAACGACGCCGCCGTCTGCAGCGCCATGATGTCGTCGCTCGACGCCGCGGCGGCACGGGCCGTCCCCAGCAGCGCCGCGCCGCCGACCAGCGCGGTCACCGCGGTGCCGCGCTGCCACCAGCGCCGCACGGGCTCCTGCTGCTGCTTGTACTCGGTCAGCGCTTCCCGAGTGATCCGCAGCGCATCGCTGTTCAGATCCTGCGACTGCTCGGTCAACTCCGCCAGCAACCGGGTATCGAGGTGTTCCTCGCCCATCACGCCCCATCTCGAAACACTCACGGCGTACCGGCCGAATACCGGTACCTCCATGCGACTGCTTCGACACCGCATCCCCGGTGGATGGGTCAAAATCGCGGGCAAAACCTGGATTCACTCCTGCGGGCTATCTGTCGAACGGAGGTACAGGACCCATCCGCCCTCCCGACGGCGACGAATACCAAGTACAGCCGACGCAGGCCCGAACCGACCGAGAGGGATCCACGTGCTTGAGAACCGCGGACTTGAAATCCTCATCATCGCCGTCGTGGTGCTCCTGCTCTTCGGAGCCAAGCGCCTTCCCGACTCGGCCCGCGCGCTGGGCAAGTCGCTGCGCATCCTCAAGTCCGAGGTGGGCGCGATGAAGTCGGAGGACGCTCCGGACAGCGCCACCGCCACGCGGCCCGAAGCCCTGGCGACGCCGACCAGCACCATCCAGTCGGCGCCCGAGCACCAGTCGGCCGGCCGCGCCTGACGGGGGCTGCGGCGCCCGTCAGGGATCCCAGGGATTGATACAGGAAGCGACAACTGTTGCCACAGTCGTCCATGTGTGCTGATATCTAGCTTGCATTTGGTCACTTCGGGCGTTTCCTGTCCGGCTGTGAACCGGCGATGCGTGTGCGCTGCTGACGTACACCACGACCTTCAGGTTCTGGCCGCCTCTCCTTCCTTGATGAGCGCGCCATGCCCCAGAACCTCTTCGAGCCCCGCCGTCCCGTCGCACGCAACCGGCCTCCCGGTTTCGCCGCCGGGCCGCTGCCCATGCCCGAAGAACCGGTCGAACCGGACGGGCCGTTCGAACAGCAGGCGCCGGGCCGCGAGCCGTCCTGGCTCCGGGTGTACTGGAACACATTCCGCTCCTTCGCCCGAAGACGGCTGGGCCTCGGGCCCAGACCACCGCAGATCCGGCAGGGGGGCAGGTCGACCGGCCGAATAGTGCTCACCGTGCTGGCCGGAATCGTTGTGGTGATCGGGCTGGCCGGCGCGGGCGTGGCGCTGGGTGGCAAGCAGGGCAGTGGCAGCCAGGGCGGTGGTACGACCCGTCCGCAGGCCGCCCCCCTCGCGTCCGGCCCCGGTACTGCCGGCGCCGAGCCCAGCGGGGTGCCGTCCCCGGCGGTCCGGACCCAGGTCGCCCAGTGGGTGATCGCCGACATCGGCCCCGGCAACCTGGTCGCCTGCGACGCCGCCCTCTGCGGAACGCTGGCCTCGCTCGGCTTCCCGCTCTCCTCCCTGGTCCCGGTCGGCGACAGCGCCGACGCCCTGCAGGGAGCGGACGCGGTCCTGGTCACCGCAACCCTGCGCAGCCGACTGGGGGACGCGCTGACCGCACTGACGGCCGATCAGCCGCTCGCCGAGTTCGGCACGGGCGCCCAGGTCGTGACGGTCCAGCCGATCGCCCACGCCGGACGCGCCGCCTACACCCGGCAGCTGGCCACCGATGTGGCCGAGCGCGAACAGGCGGGGACTGCGCTGCTGTCGAACAGCCGGATCGTCTTCGCCCCGCAGGCCCGGCTCCAGATCAGCCAGGGCCTGGTCGACCTGCGGGTCTGCGCGGTCCTGGCCACCCTGGGCACCGGACATGTGCTGACCGTCTCCTCCTTCGGCCCGACCGCTCCCGGAGCCGGGCCCGCGATCCCGCTCACCGGGCTGGAGATCACCACCATCGACCACCGGCCGGCGACGGGCACCGGCCCCCAGGCCCGCGCGCTGCGCACTCTGATCGGCGCCCAGCAGCCGCCCTACCGCCCGCTGAGCACCAGCACCGTCGCGGCGCACGGCGACTCCGCCGCCGCGCTGCTGCTGCGCTACTCCGAACCCGGCCCACTCGCCCCGGCGCAGTGAGGACGACCCGGAACCCTCCGACGCTCCGACACTCCGACGCTCCGACCCAGAGAGTTGCGACCCATGACACCACGTCAGCTCAGACCCACGGCAGCCCTGCTCGCGGCAGCCCTCGGCTCCGCGATCCTGGCGGCCCCCGCCGCCACCGCCGCGTCCGCGCCCAGCCCCGACGCATGGAACGGCGGCTGGCTCCGGCTGGCGCACTTCTCCCCCGGCACCCCGCCGGTGGACGTCTACCTCTACCCGTACGGCGGCGCCGCCGCGGCCCTGGTGCTCAAGCACGTCGCCTACGGGGACGCCTCCCCCTACGAGTCGGTGGCGACCGGCGAGTACACCGTCGCCATGCGGCTCGCGGGCGCCAAGTCCACCGTGCCGCCGGTGATCTCCTCCACCGTGGACGTGGTGCGCGGCAGGGCCTACACCGTGGCCGGCCTCGGCCCCACCAAGGCGCTGCAGCTGCAGACCCTCCCGGACCAGCTGTCCGCCCCCAGCGGGGAAGCGGGGGTCCGGGTGATCCAGGCCTCGCTTACCCAGCCGAGCGTCTCGGTGAACGTGGCCAGCCGGGACCAGGGCGATCTGCGCTTCCCGACCTCGACCCCGTACCGGACCGTCCCGGCCGGCAGCACCACGGTCAGGGTGGCGGCCGGAGCCGCCAGTACCACCAAGACGGTGGACCTGGTCGGCCGCAGCACCCACACCCTGGTGGTGCTGTCGTCCACCGATGCCGCCCCGCGGGTGGTGGACCTCATCGACTCCGCCGGAGCGGCGGTCCAGCCCAAGGGCGGCGTGGCCGCCGGGCTCGGCGGCGCGGCGGCCCCGGCGGGCAGGTCGCTCACCGACACTGCGGGCTGGGCCGCCGCCCTGCTGGCGGGCACAGCGGTGGTCCTGGTCGCCGCCAGGCGTCTGCGGCGGCGCTGAGCCGCCGGTGGGACGCCACGCGAAGCCCTACCTCTGGGGCCGTACCGCGCCTCGACCGCTGATGCTGGTGCTGGTGGGGACAGCATCAGCGGTCGCGGGCGCGATCGGGCTGGGGGTATCCCTGGACCACCCGGCCGCATCGGTGCCGAACCCGGTCGTGGCCGGCGCCGACGCGGCCCCGACCGGGCCGGTCCCCGGGCCGGTGGTGGCCCAGCGCGGCGCGCCGGCGGCCAGGACCGCCGCCCGTCCGCGCGAGATCGGCATTCCCGCGCTGAAGGTGCGGGCCTCGACCGAGTCGCTCGGCCTCACCGCCGACGGCGCGCTGGCCGTTCCCAAGAACCCGGACCAGGTGGGCTGGTTCGACGCGGGCCCCGTCCCCGGCCAGGCCGGACCGGCCGTACTGGTCGGGCATGTGGACTCGTACAGCGGGCCCGCCGTGTTCGCGGACCTGCGGCTGCTGCGGATCGGCGACATCGTCACGATCACGCTGACCGACGGCAGCACCGTCCGCTTCCAGGTGACCTCGGTGGAGCACTATCCCAAGGACGCCTTCCCCACCGCCGCCGTCTACGGCGCCCGCCCGGACCCGGAGCTGCGGCTGATCACCTGCGGTGGACCGTTCCAGAAGCAGGAGTACCAGGACAACGTGGTCGTCTACGCTCGCCTCCTATGAACCAGCAGCTGAACCAGCGACAGGTCCCGGCTCCCACCGCGCGGCTGACGTTCCGCCGGATGACCGAGGACGACCTGGACGACATGGCCGCGCTCCTCGGCGACCCGCGGGTGATGCGGTACTACCCGCGTCCCAAGGACCGGGACGAAGCGCTCTCCTGGATCCGCTGGAACCAGGGCCTCTACCGACAGCAGGGGTTCGGGCTCTGGCTGCTCACCCTCCGGGCCACCGGTGAATTCGTCGGCGACTGCGGCCTGACTCCGCAGCAGGTCGAGGGAGTCGTCGAACTCGAGGTCGGCTACCGGGTCCGGGCCGAGCTCCAGGGCAACGGCTACGCCACCGAAGCCGCGGCGGCCTGCCGCGACCACGCCCGCGACGTGCTCGACGCCAAGCGGCTCGTCGCGATCATCCGACCGGACAACACGCCGTCCCAGCGGGTGGCGCAGAAGATCGGGCTCCCCTTCGAACGCGACGCCGTCTCCCGGAACGGGCTGCCGGTCCGCATCCATGCCGCCTCCCTGTGACAGCCGGCAGGCCGGTGCGGGTCGGGCCAAAAGCGGATGCGAGGAGCGTCCGGGGCTGCCAGGCTGCGCGGCATGAACCCTGAAATGATCTCCGAACTGGCGCATACCCAGCACCCGATCAACAGCCCGCTCGGCGACGCCTCGGTGGACCGGCTGCTCGACCGCACCGTGAACACCGTGCCTTCCGCGAGCCTCGCGGACACCGCGAGCACCGGGCGCGGCGGCCGGACCCGGGTGCTCGACCTCGGCTGCGGGGAGGGGGCCTGGCTGCTGCGGGCGCTGGCCAGGTATCCGGGGGTGACCGCCGAGGGCGTCGACCTCTCGGCCCGGGCCCTCGCCAAGGCCCGCAGCGAGGCCGTCGCCCTGCGGGTGGATCAGCGGCTGCTGCTGCACCAGCAGGACGCCGCGGAGTTCGTCTCCGCCGAGCCCTTCGACGCGGTACTCAGCGTCGGTGCCACTCATGCCTTCGGCGGCCTGCTGCCCACGCTCGACGCCGCCGGCAAGCACCTCGCACCCGGCGGGCGCGTCCTGGTCGGCGACGCTTTCTGGCAGAGCAAGCCCAGCCCGGCCGCCCGCGAGATGCTGGGCTCGTACGAGGACCTGGCGACGACCATGGACAGTGTCGTCGCCCACGGCTGGACCCCGGTCTTCGGACACATCAGCACCCGCGAGGAACTCGACGACTTCGAGTGGTGCTGGACCGGTTCCCTCACGACCTGGGCGCTGGACCACCCCGAGGACCCGGCCTGCGCCGAGGTGCTCGCCGTCGCCTCCACCCACCGCTCGGAGTGGCTGCGCGACTACCGCGACAGCTTCGGCTTCCTCACCCTCGTCCTCGGCCGCACCCCGAAGGGCGTGGGGATCGGACAGAGCGCCTAGAGGGGCCGGCTCCTGGTACAGATGCCCTAAAGGAACAACGCGATGGCCTCCTCCAGCCGACTGCGGAGGAGGCCGCACTGGCTGCGCAGCTCAGCCACGAGATCGTCCGAGTCCACTGCGTGACGCTCAGGAAGCTCTATCAACGGATGCTGGCCCTGGCGGTCCTGCTCCTTCGGGCAGTTCACCGAACTCCCCGGAGTTCTCCGCAGGCATCATCGACCCACAGCCGGTCAATTCCGACGCAGTGCTCAAGCGCACCGACGCCTGGCTGATGTGCACCCGCCACCCGGCCGACAGGCGGCACTGAACCGGCCGATCGTGGCGAGCCTGCGGCCTCCGAGGGGACGGACCTGGGCACCTCGCGGACACACCCCCGAGGTCCGGGCGTTCCCCTCGTATGCGCCGGGCCTCAGCCCGAAAGAGGGGGTCTGGTCGCTGCTCAAGTGCGGGTTGGCGCACTTCGCCGCCGCCAACCTGGACCACCCGGTCCGGGTCATGAAGCGCAAGCTGAAGAAGGTCCAGTACCGCCCGCACCTGATTGACGGCTGCCTCACTGAGACCCTTTCAACCTCAGCAGCGTATGGCCCCGCTCGTAAAGATCAGTCTCGGTCTCGTGCACGAGACGGTCAATATCGGTTTCCGACATTCCGAGCCTCTCAGCAGCCATAAATGCTACGTAGCCCTTGATCTGCAGAGAATCCACGGCACCAATCCCTTCGAGGTACACTTCCTGCTCACCCAGGGCGACGCGAATCAAGGCTTCAGAGTCCATGCGATTGACTTTGTTCGATTCGCTGAGCCTCCCTACCATCAAGCCGACAAATTCGGCGATGTCGTGAACATCTTGACCCGGAGCGAATACGGATCTCACGAGCTTCTCGAAGATCGCCTCGACCATGGCCGCCTGGTCCTGCTCGACCACTGGATTCGCCTGGCGCAGGCCTCGGAGTGCTTGATCCTCTTCTCGTCTTTTAAGAAGGTTTGAGAGCCATATGCCAGCCAGTGAATTCGGAATTCCCGATGTGCGCCTGAAAGGGCCCCTCACAAGTCAGCTCCTCATTGTTTCTGCTTGCAAATTACTACACATGCGATCGCCAGGACCTGGTGCAGTCGAGGAGTTTCAGTCAGCTGCTTGCAGTGGCTGGCATTGCCGCGCGCGCAGCGACCTCAAGGCAGGAAAGCAGGTCCTCATAGCCGCCTCCCCGCAGTGCGCCCGGGTCAAGAAGTGAGATTAGCATCTCCTGCAGCATATTTGGAGATCTGTACTCAGCAATCGTCTCCAGGACGGCAAGGCGAAATAGTTTCCGATCCGGCTGCGAGCGCGCCACCTCTTGACACAGGCTCCTGGTAAGGGCCAGCACCGTGTTTCGAAGTTCCAGAGAGGCCACTGAATAGTCCGAAAGGAGATCGGTCTCGCCAAATACCTGTGCGCGAATCAATGCCTCAGCTTCTCGGGGCGCGAAGAGATGGAGATATCCATTGGGCACCTTGGAAATCGCACGACCGATGGCTCTAGTTATCACCCTCACATCTTGTTGATCATGAAACTCGGATCGGACGGCTGAATAGAACAAGACAGAGGTGAGGAGTGGGAATTCATGCCCGGAACGGGCGAATGAACTCTCCACGTCCCCATCGATCGCCGACAGGGATTCCCATACGTCACGGAAAATTGATTCCGCCAGGACCGCGTCCAAGGTGTACCTTCCTCCGAATGTCATTCCAAAGACGAAGCGCCGCCTCCAAAGATCCTTCTTATGCCCGCTCGTATCGGGGGAACCGCCACATGCATGAGCCCGGCGAGAAAGAGCGCTCCATTGGACAAAGGATCAGCCGCAGGAGCATTGGCCCCGCCGTACGGTATGGGAGCCGGATGCGGCATTGCCGTTCCCGTATGACTGAGATCCTTGACACCGGCCTCGATCTTCCCTATCGCAGTGTTGAAGGTGCTTGCCTTGTCATCACTGCCCTCAGGCTTCGTATAGGGGGCTTTGGTGTCGCTGTCGGGCCCCCCGCACCCGCATGTGCCCGCCTCATGCAACCCAGAGCCGCACAAAGTGTTGTGAACGAGGACAGGTACTGTACCGGCCTCCACATAGTACGTGTGGAGTTCCTCGATGGTGAGGTTGTAGCGGTCGGCGGCTCCGGGGGTGACCTTGGTGGCCAGTACGGTCGGAGCGGTGCCGTGGGTGGTGGCGAGCGTGTGTCCGGGTATGAGGTCGGCTGCGAACACCCAGGTGTGGAGGGTGGCGTCCCAGAACGGGTGCTCGGTGGTGGTGTGCAGCACCGCGCTGTGGCCGTGGCCTGTGTCCACGACGACGTCGATGAGGTTGTCGTCGTGGTTGACCATGGTTGCCGTCACCGTTTTGGCACCGGCGTCGTGGCCTGTATCAGGGTCCGCCGACTCGACCTGGTCGCCGACCTTCAGGTCCTTGATCGGCTTGGTCTTCCCGTTCGCCAGGAGGACCTCGGTCTTCGGGTCGAAGCTGTTTCCGGCAGAGCATCCAGGTTCAACGCCGCCGCCACCTCCGCCTACGCCGAAGCTACTTGCGCCCGCGATGTTGGCAACTACCCCGGAGGCGATGGCCAGTCCTGTGAGGCCGGCGGCTGTGGCTGCGGTGCTGACTCCGGCTGAGACGCCGGCTACGGCGCCCATGGCGAGTGAGCCGGTGGACAGTGTGGCTTCGCCGAACGCCATGCCTCCTGCGATGCAGACTGCGGTTGCGGCGACGCAGACCGCGATGACGGCGGCGACGACGACAACGGCAAGGGCTATCTCCAGGGCTGCTGCCGTGTGGACTTCGGCTTGGCAGATGACGTCGTACCAGGAGCAGTGGCGGTGGGCTGCTGCGGCTTCTGCTTTGGCCTTGGCTGCGGCTTCGGCTCTGGCTTTGGCCTCGGCGGCCAGGGCGGCGCG